>NZ_JBIYCV010000005.1:0-525640 GCF_044908085.1 Paenibacillus sp. RC73
AAACTGGTGACAGGCGGATCAGCGATTACCAAAGAGCTGGTTATGCGGTGGAAGGACAGCGTGGAATATATGAACGCCTATGGTCCGAGCGAATCAAGTGTAATTGCAACCGCGTGGACGTACCGGGAAGAGGATATGGGGTATCCATCGGTACCGATTGGCAAACCGATTGCCAATACTCGAATTTACATTATGGATACACATCAAAAGCTGCTACCGCTGGGAGCAGCCGGGGAAATGTGCATTGCGGGAGACGGATTGGCCAGGGGATATCTGCACCGGCCGGAGCTGACGGCGGAGAAGTTTGTGGCGAATCCTTACGAAGCTGGAGAGAAGCTGTACCGCACAGGCGATCTGGTGCGTTGGCTGCCGGACGGGAATATCGAATTTTTGGGAAGAATCGACGATCAGGTGAAAATTCGGGGCTTCCGCATTGAGCTGGGTGAAATCGAAGCGCAGCTAATGAAGCATCCGCTTGTCCGGGAGGTAGCGGTGATCGCGAGGGAAGACAAGCAAGGCGAGAAATATCTGGCGGCGTATTTTACAGCAGAGGGCGAACCGGGAGTGGAAGAGCTGCGGGAACAGCTTATGCAGGAGCTGCCTGATTATATGGTGCCGTCCAGCTTTATGCAGCTGGATGACATGCCGATGACTCCGAGCGGAAAAATTGACAGGAAGGCATTGCCCGAGCCTGAATGGCAGGGAAGCGACCACACAGTCAGCAGCCCAAGAAATGACGTTGATTTGAAAATCCAGAAGGTATGGCAGGAGATTCTCGGCATAGAGTCGATCGGAATTGATGAGCATTTCTTTAGACTGGGTGGCAATTCGATCAAGGCGATTCAGGTGGTTTCGAGGCTGGCGCTGGATTTTGAAGTGGGCATTAACGACATCTTTCAATATCCGACGATTCGGGCCTTGGCGGATAACATTAAGTATTCCAAAGACAGATTAAAACAATTCGTGTACGCCTTACGGGAAGTGGCAGCTTCCGGAGAAAACGGCGTACCTGGTGTTGTCTGGAAAATGCGCGAGAGTCTCAAAGAATACCGGAAGAAAAATCAGGGTTATGAAAACATCGATCTTTCTGAACGGGCTGACTACCGTAATGTTCTGCTGGTAGGAGGAACAGGGTATCTGGGAATCCATATTTTGTTCCAATTGCTGCAAAATACGGAATATAAGGTGTATGTACCTGTTCGGGGAACGAGTGACGATGAGGCGCTGGAAAGACTGTGGGCGAAGCTGAAGTTCCATTTTGGCCTTGAGCTTGATGGGGAGAAGGCCTGGGAAGACAGAGTGTGCGTGTTTTGTGGAGACTTAACCCAGGACTACTTTGGACTGAGCCGGGAGCGCTATGAGGATTTGGCCGGAAGCATTGATGCGATCATTAACTCGGCGGCAAATGTGAAGCATTTTGGGCATTACTCGGAATTTCAGGCGGTCAATGTGGAAGGGAACGAAAGACTGATCAAATTTGCTGGCACAGGGAAGAAAAAGACCTACAATTTCGTTTCCACCACCAGCGTAGGTAGTGGCTGGATAGAAGACCAGAGCAGCATCATGTTCACTGAATATGATTGCAATGTCGAGCAAAGCTCTGATAACTATTATGTGATGACGAAGCTCGAAGCCGAGAAAGAGATTGTAAGAGCAAGGGAAGAAGGGCTTGATTCCAATGTGTTCAGGGTCGGGAACCTCGTGTTTGATTCCAATTCGGGGATCTTCCAGGAAAATATTTCGGATAATGCATTTTATTCGTTGGTAAAATCGATGATCAAACTTGGCCGATTACCCGCAATTCAAGATAAAACCATGAACTTCTCCTTTGTGGATGAGGTGGCCAAGGCAGTTGTACTCCTGTTCGACCGGAAAAATCTAATCAACGAAACCTATCATCTGTTTAACAGCCATCAGGTTAGCATGATAGCTTTTGCCAAGCTTTTGAAGCAAGCGGATATAAATGTAAAGCCGATGCCAGTGGAGGATTTTACCGAATACATGTTTGAAAAATACGATGAACCGGAGACAGAGCAGGAGGTTGCCCGGATTCTTGTTCATTCCAACGTCTTCTTTGAGGGAGCAAGCAAAACGTTGTTCATGACGATGAACAAGAAGACTGACGGTATTTTGCAGGAGCTGGGGTTTGAGTGGTCCAGGCTGGACGGTCAAAAAGTGAAGCTGATGATGGATCATGTCAAAAAAGTAGGGTTTATGTAAAAGAATAGAAGGGAAGGAGGGGGAAAAATGGATGCGATTAAATTGGCAAGCACTTACTTTTTCGGAACTGAAGATTATATTTTATCCAACAGCATGATCGCAACGGTTACTTTTAAAAGAAGAATCGACGCTGAAAAATTGTTTTCCAGCTACCGCTCGCTCATCATGGACAATCCTTTGCTGCAAGCCAAAAGGGTGGAACAATTCGAAAAAGACACGTTTGTATGGGGGCATTTTTCTCAGGAAGAGCTGGAACATTTTCTGGAGGCTGAAAAGGTGAAGCTTTCCCAATATTTTACGGAAGAGGAGGTACTGGCTCAGTATAGACCGACCAATGCCAGACTTCCGTTTCGTATTTACCCTATAAATGAATATACAATGATATTTGCTATGAACCATGCGGTGGCTAATGGGCTGAGCTTGGTTTTCTGGATCAAGAGATGGCTTGAATATTACTCAGGCGAACCAGATTCCGAGCCGGAAAATAAGGCGGCAAAGGGCGACGTCTCCAAAGACAGGCTGTTGCGTATGAAAAGAAGATTTTCCGCTTTTATGTGGATGCCGGTTTTTGTTGCAGGTTTTATGTCCAGGGTTAGGGGAAAAGGGACAGGCGTTGGCGAAACCGTTGATTTGAGTTACGGCAGAAGGCCGGAGCAAGGCGGCGGTTATGTCAAAAAATCGTATAGATTCAGCAAAGAGGAGACTGGTGAGATTTTACGGCGATGCCGGAGCCTAAAAATGACATTAACCGAATACATCTGTTATCGAATGACTGATGGACTACTGCAGCATGCTCCCTGCAAGCAACGCGTGTTTGTCTCCATGCCTATGGATTTGAAGTTTCTGCATAACTACTCGCCGGAAACTATGCACGGTAATTACGTCGCAAGCCTTCCAATGCAATTTTTCCGGGCTGGAAATTTGGAAAAACAGGTGAAATCTGCGTTCAAATGGTTCAAAAGGGGGGTTCCCTATGCGTTGTCGCTCTTTTTTGCTTCGTTTTCCAATTCATATCGGAAATATAAACAACAGTGTCTTGAATTGGTTATGAAAACAATGCCTGAAAGATTCCCCCTGTGGAATTTTACCATCACCTTGTCCAATCTGGGAGTCATATCGTATCCGATTATGGAGGAATGGGTGGATACCATCTATTTTTCCATCAAAAACCAGTCGTTATTGCTCACAACGGCTACGCTTTCGGGACGTTTAATGATGGAGGTCAGCGTATTGGAGAATCTTTACGATTCGGAAGAAGTCTTTGGTCTTTTTGACCGGATTTTATCCGTGGAACAATTGTTGAATGATTTATCCCCCTGTCAAGTAGATAAATAAAACAGACTAAGCAGCCAGCGCGTGCCGATACTTAATCGACGCGCGCTGTTTGAATTTGACTGAACTCGTTGGCAGTTATAAAAGTAAAAAAATATCCCCTCCAAGTTCTCTCTAGCCTCATGATACCATGTGGACTTTTTTGAGTGTCTACTTGAAGGGGATATTAACCGGTGCAATCTAGCCGAGAGTCCTTTTTTGTTGATGCAATTGAATGCTTTCGTGTATCACTCGGGGTACTTCTGTTAGCTTCTGTATCGTATACATCACGGAGTTAACGTTTTTTTGCAGCTCAACCATGTTGTAAACCCATTCCTTGGGCTGCTTGAGATACACGGCATGAATGCCTGCAGCAAGGGCGGGAGATACATCGGTGCGCAGGGAGTTTCCAATCATCCAGGTGATGCTTCGGTCAAAGCGGTTCATCTGAATAATTTCCTCCAGTGCCTCGACATTTTTATGCTGGCGAATGTAGATGCGATCATCAAAATAGTTAGCCAGCTTCATCTGTTCAATCTTCTTTTCCTGAATGACCTGCTCACCGCCGGTGTAGAGGTGCAGGGCATGCCCGGCTTTTTGGAGGGAGTTTAACGTTTCGACCATCCCGGGATACGGTTCAATTTCCTGCTCGTACACACTTCGGCCAAGCGAGCGAAGCTCCTGCTCTTCCCTAGGATCTGTACGGCGTCCGAATTGCTCCGAGAAAAAGTGGTACGTATCAATCAAGGACTGTGGAAAATGCTCACTGGCAAATCCCACCTGATGAACACCAGCCACATCAATTTCGATTTGTTTTTCACGAATTGTATTTTTCGTCAGGTTACGGGCTGCAAACCATTCCTGAAGCAAATCGAAAAAGTGGTTGAGAATAAGATCGAAATACTTGTTGCAGTGGACCAAAGTGTCATCAAGATCGAATAATATGTGCTGCTTCGGATACGACATGTTGCATACTCCTTCCAAGCCAATGCTTTAACGATATTCGGTTATAACGGAGGGCACAGTTCAAATTACAGTCCGATATAGGATTCCAAAAATACCTGTAAATCAGCCGCTCCGTCGGGGCGAATGCTGAATTTTTCTTTGTGATAACGTCCAATATGGATACGGAGCAGGCCAGCTACTCGCAAAATCATCATATCAGACATGAGCGTGTCTTCCAATCGGCTCAAATCATGACGCATATCTTCGAGAGATTTAGGGCCTTGAGCCACGTAACGCAGAATCCGCAGACGTTGCGGGTCATTTACCGCCCGAGTCAGCCGAAGCAGGAGTGTAGGCGGTTCTTCCTCGCTTTCTTCGGGAACGTCTACCGGATACTGGATCAGCAGCATACGGGTATAAAAACAGTACGAATTGATCGGACGGTTATGGACGACTGGAAACAGAACAACTGTATCCAAATCTTCCATATGAGGCACGATCAGTCCGGCTGTGGCGTATTCAACCAATGCTTCCGGTTCCATTTTGTTCAGAAGCATACGTTTTTCTGCAGCGTCTTCCTCTGCCAGCACACGCAGTTCGCTTTCCATTGCCCGGAAGTAGTCCCGGTCCCATAATTTGAGGAGAGGGGCGTACACCTTGCGAATGCGCAAAGATTCTTCAAAGGTTAAAAAAGGAA
Source organism: Paenibacillus sp. RC73 (assembly GCF_044908085.1). Taxonomy (NCBI): domain Bacteria; kingdom Bacillati; phylum Bacillota; class Bacilli; order Caryophanales; family Paenibacillaceae; genus Paenibacillus; species Paenibacillus sp. RC73. The sequence continues at coordinate 5,174 of NZ_JBIYCV010000005.1, forward strand.
CATGCGGAACAATCAGCTCGAACATATCTTCATCCGGGCCGTGGTCCAGATAAGCGATATAATCGGATATTTCATCCGATTCCGGTCGAAGCAAAGCCCAAACATAAAGCGCGTCATAATCGCTAAAAGGGCAATCCTGCGCTGTAGCCAGCTCGGTGTGAACTTCGTTTTGTAGCCGTGCATCCACTTTATCGATCCACTCATGGCCCAGGTCCATGTCATGTACCCATTTTTTGGTTACATAGGCCATAAAGCTGCCGAGTAATTCGTAAATTGGAGAAGTGTCTATTTTAATTTGATAACTCATGGAATCAAATGCCTCCTATTCTGTCTTCGAGCCCAGAGCGGTGAACGTAATTAAGCCCGTCCATAAGCAAAACATGAGCATTTAGAAATTGCTCACTTATTTATTATGGCTTGTTCTGCTGGGCATTGTCCACTATAATATAAAATAGTGCGCTGTGACGTGATTGGGTTCGGATTGAACATACAAGACTCCCTAACGATGCGGAGTCGGTTACATATCAGACAGACTTTCCGTAAAATCGTCATCTCAGATGGCGATTTTTTTCATCTTTTCTTTTATGCACTAAAAATACCGAAATTTGCATGTATTCTGGCTGTGTTTGCATGACCGCTATATATGGTAATAAGGATATCTATTGATTATGGAATCAAATGCAAATCATTCCTTAACATTCATTTTAAGATAGTGCTATTTTTATATGTTATATCAGGAGGAACCATGATGTCGTCGTCAATGCGGTTGCATTATTTTATTTTAATTATGGTTATTGTTGTGGCCGGTTTGTGTCAAGGGCTACTGTTGCCGATTTTGTCCATCTCTCTGGAACAGATGGGTGTTTCTTCTTCACTGAATGGAATGAATGCCGCTGCTTTGTATATTGGTTCATTTGCTATGACGCTGGTGGCTGAACGGACATTGGGATGGTTGGGCTTCAAAAAGCTGATGGCCGGAGGACTTGTGCTTGTGCTCTTTACGCTACTACTGTTCCCGCTAGTTCCAGATATCCGAGTGTGGTTCGTATTGCGACTGCTGGTCGGAATCGGAGACAGTGCACTGCATTATTCCGCCCAACTGTGGATACTGCTAGTGACTCCGGCAGAGAATCGTGGGCGTAACATTTCTTTTTACGGCATGTCCTATGGGCTGGGGTTTGCACTGGGTCCGCTTGGATTGTGGTTGCTTGATTATGGAATGCTGGTTCCGTTTGCAGCGCTGGCTTTGTTGTGCTTGCTCGTTCTGGTGCTGGTGCTCATGAAGCTTCCGGATTCCAGACCGGAAAAGCTGGAAAGAGAGGCGCGCCCAGCACAAAGATTCCGGCGCAGCTATAGCTGGGCATGGTACGCGCTGCTGCCTGCATTTTTGTACGGTTATATGGAAGCCAGCCTGAACAGCAACTTTCCGGTATATGGCCTGCGCATTGGCTTTCATACGGATGAGATTGCCGCGCTACTCCCCTTTGTCAGCTTGGGCGGATTAGTTCTCCAGTTGCCGCTAGGTATATGGAGTGATCGTTGGGGCCGTAAAAAGGTGCTTATAAGCGTAGGCATAACGGGTGGATTGATCTTTATGTTGATGCCATGGAGCGGCAATCATTTTATGCTGACACTGGTATTATTGGCGGTGGCGGGTGGTTTGGTAGGCTCCTTTTTCTCCTTGGGGCTGGCTTATGCGGCCGATCTGCTGCCCAAATCATTATTGGCCGCCGCCAATGTGCTGGCATCCTTTCATTTTAATCTGGGAAGTGTGATCGGACCTAACATTAGCGGGGCGCTACTGGACTATGGAACCCAAGGCAGCATGTTTCTGGTTCTTGGAGGCAGCTACGTCATTTTCGGGTTGTTGGGATTGTTCTTCCGAAAAACAATATCGACAGCATAAAACTACGGTTTGCATGGTATTTGTTTTACATTTACTATAAACTATAGACAGTATTGATGGCGGGCAAAGGGGAATCACAAAGATGATTAGAATACAGAAGCTGACCAAGCAAGTAGGGCCTGAACGGACCTTGTTACTTCGGGGGATTGATGCTGAAATTCACCCGGGCGAACTGATTGCCGTAGTGGGACCGAGCGGAAGCGGCAAAACGACGCTGCTGCGCTGTCTTGCTTTGCAGGAGCCATGGGAGGAAGGCAGTCTGATAGTGGACGGCCAGGATGTGCTGAAATCCGGATGGACGAACAAAATGAAAATAAAGCGGGAATGGGCATATCTGGAGCAAAATCCGCATTTAAATATGAATCGGACCGCTCTCAAAAATGTGCTGATCGGCAGATCGGGTCAGACTCCATTATGGAGAATGGTGACCGGGATGGTGCGTTCTGACGATTATATGGGAGCAATGGACGTATTGGAGGATCTGGGTCTGCTGGATAAGGCGCATGACAAATGCGACAAACTTAGCGGTGGTGAGCGGCAACGGGTAGCGACTGCGCGTGCGCTCGTTCACGGGGCCAAGGTCATTTTGGCTGATGAGCCTGTAAATGGACTTGACCCCACTTCAGCAGCTCATGTGATGGATACCTTCCGCAAGCTTTGCTCTGACGAACGGGTGACGGTAATCACCGTATTGCCGCTGGAGATGGCTGAACGCTTTGCTTCCCGTATATGGGGATTGAACGGCGGCGAACTCGTATTTGATATTCAGGGCAGACGACTGACACAGGTGGAAAAGAACAAATTGTGAAGGGGACGGCAAGAGAAGTGAAAATGATGTTGTTGAGAATGTTAACCGGCTGCTGCGCATCACTGCTTCTTGTTGGATTTTTAAGCGGCTGTAATGTCATTAGCGATCCAATTTCGCTGATGCAGGCACCGATGATGTCTGATGAGAAACAGCAGTTGAATGGTGCAGTGGTTACTCAGCTTGGAATGGTACAGCCTCTGCGACCCAATGACCCCGATGACCCCACGCCCATCCGGACGGGGGATCTGAACAATGATGGTACGGACGAAGCAGTGCTTTTTTACGAGACACCAGATGAAAGTGTGAAAATACACGGGGCCTTGTTCGAGGATCAAAACGGAACGTGGGTAAAGAAGCTGACGTTTGACGGGGAAGGTACTGTGCTGGAATCGTTCAAGCTGGTCGACGTAACGAATGATGGCACGCTCGATATTGTAGCGGGCTTTTCCAGCGGGGATAGCAGTGATGGTGGCGATCAGAAGGGACTTATCGTGTATTCCTATACCGGAGGAACTTTGGAGAAAATATATGCTACAGGTTATACGGACTTCGTCGTAGACGATTTTAATCATAACAAGATGGACCTGAACGGGGACAATTTGAATGACTTGACGATTATCCTGCTGCGTCGTAATGAATTTTTCACCGTCAAAACATTCCAATTCAGCGGGGGAACCTTTAAGGAAATCGGATCGCTGGATTTGGACAGTCAGGCGCTTAGTATCTACAATGTGGTCGCTGGTAAGGTAGCCGAGGGTAGGCAGGGGATCATTATTGATACCAAGATTGCTCAGACGACTACGGTGTCCAATGTTATTGTGATGGACCACGGCAAGCTCAAAAAGCTTGATCTTATGGATGTGACCTTTAAGGATGCTACCATTACTAGCGGTGATGTAGATGGTGATGGCATTCTGGAATTTGGCAATTTGGAGAAGCCGAAAGGCTGGTCCAACAGGCCACTGGATGAGGTTCCGTATTTTGTTTCGTTCTATCAGTGGGATGGGGCCAAGGGAACGATTTTCAAGCAGCAGCAGTATCGTGATTCCAATGATCAGGTCTATTTCAGGCTGCCAAAGGAACTGCATGGCAAAGTGACTATTGATCCGAAAGCATCAAAGAAGGACAGCTATTTGCGGTTCATTTTGGACAATACAGACAAAACGATTGCAGAAATTAAATATTTCTCATTGTCGCAATGGGAGCGAAACAATGAAGGATATAGCCAGCTATGGCGAACCAATGCACAGGTGATTGGTATCAAGCGATCCAGTGAGCTGGAACCACGTAAAACCATTAAAAACAAGTTGGGGGAAAGGCAGGTAGAATAGAGTGAGTAAAGTTTTGATCATGGAAGACGAGGAATCCATTCGCAGCTTTATCGTCATAAACTTGAAACGAAACGGTTTCGAGGTGCTGGAGGCAGCGGATGGGCATGAGGCTCTTAATATTTTGAACACGGTGCGGGATATTGATATCGCGTTGCTCGACGTAATGGTGCCCGGTATGGACGGTTTCGAGGTCTGTCGAAGAATTCGGGAAACGAATGAGCGAATTGGTATTATCTTTCTCACGGCGAAGGTACAGGAGCAGGATAAGGTGTATGCCTTGTCTGTAGGGGCTGATGATCATGTGAGCAAGCCCTTCAGCCCGACGGAGCTCATTGCCCGTATTCAGTCGCTGCTGCGTAGGGTGAATGTACACCGCGAGACAGCGGCTAAAGTATCCTTCCAGTCTGGTCCGTTCACGCTGGATCTGATTGCCAAGCAATTTAAGAAAAACGGGCAGTTGATTGAGCTGACGCCAACAGAGTTTTCCCTGATTCAATTTTTTCTGGAAAAAGAAAATACACCGCTTAGCCGGGATGTTTTGCTTGACCACGTGTGGGGCAAGGAATATATGGGCGATCCCAAAATCGTGGATGTGAACATCCGGCGGTTGCGGCAAAAAATTGAAAACAATCCTTCCGAACCTGCCTTTTTGCAAACGGTATGGGGGCATGGGTATAAATGGAAAGGTCAGGCTCAATGATCAAAAAAGGGATTGGCAGACAGATTGTGCTTCACTATTTTTTTGTGGTGTTCTTGGCGCTTCTGTTGGTAGAAGTCATTTTCATGATTGTAATCCGTGCATACTATTACGACACGATTTATAAGCACGTGGAAAGTCGCATCCAATCGGTAAGTGAGTTTGCACCCAAATTCAAGGAGCCGGGACAGTCTTTACAGTCGTATCTGCTTAATACTTTTTCATTAGGGGATACGGAACTGCAATTGCTCGATGAGAAGGGGAATGTAATAGATAATTCCACGAACTTTGCGGCAGAAACAAGTGTACAAACCAGTGATGTGACGCAAGCATTAGCGGGGGATACGGGGAGCTGGATTGGGAAGCAACCTGGTACGGGTCAGCAAGTTATGGCGGTATCCAAAAAACTGGATAATATCGTCGGAGATCAGGTGTATATTGTTCGGTATACGACCTCGCTGGAAAAGGTCAACGACAAGCTATTTACCATTACGCTCTTCTCCGTGGGCATCATGGTAGCTGTACTGGTTATTGTATTCGTGGTCAGTACAGGACTCGCTAATTCCATCGTTAGGCCGATTAATAATATCCGTGATGTATCAGCTCAGATGGCGCAAGGGCGATTTGATGCACGAATTAAAGGAGATTATCGCTTTGAGTTGGGTGAGCTGGCTTCGACACTAAACTACATGGCCCAGGAAATTGCTAGAACGAATCAAATCAAGGATGATTTTATCTCGTCCATTTCCCATGAGCTGCGTACGCCGCTGACTTCTATTAAGGGATGGAGTGAAACGCTAAATTCCGGCGGCTATGATCCAGAGGAGACGAAGATCGGGATGCAGATTATTTCCAAGGAGACGGATAGGCTGATTGGTTTGGTCGAGGAGATTCTTGATTTCTCCAAGCTGGAACAAGACGCAATGAAGCTTGTCATGGGAACGGTTGATCTGCGCGAGCTTTTGCAGGAGATTATGCTGAACGTATGGGCCAAAGCGGAAATGAAGCAAATTAAACTTCAGCTGGACTCGGAGGAAACGGCATATCTGGTTCATGGAGACGGCAACCGTCTGAAACAGGTGTTTTTAAACATTGCGGACAATGCCATCAAGTTCTCGCATGAAAGTTCTATTATTTTTCTGTCACTGCAAAAGATCGGGGACAACATCGAGGTGTCTGTGCAAGACACAGGAATCGGGATTAGCGCGGAGAATCTTGCGAGAGTAAGAGAACGATTCTTCCAGGTAGACCATCAGAATGGTGGTACGGGCTTGGGACTGGCAATCTCGCAGCAGTTTGTGGAGCGCCATCAAGGGCAAATGCTCATCAAGAGTGAATTGGGAGCAGGCACCACGATTACAGTTTCATTGCCTGCTTTGCAAGCCGAGCAACCCGTAGAGCCACCGCAACTCACTGAAGGCTAGTTATGTAACCGAAAGTTAGTTTTAAATAGATGTAAATTAGAAAAACAGCCAGTCCTCATTATAGTGAAGGGCTGGCTGTTTGACATATTTCGTTCCATTATGAAGTAAAACCTTCAGCGCGCAGGCGTGTGTTGCGCTCATAAGCTTCTTTCAACATGCGGGCTGTTTGTGGGCGTACCGCCATTTTACCGAATACCGTTTCATTCGGCCCGATAACCATAATTTCACTCGGGTTGCCCTTGATGACTGCACCGTCACGAATTACAGCACCTTCACCGATAATTGCGTGCTCAATATGCACATTACGACCGATACGGGTGTCAGGCATAACGATACTTTCCTTAATAGCCGAGCCTTTACCTACCTCGACACCGCTAAATACGACGGAACGTTCAATTTGACCTTCTACTTGGCAAGAATCATGCAGGAGGCTGTCCAATGGCTCCGTTTTGCGGTTAGATAGCTTATGTGCGCTCAACCTTGTACGGCGTTCACGCGTATACATAGGCCAGTCTGTCCGTTGCAGGTCAATAGCGCAATCCTCCTGCAGCAGATCCATATGTGAATCCCACAAGCTTTTAACGGTACCTACGTCCTTCCAGTAGCCTTGAAATTCGTAAACATACAAGGATTCTTGATCCGTCAGCATTTTAGGAATGATGTCTTTACCGAAATCATGGCTGGATTGCTCATCCTCGGCGTCCTCCACCAAATACTTTCTTAAATAATCCCACTTAAACAGGTAAATCCCCATAGAGGCCAGATTACTTTCAGGTTTCTCCGGCTTTTCAGCAAATTCGGTGACACGCAGCTCCTCATCGGCACTCATGACGCCAAAGCGGTGGGCTTCATCCCAAGGTACTTCCATAACGGAAATCGTAGCCGCAGCAACTTTTTCCTTATGATAGTTCAGCATTTCACGATAATTCATATAGTAAATATGATCACCGGATAAAATAAGCACGTGTTCCGGGTTTTGACTGTCTATATATTCGATATTTTTATGAATGGCGTCTGCCGTTCCCAAATATTCAGCGTTGTCTGTATTATAAGATGGAAGTAAGGTAACTCCCTTGTCGTTCGTTTTGGTAAGACCCCAGGGAGTCCCATCTCCAATATGCTCGTGCAAGGATTCCGCCTCATATTGCGTCAGCACACCTACAGTATCGATGTCTGAATTAACACAGTTGCTGAGAGGAAAATCGATAATTCGGTAATGACCGCCAAAGGGTACGGCGGGTTTTGCAATCGTTGAAGTAAGGGGAGCAAGACGGCGTCCCTCTCCGCCTGCCAGCAGCATGGCAATGCATTCTTTATTAAACATTTCCTTTCCCTCCCGGTTTAGTTGTCTGTTGTAGTACATACATAAACGGTATGGGGTGCTCTTGAAACCATCAGGTGTGTAAGATCCCCCAAAATTTAAGGTTTATTTTTTTCATAGTCATTTTTCTGTTCATTGTGGCTAGAATGGGGTAATAACTCAAGTCAGCTTTGACCGGAAAGTAAATGCATTTCCGAATCATACATTTTGTACGAAACAAACATATAAAGGTGGTGACGTGATGACAGACCAAACTCTCCCGCAACAGGCTGTATCGCCGGAAGATATTTATTTGTTTCACGAAGGAACGCTTTATCACAGCTACCGATCTTTGGGTTCCCGCCTTACTGTGGAGAACGGAGAACAGGGCGTCCGTTTTACGGTCTGGGCTCCTCATGCTCTCCATGTCGGGCTTGCTACAGATCGTAACAACTGGAATGGGGAACAGGATTCCTTATATAGAGTTCCCGAATCTGGCTTTTGGAGTCGTTTTTTTTCGGGTATATCCCAAGGAACTTTTTACAAATATGATATTACGGGTGCAAACGGTGAACGTTTTCTAAAAGCAGACCCTTACGCGGTACGCGCAGAATTAAGACCGGCAACGGCTTCCGTGGTCGCTTCACTGGAGGGTTATGTTTGGAACGACGCGGCTTGGCGGCGTAAACGGAGAGAGCCTTATGGAAAGCCTCTTCATATATATGAGCTACATTTGGGCACCTGGAAACAAAAAGAAGACGGTACGTTTTATACATACAGGGAAATGGCTGAGCTTCTTGTGCCCTATGTAACGGAAATGGGTTACACGCATATTGAGCTTATGCCACTCAGTGAGCATCCGTATGATCTTTCCTGGGGATACCAGCTCACCGGATATTTTGCACTGACAAGCCGTTATGGGGAACCGCATGATTTTATGTATTTGGTGGATCGTTGTCATCAGGCAAGCATTGGGGTGCTTATGGATTGGGTTCCGGCTCATTTTGCCAAGGATGCTCATGGTTTGAGACTGTTTGATGGATCGCCTCTGTTCGAATACGAGGATCCGCTGATTGCAGAAAAGCCCGGTTGGGGGACGCTGACGTTCGATTACAGCAAGCCGGAGGTGCGTTCTTTCCTTATATCCAATGCGCTGTTCTGGATGGATGTGTACCACATTGACGGCCTGCGTGTAGATGCTGTGACGAGTATGCTGCGGCTGGATTTTGAAAAGCAGGACGGTCAATATCGTTTTAATTCCAAGGGAGGCATTGAAAATGAGGAGGCTATTGCCTTCCTTCAACAACTGAATGAGACCGTATTCCGCTATTATCCGTATGCGCTGATGATGGCAGAGGAGTCCAGTGCCTGGCCGATGGTTACCTCCCCGGTAAGCGATGGAGGACTCGGCTTTAATTACAAATGGAATATGGGCTGGATGAACGATACGCTTGATTATATTGAAACGGATTTCGATCAGAGGCCTGAGCGCCATAATTTGCTGACGTTCCCCATAGCCTATGCATACAGCGAGAATTTTACACTGCCGTTGTCGCACGATGAGGTCGTTCATGGTAAAAAGTCGCTGCTTGATAAAATGCCGGGTAGCTATGAGCAAAAATTTGCCGGACTTCGAGCGCTTCTTGGTTACCAAATTACCTCACCGGGCAAAAAGCTGTTATTTATGGGAGGGGAATTCGGCCAATTCATCGAATGGAAGGATCAGGAGCAGCTTGACTGGTTTCTGCTGGATTATGACAGTCACCGTTCGCTGCACGCTTTTACGAAAGCGCTGAATCATTTGTATATACAGGAAAAAGCATTATGGGAGCTGGACCATTCGTGGGATGGCTATCAGTGGATTGAGGCGGAGGACCGTGGACAGAGCGTAATTACGTATTTGCGTAAAGGGAAAAAGCCGGGAGATACACTGGTCGTGCTTATTAACTTTCAGCCTGTGTCAAGAGATAACTACCGAATTGGTCTGGAAAAGGCGGGGAGCTATATTGAACTGCTGAACAGCGATCATTCGGACTTTGGCGGTAGTGGCCAGTTGAACACCGAAGTGTTGCGCACAGCCAAGATCCCTTGCCACGGACAACTCCATAGCTTGGAGCTGACCATTCCGCCGCTGAGTGTCGTTATACTGAAGAAAGCGCCCCGAAAAGCTAAAAAAGCAGATTAATCCATGTTACAACTGGTTTAAAATAGGGTTGAGGTCATAAGGAGGAAGCACATATGAACATTTTATTTGCGGCAGCAGAAGCACATCCATTTATTAAAACAGGCGGGTTGGCGGATGTCATTGGTGCACTGCCGAAGGCACTTCGTCAGGCGGGGTGCGACGTCCGAATCATCTTGCCTAAATATGCGGGGATTCCCGATACTTATAAGGAGTCTCTGCGTCCGGTAACAGTCAAGCATGTCGCCGTAGGCTGGCGTGATCAGTATTGTGGAGTAGAGGAACTGACGCTGGACGGGATCAAGGTTTATTTTATAGATAATGAATATTACTTTGGTCGTGACGGAATTTACGGCTATATGGATGATGGCGAGCGTTTTTCCTTTTTCAACCGGGCGATTTTGGAAGTACTGCCTGATTTGAATTTTCAGCCTGATATTTTGCATTGTCATGACTGGCATACCGCGATGGTGCCGTTGCTATTGAATGCCAATTACCGTCATTTGCCCTTTTACAGTGATATTCGCACGGTGTTTACGATACATAACCTGCTGTATCAGGGGGATTTTCCATATGAGGTCTTAACGGAACTGCTGAATCTCGACAGTAGCTATTTTACCCCTGAGGGTGTGGAGTATCATGGCAGACTGAATTTTATGAAGGGTGGGCTGACCTACTCGGATCATGTCACCACAGTAAGTCCTACCTATGCAGAGGAGATTCAGACAGAATTTTACGGCTACGGGCTGGAAGGGCTGCTGCGTAAGCTGGGAGAGCAGGGGCGTTTGTCGGGTATAGTGAACGGAATTGATACCAAAAGCTACAATCCTGCTACGGACAATCGTATTTATACGAAGTACCGCACCAGTCTGGTCAAGAAAAAGGAAAACAAAATAGGTCTGCAAAAGGAGCTGGGTTTGCCGGTACGACCGGATGTGCCTTTAATTGCGATGGTAACCCGACTTGTGGATATGAAGGGACTGAACCTGGTAACCAGGGTGCTTGATGAGATCATGTATTATGATGATATTCAGTTTGTTGTGCTGGGCACGGGAGATCCAGCCTTTGAGCACTGGTTCCGGGAAGCGGCTGGACGTTATCCCTTGAAAATGTCGGCGCAGCTCGCTTTTAGTGAACCTTTGTCCCGTAAAATTTATGCTGCAAGCGATATATACCTTATGCCGTCGAGGTTTGAGCCTTGCGGGATCAGCCAGTTGCTAGCGCTTCGCTATGGAAGCATCCCGATTGTGCGGGAAACGGGTGGTCTGAACGATACCGTACATGCTTACAACGAGTCTACAAGCGAAGGGAACGGCTTTAGCTTCAAAAATTACAATGCGCATGATATGCTGCATACGATTCGTCGTGCGGTTGATTTTTATCGCCAGCCTGAGCATTGGTCCAAGCTTACGCACACTGCTTTTGCAGGAGAGTACAGCTGGGATGTGTCGGCGGGAGCGTATCTGGATATTTATCGTTCACTGACAGGGAACGAATGAACTAAGTCGACCAAGCAGGAGTGTCTGAACAAGGTAGAACTGACATAGTACAATGGAAAAAGGACATCCCTCAGAAGCCAATAATGGCTGAGGAATGCCCTTTTTGCTGTGATCAGTCGCCTCCGCCTCCACCACAGCTGCTTCCGCATGAGGAACTGCTGCACGAGGAATGGCTGCCGCCGGAATCACCTGAATCGTGGTGAGATGAGCCTCCATCATAGGAGCTATCGTGGGAAGAGTGAGGATGCGAGTGGTTCGTATCCCAGTTCGAGCAACCACTTGCTGAACTACAGCCTGATGAGCTTGCTAATGCCGCACTTCCTGTAGCATCAGGATGCATGTGCAACGCAAACTGATGGGGTTGATACCAGGAATACCATACGACGGCCAGCAGCAGATAATCTATTTGCAAATAGTTGACCTTCGGCAGCCGCTTGCCATCTGGATCATCCACTGCTTCATTCACCCGATTACGCAGATGGTCCATAATCCTCTGAACCGCTTGCTGTGCCTGCTGAGAGATGCCGATGCCCTCCTGCATATTCCAACGGTCGCCTGCTGGCTGCCCGGAAGCTGTCAGCTTGTAATAGTGTGCAAGCTCGTTATTCGGTAATGGATGATTGAAAAAAGTCCCCCATAAGCTCGCACTATAGCGGTTCCAGCCAAAGCATTCCACATACAGCCAGTCGAACCATGCCCGTTCATCTGGCACCGGCTGTGAGCCAGCGTGAGGGGCGTGGTGCAGCATGCGACCAAAGAAGGCTTCCGAGAATTGCTGGTATTCCCGCGTAAACATCAGCATTTCGTGCCACAGTTCATCCACATCTGGACTGAACATTGGCACTCGGTTCATAATTGCACATAGCATAAAATAGCGTTTGAGCTCATTCCAGCGCCAATCGTATTCCTGTTCCGTCAGGTGAGGATGAGAATCCATCACACGCCGCCTTACACTATGAGCGTAGGAGGCTGGAATAGATCGTTCCAGAAGCTGCATGAGTTCTATAATCTCCTTATGCCGCCCCTGTTCAAGGGAAGAGGGAGACGGGGAGCTAAGGAAAAATGCATTACGGCGGCGTGTCTTTCGATTTTCCCTGTTCCTTCGGTATAATGCTCGAAAAAAGAACCACAAAATAATGATGTCGACCACAATAAACAACGCCCAAAAGCTGCTCATATGATTCATAATGACTGCTCCTTTCTGGAAAGAAGACGAAATTAAAAATTTGGCGAAATTAAAAATTTAAATTTTGCTTTTCAGCAGAGCGAATTCTTCCTTAATCTGTGTCAGCAACTCAGGATTCGTGATTACATCACATGCGGTCCAGGCCAAAGTTCTGGCGGCTAACAACATTCCTTCCAGCGCCCGGTCCTGCATCGCCAAATCGCGGAATTCAGGTGTATGCAAGGTATGCTTCTCGTCAATAACTTGAATGTACGGATGAATGGCGGGACAGTGCAACGACACATTTCCAATATCCATGGAGCCGTGATCTTCGCCCTCCGTGATGTCCTCCTGCGGAATGCCTGTCAGCACCAGGTTTGCGATAAAGGCATCGGAAAGCGCACGATTGGTCACCATTTCATCATAAGACGTCTCATAATTTGAGGTTTTCAGACGACACCCGGCTTGTAAGGCCGCTCCTTTGGCAATTTGAATAACGCGGCGAGTCAATGAATTCAGTTCATGCCGTGTAGCAGCCCGTACATAAAATTGGGCAGAGGCATAATCAGGAATGATGTTCGCTACCTGGCCTCCTTGATTAATAATGCCGTGAATACGTACCGTACTCTTCACCTGCTGGCGGAACGCATTAATGCCGTTGAACGTTTGAATCACCGCGTCCAGCGCGTTAATACCTTCGTGGGGACTGGCAGCGGCGTGAGCGGATTGCCCAAAGAATTCGAATTGTACGGCATCAATCGCCAGCGATTTGCCCGATTTTTCATAACGGTAATAAGGATGCGTCATGAGCGCTATATCGCAATCATCAAATAACCCGGCAGCCGCCATGGGAACCTTGGCTCCGCGTGTTTCCTCGGCAGGTGTGCCGTATACTCGTACTTCTCCACCGATCTCGTCAATGACCGATTTGAGACCGACAGCCGCTCCTGTGCTCATCATACAGATCAAATGGTGTCCGCATGCGTGTCCCAGACCTTTCAGGGCGTCATATTCTGCCAGAAAAGCAATGACCGGACCGGGTTTGGCTGCTTTATAAGTCGCAATGAAAGCCGTTTCGATACCCAGTACAGGGGCCTGAACTTCAAATTCGTGAAAAGCCAATTCCTCTTTTAGACGGGCAGCCGCCAAAAATTCCTCATTCCCCAGCTCCGGGTTTGCGCCAATATATAAAGAAATGTCCTTAAAACGTTGGGCATGCTCCTCAATGGTACGTTGGATCGTATTTTTGTTATTCATGGAAAAACTCCTTTGTAAAAGCTGTAATGTAGGTATTACGTCAGGTATGCTGAAATTGTACTATAACATTCATTGCATAATCATGCATATTCATTTATAATGACACAATCTTATTTATTATAAAGAATTTAAGGAGAGAAAAAAAGATTGAAAAAGGCATATCGTTTTACCGCCCTGATTCTGACGGCGGTTATCTTGCTGTTGGCTGGTCTTCCGATGCTTACTGCATACGGGACGGAAGCGAAGACACAGCCAAAACTTGTACTCGGCATGAGTGCCGATTTTCCGCCGTATGAGTTTCATAAAGACATTAACGGTAAGGATACCATTGTAGGCTTTGACGTTGATATTGCAAATGAAATTGCCAAGGATCTTGGCGCGGAGCTGGTTATTGAGGACATGAGCTTTGACTCCTTACTGCCTGCCCTGCAAAGTGGTCGTGTAGACCTGGTACTGTCTGGTATGACACCAACGGATGAACGCAGAAAGAGCATTGATTTTTCGAATGTATACTACCACTCCAAGCAAGTCATTATGGTACGTCCGGAGGATAAGGACAAATATCCGACGATGGCTGCTTTGAAAGGCGAGAAGATCGGCGCACAAAAGGGCAGTATTCAGGAAGAGATTGCTCAAAAAGTGCCCAATGTCGCTGTAACTTCGCTGGATAAAATCTCCGACCTGGTGCTCCAGCTTCGGACACAGCGTATTAACGCTGTCGTGATTGAAGATACAGTTGCTAAAGGATATACGTTGGACGGTACTGTAACGCTCGCCAAGGCGGTGCCTGAGGATGAGGGAGCAGAAACAGCTGTAGGTATTCGTAAGGGAAATGCTGAACTGCTGGCATCTGTAAATAAAACGTTGGCTCGCCTGAAAGCAGACGGGTCTATTGAAAAGTTTTCCACGGAAGCGAGTGCGCTCTCTGCGGATCGACAGGTTTCATCCAACAACATCGTGGATATATTTTGGAAATATCGCAGCTTTTACGTTACGGGTATCGGCTACACGTTGTTGCTGTCTGCGCTCGGGGTACTGTTCGGATTTATCATTGGTCTGATCATCTCTCTGCTGCGGATGAGTGGTGTACGTATCATTGAATGGTTGGGTACGGCCTACGTAGAGGTACTACGTGGTACACCTATGCTGGTACAGCTTATGATCATCCATTATGGAGTTGCTTTGACGCTGGGCGTCAATTTTACGCCACTTCAGTCCGGTATTATTACGTTATCTCTGAATAGCTCGGCATATCTGGCTGAAATTTTCCGTGCAGGTATCCAGGCAGTGGACCGTGGTCAGATGGAAGCAGCCCGTTCACTCGGTATGGGACGAGGCAAAGCTATGCGTCACGTCATTTTACCGCAAGCGTTCAAGTCTGTACTGCCTGCGATCGGCAATGAGTTTATTACGATTATTAAAGAGTCCTCCATCATTTCTACCATCGGTATGGTGGATATTATGTATCAGGCCCAAGTCATTAAGAACATCACCTACGAAGGATTAAGTCCGTTCGTCATCGCGGCTGCTATTTATTTTGTAATGACATTCAGCTTGTCGAAGCTGTTGGGTTTATGGGAAAGGAAGTTGAGAGCCAGTGATCACCGTTAAACAACTGCGTAAATCGTTCGGCAAAAATGAAATTTTAAAAGGCATTGATATAGATATTGCCAAAGGCGAGGTTGTTGTCGTCATTGGCCCGAGTGGTTCGGGGAAAAGTACATTTTTACGTTGTATGAATCTGCTGGAGCAGCCGACCGACGGGGAGATTTTGTTTGAGGGCGAGCCGATTACAGCCCGTGGTCATAATATTAATGCGACTCGTGAGAAAATGGGGATGGTGTTCCAGCATTTCAACCTGTTCCCGCACAAAACGGTGCTGCAAAATTTGACGCTTGCGCCGACTCAGGTTAGAGGCCAGTCCGTGAAGGAAGCGGAGAAAATTGCGCTAGAGCTACTGCGCACCGTTGGACTTGAAGACAAAAAGGACACCTATCCCAATCAGCTATCCGGTGGACAGAAGCAGCGGATTGCGATTGCACGCGCCTTGGCGATGCAGCCGCATGTGATGCTCTTCGATGAGCCGACTTCCGCTTTGGACCCTGAAATGGTCGGGGAGGTGCTGGACGTGATGAAGAAGCTGGCTGAGGGTGGCATGACGATGGTCATCGTGACACATGAAATGGGCTTTGCCCGCGAGGTAGGAGACCGCATTATCTTTATGGATAACGGTCAAATTGTGGAGCAAGGTACACCGGAGCAAGTTTTTGGCACTCCAAGCCATGATCGTACCCGGGATTTTCTTGCCAAGGTTTTGTAAGAAATGAGCTTATAAAGGCTATGAAGTAAGCCCTCCGCGGTGGAAGTTTGACGGGAGGGCTTTTTCTTTTTTTGTCATCCTCGTTCAGATTTTTGTAACTGATTTCGATTTCATGATGACAAAATTGTAACAGATGTAGTATGATGTTCAGGGTTCCCAACATTTTCATGCAGATAAGGTTACAAAATTGTGATATTATGCAGTGAGCCAAAACTTACCGGGGCAGCAGACAGCTACGACAGACGCTGAATGCGGGACCCAAAACCATGGGAAGTGCGGGGGACGTAACAACGGCAGTAACTTCTGATCCGTCTTCATACGAATGGATGGAAGGTTGCCTAGGGGTGAATTGCACAAAAGCATAGGGCTTCTCCTGAGTCCGAATCCGACAGCTAACTTCGCAGGCATAACAGAGGAGGTACATATCTTTTGAAACATCTGAAACGTATTGGAAAAACAATGAAATTTGCGGTGCTGGCAGCAGCCATTGCAGGATTGGCGCAGACAGCCGGGGTAGCCGACGCCGCTTCGCTTCATACCGCCAAGGAAGGTGATACCTTCTTTTTACTTGCTCAACGTTACGGGGTATCTGTAGAAGATCTGCAAAAGGAGAACCCGGATGTTGCCGCCAGCAATATATATGCAGGAGTGCAAATTAAGGTGCCGGACGAGAACAAGTTAAAGGCCGCTTCGGATTCGAAGCCTCAGCTTCTTTCCGAGAAAGCGCCAGCAGGTGACGGTCAACAGGTTGAAGCATGGGGCAAAACATTTAACTACAGCAAAGTAGTTGACGTGAAGGCCACAGCGTATTCCGCAGCAGCCAGTGAAAATGGAAAATGGGGAGCGGTGGACTATTTCGGAAATCCGCTTAAGCTCGGTACGATTGCGGTAGACCCCAACGTAATTCCGTTGGGTACGAAAGTGTTGGTTACAGGCTATTCCCACCCGGGGCTGCCCGATCAATCTTTTGTAGCGGTAGCACGCGATAAGGGCAGCGCCATCACGGGTAAACGGATTGATATTTTCATTCCAGGCAGCCCATCTTTTGTGAGTGACTTTGGTTTTCAGAATGTGAAGCTGTATGTCATTGATAAATAGACTTATGTAAGCAAATGAATTAAGTGAACATAATATATATTATGTAAACTATAATCTGTGATCTATAATCAAATAGCTTAATCGCAGGTTCAGATTCATATATGGGTCTTGTCGATTAATAAAGGGCTGTCTTGACGAGCAGAATGCATCTGCTGGTAAGACAGCCCTTTTTACTGTTATTTCCGCTCCGAGGTGTGAAGTAGCCGGGGAACCGTGACAAATTTGTAGCCCTTGGCTTTCAGCGACTGAATGAGACCCGGCAGGGATTGAACAGTGCCTTTCAGATTGGAACTTTGACCTCCACCTGCGTGCATTAAAATGATGGAGCCTGGTCCGGTAGCCGGGATCACATTACGCTGAATTTGTGTTTTACTGAGTCCCTTCCAATCGAGGGAGTCTACGTTCCAATTGACAATCATGTAGCCGTGTCGACGCGCCCACTGGATCTGAGGCTCCGTAATTTCACCATAGGGCGGGCGGATCAGCTTGGGTCGAAAGCCGACAGTGGCCTCCAAAATATGTTCTGTTTTCTTAATCTGGTTGCGAAAGCGTTCCGGTGAAGCCTTCCTAAAATCCGGATGGGTATAGGAATGGTTGCCCAAGGCATGGCCTTCACGTACGATACGGCGAATCATGCCCGGGTGTTTTTCCGCACGGTGACCGACAATAAAGAAGGTGGCTTTGATCCCATTCGCGTGCAAAATGTCCAGAACCTGCGGCGTATACCGGGAATCGGGCACGTCATCAAAAGTCAGGGCAATTTGCTGCGTATGCGGGCCGCACATTTTAAAAATATCCGCATGTTTTTTCCGAAGCATGGCTAATGTGGGAGTGGCTCGTTCTCTGCTCTTATGTGCTGAAGAAACAACAGTCGCTTCCTTGGAATGAGTCGTTCCGATATCGGGAGGCGCGTCCGCGTGAACGGGAAAACTCGAAAATGCTAGTAACAGTGCCATCATTGGCAATATTCCCCTGTACGGCATATGTATCCCCCTTTCCGTGCAGTGGTACCTTCTGTTGCTTTCATTTATTATGTACCTGACATGTTGAAATTATGCTGCTGAACAGGTTAGACTATTGAGTGGTTGAGTGGAAATGCCCTGTGTAACGGATGTAAGTGAAGATCACGAAGCTAAACGCACATATTCTATTAAACCTGAGCGAAACAGCAGCATTTTCGCAACTTTTAGCCTTTTAATGGATTCGGTATCCAGTGATAGCTGGTGTATAATGGGGTTGCAATTCATATTGTAGAGACATGGAATTAAAGGAAGGATGGATCAATGTGACCGACTTGTTTACTCCTTATCAATTAAAGGGACTCTCTTTAAAAAACCGGATTGTAATGCCACCAATGTGCCAATATAGCGTGGAGGCCAAAGATGGAAATCCCAATGATTGGCATCACGTCCATTACGTTAGCCGGGCAGTAGGTGGCACCGGGCTGATTATTGTGGAAATGACAGCGGTCCACCCGGATGGACGCATTACAGATTATGATCTGGGTATTTGGAGTGACGAGCATATTCCTGCATACCGTAAAATAGTGGAGGAAGTCCACAAGTACGGTGCCAAAATCGGAATTCAATTAGGTCATGCCGGACGCAAGGCTGAAGATGCTGATTTGCCTGTCGCACCGTCCTCGATTGCTTTTAGCGAACGTTTTAAGGAGCCGCACGCTTTGACGACAGCCGAAGCCAGGGAGCTGGTTCAGGCTTATAAGGAAGGCGCACGCCGCGCGGTGGAAGCCGGTTTTGATACAGTAGAAATTCATGGCGCTCATGGTTATCTAATTCATCAATTTCATTCCCCTTTAACGAACACAAGAGAAGATGAGTATGGACAGGATTTATCGCTGTTCGGTGTTGAAGTGATTCAGGCTGTTAAAGAGGTGCTTCCGTCTGATATGCCTGTGTTGATGCGGATATCCGCCAAAGAGTATGTTGAAAACGGATATAATGTGGAATACATAGCGGGCATAGGGGAACGATATCGTGATGCAGGTGTGGATATTTTTCACATCTCCTCTGGTGGCGAGGGGCCGATTGGTTCCAATGGCGGTCCATCTGCGCGTGCGGGATATCAGGTGGATTTGGCACGTGATATACGTGAAAAGCTTAATGTGCCTGTAATCGCTGTCGGTCTACTGGACGATTATGAGGATGCGCGGCGGGTGATTCAGCAAAAAGAGGCTGATCTGGTAGCGATAGGACGCGCCATGCTGCGCGATCCGTATTGGGCGCTGCATGCGTCGCGGGAGCTGAAAGTACAGGCGGATATCCCGGAGCCTTACTTGCGCGGTTTTTAGAATGCACTTTATTTTTTAGAATGCACTTTGTCGGATAATATTTTTGAAACTCTATTTGCAAAGCTTGCGTAAACATGTGTACAGAGCTTAAAATTTAAGCATTCAACACTAGGAGGAACTTCACATGTCTATTTTCAAACGTTTAAGAGATCTTACCATGTCCAATATCAACTCCATTATTGACAAAGCCGAAGATCCAGTTAAAATGACAGATCAATACATTCGTGATATGCAAGAGGATCTGGAGGATGCAGAGAAAGCGGTAGCCGCTCAGATTGCCATTGAGAAGAGATTCAAACAGCAATACGAAGAGCAGGCTGCTTTGGTAAAAAAACGTGAAGAGCAGGCCCATACAGCAGCAAAAGCGCAAAATGTGGATCTGGCTCGCCGCGCGTTGGAAGAAAAGAAATCTGCTGAGCAAAAAATGACCGAGTTCAAGGCTGGCTACGAGCAGAACAAAGCGGCAGCCGATAACCTGCGCGGTAAGCTGGATGAAATGCGCAGACAACTGACGGAAATGAAGAACAAGCGTGAAACGCTGGTTGCCCGTTATAATGCAGCTAAAGCACAAACGGAAATTAACAAAGCAATGAACGGTTTTAGCTCCGATACGGCAACTGCCGGGCTGAAACGAATGGAAGAAAAAATGCTGCAAGCAGAGGCGCGTGCTGAAGCAAGCAACGAAATGTCCTCTAAGGAAAAATCGTTGGATGAGGAGTTCAAGGAGCTTGATAAGAAAAGTGCCGTGGACGATGAGCTTGCCGCTCTGTTGAAGCAATACGACAATAAATAAGGTTATAAGCACTGCCGCCTGCGTGGCTGCTAAGGAAGCGAAGGGGAACCGTTTTCTCCTTCGCTTTTCCCTGCCCGGAGGCGTAAATCAACATATATGAAGGTCAAGAAGATGTGGAGGATGGTATGAAATGCATTTTTTAGAAACGATGAAAGCGATGCTTGTATGGACTGGCGCGGGTGCCGTTTTGTTGTTCGTATTGATGTACATTGATTCTTTATTTACGAAGTATAAGGATTTTGCAGAAGTGAAAGCCGGTAATATGGCCGTAACAGTCCGGTTAATTATGAAGCTGTTTGCACAGGGGTATATTTTGTCAAGCTCCATTGCTACAGCTAACAATTTGCTGGAGGCGCTTGTGTATTCTGTGATCGCCTTTGTCATTCTGTTTGTTTTGGAAGTTGTCGTACGTCTGTTGCTTCGGTACTGGGCACAGCTTGATCTGGATAAAGGTACGCAGGAAGGCAAAATTGGCTTTGGTCTGTTTTCAGGTACGCTGCATCTGGTCGGGGCTTTGATCATTGCGGCATGTTTCTAGGCTAAAGAAGGGCAGGGGGGAATTATCATGGGTGTATGGAAACGAATTTCGAATCTGTTTGCCAAGCCGGAGCCGCCGAAAGCGGAAAAAAGCATGCTTCATTTAAATCCGGGCGATATCTGTGAAGTGTCGCTTGTCACATATGAAGTGGTAGGCCGAGTACATAATCGCGCTCGGAATGCCGTTGTTTTGACGCTTCAGGATGGTAAACAAGTCAGCTACCTTCACATTGAGGAACGGGAAACGCTGCAATTCGGACTGTACCAGGCCATCGACGGCAGACTGGACAACCCGGAGGAAGTGCCAACGATTCTGGAGCTGGATGATACAACATATCATTTGGAAGAGCAGTATTTTGGGCATGTTACGGTTATGGGCCGTGCTCCTTTTCGACAGGGTGGAGAGCAGCATGTTTGGCAGTATCAGTCGGATGATTATCATCTGCTGCGTGTAGAGTGGCAGGACGGCCGCTTTATGCTTTATGAAGGAGAAGAAGTAATTACCGGAGACGTCAAGGTTATTCGGGCAAGCTAGGAGAGGGTGACACATGGGCAAACGCACCTGGCAGTATGCATTAAAGGTCATTGTGGCGCTGAGCTTGTTCGTATCCGTGCTAAGCGGCTGCGGTGCGCCAAATGTGAAAGATACGTACCCGCTGGAATCAGTCAGTGGCAGCGGTAACTCGACCTCGTACGTGTACCGGGCCGCAGGCAAAACGGTTCCGGAAGTGGCGGAGGAACTGAAAGAACAGCGTGAACCGGAACAAATGTCGCCGCAGAGCAATGAGCGGATGTTTCTGGTGTACAGCGATGAATGGTACCATTTACAGCAAGATCCAGCCAAGAAGGAAGACACATTAATTGAGATCGACAGCAAAAAGTATGTCGAGCAAAATTACAGTTCCAGCTTTCTAAAAGGATACTTAACGGCAACCGTACTGGATGCTCTGTTTGATTCGTTGCGCGGATCAGGCTCTTACCGGGGGTATTCAAGCAGAGATGTATATCGGCCTTCTCAAGGCCAGTACCGTGCACCTACGGTGCAGGAGAAGAAAGCAATCCCGCCAATTACAGTGGAGCGGAAGGGTTCCGTTACCCGCAGGGGTAAGGGGTCTGATTCCAGTGTCGGTTCCAGCGGAAGTCTGTTCGACAGAGGCTCCAGCAGCAGTTCGCCGAGTAGAGGCTCGATTTCACGTGACCGGGGCAGCAGCGGCGGTTCCAGCATTTTTGATTCGCCGCGCAAATCTTATAGTAAGCCTAAAACACGCAGCGGCTCAGGTAAAATCAGCCGACGAAGTCGACGATGATGGGGTTAAGGTGTGTAATGACAAGCAAACTTTTAAAGTAGAATCTGCAAAACAGTCCGGGAATGTGATCCCGGGCTGTTTTTTTGCGTATAGAGACTTGTCGCTACTCAATAAACATGGCTCGGATTTGCCAGATAACGGTTTTAGCGTTATAACAGAAAGAGGGCATTTTCAGAAGAACGGAGTGAAGATATGAATCAGGCACAATTCAATTCGAACAAATTTCAGCGCAAAGCGGTTCAAGTGGAAGAAGCGCAAAGCAGAATAGCTGCTCATGTTAAACAGGGAGAGCGGGAGGATGTAGGACTGGAGCAGGCGCATGGACGTTATTTGGCGATGGATTTGACCGCACCACACCCGTATCCCAGCTTCCGTCGTTCAGGCATGGATGGATACGCCATCCTTGGTTCGGACACTGAAGTCTGTTCGTCCGGTCAGGAAATCTGGCTACGCGTGATTGATGAAATCCCATGCGGCACCGTATCGGACAAGCGGGTGGAGACGGGATTGGCGGCCCGCATCATGACAGGAGCACAATTACCTGAAGGGGCCGATACGGTTGTTATGCTGGAAGCGACACAGCTACGTGAAGAAGATGGACAGGTATATGTCGGCTTGAAGAAGCGCATGGGAATCGGTAAAAATGTGACGACAATCGGCCATGAGATTCAGGAAGGTCAGCTTTTACTTAGTAAAGGAACCTGTCTGGGGGCAGGGCACATCTCGGTGCTGGCTACCTTTGGTGTACATCGGGTACCCGTCTACAGGAAGCCACGGGTGGCCGTTTTTTCCACAGGTTCGGAATTGCTTGCCGTGGATGAGCCGTTGCAGCCGGGGAAAATTCGGAACAGCAATACATATATGCTGGCTTCACAAATCAGGGAGGCAGGGGGGGAGCCGTTCATCCTGCAAGCCATTCATGATGATTTGGCTCTCGCCCGTGCTTCTGTACGTGAAGCGATAGCTGCCTACGATATCGTCGTTACGAGTGGCGGAGTATCGGTGGGGGATTTTGATATTATGGGCGATCTGGTACGACAGGAGGATGTGGATATGCTGTTCAACAAGGTCACAATGCGTCCAGGCAGTGTGACCACAGCCGCGGTGATTGACGGCAAGCTACTATTTGCGCTTTCTGGCAATCCCGGTGCGTGCTTTGTAGGCTGTGAGTTGTTTGTGCGACCCACCATCCAAATGATGCTGTCTTCAGAGCAGCCGTATTTGCAAACCTGGACGGCGCGGTTGGGAGCAGATTATACGAAGGTGAATAATTTTACCCGTTTTGTACGCAGCTCCCTGGAAATACGCAGCGGGCAAGTATACGCAATTCCTGCGCGAGTAGATGAATCCAGCGTCATGGTGACGATTAAGGACACCGACTGTCTGATCGTGGTTCCTCCAACAACAGAAGGCTTGCGTGCAGGGGAAGAGGTGCGTGTGCTGGTACTTCAAGGCGGACAGGTGACGTGAATACGACGAATCCGTATGTATGTCAGGTCGTCGGATTCAAAAATTCGGGGAAAACGACCTTCCTCGGAGGGTTGATTCGTTATTTGCGGGAGTCCGGGCTACGCGTAGCTGTGATCAAGCATGATGGACATGAGTTTGAGATGGATCATGTGGGAACAGATACGTACAAGCACCGACTAGCGGGAGCCGAAGGCGTAGCCATTGTTTCAGGTGGAAGAACAGCCATTTTAGAGGAGCATAGTCGGCCTGTTGCCGGACTGATCCGGCATTTTCAGGCATACGACTGCGTGTTGCTGGAAGGCTTCAAGCAGGAGCATTATCCGAAGCTGGTCATGGTACGGGAACAATCAAATGCCAAGCTTACCACAGAGCTGACCAATGTACAGGGAGTAGCGGTTTGGGAGGATCAAACGGGCTGGGCACAGAGCCATTTTTCGGATAAAACGATGCAGATATTTCCCGCCGACGCCAACGGCCCGGTAGGCCGCTGGTTACTTGGACAGATTCAGAAGCAAAGAGAAGAAGTCCGGGATGAGTAGGGCTGAGACATCAATCGGCTGAGTCGGTTTGAGTCTCCACCCGCCGTTCAATCGCTTGGGACATGGTCTTGTCGGTCAGATGGGCATAGACTTCTGTCGTTTCCGTGGAAGCATGACCGAGTTGTTCCTTCGTTTTGTAAATATCGTTTTGCAGATAGTAGTCGGTGGCAAAGGAATGACGGAGCTTGTGAACGGTCAGGTAAGGCTTGCCGAACCGTTTGGCATACTTGATAATCATCGCCTGAATCGCTCTTTTGGTCATCCGTTTGCCTTCTGTACTGCCGTTGGGACGTGCGACGAAAAGTGATTTTTCCTTTTTGGGCGCGCGATAACGGGTATGCCGCAGGGATAAATAGAGCGCCAGATCATCTTTGGACTGCTCGCGGAAATATACTGGCGTTTTAAAGGTCTCGTCGTTGTTGCCTTTACGGTACACATATAGTAATTTATTGTTTACATCCAGATCGTCCAGATTCAAATTGACGATTTCAGATACGCGCAGGCCCGAGTTCAGAATGAGACTGGCAATGCAGGCGTCCCGTTCCTTGTTCAGCTCATAAGAGTACAGTGCCTGCTTGTTACCGGCCAAATCTTGTCCATAGCCTTCATAAATATAGCCGATAAATTCAAGCAGCTCTTCCTCCTCCAGTATTTTACCTTTGAGCTTGGCCGCCGTGTCCTTGGGTTTATGTATGCGCTTGATTTCGACCTTGGCCATAATGTTGCGTTTGAGCAAAGGATAAAAGTTTTCATCCTCAGCGATCTGGCTCAAATAATGAAAGAGGGAACGCAGGGACGAAAGCTTACGTGAAATCGTAATGCGGGAATTGGAGCCTTCACGCTTAGTCGATAGAAACAAACGATAGCCTGTAATACTATCCATATGGAGCGTCTCCAATTCTTCCAGCGTAACTTGGGCGTTCGTCTCTCCGGCAGACAAGCCCTCTGAGCGAAGCCATGTAAAAAAAGCTTCATAATCCCGCACATATTCCAGCAATGTGGAAGGGGACAGGTCGGGTAGCTTGTAATCCATAAATTGCTGCACGTACCATGGTAATCCCGGCATTTTTTCATCCAGTTTGCGCCGGTCGATGATCTTTTGTATATTCATTGGGCTCCACCTCGTCCGGTCATAATATATATGTATTTTAGCATATTTTGAACAGCACCGGATGGAATGTAGATGGGATGCAAATCGAAGTAAACAACGAACTGATCCGCCAAGAGAGGTGAAAATATGGGGTATGATATCCAGTCGGAATTGAAGCTGTCCATAAAAAGTGCACCGGAGTCGCAGAAGGGCATTATTGTGCAGCTCATGCAATTTTATTTATATGATTTTACAGCCTATCTTCGAATTGATGTTACTGAAAACGGCACATTCCCGGCTTACCCGGACTTGTATCAATACTGGACAAGCGGTGAACAGAAGCTGCCTTTTCTAATCTGGAGACAGGACGTTCCAGTAGGTTTCGCATTGGTTGACCGAATGTCCAGCAATCGGGAGGCTGACTACTACATGGCTGAGTTCTTTGTGCTTCGTCCTTATCGGCATAATGGGGTCGGTACTTGGGCGGCTCATGAGCTGTTTGGATGTTTTGCCGGGCGTTGGAAGGTAACGCAGATGAGCACGAACAGGCCAGCGCAGTCCTTTTGGCGGAAGGTGATTGGCAGTTATACGGATGGGGACTACAGGGAGCAGACTCATCCGGTACGAGGGAATATAAGTCAGTTTTTCAATACCTGAAAAATTCAAAACTGTGATTAGCTACAAAAATGAGTCGGGGAGAGCATCCTGTCGGCTCTTTTTTGCGTTGTCAATTTAAGTCTTCTATCCATCCATAGATCATTCCAATTAGAACTTGCATTGACACTATAAAAACACGGGTATACAGTTATTTTGTATAATTCATATATAACTTATTGGAATTATCAACAATGTAACATCGGCCTCAAATATGCAATGCATTCATAAAATTACCCACGAGAACGGAGAGTGTTTTACAAGTGAAACGAACAAGTCGATATGCGAAAATGT
This sequence comes from Paenibacillus sp. RC73, assembly GCF_044908085.1. Taxonomy (NCBI): domain Bacteria; kingdom Bacillati; phylum Bacillota; class Bacilli; order Caryophanales; family Paenibacillaceae; genus Paenibacillus; species Paenibacillus sp. RC73. Next base: position 31,153 of record NZ_JBIYCV010000005.1, read on the forward strand.
TAGCTCTAACTCTGTCGCTGGTGCTGATATTATCGGCATGCTCAGGTAATGGAGGAGCCAATTCTACGAATACCGGGGCAAATGTAGCGGGAGGCGGGCAAGCCGCAGAAGGTGGGGACCTGACCTATGCGCTGGCAACATCGCCGGATTCACTGGACCCGCATAAGAGTGGGTTGGCCGTAGCATCCCGGGTGTATCGGGGGATATTCGACAATTTGGTTGTAAAGCTGCCGGACAATACGATTAAGCCTTGGCTGGCCACCGAATGGAGCGTTTCCGAGGATGGCAAAAGCTATACGTTCAAGCTGCGCAAGGACGTCAAGTTCCATGACGGAACTCCGTTTAATGCGGAAGCAGTCAAATTCAGCTATGACCGGATTATTGATCCGCAAGCTGTAGTTGGTAATGCTGCTAACTTGCTGGCCCCGTATGAATCCTCACAAGTGATAGACGAATACACGATTAAGCTGAATCTGAAACGACCATCACAGGCATTTTTGAGCAATTTAACGATCCCGGCAGTAGCTATTGTTTCTCCTGCAGGAGTCAAGAAATATGGAGATCAATTCGGCAAGCATCCGGTGGGCACAGGCCCCTTCAAGTTTGTAAAATGGGACGAAAATGCGGAAATCAAAATTGAGCGTAACCCGGATTACAAATGGGCACCGGAAACCATTGAGAACAAGGGAGCACCGTATTTAGATAGCGTGACCTTTAAAATCGTGCCGGAGGAAGCGACACGGATCGGTAGCGTGCAGAGTGGGCAGGCTTTGGCCGCAGAAACAGTTCCTCCACAAAACATTTTAACGCTTAAGAGTGACCCAAATTTTCAATTGTTGCAGGTCAATACCCTAGGCTTACCGTACACGCTGTTCATTAACCAGAAGAAGGCGCCGTGGAATGAATTGAAGGCCAGACAGGCGTTACAATACGGTATTGATGTGGGAACGATTGTCAAAACCCTTTACCTGGGCACCTACGAGCAGGCTTGGTCATCGCTTACTCCGGGCATTTTCGCATATGATAAATCACTGGAAAACGGCTTACAGCCGGATGTTAACAAGGCCAATCAGCTTCTGGATGAGCTGGGATGGGTTAAAGGTGCGGATGGTTTTCGAGTGAAGGATGGAAAACGTCTGACGCTGCATTATGTAGATGGTACGCCGAATCGTGAAAAGCGCAACGACATTGCAGCCATTATCCAGCAACAGCTAAAGAAAATCGGTGTTGATGTGAAGATAGAAATTACCAAGGATGTTGCAACGGTTGTATATACGAACGGAAACTATGATTTCTACGGGAATAGTCAGGTCAATGTGGACCCGAACGCGTTATATGCTTTTTACCACACAGCGGCTCCGAATCAGCGGCCTACGCTGCCTAACTTCTCCAAACCGGAGGTCGACAAGCTGCTGGAGCAGGGAGCGATTGAAAAGGATGATGCCAAGCGGGAGGAGATTTATAAAAAGGTACAACAATTGATCCGTGATCAAGCCGTTATCATTCCGATTTATGTATTCCCTTATACTGTTGGAGCCGCCAAGTCCGTACAAGGTCTTAAATTTGATTTAGTGGGTTATCCGCTGTTTAACGATGTGCGTATTCAAAAATAGGCTTTGTAAATGAGCTCTGAGAACATTCCAAACAGAAAGGAGCATGTACGTCATGTTCAGAGCAGTTGTAGATCGATTTGTTACCTCTCTGTTGGTTATTCTGGGATCTTGTATTCTGGTGTTCAGCATTTTGTATCTGCTTCCGGGAGACCCGGTAGATTCGATTTTGGACCCTTCGACGGCCACGCCAGAAATGATCGCCAATTTGCGTCATCAGCTAGGAGTGGATCAGCCTTTCCATGTGCAATTTTTAAACTATTTTGGAAAGCTGCTGCAAGGCGATTTTGGAAAATCACTGCTGAATGCTGATCCGGTGTTGCCTAAGATATGGGTTAATTTCCCGCCTACATTGGCGTTGACGCTTGTCGGTTCTGCCATTTCGGTCATCATCGGTGTCCTGCTTGGAGTACTGTCGGCCATTCATCGGAATAAGCCAATTGATATCATCGCGCGAATCGTCGGATTGTTCGGCATTTCCATGCCCACATTCTGGTCGGGAATTTTGCTGTTGCTTATTTTCTCCATTCATTTGGGGTGGCTGCCTGCAATGGGCTCGAACGGCTGGAAAACACTTGTGCTTCCGTCTCTCACTTTGGGCATTGTCGGTGCAGGGTTTATTGTCAGAATGGTACGCAACAGTATGCTGGAGGTCATTAATGAGCAGTTCATCGTTACACTCCGTTCCAAAGGCTTATCGGAGAAGGTCATTATGTATCGCCATGCACTGCGTAATGCGTTGATTCCGGCGATAACGATGATTGGGATGCTGATGGGAGAAATGCTGGCCGGAGCAGTTGTGAGTGAGACGGTATTTTCGCGACAAGGTATTGGACGTTTAATTGCGGATGCGATAATGGCTAAGGATTTACCAGTTGTGCAGGGAGTTGTGTTGTTCTCTGCCATCATGTACGTGATCGTAAATCTATTGGTGGATATATCTTATACATTTATTGATCCAAGGGTTAGACGCTCGGCGTAAGTCGGCAGGAATCAGGGAGGAGGAAGACAGTTGAGAGAAACGATGGCGGCCAAAACAGTCTGGAAGGAAAGAAAGCAGCGGGTAGCTTGGAAAACTGGAAGATTGCGGTTTGGGGGAGTGTCGGATGGGTTCATATATGCGGCAGGACTGATTATTGTATTCGTGATCGCCTGTGCGGCGTTTCCGCAATGGATTGCTTCCTATGAGCCAACAGAAATGTTAAGCGACCAGATTTTACAGAGTCCAAGCGCTGCTCACTGGTTCGGAACGGATTATTTTGGACGGGATATATTCAGTTTGGTTGTTCATGGAAGTAGGGATTCCCTGTTTATCGGCTTTATGTCGGTGCTCGTCGGTGGTCTGGCTGGTGGAATCATCGGAGCACTGTCAGGCTACATCGGTGGCATCGTGGACACAGTGCTGATGCGATTGATTGATATTTTGATGACCATTCCCGGCATTCTGTTGGCTTTAGCGATTGCGGCAGCTCTTGGACCGAGTTTGTTTAATATCGTACTGGCGGTAGCCATATCTGCTGTTCCGGGTTACGCAAGGGTCATGCGGGGACAGATAATGAGTATAAAAGGACGTTCTTACGTTACGGCTTCACGCTCCATCGGAGTTACACCTTTCGGCATCTTTTGGCGACATGTGCTTCCTAATTCCCTGTCACCTTTGCTTGTGATGGCGACGCTTGGAATCGGCAGCGCTATTTTGGCCGGATCGGGATTAAGCTTTCTGGGGCTTGGCACGGTAAAAGAAATTCCGGACTGGGGAACGGTATTGTCTCAGGGACGCGGGTATTTGACAGTGGCTTGGTGGATATGCACCTTTCCTGGTCTAGCCATTACGTTGTTCGTGCTGTCGGTCAATATTTTGGGCGACAAGCTGAGAGATGAGCTGGACCCGAAAAAGAACGCAAACTAGCATCAGGCAGCCTATTCGTTAGTGCTATAGAAGGAGGGAGTTCGTTTGTCATCATTGCTGGAGATTGAACATTTGTCGGTCGATTTTCACACTAAAAAAGGTTTGCTGCAAGCACTCGACAACGTATCGCTGACGATTGGGGCGGGGGAAACGGTCTGCCTCGTTGGTGAATCTGGTAGCGGAAAAACGATTACCTCCAAGGCGATTATGCGGCTGATCGATTATGAAAACGGACGAATTGCCCAAGGACAAATACGGTTGAAGGGCATAGATTTGACTGTTTTGTCGCAACAGGAATTACGCTCACTTCGCGGCAAAAAGATGGCGATGGTATTTCAGGAGCCGATGGCTGCGTTTGATCCGGTGTACACCATTGGATATCAGCTGATGGAAATCATTATGGAGCATGATCGGAAGACACGGAAGCAGGCATGGGCTCATGCGGTTCATTTGCTAAACAGAGTAGGGATTCCCGAGCCAGAAATCCGTATGAAGCAGTATCCCGGAGAGCTGTCTGGCGGGATGCTGCAACGGGCGATGATTGCGATGGCGCTGTCATGTGGCCCTGAACTGCTGATTGCGGATGAACCGACGACGGCGCTGGATGTAACGATTCAATCCCAAATTTTGCAGTTGCTTCAGGAATTAAAGGCGGAATTCAACATGTCGATTCTGTTGATTACGCATGATTTGGGTATTGCGGCGGAGGTTGCGGATCGAATTGTCGTGATGTATGCCGGGCGAGTCGTGGAGCAGGCCGCAACGGAAGAACTGTTCGAGCTGCCGCTGCATCCGTACACAAGAGGTTTGCTTCGTTCGGTGGCAACGCTGGATACAGATCGCAGCAGCAAGCTGTTTTCGATCCCTGGGGCCATCCCCAGTTTGAGTGCGTTGCCGTCCGGCTGCTTGTTTCACCCCCGTTGCCCGCATGCGACGGATCAATGCAAAAACGAAGTGCCTCCGTTGGCTGCCAAGGATGGACGCGAGGTAGCTTGCTGGCATTCGGAGCAATTGGCTGCGTCCGGTGATTGGCGTATTTCAGAGCTGTTGGAGGAAGAGCAGTTCTCGGCAGATGCTATTGAAGAAGCGGCAGAAGTAAAGGAAGGGGCACTGTACATATCTGCTGTTGATGGGATCATGGTGAGCAGTGCTGGCGTACAGGTAAAGGAATCTGTAATATCCAATGTAACTGGCACGGACACCGGGCAGAACAAGGACTTATTCCGGGTAGATGGACTTCGTAAGTATTATTCGGTGAAAAGAAGCTTTCCCGGTCGAACAGGTGCTTCCATCCGGGCGGTGGATGATGTATCATTTTCAATCCGACAGGGCGAAACTTTTGGACTGGTCGGTGAATCCGGCAGCGGTAAATCTACCTTAGGTCGTCTTCTGATGCAGTTGGAACGCCCAACCTCAGGGCAGGTATGGTTTCAGGACCGGGAGCTGACAAAGTTAGGGAATTCCGAATTACGAGCTGCGCGCCGTGATATGCAGATGATTTTTCAAGACCCTTACGGATCACTTGATCCGCGTTGGAATGTGGGGGATATTATCGGTGAACCGCTTGCGGTTCATGAAGGGCTGAGTGGCAAGGTCAAACGGGAACGGGTTGAGGAACTGCTAAGTTCAGTCGGATTGTCGCCTTCGCTGATCACACGATTTCCGCATGAATTTTCGGGAGGACAGCGCCAGCGGATCGGGATTGCCCGTGCAATTGCGCTGCAACCGCAGTTTATTTTGGCGGATGAGGCAGTGTCGGCTTTGGATGTTTCCGTTCAGGCGCAAATTGTCAATCTGCTTCAGGATTTACAGCGTAAACTGGATACGACCTATTTGTTTATCGCGCACGGGTTGCACATCGTCCGGCATATATCGGATCGGATTGGGGTTATGTACTTGGGTAAGCTCGTAGAAATTGCGCCAAGCGAGGAGCTTTTCCGGCATCCGGCGCATCCCTATACCCGAGGGCTTGTTGCTTCCATCCCCAATCCGAATCCGAAAAACCGACGGGAGCTGGTTACGGTACAAGGTGAGATTCCTTCGCCTGCGAAGCCACCGTCCGGCTGTCGTTTTCATACCCGCTGTCCGCTGGCGACCTCGCGTTGCCGTGAGGAAGCGCCGGAACTGACAGCGATTGGCACAGGACATTATGCCGCTTGTCACTACCCGGCCTAAATCAAAGACATATCTTCTTTGGCTTGATATCGGCAGCATAGGAGATTCTACAGTAAATTCATGGTAAGATAAGGATAGAAGTATATAAATTCAATAGGAAAAGAGGGTATTATGCTAGAGAAATGGGTTCAGGAATTAAAAGATGGTGAGCAAGACCTGATTGCCTGGAGAAGACATCTGCATCAGCATCCCGAGCTTTCTTTTGAAGAAACGAATACGTCTGCATTTATCGCCGATCAATTGCGCTCTTTTGGTATTGAGGTAAGAACGAATGTGGGCGGGAACGGCGTGCTCGGGTTTTTAGAGGGCGGGCAGCCGGGCAGAACGATTGCGTTTCGTGCTGATTTTGATGCGCTTCCCATTCAGGATGAAAAGGATGTGCCTTATAAATCGACCGTTCCTGGTGTTATGCATGCTTGCGGACATGATGGTCATACGGCTGCGCTACTAGGAGTGGCACGCGTGTTGAGCCATAACCGTGAGACGCTGAAGGGAAAGCTTGTGTTTATTTTTCAACATGCGGAAGAAAAACCGCCTGGCGGAGCCAAATTCATGATTGAGGATGGCTGTCTGGATGGGGTGGAGGCGGTATACGGTATTCACCTCGCATCTGAAATTCCACTTGGTAAAATTGGATTAAAGAGTGGGCCCGCCATGGCGGCTGTCGATGCATTTACGATTCAGATCAATGGCAAAGGCGGGCATGGCGCGCGACCGCATCAGACGGTAGACTCTATTGTCATCGGTAGCCAAATTGTGAATGGATTACAGCAGGTGGTCAGCCGCAGGGTGGACCCTATTGAATCAGCAGTGTTGACCATTGGTGTTTTTCAGGCAGGAACCGCCTTCAATGTCATTGCGGATAAGGCTAAAATCGAAGGAACGGTGCGTACGTTTAATAAAGAAGTGCGCAAGGAAGTCGAGAATGAAATTCGCAGTATCGTCAAGGGGTTGACTGAGGCTTATCATGCAGGATATGAAATTGACTATCTGAATGGCTATCCTTCACTGGTGAATGCTGAAGCCGAAACCGAACGTGTTCGCGAGCTTGTCGGCAGGCTGTATGGAGCAGACGCTTTTCTGGATCTGAAGCCGGTCATGGGAGCAGAGGATTTTGCTTATTATTTGGAGAAACGGCCGGGAGCTTTCATTCATGTGGGTGCGCGTAATGAGGATGAACGAACACATTATGCTCACCACCATCCTCATTTTGATTTTGATGAACGTGCATTGCTTGTGTCAGGTCACATATTTTTGGCACTGGCGCTTGAATATTTGCAATAATAAAGGATATATTTAAAGTTTATCGATGGCATTCACGTAAACCGGAACCGCGCATAGCGCGGTTTTTTGGCGTATATCAAAGTATTTTGACAGATATTAAAGAATGAGAAATGAAGTAATTATTTCAATACATGAAAAATTCATAATAGAAATACGTAAAAGGTATCAATGTCCAAGTAAAGGATCAAACCCATACTGTAAGCTGTGGAGTAAGTAATGATATTAACATAATCTTGATTTTTTACACAAGGAAATGAGAAAAGGATGACGAATCTATTGAGCGAGACAAATGTAAGCGCTTTATAAAATGTGATTCCTGTTGTATTTCATTGATAACGACTGGGGGTGAGGCCGAGAGAAGCTTTTATCAGACTATGTTGGTTGTTGGAAAGACAATGATTAGGAACGAATCTGGAATCGACTGATTTCTTTCATCTGGAAATGACTCGCATATTCAAATGAATATAGAGAAGGAGGTTGAATTCATTGACTAAGGCAAAAAGCAGGTTTAGGATCGCGTGTTTGGCGCTTGTGGTAGCGGGTGCTTCCTGGACAGGGTTGATAACGCAGTCACATGCTGCCGCTCCAAGTGATGAGTACACCTGGAAGAGTGTGGTCACGGGTGGCGGTGGCGGTTTTGTGCCTGGTATCATTTTTAATGAGAAGGAAAAAAATCTGATCTATGCCCGTACGGATATCGGAGGTGCTTACCGCTGGAATCCCGCTGACGAGAGCTGGATTCCGTTGACGGATTCTGTGGGTTGGGAAGATTGGAACAAAAATGGCGTAGATGCGTTGGCGACCGATCCTGTTGATCCGAATCGTGTATATATAGCTACAGGTACGTATACCAATTCCTGGGACAAGCAAAACGGGCAGATTATGCGGTCGACCGACCGGGGCAATACGTGGCAGACAACGAAGCTTCCTTTTAAGGTGGGAGGCAATATGCCAGGCCGCTCGATGGGCGAACGTCTGACGATTGATCCTAATAAGAACAATATTTTGTTCTTCGGGGCACGGAGCGGTAATGGATTATGGAAAAGCTCGGATTACGGGGCAACCTGGAGCAAGGTAAGCAGCTTCCCGAATCCGGGCACGTATGTTCAGGACCCTTCCAATGAGTACACCAGTGATATCGTCGGTTTGGCCTGGATTACGTTTGACAAAAAGACGGGCTCTTCCAGCAAAGCTACACAGACGATTTATGTGGGGGTAGCTGATAAGAATCAAAGTGTCTATCGCAGTACAGATGGCGGGACAACCTGGTCTGCTGTAGCAGGGCAACCAACGGGCTATTTACCGCATCATGGCGTGTTGTCATCGGACGGCAACCTGTATATCTCTTATAGCGATGGAGCAGGTCCATATGACGGGACAAAGGGTGATGTGTGGAAATTGAATACAGCCAGCGGTCAATGGACCAATATAAGTCCTGTTGCCAGTAGCAGCACGGACAATTATTTTGGATATGGTGGACTGACAGTAGACGCGCAGAAGCCGGGTACTCTGATGGTGGCTACGCTGAATTCCTGGTGGCCGGATGCAACGATTTATCGCAGCACCAATAGTGGGGCAACCTGGAGTCCTATTTGGGAATTCGATGGTTATCCAACTCGCAAGCTGAAATACAATTTGGATATAACAGCTGCACCTTGGCTGACTTTCAATGCCAACCCTGCTCCGCCGGAAGTATCGCCCAAGCTGGGCTGGATGATCGGGGATCTGGAGATTGATCCATTTAATTCAGACCATATGTTATACGGCACAGGAGCTACCATTTACGGCTCCAAAAATGTGACCAACTGGGACAAAGGCAGCAAGCTGGACATTTCGGTAGCAGCTAAGGGATTAGAGGAAACGGCGATCTTGGATCTCGTAAGCCCTCCAACCGGTGCACCTTTGGTGAGCGCAGTAGGGGATGTCTCCGGTTTCAGACATGACGATCTGTTCAAGGCTCCAGCTAAAATGCTGGATAATCCCACTTTTACAAGCAGTGAAAGTATCGACTATGCCGAGCTGAATCCAGCTTTTATGGCGCGGGTAGGCAAAGCCGATTACCAAAAAGATCCGAATGCCAAATCCATCGGCTTCTCCAATGATGGCGGAGCAAACTGGTATAAAGCGAACAGTGAGCCTTCCGGCACAGCAGGAGGGGGAAGCATAGCCGTTGCGGCCGATGGTAATGGCTTACTCTGGAGTACCTCGGACAAAGGCGTATTTTACTCCAAAACAGGCGGCAACTCATGGACCGCAAGTACAGGTATTCCAGCGAACGCGAAGATTGCCTCGGATCGGGTGAATTCCAACAAATACTATGCGTTCGCGGCCGGAAAAATATATGTCAGCACCAATGGAGGCGTATCGTTCACAGCCTCGGCGGTATCTGGCTTGCCAACCGTAGGTAATGCCGATATTGATGCAGTACGTGGAGTAGAAGGGGATGTGTGGTTCGCTGGGGGTTCTGAGGATGGAGGGCCATACGGCTTGTGGCATTCCAAGGATTCCGGTGTTACGTTCACCAAGCTCGCTAATGTGCAGGAGGCAGACTTTGTAGGCTTTGGTAAAGCAGCACCGAATCGTACCAATGCAGCTGTATTCATCGTTGGTAAAATCGACGGTACACGTGGATTTTACCGTTCGGACGATGCTGGCGCAAACTGGGTACGCATTAATGACGACAATCATCAATATGCTCGGGTGACCACCATTATCGGTGACCCACGAGTTTATGGACGTGCTTATCTGGGAACAAATGGCCGTGGTATTCTGGTGGCGGATCGAGTGAACGGTGATCAACCATCTGCGGGTCAGTCTAGCATTACGCCGACGACTGCAACCTATGGACCGGATAATACCAATGTTGATATTTCCGTCAAGCTTACACTTAGCGGAAATACGTTAGACGCCATCCAGCAGGGTAGCGTAGTGCTGAATAAAGGTGAAGATTATACGCTCAATGGCGAAACGGTCACCTTCTCCAATAGGTATTTGTCCAAACTCCCTAAAGGAGACACAGCGCTAACGTTTCATTTTAATGCAGGTAGCGATGTGCTGTTCACGGTGACAGTAAAAGAAAATACATCTAGCGAGCCGGGAACAGAACAGGGTGTTCTCAAGGTACAGACCTTCAATGGGAATGTATCCGAAACAAGTAATACGATCAGCTCCAAGTTTAAAATTACGAATACAGGAAGCTCGTCCGTTTCCCTTGCCGATGTGACGATGAGTTATTATTACACTATAAATGGGGAGAAGTCCCAAAATTTCTTCGCAGATTGGTCAAGTGTTGGTCCTGAGAATGTGATCGCCAGATTCAAAACGCTGTCCAATCCAAAACCGGGAGCAGATTCTTATGTGGAAATTGGCTTTAAGCCAGGTGCGGGTTCTTTAGATCCCGGTCAAAGTGTGGAGCTACAAACACGGATATCCAAAGCGGATTGGAGCAATTACACCCAAACCGATGATTATTCCTTTGACGCCACAGCAACCAGTTTAAAAGATTCCACTAGGGTAACTGCTTACTTGTCTGGAAGCAAGCAATGGGGGATAGAGCCGTAAATCCTGATAAGTAAGCTAAATCCGAACGAAAGGGGACTTTTGCTAAAATGGCTAAACTGCTTTGCAGCATTTAGCATAAGAATAATCCTAAAGCCAGCCACTCCTGATGAGCGAGCTGGCTTTATTTTTGTTGGTATTGTTGATTCTCATTAACACACCAATATAATTATTTCACTATATGAAAAGTTCATAATAGATAAACAATTCTTTCTCGCACACAATCTCCACAAAACACACATACCACTTTAATCAGGAAAAAGGCAAATAATTACGAACATATGTTCTTTTTTTGAGGGAAAAAATGCTCTTGTCCTCAGACAAAAGCGGTTCCATATAAGTCGAACACGAAAAAATGAACGTTAAAAACGGAGTAGGCGGAATAGTGCTGTACAAGAGAAGTGGTGGCGATGGGAAGCACTATTCGGCTTGTATAATCCAATCCAATCAAACAAGATACCGGGATGCTGAAATCAACAGTGTCATTGTAATGACATTCACCATGGTAGATAGAAGTACCGTTTGGGCTGCGAAATCGGGTTCGTTTTTATATTCTTCCGCCAGAATACTTGTATTAACACCGGTAGGCATACCAGATGCAATCAGCAGGGCTTGTGCTGGAATCCCTTTAAGCCCAAGCAGGAGTACGAGCAGAAAACCGACCGCAGGACCGGCAATCAGACGCAGCACCATACTGATATACACGGCTGTACGCCGCAGACGAAAGGGATATTGCACAATTTGCGCTCCCAAGGTAAGCAGAGCAACGGCAACCATCGACTGGCTGATATAATTCAACGGCTCTGCCAGTAAATTGGGCAATGGACTGTGTAACAGATTCAGCAGCAAGCCCAGCACGAGGGCATAAGGAACCGGCATTTTCAAAAAATTAATCAGAATTTTTCGAGTGTCGGCCTTGCCGTTCTGTACAACAAAAGTACCGTATGTAAACGTGACAAAGCTTTGAAAGGTCATAATCAGTGCTTGAACGGACGTAGCCAGCGGATCACCTTTGAATACTAACTGATTGATCGGCAGGCCGTAATTTCCAGAATTATCAAGCATGACACTGTTTGTAAAAGCTCCCCGCATTCCGGGGCTATACTTCAGAGATCTGGCAACAGTTGTACTGATGACGTACAGAATGGCTATGTACAAGGCGTAAAAAAGAGAAACCTCGCCCATGAGCATTAACGAAATTTCCGAGTTATAAAGACCGGTAAACACAACCGCAGGGGTAATATAGTAAAAATTGATCTTAGCTAAGGTATACAAATCCAGTTGAAAATAATATTGCATGATACAACCAAAACCGATGAGTACAAAAATAGGTAAAACCACGTCTAAAAGAATGGTGCCGAACATATCTGGTTCATCTTCTTTCTATTGTGCGATTTCTTAAAAATGCATGTGCATTGTCCATTATACTGTGGAAATAGGCTGGGCGTATAATGAAATTTTATATAACCCAAGAGGGGCTACTCGCATTATGTGCTGTTCATGTGTACAATTAAATAGAGAACACAGAGAAAAGGGAGTGGCATAGATGGATTTAGGATTAACGGGAAAAGCTGCCTTTGTTGCAGGCTCCAGTAAAGGACTTGGCAAGGCAAGCGCGAGGGAGTTGGCACGTGAAGGTGCGAATGTCGTGATTTCGGGACGGGACGAAGCGGAGCTTCAACATACACAGGCTGAACTCCAGGAAACGGCCAGCGGGCGCGTCGAATATGTGGTTTGCGATGTAACGAAACCTGAACATATTTCCGAAGCTATCCGTCGTACAGCAGATTTGTTCGGCACCGTCGATATTTTAGTTAACAATGCGGGCGGGCCTCCTGCGGGAACCTTTGATGATTTTACGGATGAAGTTTGGCTGCAAGCCTTTGAGCAAAATTTGCTTAGTCATATCCGGTTAATTCGTGAAGCTCTACCTTATATGAAAATACAACAAAGCGGCCGAATTTTAAATATTGCATCCTCGTCGGTTAAGCAGCCGATTCCGGGTCTTATTATCTCGAATACACTACGTACGGGTGTCGCTGGATTGGCGAAAACACTGTCTCTGGAATTAGCTCCTTACAATATCCTGGTACATACCGTAGCGCCGGGAAGAATCGCAACCGATCGTGTGCGAAGCTTGGACGAGCATCGGGCCGAGAAGACTCAGCAAACTTTGGATCAGGTTCGCAAGCAAGCAGAAGAGGGTATTCCGTTGGGAAGATATGGGGAGCCGGAAGAGTTCGGGAGGGTGATTGCCTTTCTGGCATCTGAAGCCTCGTCCTATTTGACAGGCAGCACCATTCTTGTCGATGGTGGGATGATCAAATCGTTGTAACAAATATTAAAAAAAAAAGCGTGCCAGCATCAGAATGAATCAGATGTTAGCACGCTTTTTAGGAGGGGGAGTTAAGAAGCTGTGAATCGCTTTCACCGGCCAATCAGTTCTCGCGGCGTGGAAGCTCACAACCGTCGTCTGTGCATACACCCCCTGTATCGTCTGCCGAGGAGCTTGCGCTTACCATCGTGAACGGAGAGCGTTCGTCCCATGCTTTTTGCAGGGCATCATGGAATACCTCGTCCGGCTGAGCACCTGAAACAGCAAATTTTCGATCAAACACAAAGAAAGGCACACCACGAACACCCAACTCAGCACCTTCGGCTTCATCAGCTCTAACTTCGTCCGTAAAGCGGTCACTGGCCAGCACGGCAGCGGCTTCGTCTCGATCCAAACCAACCTCCGCAGCCAGCGCCGTCAGCACTTTATGATCGCCCGTATGTTTTCCTTCTATGAACACAGCCTGGAATAAGCGCTCGCTCAGCTCCAGCATTTTGCCTTGTGTTTGAGCCCAAAGCGTTAAGCGGTGAGCATCCAGAGAATTGGTTGGCACCATAGCATGAATATTGTACTGCAGACCCGCCGTGCGTGCGTTTTCGTTCATACGATCATTCATGGCCTGAGCCTCTTGCAGACTGACGCCATATTTGGCTGACAGCTCTTCATTGATCGTTTTACCACTATCTTTTACAGCATCCGGGTTCAACTCAAAGCTCTTAAATGTCAATTGCACCTCATCGTGGTGCGGGAATTGCTTCACTACTTGTTCCAAACGGCGTTTGCCGATATAACAGAACGGACACATATAATCAGACCAAACTTCGATATTCATAAGGAAAAGCCTCCATGTATACGTATTTTATCGAGTAACCGGGAGTGAGTAAGCTCACGTTTAGATTTTTTATCAAAGGTGAAACTCAATAAGTTACATTAGAATTATAAGGCCAAAGCCTGATGCGTGCAAATATTTAGTGCTTGTCAAAAAATAAATGCTGTGATATTTTATATGTGTAACCGGTTACACATTGGAGTTGAAACCACACAATGACAACAATTAAACAGGTCGCCAGCTATGCCGGCGTTTCCGTAGCAACCGTATCCAGAGTTATTAATGAAACCGGATATGTGCATGAGGATACACGCCGCAAGGTTGAGGCCGCTGTTAAGCAACTCAATTACAAACCCAACGAAGTTGCTCGTTCTTTGTACAAAAAGAAATCCAGATTGATTGGCCTGCTTCTACCGGATATTACGAATCCTTATTTTCCCTTGCTAGCCCGTGGAGTGGAGGATCGAATGCAGGAAAATGATTTTCGAATTATTTTTGGCAATAGTGATGAGGATCGGCAAAAAGAACTGGATTACATGGATACCTTTATTCAAAATAATGTCATTGGCGTCATTTCATCTACAAATGATCCCAATGCTGATTGCTACGCCAAGTTGAAAATCCCTGTCGTTTTTCTTGATCGAACTTCCAATGACAGTCCTTCCGTATATGCGGATGGTGTTCATGGCGGTCGACTTGCAGCGCAGGAAATCGTGGCCCGTGGTAGCAAACAAATTACGGTCATGCAGGGGCCGACGCATATTCGTCCAGCACAGGATCGTTTTCGCGGGGCGGTTGAAGAACTTCAGCAATCGAGTATTGCTTATCATGTTGTCAAGACGACGTCCTTTTCGTTCAAGGAAGCCGAGCTGTGGGCCAAAGAGCTGTTCAGCAAGCATCCAGATACGGACGGAGTCATTGCGAGTAACGATATTGTGGCTACAGCGGTGATGCATGAGGCACATAGATTAGGAAAAAAAATCCCGGATGATGTTCAGATTATCGGGTTTGATGATATACCGTTAAGCAGCTTGTTATTCCCGCCATTGTCAACCATTCGGCAGCCTGCTTATGAAATGGGATGGGAAGCAGCAGGCTTGCTGATTCAACTGATTGAGCAGTCGCAAGCAACGAAGTCAAGCGTACCTAATCTTCATTCGAGCATACTTACTCATTCAAGCATACTTACTCATTCAAGCATACAATTGCCCGTCAAATTCATTGAACGGGAAACGACCAGAAAGGTGGATTATCATGGCTAAAATTACGATTATCGGAAGCAGCTCTATGGATCTTGTAGTGACTTCATCCAAGCGCCCCGGCGCAGGAGAAACGGTACTGGGTGAAAGCTTTACAACCGTACCCGGAGGGAAAGGAGCCAATCAGGCAGTAGCCGCAGCCCGTCTCGGAGCGGACGTTACGATGATTGGACGTGTAGGGGATGATCATTTCGGCCAACAGATTTTACGGAACTTTGAAGAAAATCATGTTCATGTCGGCTATGTGAAACCGGTTACACATATGGAAAGCGGTACAGCACATATCGTACTGGCTGAAGGAGATAACAGTATTGTCGTTGTAAAAGCAGCGAATAATGAAATAACTCCAGCCTATGTAGCGGAAGCGATCGATGTGATCCGAAATTCGGATATGGTGCTCATTCAACAGGAAATACCGGAGGAAACGGTCGTATACGTGAGCAAAATTTGCGCCAAGTATGAGGTGCCGCTGTTGCTGAATCCTGCTCCGGCTCGTGAGGTGGAAGCAAGTGTGATTGAGAACGCGACATACATTACGCCAAATGAGCATGAAGCCGCTATTATGTTCAAGGGCCAAAGCCTTCAAGAGGCTCTACGTCAATATCCGAACAAGTTGTTTGTTACAGAAGGCAGCAATGGTGTACGGTTTTTCGACGGAGAACAGGAGATCGTTGTCCCTACTTATAAAGTAGAAGCCGTGGATACGACAGGTGCAGGGGATACATTTAACGCTGCATTTGCGGTGGCGCTGGCTGAGGGGAAATCGCTGGCAGACAGTGTGAAATTCGCCAATCGTGCTGCATCGCTGTCCGTTACCAAATTTGGGGCACAGGGTGGTATGCCAACGCGGCGTGAAGTGGAGGAACAATTATAATATGAAAAAACATGGAATCCTGAACAGTCATATATCCAAGGTACTGTCGGATCTCGGTCACACGGACTATATTGTCGTGGCCGATGCGGGCTTACCCATTCCTGAAGGCGTTACCAAAATTGATTTGGCTCTCAAATTGGGCGTACCGTCCTTTCAGGATGTCGTTGATGTAATCGCAGCAGACATGGTGGTCGAAAAGGTAACGTTGGCTGAAGAAATTAAACAGGGGAATAAGGAAGCTTTACGGTATATTAGCCGCACATTTGCAGGGAAACAGTCAGAAAATTCGCAGACCACGGCGCAAACCGCCGCCATTGAGTTTTGTTCGCATGAGCAATTCAAAGAGTTGACCCGTTATGCCAAGGTGGTCATACGCACAGGAGAAAATAAACCGTTTGCCAATTGTATTCTGCAGGCCGGGGTTTATTTTGGATAAAGTCTATTTTGGATAAGTTCATTTTAGATATAAAGGAGGGGACAGCATGCAGATTCAAATGAAGGGAATTCACAAAGCCTTTGGAACCAATCAGGTGCTGAGTGGTGTTGATTTTGATCTCCGTGAAGGAGAGGTTCATGCACTCATGGGTGAAAATGGTGCAGGCAAATCAACACTAATGAATATTTTAATTGGGCTGCATCGCCGTGATGAAGGGACAATCATCATTGATGGTCAGGAAACCTATTTTGCTAACCCTAAAGAGGCGGAGCATAAGGGAATTGCTTTTATCCACCAGGAGCTGAATGTGTGGCCGGAAATGACGGTGCTGGAAAATCTGTTTATCGGCAAGGAAATGACATCCAAGTGGGGATTGCTGGATAGCACCAAAATGAAAGCGCTAGCAAATGAACAATTCGCTAAGCTTGCAGTGAATCTGCCTTTGAATGGGGAAGCAGGCGAATGTTCCGTAGGTCAACAGCAGATGATTGAAATAGCTAAAGCATTGATGACGGATGCCAAAGTAATCGTAATGGATGAGCCGACAGCCGCGCTAACTGAA
The DNA here is from genome assembly GCF_044908085.1 of Paenibacillus sp. RC73. Taxonomy (NCBI): domain Bacteria; kingdom Bacillati; phylum Bacillota; class Bacilli; order Caryophanales; family Paenibacillaceae; genus Paenibacillus; species Paenibacillus sp. RC73. The sequence goes on from NZ_JBIYCV010000005.1 coordinate 47,984, forward strand.
CGGGAAATTCAAAAGCTATTTGAGGTTATTACTTCCTTGAAAAAAGAAGGCGTTTCCATAGTGTATATTTCACACCGTATGGAGGAAATATTCGCAATCTGCGACCGGATTACCGTCATGCGTGATGGAAAAACAGTGGATACCCAAGCGATTCCTGATACCGATTTTGATGAGGTTGTGCGGAAAATGGTCGGCAGGGAGCTAACTGAGCGCTATCCGGCGAGAATACCTGCTTTGGGAGAAGTGGTGCTGGAGGTCAAAAATGCCTCGCACAAAGGTTTATTTAAAAATGTGAATTTTACCGTGCGATCCGGGGAAATTGTAGGCTTTTCGGGCTTGATGGGTTCGGGGCGGACAGAAATTATGCGAGCGCTTTTTGGATTGGATGCTTTGGATAGCGGTGAAATCCATGTGCGGGGAAAAAAGGTAGCTATCCGCAAGCCGGATGACGCGGTTAAGCTGGGAATCGGCTTTATTACAGAGGACCGCAAGGATGAGGGATTGGTGCTGGATTTTTCGATCCGGGAAAACATGGTGCTGCCCAATCTGTTCAGCTTTACGTCGAAAGGATTTATTTCAGGCAAAAAAGAGCTGGATTTTGTTAATACATTAATTAAGCGCTTACAAATAAAAACTCAATCAGGCGAAACGACGGTACGCAGTTTGTCAGGTGGCAATCAGCAAAAGGTGGTTATTGCCAAATGGGTGGGCATTGGCCCAAGCGTACTTATTCTTGACGAACCAACGAGAGGCGTGGATGTAGGTGCCAAACGGGAAATCTACCAGTTGATGAACGAGCTGACCGAGCGCGGAGTAGCGATCATCATGGTATCCTCAGAACTTCCCGAGGTGCTCGGCATGAGTGATCGTATTATTGTGGTTCATGAGGGGAAAATCACCGGGGAACTGAGCAGGGAAGAAGCCACACAAGAACACATTATGACGTTAGCTACAGGGGGACAGTAATATGACAACTATGAATGAAACTAAAGGTGGCAAAGGGTTTCAAATGTCGCAAATCACGCAAAAGCTCGGCCCGTTACTGGGACTCATTATTTTGGTCATCATCGTATCAGTCTTGAATCCCAGCTTTTTGGAACCCCTTAATATTCTAAATCTGTTGCGCCAAGTATCTATTAATGCGCTGATTGCGTTTGGTATGACCTTCGTGATTCTCACAGGCGGGATTGATTTGTCTGTTGGCTCGATCCTAGCTCTATCCAGTGCATTTGTCGCGAATATGATGCTGGCCGGGTTCGATCCGATTTTGGCGATTATCATTGGCTGTGCGCTGGGTGGCGTCATGGGGATGATTAATGGCTTGATGATTACCAAAGGTAAAATGGCTCCTTTTATTGCCACATTGGCGACCATGACTATTTTTAGAGGATTGACGCTGGTCTATACCAACGGTAATCCAATTACAGGACTCGGAGACAGCCTGGTATTTCAGTTGTTCGGCCGCGGCTACCAGTTTGGCATTCCGGTTCCGGCGATTACGATGCTTATTACCTTTGCCGTACTGTGGATCATTTTGCATAAAACGCCGTTTGGACGCAAAACGTATGCCATCGGTGGTAACGAGAAGGCTTCGATTGTATCCGGTATTAAAGTACCGCGCGTGAAAATTTGGATTTACTCTCTGGCTGGAATGCTCTCTGCTTTGGCGGGTGCTATTTTGACCTCACGTTTGAACTCGGCGCAGCCGACAGCAGGTACTTCTTATGAACTGGATGCCATTGCGGCTGTCGTACTGGGCGGAACAAGCCTGTCAGGCGGACGGGGGCGAATCGTAGGTACGTTAATCGGTGTACTCATCATCGGGACGCTGAACAATGGCTTGAATTTGCTGGGTGTGAACTCTTTTTATCAAATGGTGGTCAAAGGGATTGTAATCGCCATCGCTGTATTGATTGACCGTAAGAAATCTGCATAAACCACCTAATCTGTATATAAGGAGACCACATATATGAAAAAGCTTACATTAATTATGACAGCCTTGCTGCTCCTGCTCATGACAGGCTGTTCTTTGGAACCGCCGGAATGGGCGAAACCTAAATCAGCCGCGAACTTGAAGGACATTAAAATAGGCTTGTCTATCTCCACGCTGAATAATCCATTTTTCGTCTCTCTCAAAGATGGAGTCGTTGCAGAGGCCAAAAAACAAGGATTACAGGTCATTGTCGTTGATGCGCAAAATGATTCGGCGAAGCAAAGCAATGATGTGGACGATCTGATCCAGCAAGGCGTAAATGCGTTGTTAATTAACCCGACAGATTCGTCGGCTATCTCCACGGTCGTTCAATCCGCGAACGCTTTGAACATCCCGGTCATTACGCTGGATCGTTCTGCTGACAAAGGAGATGTAAAAGCGCTTGTCGCTTCGGACAATGTAGAGGGTGGACGCATGGCTGCCAGATACGTGATTGATCAAGTCGGAAAAGGTGCCAAGGTCATTGAGTTGGAAGGCGTACCAGGTGCATCGGCTACCCGAGAACGGGGCAAAGGCTTCCACGAAGTAGCGGATAAGGAACTGAACGTTATTGCCAAACAGTCGGCCGATTTTGACCGGACCAAAGGTTTGAATGTCATGGAAAACCTGCTGCAAGGCAACCCGGATGTTCAGGCGGTATTTGCCCATAATGATGAAATGGCGCTTGGGGCGATTGAAGCCATTCAAAGCTCGGGTAAAAATATTCCGGTGATCGGCTTTGACGGTAATGAGGATGCGTTGAAATCAATTAAGGAAGGCAAGCTCACGGCAACCGTGGCTCAGCAACCTGAACTGATTGGACAATTGGCAGTTCGGGCGGCACAGGATGTACTCCAGGGTAAAACCGTGAAAAAATCAATTCCTGCCAAGCTGGAGCTAGTGGATCAGAAGAAATAAAACGGGTGTATGCCCCCATAGATTTAAGATTTCGGGCTGATGCGATCATGGAATTAATGCCAGCCTGGTCAATAGGGACGATTCCAATAAGGGGTAGTACCAGCGAAGCTGTTACCACCCGCAAAATAGATGGAATATAGTGGTGTTTCCAATCCCGAAATCAGATACAGCCGACATACGTGTAAAAACAGATCACTTGATGGGCAATAGATACCATTAAGTGATCTGTTTTATGATGTTGGGCTATTTCACTATCGTACCCAATTAATTTAGCATTGGGGAAGGAGATGTTTTAGTACCGAATGCGATTATTGTTCCAATACCTTTTCAAGCTCGCCGCACCATTTACCCCAGCCATACTTAGCGCCTTCGACTCCTTGTGCATTTGAGATTCCGGTTTGTTCGAGATGAAGGTTAACCTTTATGTGGCTCTTCGGACGTAGCGCCCACGAGGCGGGAGCTAGGATTCCAAAACTAAGTTGGGTTGTTTCCTCCTCATAATTGTTTTCAAGTGAAACTTATTCAGGTTCCAAACTTTCCAAATGACTAGCAGTCAGCTATGTGTGCCAACTATTGATTTTATGTCATAGGGTCAACAAGACTTGAGGATACGTCCCTTTTTAGTTTGATTTATTCCTAGTTATCTCATGAGTTTAATTGACAAATAAAAAAAGCGGGATTATAATGACCTAAATTCAAAGTTCATTAACGAGTTAAATGGCAACATAAGCAATACTTTTTTTAACTTTTACGTTAATCATCGTTGATTATTAACAATGAAAATAGCTCTTATGATTAGGAAAACGAGAACACAGATGAGCATTCGAACGATACCACAAAGGAGAAACGAATGAGAGCAAAGGAAATGGAACAGTTAAGAATGGAACACAAGCTTCTCTCTTACTTGGGGAAGTACGATAATCCTGTAGGTGCCACGACGCTGGTACTGGTTTTAGGCAAGGAGTTTGGATTAAGTCAGGCTTCCATTGGACGAAAGCTGATGGAGTTCGATACCTTGGGCTATACGGAGAGCAAAGGGCGAAAGGGCAGGTTGCTTGCTCCGCCGGGAAAAGACCGCTTGGCAGATATCGAGCGTCAGCTTACTCAGTGGCGTGATCAGTCGAACTTGCTGGATGCGCTCAATGTTTCTGATGAGGAATCACTGCTTGATATGCTAATCGCAAGACGTGCGCTGGAGCGAGAAACAGCTTGGCTGGCAGCATCGAAGGCCAGTGAACAGACGATTCAAGAGCTATGGCATTCAATTGAAGCACAGGATGAGGCCATTGCAGATGGGCGTGTTCCGATTGAGGAGGACCGGGAGTTTCATGAACGGATCGCTGTGGCATCTGGCAACCGCGTGCTACTGCATGCTTTACGTCTTGTATGGGGAGAAGGGGCTCATCTTCCAGCAACCGCGCTGATTAGGAAAGCCGTTGGCAGCGAGCTTGTGGTAGACCATCGGCAGATTGTGGAGTGTATAGCCCATCATGAGCCTGATGAAGCGGCATCTGCGATGGTAACTCACATCAATCAATTGATTGAGGATGTGCGCATTTATTTTGATAAAAGTAAAGCATAAAAGAACGTCATTAATGACCCATGATATAGCAGTGCTTACCAAAACTCTGATTAACGCCTGATTTAAAATCTTGAGGTAGGATGTTGTTTTTACAGGATACAGGTTATTCAATACAGGAGGTGGTCAATATGACAGTTACATACCGACTCGGTATTGACATCGGTGGAACGTTTACGGATGTAATGCTAACGGATAATAACGGGAGGGTAACCGCAACATTGAAAACACCGTCCGTCCCCTCCGCGCCGGAGCAGGCTATTTTAAATGCGATTGAACAATTGAAGTCCATCCCGATTGATATTGGGGCCGTTGAATTGTTTGTGCACGGGACAACGCTGGGTGTGAACACGCTTATTGAACGCAACGGAGCGACGACAGGGCTTCTCGTCACTCGCGGATTTCGGGATGTTCTGGAAATTCGCAGACTCCGTCTGGAAAATACGACGAATCTTTACGGTGACAAGCCTGATCCACTTATTCCGCGCCATCTTGTAAAGGAAATTGATGAGCGCTGCTTGGCTGACGGACGGATCTATCGACCTCTTCCAGCCGATGATCTGCGTCAGTCTGTACAGGAGCTGCTTGCCGAAGGTGTTACGGCGATTGCCGTATCCTTTCTGCATGCTTACCATAACCCGGAGCATGAGCGGCAGGCCGTGGAACTGATTCGCAGGGAATTTCCCGATGTTTTTGTCTGCTCCAGCAGTGAGGTGTGGCCACAGCAACGAGAGTATGAACGTACTCTGGTAACGGTTATGAATGCGTATATTGGTTCCCGGATGAATGGATATTTCCGCAAACTAGAAGTTGGGGCGAAGGAGCGAGGCTTGCATGCCCAAGTGCTTTCCACGATGTCCAATGGAGGTATTATGACAGCGCAGCGGGCGGCTGAGGAGCCAGTTAAAACGTTGTTGTCTGGTCCGGCATCGGGCGTGATCGGCGCGACCCATGTAGCGAGATTGGCTGCGATCAACAAAGTCGTCACCTTTGATATGGGCGGCACCAGCGTAGACGTGGCTGTCATTGATGGTGAACCGGCCTATTCAAGTGAAAATCAGATTGGCGATTTTCCTGTCATTATTCCGGCGGTGGACGTAACCGCCATCGGCGCAGGCGGCGGATCTATCGCCTGGGTTGACGGTGTAGGCGTGTTCAAGGTTGGACCGCGCAGTGCAGGAGCAGATCCGGGGCCAGCTTGTTATGACAAAGGAGGGATGAATCCGACGACCACCGATGCCTATGTGCATCTGGGTATTATTCGTCCAGATCGCTTTCTTGGGGGCCGTATGTCGCTGAACGAGGAACTGGCGGCAACGGCGCTGGAGCGTTTGGGAGCAAGGATTGGGCTGGATTCCAAAAAAGCGGCTCAGGCGATTCTGGATGTGGCGACCGCCAATATGTACGCACAATTCACACCCCTGATGGCGCGAAAAGGAATTGATCCCCGTGATTTTACGTTGCTGGCATACGGCGGAGCTGGCCCGACGCATGCGTTCCTGCTGGCGCGGGAGGTCGGTATACGGCGGGTGCTCGTGCCACCGTCTCCAGGCACGCTTTGCGCAACAGGATGTGTCGTGGCCGATCTGCGTAATGATTTTGTATATACTTTGTACAAAACTGGACAGCAGCTTCAGGAGGGCGAGCTTAAACGTATTTTTAAGGATCTTGCCGAGCAGGGACATCATTGGCTGGAGACAGAAAGCAGCCGAGGAATAGAACTGGAGTCCACCTATATGCTGTACAGCGCGGATATGCGCTACGAAGGACAGGCTTTCGATATTGAAGTGTCCATTCCAAGTGAAAATCTGGAAGCTGGATCTGTTTCAGAGACTACAACGGATGGCGCAGTCCAGTTTGTTCAAGAGGCAGTGACGCGTTTTCATCGCCAGTATGAGACCATTTTTGGAGTAAGCCAGCCGGAGTCTCCCGTCTCCTTTATCAATCTGAGGGCAACGATTGTTGGCGTAACCCGCAAGGCGGATACGATGCAAATCCCCGACCATGATGATTTGTTCCAACAGCCTAGTCATTCAGCAGCTCAGGAAACCAGAACCATATATTTTGATGGCGGGGAAATGAAGGCGCACATTGTTCGGCGTTCAGGTCTGCCCACTACAGAAGCTTGGCCTGGTCCAGTCATTATTGAAGAGTATGATACGACTGTCTTTGTTCCACCAGGTTACACCGTAAAGATTGACAGCCTGGGGAATATAATCGGGGAGGTGGAAGGATGAACAGCGAGCTGAAGACGGACCGCGTATTTCTGGAGATTTTTAAAAACAGGGTGCAGGCTATCGTCGAGGAAATGGCTAATGTTGTTTTGCGCACCGGATTTACCGCTTTTGTCAAAGAAACAGGTGATTTCGGCACGTACCTGCTTTCACCCCAGGGCGAAACCTTTGGATGTCCACTCGATACAGGTTACAGCCTGTCGTTAGGTATCCCTGCGGGGGATGTGATTTCATCCATCGGACAATGGAATAAAGGCGATATTGTCATTTGTAACGATCCGTATTCGACGGGCGGTATGGCGACACATCTGCCGGATGTCTATCTGCTGAAGCCCTTTTTCCATGAGGAGCAAATTATGGCCTTCGGGCTGTGCTTCATTCACTCTTCTGACGTGGGGGGCAAGGTACCGGGCAGTGTGTCGCCCAGCTCATACGATATTTATCAGGAGGGGCTGCGCCTTGCGCCAGTGAAGCTGTACGAGGCCGGTGTGTTGAACGAAGCCATTTTGCGTATTTTTCTTGATAATTGCCGGATTCCTGACCAAAACTGGGGCGATCTGAGAGCTTTGATGGCTGCACTGAACCGCGGAGAACGACGGCTTAAAGAGCTGGTAGAGCGCTATGGGATATCCCGAGTAGAGAATGGCATCGAAGATGTGCTTGTTTACGCCGAGACACGGGTTCGTCAGATGATTCAGGATATTCCGGACGGAGAATACGAGTTCTGGGATTATATTGAGAAGGGTCCGGGGGGGTATCCGGTTCGACTGCGCTGTAAAATGGTGGTCCGGGACGATGGAATATTTTTGGATTTTAAGGGGACAGACCCGCAGGTGAGAGCATCCTTTAATATTCCGACCCTTAACAAACAGGGGCATTACTATCTGGTGCCAGCACTCATTCGATATTTCAGGACACTGGACCCCTCGATTCCATGGAATTCGGGGATGGTGCGGATGATTACGAATGATGCTCCGTCGGGTACTCTGTTGAATCCGGAAGCTCCGGCTGCGATCGGAGCGCGTGCGGCTACATTTATCAGGCTGATGGATGTGCTGACAGGTACGCTGAGTCAAGCCCAGGAGAACAAGCTGCCCGCTGCTGGTGCCGGACAAGCGGCGATCGTCATGCTGGCTATGACTGATCCAGTCACGGGTGGGCGGAAAGTAGGCGTGGTGCAGCCGATTTGTGGAGGCTCGGGAGCCAGACCGATGAAGGACGGCATTGACGGAATGGACTTTGCGGTCGGTCATCTGCGCAATATTCCTGCGGAAACGGTTGAAGCCGATATGCCTATCCTGATCGAACGGTACGGGTTGCTGCCCGATTCGGCTGGGGCGGGAACCTACCGGGGAGGCTGTGGAATTGATTTGCAGTTGAAGGTACTCAGTCCCGATACGGTGCTGACTGCCCGTAATATGGAGCGGATGGAATTTCAGCCGTGGGGGAGACTTGGGGGGAAAGCTGGTGCCTATGGAACAGCTGTTAAAAATTTGGGACAGCCATCCGAGGAACATACCGGGCGAATCGACGAGCTTTTATTACAGCCGGGGGACACGGTGGCGTTCTTTTCCCAAGGCGGAGGCGGGTATGGGAGCCCTTATAAAAGAGCTCCCGAGGCCGTCGCACGGGACGTACGCAACGGATTAGTATCCAAGGATGCCGCTTATGAGCAGTATGGAGTCGTATTCAATGAAAGACAGGTAGATTTGGACGCTACCCAAAAAAGACGCAGTGCCGTTCACAGTTCAATGGATGAACAGCAATCTTTTCATTTTGGCTCGGCTCGTGAACAATTTGAGTCCACCTGGAGTGATGAAATGCAGTTGGCTATCGGGGCGGCGTTAACGGTGTATCCGCTGGCACTTCGGGATTACCTCAAACGATGTGCAATGAAAGATATAGATGAGCGATTCCACAAAGGCGAACAGGTACAGGCTATTGAAGTGGCAGAGATTATGGCAGCCATCCATCGTACGATTGCTGCTCTCTAAGCAGGAGAGCAGCGTTTTTTACAGTTAATAAACATACTTTACCGGGAGGTTTAATCAAATGAAACGATTTTCAAAAACGTTAGGTTCCGTATCTGTTATTTTAGCTGCGTCTATGTTGCTGCTGACAGCGTGTGGCAGCTCGTCATCCACTTCACAGGCCACCAATGGAAATTCGGATGGAGAACAAAAAATCAAGCTCAGCATGTTTATATGGGCGGGTGCCAATCAGGACGTGGTTCCCAAAGAAGTAGTTGCGGATTATGTGAAGAAACACCCGAACGTTCAGGTTGATTTTGTGGAATCATCCAATTCTGTTATGTACCCTAAAATGGTGGCAGGGCAAAAAGCCGATCCCAACAATCCGGTTGTCAACTTCGGTTACTTTAATGCAGACGCTTCCGCCAAGGGGCTGAACGATGATATGTGGGAGCCGCTGGACCCGTCCATCGTAACCCATATGAAGGATATTCCCGAGCAATACCATACCAAGGACAATCGCGGCATCGTATGGGGAGTAACAAATTTTGCACTCGTATATAACAAGGATTTGGTTAAAACTCCGCCGACAAGCTGGAGCGATCTTTGGGATAATCCGCAATTTAAGGACAAAGTGGCTCTTTGGGATTACATGTTCTATTCCTACATTGCTCCAGTCATCGAATTGAAGGGCAAGGAACTGGGTGCAACCTATGATAAGCCAGAGGCTGCCTTTGATTTCTGGGGGAAGCATACGGATCAGGTACGCACGCTCGTAACCTCCAATGACCAATTGAAAAACTTGCTTATTTCCGGCGAGGCGCTGGTAGCACCATTCAGTTCGCAGACGGCTCAGACGTGGATTAATGATGAAGGCGCTCCACTAGCAGTAGCTATTCCGAAGGAAGGTTTCGTTTCCTTCCCGTATTCCTTGCAAGTGGTCAAGGGCTCGACGCCGGAACAGACACGTGTCGCTAACGAGATCATTAATGAGCTGTTGAAACCTGAAAATTTGACCAAATATGCTGAGGCAACAGGTACTCCGGTAACAAGCACTGCTGCTCAAGTACCTGATAAATATAAAAATGATCCATCTTTCTCTGTAGCTGAGCAGAAAAAAGGCTTGAATCCGGATTGGTCAGCCATGGCCCAAGGAGCTTCGGAGTGGAAAGACCTGTGGGATCGTCTGGTCAAAACAAAACTGCAATAATATCAGGCCATAGTTATAGGGAGGCTATTTGTGGCTAACCCACTAGGAGGGAATCTATCCATGTCCGGAGTTGAACACCAGATTGCGATTGAAGTACGGGATGTCGTGAAGAGGTTCGGCGATCATGCGGCCGTCAATCAGGTATCCTTTCGTGTGAGACAGGGGGAGTTCATTTCTTTGCTCGGTCCCAGCGGCTGCGGGAAAACAACGTTGTTGCGGATGTTGGGAGGACTTGAGATGCCCGATCAGGGTACTATTCTTCTCTCTGGAGCAGATGTGACCCGAATTCCGGCGTATGGACGAAATACGAACATGATTTTTCAGCAGCTTGCACTGTTTCCGCATATGGACGTATATAAAAACATTGCCTACGGCTTGAAAATGAAAGGAACATCAAAAGGTGAAATTCGGAAAAGTGTGGAGCGAGTTCTGGAATTAGTTCAGCTTCCCGGCTTCGGCACCCGCAAGGTTTCACAACTGTCCGGGGGGCAGGCCCAGCGTATAGCGATTGCACGCGCCTTGATCAACCAGCCCCAAGTGCTGCTGCTGGACGAGCCTCTGTCTGCGCTGGATGCGCAGCTACGACTGGACATGCAACGGGAGCTAAAGCGGATTCAGCGGGAGTCAGGGACCACCTTTATATTCGTGACCCACGATCAGGAGGAAGCCATGAACGTATCGGACCGGATCGGTGTTATGCGTGACGGGGTCATGCTGCAATATGGCACGCCGGACGAGATTTATGAGCGCCCCGCTGACCGATTTGTCGCTAAATTTATCGGTGATACCAATTTGTTGCCGTCCCGTGTGCTGGCGCATGAAGGAGACCTGACGATTGTTGAAACGGCAGGGGAAGCCATTACCGTCCACATCGGGCAGGGTCAACAACCGTCGTCGTTACGCGACCAGGGCCATATCTCGATCCGCTATGAATATGTGCGGATTGGTTCAGAGGCTGAGGGTCTGCGCAATCGGCTTACAGGCGTGATTCGGGATGTGCGTTATGGCGGCACGATGCTGCGCTACACTATAGAGCCGGACGGTGTGAGCGAATTCCCGCAATTAACAGCGCATGTCCCTCATTTTCCGGGAAAACCACGATTTTCTCCCGGTGAAACGGTAACTATCGGGTGGGAGCCGCAGGACGCTGTCTTTTTATCTGACCGGGGGGAGGGAGGCGTGTGAACCGACTGGCTCACCGTGTAGTCGACTGGATTTCGCCCAAGGGCAAATCATGGGTCACACCCCTATTGCTACTGCTGCCGTCCCTCCTGCTGATGGGATTCATATTTATCGGCTCGTTACTTATATTTGCCCGCTACAGCCTGGATTCATTTGAAGGTGGGCGGTTGCAATCCGCTTTTCAATGGACAGCGTATCGCACATTTTTAACCGATCCTTACTATTGGAAGGTCATCAGGGACACCTTTTGGTTGACGATCAGGGTGACACTCATAAGCCTGCTGCTTGCATATCCGCTGGCGTATTATACAGCACGTATTCGCAGTAGTGCCTGGAGGCAAACTGTGCTAATGATTATGTTCCTTCCCCTGCTGGTCAGTGCGGTGGTCAAGTCTTATGCGTGGCTTGTTCTTTTGTCCAGACAAGGGCTTTTGAACTGGTTGCTGATACGGACAGGCATTACAGAAACAGGGCTGGAAATGACCTTTAATGAGACAGGCGTCATCATTGCGCTCGTTCATATTTTTCTTCCTTTTATGGTTATACCGATTTTGAGTGTGCTGGTGCAACAGGATAGTATGCTCAAGGCAGCAGCTCATGATCTTGGCGCTGGAAGCTTGCGCACATTCCTGACGATTACGCTACCTTTGTCGGTACGTGGAATCGTATCCGGTGTGCAGATCGTATTTACGTTGTGTCTGACCGCTTTTACGACGCCGGCACTAATTGGAGGCGGGAGAGTAATGACCTTGCCTACCTTTATTTATCAGCGGACGCTGGATACTAATTGGCCGATTGCCGCAGTAGCAAGTCTGTTTCTGATTATCGCTTCGACTTTGGTTGTATGGCTGCTGAATCGGCTCGGAGACTTTCTTACGTTTCAACGCTCCGTAAAAGGAGGTGCTGCGGATGCGCCTTAAAGGTTTATCCTCACGCGGATATCATCTGATTCTGTTCGTCGTTGCAATGATCGTTTGCCTGTTTCTCGTGCTACCGCTCGTCATTGTGGTGATTACTTCACTCAATTCTACTGCCTACAGCGCTTTTCCGCCCAAAGGCTTGTCGTTGCGTTGGTATGAAAATTTGCTCTCGCAGCCCCAGTTTCTTCGTGCGTTCGGTAATAGTGTTTTTTCTTCCGCTTGCGCCACATTGCTTGCCTTAGTAGCGGGTACGCTGGCTGCTCTGGCCATTCAGCGCTTTGAGTTTCCCGGACGCAATCTGTTGCGGGCCTTATTCATGTCGCCGATGGTAGTGCCTAAAATCGCGCTGGGCGTTGCCTACTTGATTTTGTTTTCAAAGCTTCGGATTGCAGGCGGCTTGTTTGCCCTTATTTTAGGAGAAGCGGTCACGATTATGCCATTTGTATTGAGTATCATAGGCAGCACGCTGGCTAATGTACGCCGGGAGCATGAGGAGGCTGCCTCAGATTTGGGCGCGGGTCCGCTGCGCGTATTTTTTACGGTAACCTTGCCACAAATACGACTAGGGCTGCTAATGAGTGGGGCTATCGCTTTTATATTTACATTTGATCAGGTAGAGACGGCACTGCTCATTTTGCGACCTGAAAATAGTACCTTGCCCATTGAACTCTTCCTCTACATGGAAAAATGGCAGGACCCAACCATCGCGGTTGTTTCAACCCTCATGCTGTTAATTGCGCTGGCGCTGTTTTTTGGCTTAAAGCTAATTCTGCGCTCTGTGCCTGAGGTACAGCGGGTGCTGGAACGGAAAGAAAATTGAGTAACAGACGTATTATTCATATCTAAAATGAATTCCAAAGGAGGAAAAACGATGACCCACACGAACACGGTCAACCGTGAACGGGCCCAGCAGATTATGAAGCGGGAAGGTTTACAAGCCCTCGTGGCTACCACCCCTGAAAATATCTCCTACGTAATCGGCTCCCAACTGCGAACCACCAATTGGACTATGCAAATTTATGCTGTTTTACCACAACAGACGTCCGCCCGGGCACGTCTTATTTTGCCGACCAACCGACTGGGTGTGATCGCCCAAATGGGCTTGCCAGATGCGGATTTATACCTGTACAGTGATTTTTTTCTGGAAGGATCACCGGAAGGCAAAGCTTCGACCCCTGACATTGATCTATTTTACAATCTTCTCGGTCGTACACAGACTTATGCAGGACCTATTGAAGCGCTACAGGCAGCTTTGCATGATCTGGACATTTCCCAAGGCCCGTTGGGAGTGGATGAAATGCGTATTGCACCAGCGCTTTATGCACGTTTGAAGGAAGAACTGCCAAATGGGGTGATCAAGCCGGCCTATGCGCTGTTCAGAGAGGTTCGGCAAGTGAAAACAGCAGAAGAAATCAGACGGCTACGCCGGGTAGCTGAGCTGAACGAGCGTGTTGAGCTTGAAATGATCCGCAAAATCGCCGAAAATGTGCATGAAGAGGAACTGGCCGACTATTATCGTTTGGAGACGGTAAAAGCGGGTGCGATTCCGGCGATGGTTGCTGTGGGAGCTGGTCCACGCAGCGCGTTGCCATTAATAGAACGTTACTTTCACCGCGTACAGCCTGGAGAGCAGGTACGGTTTGATCTATGCTGTCACCTGGACGGCTATTGGGCGGATACCGGGCGCACAACTGTGCTGGGAGAACCGACAGACTGGCAGAAGCGTCATTTTTCAGCTATTCATAGCGGTTGGGAGCGAGCGTTGGAACGGGTACGTCCCGGAGCCAAAGCATCGGATATTTTCCAGGCTGCGGTTCAAGCCGTCCAACAAGAAGGTATTCCGCACTATCGTCGTCAGCATGTGGGACATGCCATCGGTTTGGAGCTGTATGATGATATTGTATTGGCTCCCGGAGATCACCGAACGATGGAGGAAGGCATGGTATTTTGTGTTGAGGTGCCTTATTATGAGCTAGGAGCAGGTGGTTTTCAAATCGAAGATACGGTAGTTGTAACCAAGGACGGGTATGAATTTTTAACTCATATGGAACGGAAACTATATCGGCAATAAAGAGGGATTCTTATGACATATATTCAAAAAGGGTCCCGTTCGTTTCACAAAACGAGCTTGGCTATGTTCGCGGGAGGATTCAGCACATTTGCCTTGTTATATTGCATGCAGCCGCTGATGCCCGAGTTTTCCAAAGATTTTGGTATTTCCCCCGCCACCGCCAGTTTGTCGCTGTCCATGTCAACTATCGCCATGGCGATAACGATGCTGTTCGTTGGTGTTTTATCGGATCAAAAAGGACGGAAAATCATCATGTGCTGCTCCTTAGTCGGAGCATCTGCTGTGGGGTTGCTGTTAGCGATTAGTCCGGGCTTTCTAACGCTGCTTATTCTGCGGATGATCCAAGGCATGATTCTCGCGGGTCTTCCCGCCATCGCCATGACCTACCTCAGTGAGGAAATAGATCCTGCCCATCTGGGCTATGCTATGGGATTGTACATCAGCGGGAATTCCATTGGCGGGATGGGCGGACGAATTCTGACCAGCACCTTAACGGATTTGGTGAACTGGAGAACTGCTTTGGGAATATTGGCCTTGCTTAGCATCGTATCCTCGGTACTGTTTTGGCAATGGCTTCCGGCTTCGCGTAACTTCAAGCGTCGAAAGGTCCGTTTTTCAGATACCATTCGTACACTTTTTGTTCCCTGTAAAGACCCGGCGCTACTGTGTCTGTATGGGCTGGGCTTTGTGTTTATGGGCAGCTTTGTTACGCTGTTTAACTACATTGGATATCGTCTTACTGCACCTCCTTATCTGCTTGGCTCCGGCCTGATTGGCTGGATTTTTGTTGTGTACATCATGGGAACGGTCAGCTCCACCTGGATGGGGAGACAGGCTGACAGATACGGCAGATATGCGGTTATGGGGGTTGCTATTGGAATTCTGCTGTTGGGTGCCTTGCTGACATTATCGGGCAGTCTGTGGGTGATGACTATCGGTATTGCGTTGTTTACGTTTGGTTTTTTCGGGGGACACTCGATTGCAAGCAGTTGGGTAGGCCTTCTGGCGGTTGAGCACAGGGCGCAGTCGTCTGCGCTCTATCTGTTTTTTTATTATGCCGGTTCCAGTATTAGCGGTACCTTGGGCGGTATATTTTATGCAAGTTTCGGATGGAACGGTGTTATTCTGATGATTACGGGATATATGACGGTTGGTTTGATACTGAATGTTGTTTTAAAACGCCGGGGAGCATCCAGAAATACAACAGGTAAACAGACCGATGCTAGGCATACAATATAAAAATGAACAAAGGCTGCCTGTCGAAGGTAGCTTTTGTTTTATATCATTTTATATATGAGAAGGGAAGACTCCTGACATCAAGGCCTGGGTTCAAAATGGATTTCAAGGGTCAGGCTGATCGGCAGCTTGACCCGCTAGATGGCATCAGGGATGTCCTCATGGGCAATACCATGTTTGTCCTACCCAGGGGAAACGTCGCGTAGGCTTTTTTTTCATGATGAGCTCACCTTTTCAATGAAAGTTTTTTGGTATTGCTGGACAGCATGCCCGATGGCATCAGCACGGATAATGGCAGCGGCGACTTGTTCAGCGGTAACTGCAAAAGACAAGTGATCCGCTGCGCCCTCACGTAAGGTCAGACCTTGAGCAATCCGAATGGCTGCCTTCTCTGGTTCACTTTGTCAAAGGTTCTATGCAACAATGCTCTATTTTGAGCGCGATTCTGCTGAGACAGGAATCATTGCTTCGTATAATATGGAAGTTTTTAATTTTAGTGTTGTAAGAAGTGGTGGTAAAAGATAGAATAACAAATGTATGATAATGAGAATCACTATCATTTTTAGATATATATACTTAAGGAGGACATCATCGTGCAACAAAGTAACAGGATAAAATGGGGCACCACACTGTGTCTCGTGGTTCTACTGACGGTTGTACTGGGGGCTTGTGGAAACGCAGATACTGGCAATCAGAACAATGGAAAGACCAGCATTAACAACTCTAACGGGCAATCCCAAACGGTTGCCATGCGTGAATATACAGATGCCACTGGCAACAAGATCAATATCCCTGTAAATCCGCATCGAGTTATTACGACGCAATATTTGGATGCCATACTGGCCTTGGGAGTTAAGCCGGTAGGTGCTGCTTCCCATTTGTTGGAGGGCGAATATTTAAAAGGTAAGATTGACGGAATTGCAGATATTGGGAACCCGACGAATGTAGAAAAGGTGCTGGAGCTACAGCCAGACCTGATCATAACAACAGAAGATACCACTCCCGAAGTGAAGGAGCAGCTGGAGAAAATTGCTCCAACCGTAGTCGTTTCTTTTGGAGCAGGGGATGTGTTCAAGCAATTTCGGGATGTTTCCGCTGTACTCGGTAAGGACAAGGAAGCTGAGCAGTGGATTGCTAACCTGGATAAAAAGGCTGCTGAAGGCCGGAAGAAGCTGGCTGGAAAATTTAAGAAAGGTGAAACGGTCACGATTTACATGACTTACGGTAAGGATGTGCTAAGAGTGTACGGGGCGCGGAATGTAGGACATGCCATTTACCGTTCACTGGAATTGAATCCTCCTGAGTACATACGCCAAAAGCTGGCGAAGGACCCGAACTTTAATTTCGTTTACGATAGCATTTCGATGGAAAAGCTGCCTGAACTGTCAGGGGACCGAATTATTATGCTGGTTTATGATGAAGAGACCAAGGATGGAATCCTCAAGGAAATCGAGCAAAGCGCACTGTGGAGAAATCTTCCTGCGGTTAAAAACCACAAAGTATATTTCATCAAAGCTGACCCATGGTTTACGTACTCACCGCTTGCGATTGACAAATCGCTGGATGAAGCGGTTAACATGCTTTCCTTCGATCCTAAATAATCACTTGAAATAAGAAAGGAGAAGTCATATACATGTTAAAACGTTTTTTTGAATATTACCGTCCTTACCGGACTTTGTTTATCATTGATTTCTCTTGCGCCTTGCTGGCTGCACTGCTGGAGCTGGCTTTCCCACTTGCCGTCAACCGGGTGGTCGATGATTTGCTGCCTAGCGGGAACTGGAAGTGGATTTTATATGCTTGTCTAGGACTGCTTGGTATTTATGTAGTCAGTGCCGGATTAAATTACGTGGTTACCTATTGGGGCCATAAGCTGGGGATTAACATTGAATCGGATATGCGTAAAAAGCTGTTTGATCGAATTCAAAAGCAATCCTTCCGTTTTTTTGATAATAACAAAACAGGGCATCTCGTCTCCCGTATGACCAACGATCTGATGGATATCGGGGAAATCGCCCACCACGGACCTGAAGATTTGTTTATCGCGTTGATGACACTGGGAGGGGCCTTCGGCATCATGCTCGGCATTAACTGGAAGCTGGCAGTGCTGACGTTCATTATTGTGCCGCTTATGATTTACTTGTCTTTGTATTTTAGCCGTAAAATGAATGCTGCTTTCCATCGCATGTTTTCGGATATCGCAGATTACAACGCACGCATCGAAAATAACGTCAGTGGTATCCGCGTCGTACAAGCATTTTCGAACGAAGAGCATGAAATGGAACGTTTTGCTGAAAACAACGGACGATTCCGTAAAACCAAGCTAATTGCTTACCGTATTATGGCTTGGAATTCTTCGATTAGTTTTGTTCTGATGAAACTGGTTTCGCTGTTTGTACTCGTGTGCGGTACATGGTTTGTGATTGAAGGGCAAATGACGTACGGGGAATTTATCGCGTTTGTGATGCTGTCCAACGTATTTCTCGCACCAATCAAGCAGATTAACTCCGTTATTGAAACGTATCCCAAAGGCATTGCCGGCTTCCGCCGATACCTAGATTTGTTGGAAAGTGAATCGGATGTAGAAGATCTGCCAGGGGCCAAGACCGTTACCCATCTCAATGGAGAGATCCAATTTGCAGGTGTAACATTTGGCTATGAAAACAAAGACAAGGTATTGCGTAAAGTGGACCTTTCCATTCATGCTGGAGAAACTGTAGCACTGGTCGGCCCTTCAGGAGCAGGTAAAACGACGCTTTGCAGTTTATTGCCACGCTTCTATGATGTGGAGGAAGGCAGCATTACCATTGATGGTATGGATATCCGTGAAATGAAGCTGGAATCGTTGCGCTCCATGATTGGGATCGTACAGCAGGATGTGTTCCTGTTCGATGGAACGGTTCGTGAAAATATTGCATATGGCAAGCTCGATGCTTCAGAAGAAGAAATTTGGGATGCCGCCCGACGGGCTCAGATTGAAGACCTTGTTCGTTCCTATCCGGAAGGTTTGGATACGATGATTGGTGAACGGGGCGTGAAGCTGTCCGGGGGCCAAAAGCAACGTTTGTCTATTGCTCGGATGTTCCTCAAAAATCCGCCTATTCTCATCTTGGATGAAGCGACATCCGCACTGGATACGGAGACGGAAGCCGCGATTCAGCAGGCGTTGACGGAGTTGTCGCAAGGACGCACAACGCTCGTTATTGCGCATCGTCTGGCAACGATCAAAAACGCCGACCGCATTATCGTAGTTGCCGATCAGGGCATCGCCGAGCAAGGTAGACATGAAGAATTGCTGGCGGTAAAAGGTCCATATAGCCGTCTGCATCAAGCCCAGTACGGTACCTAAATAGAATAGTATGAAAGGTAAGTAGAGAGAGGAATGAATGTTTTGAAAAAGAAAATGTGGATTGCAATGATGCTCCTGTCACTCATCCTGGTTCTGAACGCTTGTGGGGGAAAGACGGAGCAGGCTGACGGAAAGCAGAATCAAACTTCTACCGAGCAGAAGCCGGCGGCAACGAAAACAGTCAAAACGATTCACGGTGATATTACGATCCCAACTCATCCTCAACGGATCGTCGTAGATATGTATCAGAATAATTTATTAGCTCTTGGTATTAAACCTGTGGGGAGTGTGAAGTATTATTTGGACAATCCGTTTTCCAGGGATCTTGTACAAGGCATTACAAGCATTGGAGATCGCGATAGCGTGTCCTTTGAAAAGGTACTTACTCTGGAGCCGGATTTGATTCTGATTGGTTCCAAAGATGCTTCTCAATATGAGAATTACAGTAAGATTGCCCCGACCGTCGCTATTCCTTATGGCACGTATAAGGATGTGCATGAGGAATTAACTGCTTTTGGAGAGCTTCTTGGTAAAGAGCAGGAGGCTAAAGCGTGGCTAGCCCAATACGATCAGCGGATGCAGGCAGCACGCGACAAGTTAAAGGGAATCATTCAACCTGAGGATACCTTCACTGTCATGGAGGCTTCAACGAAGGAATATTATGTATATGGCGATAACTTTGGCAGAGGAGGACAGGCGGTATACAGAGGACTGGGTTTGACGCCCCCACCTTTTGTCCAAAAAGAACTATTAGGTGATACTCAATGGAAATCGGTATCGAAAGAAGTTATTAATCAGTATGCTGGCTCTTATATTTTTCTGACGGTTAACAAGGAAACCGCCGGTTATACAGGGGACAGTATATGGAAGTCACTGGATGCCGTTCGAAATGACAGGGTCTTTGAGTTACAGGAGGATCGCTATTGGTACTTTGACCCGATTGCCATTGTAGGACAAGCAGAAGAAATCGCAGACATGCTCGTCGAGCGGAATAAAGAGAAGGCTTCACAGAAGTAGTTACTCAGGTGTTGCTGGCAGCCCTTTGGTATTTATTTATGCCAAAGGGCTTTATTTTTTCACAAAATTGCAGGGCTTCACGGGTTCGTCGAAATTTACTATTGAAGCCATTGTCGCATTAATTTACAATAGTAAAGATTGCATGATAATAATTCTCATTATCAAATGCCTTCATGAGCACAGGTTTGTGTGATAGCCTACATACTATTCAACAAGTAAGGGTGAAAAATAGTCATGAAATTATCAGAATCATCGGAGAGTCCCGCCCAGAGTAACCATAGCCAGCCGCCGATTTCATTCCACTCACGGCCATGGGCGGCTTCACTCATCTTAACAGCCGGACTAGCCCTTTTGGCGTTCGGTATCGCTTTATCCCTATCTTTTGGTGCAGCTCCTATTAGGCTGTTTGAGGTATGGAATGCAGTCTTTCATTTTAATCCTGAAATACAAAATCATCAAATTATTTGGGAAATCAGACTACCACGGATTTTGGGTGGTGTGTTGATCGGAGTCTGCTTCGCTGTGGCGGGGGCGATTATGCAGGGGATGACCCGCAATCCGCTTGCTGACTCGGGTTTGCTTGGATTGAATTCGGGAGCCAGTTTGGCGATGGCGATTTGTTTTGCTCTTTTTCCCGGGTCATCCTTTTTACAACTGATGCTGTACTCCTTTGTTGGCGCGGCCTTAGCTGTTGTGATGGTATATGGTACAAGCTCCATATCCAAGGGTGGACTTACGCCAGTACGCCTTGTATTGGCGGGTGCAGCTGTAACGGCATTGCTGTCTGCCTTGGGTGACGCGATCAGCTTGTATTTTAATGTCGGACAGGATCTGGCCTTCTGGTATGCAGGGGGACTTAGCGGAACCAAGTGGGTGCAACTGGGGATTGTCTTGCCTTGGGTTGTGGCAGCCTTTATCGGCGCGCTTATGCTATCACGGTCTATTACGTTGCTCAGCCTCGGGGATGAAATTGCGCTCAGTCTCGGTCAGCGCACTGGCATTGTAAAGGTGCTTGGGATGATCCTGGTACTTATTCTGGCGGGGGCGGCAGTGTCGCTGGTAGGATCTATCGGCTTTGTAGGGCTGATTATTCCTCATATGACCCGCAAGCTGGTAGGTGTCGATTATCGCTGGATCATTCCTTGCTCGGCCATTATGGGGGCTTTACTCATCGTGTTTGCCGATCTGGCGGCTCGCATGATTAATGCACCGGAGGAAACACCAGTAGGCGTGCTTATTGCCCTGATTGGGGTGCCATTCTTCCTTTATCTGGCTCGTAAAGAAAGGAGAGCACTGTAAGATGAATAACATCACGACTGGAGCTATTGCCAAAGCAGGTCACCGTAAAAAAATCCATGATTGGATCGTTGTTATCGTTCTGCTCATTCTGCTCATTGTTGCATTCACCATTAGTGCGAATACAGGAACCATTCGACTTTCGCCAATGGAGCTTTTTAGAACCTTATTTGGGCAAGGGACTCCACAGCAGGAATTAATCTTGTTTGAATTCCGATTGCCACGAATGGTTATTTCCATTTTGATTGGTGCAGGTCTGGCGGTTTCTGGCTGTATCATGCAGGGAGTTTCACGTAATGGTTTGGCGGACCCTGGTATTTTGGGGATTAATGCCGGAGCCGGGCTGATGGTTATGCTGTTTGTATTGCTTTTCCCAACGATGCAAACAACGAATTCATTGTTTTTACTACCTGGCCTTGCACTGATTGGATCAGGAGCGGCTGCTATTCTGATCTACGCGCTTTCTTACAAAAAGGGTGAAGGGATTTCTCCGACAAGGTTACTGCTAAGCGGGATTGGTGTAGCGGCGGGGGTCAGTGCTGCGATGATCATCTTGACTCTCAAGCTTACGCCTGAAAGTTATACGTTTGTTGCCAGTTGGTTGGCAGGAAGTATATGGGGGTCCAACTGGAAATTTGTAATGGCACTGTTACCTTGGCTTGTGGTGTTGCTGCCTTTCGCATACTACAAGGCCAATGTGATGAATGTGCTTAATTTGGGAGATCAGACGGCATCCGGGTTAGGTACATCTATTGAAAAGGAACGCATCCTTCTGCTCGCTGCTGCGGTTGGATTGGCCAGTTCCAGCGTATCGGTTAGCGGTGGAATCGGCTTCGTCGGTTTAGTTGCTCCGCATTTGGCAAGAAAACTGGTGGGGCCAAAGCATAAGATGCTGTTAGTGGCCTGTGCATTGGTTGGGGCACTGTTAGTGCTTGTGGCGGATACAATTACACGATCCTTACCTTTACAGAAAGAAATCCCGACAGGTTTGATCGTGGCGATCATTGGTGCTCCATACTTCCTGTATCTGCTGAGTCGCTCCAAGGGATAACATCGCAAAGAAAACATAACTTATTCATTAAAAGCTATACACGACAAAATAACCTTCAACACCACTAAGGAAGTGGGGCTGAAGGTTATTTTGCATTTAAAAATTTAAGCATTCGTATTTTTTCATATCAACGGGAAGTATTCAAGGCGTGAGAAGTTTGATGAAGCTCTCTGATCATTTTGTGCAAAGTGTAATTTTCTTGACGCGTCACGCCGTGTTGATTTTCCTGAACCAGCAACTGATGGATGTTCCGTTTTAGAATTTCACTTCGACGTTCCAGCATTTCGGTACTCATAAATAAATGAACACTCCCTTTGTCATGAATAACTTACATTTTTGAAATGAACATAAGCTGAAAATAAGTTTGCCTTTCGACTTCTTTAAGTATAGCGTGCTGAAAGATGAAGGGAAAATGGAGCGAGACAGCAAAATTCTTTTTCACATCACCCATGTCCCGCCGACGGCTACTCACCCCATGGGTTCTTAGATATGCTTCCTAATGCTGGTGATAACAGGTGCTTAGGCGTAATTAGCTAAACGAATAGAATTTGACTGCCTATTATTTTTTTGATATGAACGGATTAAATACGTTAATCCATTTAAAATATTGATCCGTAAGGAGCGTCTATACATGAGTCCCTTATTGTCCCGGGAGAATTATTTCTTAAGTGTTATCAATCAATTGTATCAACATCAAGTTAAAATAGGAAGTCTGGAGCAGCAACTGCAAGAACTTATATTGGATACCGCTCAGGCTGTTCAGAACAAGCTAGTTCTTAACACCAAGTTAATACAAAGAATCAATCGTGTATTCAAAGAATATCAATCCATGCGGTTAAAAGTTGGTTTTGTTTCAGAAGACCAGCACATTTTGTTACATACAGAGTTTATAGATGAACCACACCAGTTAAGGCGAATGTAAATGGAATCACTCATAAGTTTGCTTGAAGCTATGGAGAGAGGCCCACTGGATTTGCAAAGGTGTATTCAATGCAATAATTGGTTTATTCCATATCAGCGTACTCAGGTTACCAAATTTTGCAGTTCTACATGTGGCGTCCTTCCTGTTGCTGGCGGACAGGATATGTCGCAAAAAAGAACCGCAAAAATGCGGTTCTTTTATTTGAAGATATAGAATTTTGAATTGCGCGCTAGACAAGGCTAAGGGCTTTATTTATACTTGAAAAGTGCCTAAAATAACTGCGTATAATATAAATTATACGCAGTTTAGGTTTAAATCGACTTTCATTAGCCCTCACGCACAAGATGTCGATCGAATTGTCGATAAAAAGTAGGCGAAAATGGACGTTTTACAGTATATTGGGAAGATGAATCGGAGCGGAGGTAAGCGGGATGAAAAAAGGGGTACGGCAAATGGAGCCGGATATGATAGATGATATTGATGAAGTGTATGCTGAGGAGCTGGAAGCTTTTTTGATCTGGATGAAAGATGCAGGTTATACGATACATACGCAAAAAAACTATACAGGGGATGTGAAGCAGTTCTTACGTACGCTGCGTGAAAAGCCACTTGATCAGGTGAAGAAAATTCATGTGATGTCGTATCTGTCTAAAGCGCGGGAAAGTGGGGCCGGAGATAGTACGCGGAACCGGAAGCATGCGGCGGTAAGTAGCTTTTACAAAGCGTTGCAGGAATTTGAATTGTGCAGCACAAATCCGGCATCTGGAATTAAAAAAGCAAAGACCGAGAAGAATCGTATGCCCGTCTATTTGGATGAAAAGGAAATTCAGCCGTTTTTGCTCGCAATAGAGGGGAAATATGCCAATCGCAACATGACTATTTTTCTGCTCATGGTATATATGGGATTGCGGGTGGGAGAGGTTCATTCTTTGAATGTCTCGGATTACAGCCGGGAGCGACGCACCTTAGATGTGTTCGGTAAAGGACGCAAGTGGCGTACGCTTCCGGTGCCGGAGGGTGTGTGTGATATTGTGGAACGTGCGTTGGAGGAAAGATTAACCCCGTGGAGGGGGAAGGAGGACGCGATGTTCGTGTCGCAAAAAGGCCGCCGTTTGGCGGTGCGCTCTATTCAGCAGATTGCTACGGAAACATTCGAGCGATTCCAGCAGGATAAGAATGCGGAACGTCGGGTATCTTACTCCAGCCATAAGCTGCGGCATACGTTTGCAACGATGCTTTTACGTAAGGGGGCTGATCTGCGTACTGTGCAGGAACTGCTAGGACACTCATCCATCCAGACGACCACTGTATATACGCATGTCACCGATCGAGAAAAAGAAAAAGCGATGGATAAGCTGGATATTCAGATACCAATAACGGGATTGTAAGTATATATCACGGGTTCATTTTGAAAATAAATACGTTTAGTTTACATAATAATTATTATGTAAACTAAAAAAGGAATTGCACCCTGACTTGGAAATCGCATCAACGACTTTGTATCATCAATATTGTGAACATTGTATCCTTTATCATAGTGCTTAGTCTTGTTTTTGATTGATTTGCTCCAAATGATGTTGCAAATGCTGAGTATAATCGTCAACTAGCCACTATAATGTTTCGGTAGACTGGTCATCTTTTTGAAATTTTTTTCTCAAAATCGAGTGATGTACATGAGTTTAACACATTTATGATTTGCTTATTTAATAGTTTCCATAGATGAATGACATCCACTTGGGAGAACGCTTCCTGATACTGATTAGCTGCAACCCAATCATTTTGCGCATATGCTTCAATTTTAACTGGGGATCTTGAATGCTTAATCATTATAAATCTTCGATGATTATTAGAAGCAGAGTCGCACAGATGCCCTAGTATTTCTTTTTTAGACCATTTTTCTGGAAAAGGTTTGGCATTAAATTCATGTTCTGAGATCGAAAAGAATTCTTTTTCATGATCCTCGATGAGCCTGGCGAGTTCTTCAACAGCATTCTTAATAGTTGAGCCTCCTTATTTTAGCGATTGTCATATGATAAACCTTAGAATAATTCAGAATAAGTTGGAAAGCAATGGTGAATTAAAAGCCAGTAAGGTATTGCCTTGACAAAGGTAATATTTTGCTGCAAAATTAGTGAAACCACTTTATAAATATGGTTTATGAAGTGGTTTCATGATTTTATAAAAGGAAGGTGCTATGTATGGAAAAAGCTAATACAAATTTAATTAAAGAAATAAATCTGAACCTGGTTCGCAAAGTATTGAAGCAGATCGGCAAGGCAACAAAACCCCAACTAGCCGCATTGACTGATTTAAGTGTGGTAACTATCAATACTCTTATGCAGGAATTGCTTAATAATGGAGAGATTTTTGAAGATGAAATCGTCCCTTCAAACGGAGGCAGACATGCGTTAACCTATCGTTTTAATTATGAGTTTAGTCTGGCACTGGTTATACATATTAATGAAAAACAAGGGATGGATGTAGTGTGTACCACGGTAGTTAATTTAAATGAGGACGTTCTGATGAAAGAAGAGCATCCCTTTCAAATTTTTAATGCTACACAATTTTATTCCACGATTCAAGACATCATTTCTCTCTATCCTTCCATTAAAGTTATTGGTATTGGAATCCCGGGACAATCTGTAGATGGAGAAATTACAGTTAGCAGCTATGAAAGGTTAAATGGAATTCGATTGGCAGAGGATGTGCAAAGCAAATTTGGTTTGCCGGTTATTCTGGAGAATGACGTAAATGCCGCAGTATGTGGATACGTCTATAGAGAACAGATAGATGAAGATCAATGTGTGCTGGCTATTTATTTTCCTGAGAATTCCCCCCCAGGGATGGGGATTTATTTACGGGATGGGGTTTTAAAGGGCAAACATGGATTGGCTGGTGAAATCAAATTCCTTCCGTCTATAGTTTGGGATGAAAGCAAAGGAACAGAAGTTTTTTTCAATAGTATATGTGAAATTATTCAAATATTACAATCCGTATTTGATCCTGATCAGATTGTAGTCTATAGAGAGAACATAGAAGAAGAGTCTTTCTTTCATTTTTTAGAATCCTACAAATCTAAGCATACGATGCCTTTGTATCCTGAAATTATTCTCTCGGATTTATTTTATGAAGATTTTAAAACAGGGTTGAGAGGGTTAACACTAAAAGAATTAGAACGCCCGATTATTGTCTTTAAATAATGTATATAGGTGTAACCTGCTTTTCTATAAATTATAACTTGACCTGAAACGCGTTTCATCAGCTAAAGTACATGTATAACCTAAAAGAGAAAGCGAGGGCACTCTATGATCTCACTGATTATACTTTGCTCAGTTATATGGGGTGGTACTTATTCGTGCTTAGTATTATCCGGGCAGCCTATGGAAGTAAAACCTTACCGCTCCTTTGATGATTTTTTTGAATGACTTTGTATATCCACTTAATAAAGGAACTTTTTTTACTCGCTTTATTAATATGTTTAATTAAATGATTTAATAGAAGATTTTAATAGAGACTTTGATGTTGATCCATGGAAAGAAAATAAAAAGACATAAATTAAACTTGACAGCTAAAGATTTTTATATATAAAGGGAGGATTTATTTATGTTTAAACTGGTGGTAAGTGATCTAGATGGTACTTTTCTGAATAATAGTAGCACTTTCGATGTCGAATTATTTAATCAGGTTTATGGAGAAATGCAAAAAAATAATATTTCCTTTGTTGCTTGTACAGGTAAACAGTGTGAAAGAGTAGAAGAATTATTTGGTGAGCATGGAAAAGGGATCTGGATCTTAGGGGACAGTGCTACTCGTATTAAAAAGGATGGAGTCGTCGTCAAAGAGTTTACGTTTGAACACAATTTAGCATTACAAGCGATAAGAGAAATTGAAGGTTTTTCCAATGATTTCATTATCATAGCATGTACAACGGAAGCAGCATTTGTCCATTCTCATATTCAAGAGGAATATTATAAAATTGTAAAAGGATCCTATAAGGAAGTTATTAAAATTGACTCATTTGATCAAATAAACAGCAGCTTTCTTAAAATAACCGTTTATGATCCATCTGGAAGAAGTTCCTTATTAAGAAAGCATGTTGAAAAGACTCTGCTGGATCAAATTTATATTGTTGATTCTGAAGCGAATTGGCTGGATATTACAGCACTTCATACCCATAAAGGGGAGACGGTAAGAAAACTCCAGGAGATATTGGGTGTTACTGAGGATGAAACCATGTCTTTTGGAGATGGAGAAAATGACGTGGAACTTATGAGTATAGCAAAATACAGTTTTGCTGTAAAAAATGCTTGTGAGAACACTAAAAATGCAGCTAGCTTTATCACCAAATCCAACGAAGAGAACGGTGTCTTACTAACGATAAAGAAAATGATGGATTTACAAAACCAATAAAATTAATTATCGTTATTGAGAGAACTACTCAAAACTGCTCAATGAAAGGACTATAGTAGTATGAAAAAGAAAATACTGGTTTTTGATATTGGCGGCTCTTTTATAAAATTCAGTTTGTATTTTCAAGGTGAATTTATCAGCAAGGGGAAAGTTAAAACTCCATTGGACTCACTTGAGAATCTGCTTGTAGCTTTAAAGCAAATTCATAATCAGTTTATAGATGATTGTGAAGGTATAGCCGTCAGCATGCCAGGCATTGTGAATTCAGCAAGCGGCCATATGGTGCATGGTGGTTCATTAAGATATATAAATGATATAAATATGATAGAAGTTTTTAAAAAATCGTTTCACAAACCCGTAGCGATTGAAAATGATGGAAAGTGTGCTGCTCTTGGAGAAGCATGGCGTGGTTCATTACAAGGAATTACCGATGGTGTTGTTCTGGTAGTTGGAACAGGGATGGGTGGTGGAATCATCTCTCAAGGGAAATTGCTGAAAGGCCACCATTTATCGGCTGGAGAATTCTCCTTCATCAGAACTAACAACGAGTATGCAGACAATAATGATTATCTGCTTGGTATGCAAGGGAGCAGTTTTGTTTTAACTAAAACCGTTGCGAAAGCTAAAGGACTTCCTGCAGATTCTATAACAGGTGAAAAAGTATTCAAGTTTATTGAAGAAGGTGATCGCACGGTCCAAACGATTTTTCAAGAATACTGTAGGAACATCGCAACACAAATCATTAATTTGCAATCAATTCTTGACCCTGAAAAGTTTGTTATTGGGGGAGGCATATCTGAAAATCCTTTACTGGTAATTACGATTAGGGAAGAGTTAGAGAAGCTTTATATGGATTCTATCTATAATTTTGTGCGTGCAGATATTGAACAAAGTAAATTAGGCAATGAAGCGAATTTGCTAGGTGCTATATATAACTACAAACAATCGTATCATCTTGAATGATGACACAAGTTATATTTCGACGAGTGCGGGATTGAGTAATACAAACCAATAAAATACCAACAAAAGAGCGTGCCTTTAACTTTGGACACGCCTTTTTTTGCATTACAGACGTTTGATATAGGAGGTTTATATGAAAAACATGGTTTTGGAATATATAGGAAATTTGGAGTGGAGAAATCAACAGGATTACATAATATATATTACGTTAATAAACTAGATTTATGAGTCCTATTAATGCATTCAAATGACAACAAGTAGAATCTGCAAGTGGATCACTCTTATCAAAGTGTCCGCTTGCAGATTAAAGTTTCACTGACATTCAAAAAAATCTTATTTTTCGATTGAGATAATGCATGTGCGTCTACATTTCTTTTTCTGGAGGAGATTCAATGATCAGACCTTGGATATGCTTGCGTCCCATAAGCTTCCGTTTTTTGCGGTTTTCCTTGGTTTCTAAAACAATATCCAGATCATAGTCGTCAGGATACAATTCAGTAGCAGCTATGTGAAGGACGAGCCTCTTTTTGTTCATGGTCAGCCTTTGGCCTTGGATCAAAATCCCCACATCCCCGCGTTCATCCTCGGTTTTATATATAATTCCAGTCCGATTCAGGTAGCCTACATAAACACTATCGCCAAGGGCAAACGGCGTCACTGAAGGGTCTAAAACTGCTCTTTTGGGGGAAGTTTTACTTGCAGCAACAGGCTTTTCATCATAAAGAGCAGGGGGGATAACAAATGAATCCTGTGTATTCCGAGATGCTCTACTTGCAGAAATGGCCTGAGAACGCTCGATAATACGATTCCACATCCCCAGCTTCAAGGCGATGGCGTATGCATAGCTTTCTCCTGCCTCACCAATTCGGAGACGGTATAATGGTTGCAGTGTTTCAGTATCAAATTCCATTCGAGCATTCTGGAATCCTGGCGTATTTTCGGCAAAATGCTTAATCTCACTAAAGTGTGTGGTAGCTACAACGGTTGTCTGGCGGCGGTGGAATTCTTCCAGCAGAGCGATAGAGAGGCCCACGCCTTCGCCCGGATCGGTTCCAGATGCCATTTCATCAATCAGGATCAGAGTGGAGTTTCCTGCTGTTTCCAAAATGCCGATCATGTTGCGGATATGTGCAGAAAAGGTGCTCAAGGCATGCTCAATGCTTTGTCCGTCCCCGATGTCCACCTCAATTCCCTCAAATACAGCCATTCGGCTGCCTTTCAAAACGGGTACCAGTAGTCCGGATTGCATCATCAGGGTTAACAGGCCGACACTTTTGAGGGCCATCGTTTTTCCACCTGTATTGGGTCCAGTAATGATGAGCGAGGAGTAGACTTCACCGATTGAGAAATCAAGTGGAACCATGGAATTTGCCATCAACGGGTGACGTGCACCTCGGATGTCTATAATCCCGTTAAGGTTAAGCTCCACAGGGACAGCATCTATAGTCATGGCATATTTGGCTTTTGCTAATAAAAAGTCGAGTATACCTACCGTCTCTGTGTTGATGCTCAGCTCCCGGTTGTATGACTCAGTGAGTGCCGTCAGGTCTCCCAGCACTTTCATTTCTTCTTTGGATTCTTCCGCCATGTTCGCACTCTGATCGAATTGCAGACTTACGATCTCGGCAGGCTCGATGTAAACCGTTTGACCGCTGCCCGATTCATCCAGCACATTGCCTTTCACCTGTTTTCGGAACTCTTTTTTGATTGGAAGCACATAACGTCCACCACGCTGACTAATCATATTTTCCTGCATGATGGATCGGTGACGGCTGGTGAGAGAATCAAGTTTCCTTTTGATCCGCTCTTCCGTGACCGCTATTTTTTTGCGGATTTTAGCCAGTTCTTTACTGGCGGTGTCCGTAACTTTTCCTGAATAAATACATCTTTCAATTTCAGACAGAAGGGGTTCCATACCATACATGGAAGAAGCATAGGCACTGACGCTTGAAGCGGCATTCGACTTGGAACCCATATATTTTATCAGTTGACCGCAACTTCTGATAAATTGGGCAATGTGAGAAAAATCGCGCTCGCTGAACAAATATCCGGTTCCCAGCAAGTGAAGAATGTGTTCCATCCCTTCCAGCGAGGGGATAGGAACACTTGCACCGTGGCGAATGAGCTGCAAGGCTTCGGTCGCTTCGTCAAGGCGGATCCTGATCGTACGGATATCTGTAATTGGTTGCATGGAAGCGGCATGGCGCTTACCAAGGTAAGAAAAAGCACATTCGGAAACTCTTGTTTTGATCCGGTCATATTCCAAACGCTGCATTGTGGTTTCATTCATGAATAAATCTCTCCTTTATTTGTATAGTGCCAGGATTTTTTGAACCTTTTCTGTAAAACAAAAAAAGAGCGGAGAATGAACAAATCGTTCATTCTCCGCCCTGAAGGAAAGAGGGAATTTATCGTCAAATAAGCCTATAATCCAGCTTTTGCAGCTCCAATTTATGCGTCCCCAAATCATCCATGAGTAAACCAATTTGTAAGCTAATTAGCCCATGAATAGGAGGTGTATAAAGGAAGTTCACAAAATCTGAAAACAAAAAAACCGCGCTGAACACAGCACGGAATAAGGCCTAGAAGAAAATAATCCCTGAGGCGATTTATGATATCCGCATGTTCTTAACTAATGTCAGGGTAAAAACATAGTAGCAAACAAACCTGTCCCCGGAGGGCGCAAGCGCCTGAATGGTCTTCCCTGAATATGAAGTTGCTTAGTTAAGAACGTTCACCGACATCAAAATCTCTCCCTTGATTACAGATATATCCACACTATACGATCAGTCAGCACCGAAGTCAAGCCAAGATCACTCGAAATCTTCAAAGCGGACAAAAGATAAACGGACATCATGGGGCTTCTTAATTCTGGTACAGCAGTGATAATAAGAAAATGTGGAATGTGAGCCACTTGGAAGAAATAAATCGTGTTACTTAAAAAGAGGATATATAGATTACGTAATATATATTATGTTAACCATAACATCTCCTAGTGAGTGAATGTAATCATATGGAATTTTAACTGGATTGGAGCCATCTATATAATCGAAGTATGGAAAGGAATCAAAAAGGTGGTCCGAAGTTGGCTACGCAAGACCACTTTGAAATAGAGGGCATTTTTTTGTCTTTCAAATGAGAATGATAATCATTATACTTGTGATTAAGAATAAAACACGCATGCACTGCGAATCCAGCTAAAGGGGGAAGCTATAACAAGATGAAAATACATACCTCTACGTCTACTTTTAATGATTACTACAATGAAATAGCCGATGCAAACTTTATGAGCTATGAAAAAGATCCCATTCAGGCGTCCGCGAAGCATGAGCAGATTTATCATATACCTGAGCAGTGGGGAGAGGGAGTGCATCATACGCATTTTTTGCGCCAAGGCTTCGAGCTTTCCCATAGTAACATGCTATTTCATGAGCCAGTCCAAATTGCAAGAAGGTTTGACACTCCTTATCTGGAGCTGGCGTTGAACCTCAACTATTCGGCTACCTGGTCCGTAGATGGTTTCCGTTCAGAGCGTGAGCATGGAGGGCATGTGCAGCTCATTTATATGAACGAAGTGAAGATCCATGCGGAAATGCCGGGAAGTAAAGCGATGAATCATATGGAGCTGCGTTTTAATCCTTCGCTGTGGGGCGAGCTGTTACAGGAGTTGGGTATCCGTCTGGAGCAACCGTTTGCTTGTATGGAGACAGTGATTACGCCCGGTATGCGAGCGATCGCTCAGGAACTGTTGTTTCATCCTTATCAGGGCATGACCCGACAGCTTTTTTTGGAGAGCAAGGCGCTGGAGCTAATGGCACTTTTTCTGCAAGAAATACGCAACCCAAAGCCTAAATCAACCATGACGATCAAACCCAATGATGTACAGTGTATTCACGAGGCGAAAGATATTTTGCTGCGTACACTGGTTCAGCCTCCGAGTCTGATTCGGCTGGCACAGATGGTACATATTAATGAACAAAAGCTCAAAAACGGCTTTAAAGAGCTATTCGGCACGACGGTATTTGGCTTTGTACGCGAACAAAGATTGGAAAGAGCGAAGCAACTGCTGGAAAAGGAGCAGATCACTGTCAGTGAAGCGTCAGCGATGGTGGGTTATAGCAACTTTAGTCATTTTGCCGCATTATTCCGTAAAACATATGGCTATAACCCGAGTGCCTACCGAAAAAATAACAATTTGTCTTCGTTATAAAATCCTCCATTTTAAAAAACTTCTCCCTCCAGTG
The DNA here is from genome assembly GCF_044908085.1 of Paenibacillus sp. RC73. Taxonomy (NCBI): domain Bacteria; kingdom Bacillati; phylum Bacillota; class Bacilli; order Caryophanales; family Paenibacillaceae; genus Paenibacillus; species Paenibacillus sp. RC73. Next base: position 80,525 of record NZ_JBIYCV010000005.1, read on the forward strand.
TTGGTGATTCTCCGGGAATCGGCGGCGGAAAGCAGGACGAGAGCCGTACAATAGAACCAGGCTCAAAGCATTCTGCAACTGTCGTGATTTGAAAGGAGAAATGATTCATGCAACAAAAGGCGGGCATTGCCCGATTAGTGCAAATCGCCGGGGAAAAGCGTGGACTATTAGCTTTCTCTACGTTTTTTTCCGGTTTAAGCGCCATTCTGATGCTGGTGCCTTATGCATCTGTGTATTTTGTGCTCAAGGAGCTGCTCGAACACGCTGCACAGCCGACAACAGCGGATGGGCCGTTTATGATTCGCTGGGGGCTGATCGCGCTCGCAGGTTTATTGGCCAGCCTCATTACGATGTACATCGGTGGACTCATCTCCCATATCGCAGCCTTCCGTATTTTATACGGTCTGCGTGTCAAGCTGTCAGCTCATATTGGTAAGCTTCCATTGGGCTGGCTTAATGGTACTTCCACGGGTGCGGTTAAAAAGACACTGGAGCAGAACGTGGAAAAAGTAGAGACATTTGTCGCTCACCAGCTGCCGGATCTGGTGCAGGTCATCGTGACGGCGGTGGTGATGATTGTCGCTATGTTTAGCTTGAACGTGTGGCTGGCACTTGCTTGTGTTGTGCCCATTTTACTCGCTTTTACCGTCCAGATGACGCTGATAGGCGGCTCCAAGACGTGGGATAACGTCAGAGAGTATTACAATTCACTGGAGCGTCTGAACGGATCGGCTGTGCAATATGTACGGGGGATGCCTGCGATCAAGATATTCGGTCAGACGGTGCATTCGTTCCGTAAGTTTTACTCCGATATGGTGCATTACCGCGAGTATTGCGTGAAATTCACTGATCAATTCCAAACCGGCTTTCTCGTGTTTAAGGTAATTATTAGCTCATTCGCCGCTTTTGTACTGCCTGTGGGTGTTTATTTGCTGAGTGGTAATCCGGGGAATGTTGCTTTTGCCTCGGTTCTGCTGTTTTTCCTGGTGATGGCTCCCGGGGTTTCAGCTCCGATGTTTAAAATTATGCACCTCATGTCGTCCATGCGAGATATTAATGAAGGTGTTGATCGGATCGATCGTATTTTTAATGAGCCTGCAATGCAGGAGCCTGCACATCCGCAGAAGCCGACTACCTATGATGTGCAGTTTGAGCAGGTTTCCTTTTCCTATGGCAGCACAGAAGAGGTTAAGGAGCCTCAAGACGGCGGGGACGCTCAACCGACTCGCGTATTGTTCGATATTTCTTTTACTGCAAGACAGGGGGAAATGACCGCATTAGTGGGACCTTCCGGCTCTGGGAAATCCACGATCGCCAATCTGGTGCCACGCTTTTGGGATGTGCAGGAGGGGGCGATTCGTATTGGTGGCGCAGATATCCGACAGATGAGTACGTCCAACCTGATGGATACGGTCGCTTTTGTATTTCAGGAAACCTTTTTGTTCTTTGACTCTGTGTTCAACAATATTGCAGTTGGCGATACAGGTGCTTCCATGGAGCAGGTTATTGCGGCGGCAAAGGCGACGCAGTGCCATGAGTTCATCTCCAAACTGCCGAACGGGTATGATACGCTCATCGGGGAAGGCGGAGTGTATTTATCGGGTGGTGAAGAGCAGCGGCTTGCGGTAGCACGCGCCATTCTCAAAAATGCGCCTATTCTGGTGCTGGATGAAGCCACGGCATTTGCTGACCCTGAAAATGAATACGAGATGCAGCTAGCCTTGATGGAGCTGATGAAGAATAAGACGGTGATCGTTATCGCACACCGGTTGTCCACTATTCAGCATGCAAATCAAATTCTGGTGCTTCAGGAAGGTCATATTGCTGAGCGGGGACAGCATAGAGAGCTACTTCGTGCAGATGGTCTGTATGCCCGCTTGTGGCAAGCGTATACGGATGCGGGACAATGGCAGATTGGGGCGCCGGGAGAGGAGGCGGCTAAACGATGAGTATGCTGCAAAATATAACGGCGGGTAATCCGCGGGTACTGTTAAAGCCGGTATTGTACACAACTCTGGCTAATGTTGCGGGGCTGATTCCATTTGCGTTGCTGGTAGGGGCGGCCCGTCTTATTTTCGAGCCTTTCATTCATCCGGGAGCTTCGCTCCAATCGGCTGGCTTGTGGTGGATAAGTGGAGGGCTGCTAATATCGTTGATCCTGCTCTACCTGTGTGAAGTTCCGGCTTATCGTTCCCAGTACCGGGGAGCCTATGACGCTTCGGTAACCGGGAGATCGCGTTTGGCTGAGCATTTGCGCAAGCTGTCGCTCGGTTTTCTGAACAAGCGTGATCCGGGTGATTTGGCGAATATGATGATGGGTGATTTCACAATGGTGGAGCATGGGATTTCCCATTTGGTCCCGCAAATGATCGGGGCGGTGACGATGCCGCTGCTGGCGTTGATTGGCTTATCCTTTTTGGATTGGCGCATGGCGCTGGCACTGTTCGCCGCTTTTCCGGTAGCGATTTTGCTGGTATTGCTCACTTCCCGTATACAGCGGCGGCTGGGAGCTAATCACATGCGGGCTAAAATTAACGCGGCTAATCGCCTACAGGAGTATTTGAACGGTATTCGGGTAATTAAGGCTTATCAGCTAACCGGAGAGCGCTTTGTGCGTCTGGAGTTTGCGTTCAAGGAGCTGATGTGTCACAGTATCCGAATTGAAGGGCTGTTGGGGCCGATTGTATTAGCTGCTATTGCTTTTATACGCTCTGGCTTGACGTGGATGGTTATGATCGGGGTATATCTATTATTGGCTGGGCAGTTGGATGTGATCGCTTTTGTCTCCTTTTTAATCGTAGGAACACGTATTTATGACCCTCTGACCACTGCGCTTGTTAATTTCGCCGAGTTTCGTTATCACGAGCAGGCAGGGGAGCGTATTGTCCAGTTGCTGAACGAGCCTGTCATGCCCGGGGATCAGATACCTTCGCAAAGGCATGATATCGAGTTGAGACACGTAAGCTTCCGCTATGGTGAGCAACCCGTACTTGAGGATGTAAGTATGTCTATGCCGTTCCGTTCCTTTACGGCGCTCGTAGGGCCTTCTGGTAGCGGGAAAAGTACGGTATTGCGTATGATCGCACGTTTTTATGACCCGAATCAGGGCAGTGTACTGCTGGGTGGCGATGATATGCGGCAGATGGACCCTGAGGCGCTGCTGCGCAAGGTATCTATGGTGTTTCAGGACGTGTATCTGTTTCAGGATAGCATTGGGAACAATATTCGATTCGGTAAAAGTGATGCGACGCAGGCAGAGATCGAAGCTGCCGCTCGTCAAGCTTGCTGTCACGATTTTATCTCCAAGCTGCCGAACGGGTATGACACCTGGGTAGGCGAGGGCGGCAGTACATTGTCGGGTGGGGAAAAGCAACGAATTTCTATCGCCCGTGCTATTCTCAAGGATTCGCCGATCGTATTGCTGGATGAGGCCACCTCTTCGCTTGATCCTGAGAATGAAAAGGATATTCAGCAGGCGATTGATCGCCTTGTACAAGGCCGAACCGTTATCGCGATTGCTCATCGACTCAAAACAGTACGAAATGCGGACCGCATCGTTGTACTGGACAAAGGCAGGGTTGTAGAGCAGGGACGACATGATGAACTGCTGGATGACAACGGTCTGTATGCACGATTGTGGAAAAGACAGCATGAAGGAAGAGAGTCTTAGGACGCATGAAATTATGAAATAATGATGAGATCATAAAAAAACTGATCCTTAGCGGATGGCAGGATACACCTCCATTCCAATAAGGATCGGTTTTTTGCGTTATTTAGATTCCCCGGATACAACAGCTTGCACAAAATATTACATAATAAATATTATGTTAACTAAAATGTATATCTGAACGATGAGGATTTGTATCCGATGTACGTTTTAAATCCATAGTGATATAATTACGCGTACATGCCTGAAAAGGAGCGTATGGAACACAAATGAACTTTCAAGTGGACTTTTTATCTTTTTTTGTAATTCAGGTAGACGGAAAAGAAGGACAGGGTGGTAAGTCCTACAAGCATTACGCTACGATGGATGACTATGATTATGACGAAAGCGATGTTAAAAAATTTCTGGATGGGGAATTTGCCCGCATTAGCAAGCGGAAGGTCGAGAAAAATCCGAGCACAGAGCAGGCACCGACCAAAATTGGCCGCTTTATCGTTGAACCGGAGCATGAACTGAGCAGTAATCCGAATTTCAATATGTTCGCCCGGCTGCGGGGAGCAGAGGATAAGGAAGATTTTAAAAATGCCTGCGACGATCTGGTGCGGATGTATCTGGATACGAGCGCGGTACGCGGCGGAGCGTTGATCATTGTACAGGCTACCTTGAATACACACTCCGATGATCCGTTTATTTTTGTGCTCAAATGTGATTTTGAACCTAAAATTGCTCGGATTACCGAAAGCAGTCTGGTCAGTGAGGTCGAAATGGCCATTTCAGCCCGTAATATGAAATCCATCATGTATCCTTACATGCTGGAGGAGGGGATGAACGATGAGTGGGAGCTTAAAATTCACCAGTCCTCGCATGCCCGGTATTTTGAGGATTTTCTGAAATTTGTGACCTACGAGCAATCCATGCCAGAAATCGTTAATGAGCATGTCATGGGCTTCGTCCAGAACTATGTAGAGACGAAATGGCCAGATGCTTCCAATGAGGAAAGACAGCAAGAGGAACGTGATCTGGAGCTGTGGGCGGCCAGTGAAAAACGGGATTTGCAAGGAAAATGGGAACCCCTTCAGGTCGTAGAGGCTGCACAGCATATTGTTGAGCTAAAACCGGAAATTGAAGTTCGCTTCAAGCTGGATGATACGGCTGTGCGTGGACTGCTGTCCGACTTTGGGGCCAAGCTGCATATTACGAAGCTGCATGATAGATACGCGCTTATCATTGAAGGCGACGCATTTACGTTTGAAAAAGGTTTTTCACCGATTGAGCTGCTTCAACCTGAATCGTTCGAAACGGTGGCTGAGCGCTTGAAAGAGAAACGCCAGCAAGAAGACGAGTTTGCCGATGGCGATACACCGCCTTGGTAATCTGAATAAACTGTTTACGATAAGCCGAACTCCTTATATAAAATAATCAAAGGGCCTCTCAACGGTATTTTCGCCGCTGTGGAGGCCCTTTTTGTCTACAATTTCAGTTTGTTCATCTACAAGTTGAGTTTACTGATTTGATCTTTCAGCTTGTTCGCAGATTGATGCAGCCCTTGACGTTCCTTGTCATTCAGTGGAAGATCTAAAATTTCGCGTACCCCGTTGTGATCTACGATACTCGGGACACCCAGATAAACGTCAGACACTCCGTTATAATCTTCCAGCAAAGTGGACACATTAAGTACCGACCCTTCGTCCCCCAGAATGGCTGCTACGATCCGGTCGAGAGCCAGCCCGATGGCGTAAGAGGTCGCGCCTTTGGCATCTATAATTTCATAGGCTGCATTTTTGGTACTTTCAAAAATCTCATTTTTCGTTTCTTCGCCCAGCTCCAATGGAGTTCCTGCGATGTTGGCCGTGCTCCATACAGGCAGCTCGGAATCGCCATGTTCTCCAATAATATGGGCGTGGATGCTGCGAGGATCAATGCCCTTTTGCTTACCGATCAAATAACGGAAGCGTGCGCTGTCCAGCAGCGTACCCGAACCGATAACTCTGCTCGAAGGCCAGCCACTACGTTTCCAGGAGATGTAGGAGAGAATGTCCACTGGATTGGTTGCGATCAGCAAAATGCCGTGTGTGTTTACCTTGACGATATTATCAATAATGCTTTCAAAAATTTCGGCATTACGCTTGAGCAGATCAATGCGTGTTTCTCCCGGTTTTTGTGATGCGCCCGCTGTAACAATGATGATATCCGCATCACGGCAGTCTTCATAATCACCCGCCCACACTTTGACACCGCCGAGAAAGGGAAGCCCGTGATTCATGTCGAGCATTTCCCCCTGCGCCTTTTTGACATTAACATCAATAAAGACAAGTTCTGACATGCGTTGGCGTAGCAGGAGGGTGTAACCGGTCGTTGTACCGACCGCTCCCATGCCGACAATGGCCACTCTGCTTCGTTTGTAAGGTTTTAAGCTCATAAAATCCTCATCTCCTTTTCGGGTTGAATACCTTTTCATTTTTTAATAATACAAAATTTATCTTTCCTACTTAGTTTACCGTATATGTGCCCTCCACTGCAAAGAAATATGACATTTCTCCTTGACTTCAAACAGGGACTCGCCAATAATTAATCGAATGACAGAAACACACACTAAAGCGTTGCAGTAGCAATATTGGCGTAGGACATTATGGAAAGAGGATTATGATTATGGACTTATTTCGAAAAAAGACAGGGATGCTCCCGCATGGGGAAAACGGAACGACGGGTCATTTGAAGAGAACGATGGGCGCCTTCGATCTGACTATGCTGGGTGTAGGATGTATCATCGGTACCGGGATTTTTGTGATCACAGGCAAGGCAGCAGCGGAAAATGCGGGTCCTGGCCTGATGATCTCCTTTGTTATTGCAGGAATTGCCTGCGTGCTGGCAGCCTTGTGCTATGCAGAGCTTTCATCTACGGTTCCCGCTGCCGGCAGCGCTTATGCGTATAGCTATATTGTGTTTGGGGAAATTCTGGCCTGGGTGCTGGGTTGGGACTTAATTCTGGAATACGGGGTGGCGGCCGCCTCAGTGAGCAGTGGCTGGTCTGCTTATTTTCAAGGCTTGCTGGCCGGCTTCGATATACATTTACCACTGGCTTTAACCGCAGCCTTTGATTCAGCCAAGGGAACCATTATTGACCTGCCTGCTGTGTGTATTATTATGTTGATCACACTGTTGCTGAGTCTCGGAGCCAAGGAAACGGTCCGATTTAATTTCATTATGGTTTGTGTCAAAGTGGGCGTTGTGCTGCTGTTTATCGGAATCGGAATTTTTTATGTTAAGCCTGCGAACTGGACACCGTTTCTCCCCTATGGTTTTTCCGGTGTTTTGAGTGCCGCGGCAATCGTATTTTTTGCTTACTTGGGTTTCGATGCCATTTCAACGGCAGCAGAGGAGGTACGTAATCCGCAGCGAAATATGCCAATTGGTATTATTTCCTCGCTTGCGATTTGTACGGTGCTGTATATAGCGGTTTCGGTTGTACTTACCGGAATGGTGCCTTATACGCAGTTAGGGGTAAATGATCCTGTTGCGTTTGCTTTGCGCTTTATCCATCAGGATTTTGCGGCAGGATTGATTTCTGTCGGTGCGATTGCCGGGATGACCACGGTTTTACTCGTACTGTTGTATGGTCAAACACGGTTAATTTTCTCGATGTCGCGTGACGGTTTGTTACCGGTATTTTTATCTAAAATCAATCCCAAAACTCAAACACCAATCCGAAGCACTTGGCTGGTCGGAAGCATCATCGCATCGGCTAGTGGATTTTTTCCATTACATGCTCTGACGAACCTGACGAGTATCGGAACCCTGTTCGCTTTTGCCGTTGTATCGGTTGGGGTGATCGTTCTGCGTAAGAAACGTCCCGATCTGAAAAGAGGCTTTACCGTTCCTTGGGTCCCGTTACTCCCGCTTTTGAGTGCCCTGGTTTGCGTCGGTTTGATGCTTCAGCTTCATATCAGCACGTGGATTGGATTTATCGTTTGGCTTCTGCTGGGTCTACTGATTTATTTCTTCTATGGATATCACAAAAGTTTGTTAAACCGTAAATCCTAATTTGTCTGAATGTTAAAAAGCCGGCATCCTGCACTTATGTGGAGGGTGCCGGTTTTTTTGTATGAGTGCGCGAAAAGTGTCACATAAGGTCGTTTATGGTATAATTCTGTTTCAGATAAGCTTGTGGCACGGGATTACCGCATGCCATCTAGGGAGGATCTTTATATGAAACTGCGCTGGCGTGCGCTCCTGGGGGGAGTATTGCTGCTGACAGGTATCCTGCTGGCTGGCTGTTCTTCCGAACCCGCAGAAACCGTAACCAAACCTCCGGTTGAGGAACCGGATGACCAGGGACAAACGATAACTATTAATCCACCATTGACGCCGAAGGTGGGCGATCCCGATGCCAAATATGTAGTTCAGACACGAATAGCTGATTTCCATCTGATTGATAATACCAAAGGTTTCGTTTGGGGAGTTACTCGTAATGAGCTTCGGCTCTATTATACGCATGATGGTGGAAATACCTGGAATAATATTTCTCCTTCCGAAAACGTTCAATTTCAAGACAAGCTTGAATATGGGAAGGATATTAGCTTTACCGATTCCCGGCATGGATGGGTTGTCCGTCAAAATCTGGACAAAACCGCAACCGTCATCCTCAGAACCGCTGATGGGGGACAAAGCTGGGATATTTCAGCGCTCCCAAGCGGGGAGCATGTGAGCGCGATACAATATGTAAATCCGTCTACCGGATGGATTATGGCGTCTACAAACCTGAATGAGCAGGATCAACAAAAGTTGTTGTATCATACCACTGATGGAGGGGCTACATGGAAGAAGGTTGCGCAAAGTTCTGGCATGTCATCCAATGAGTCAAGCTCGGGCCTGCCCGATCAGGGCAGCATGGCGGGAATGAGCTTTGATGGCAACAAGCAGGGTTTTGTTGCGATTAATTTGGATAGCAGTGTTAAGCTTTATAAGACTTCGAATCAAGGGAAGACTTGGACGCCGGTAGCCAGCAAGATGCAGGGTTGTCCTCAAGCCGAAGCCGAAGCTCCGCAGTCTTTTAAAGGAAATAGTTCCTCGTATTGGATTCCTGTTCTCTGTTATTTAGACAGCGGTACAAAGTATAGCGGACTGTTTACTGCTGATGCAGGCATGCAATGGAACCATGTGTCTTTGGGGCTGACCAGTAAAAGAAACTCCGTTATTCCCGGCCGCACTTTTCTAAATGATAAGGAAGGGTGGATCGTAACCCCAACCAGAATGAAGCGAACGATGGACGGGGGCAAGACATGGACAACCCTTACTGGCAGCAAAGTATTGCCATCGAAGCTTAAGGATTACCCGCGATCGGTCAAGCTCCGTTTCGCTTCTTCTACGGTAGCGTGGCTGCTTCTGGAACGATTGGACGACAAGAAATCACTGTTACTTAAAACGACGGATGGCGGTGCCAGCTGGAGGATCCTATAACCTTTCATCAGAGCGATTGCCCTGTGCTTTTCCCCCTCATTTTGCACGTCCTCAAAAGGCCATGCAGATACAGGGAAGAGGCACAGGGCGTTTTATTTTTAAAAAACTTAAATTTTATACGACAATATGTGAAAAAAATCACAATCTATCGGATGAGCCGCTGTTATACTGAACCTGTAAACAACGATAGGAGTGATAATCATGAGAGCGAATCAGGATCATATGTTAACCCAATACTACCTTCAATTTTGTTACACTTGCCAAGATGCCTACGGTTGCACGACTGAAGAGGATTGTAAGCAGTGTGCAGAACGTTACGCCGAAACAGAAGAAAATGAAGTTCTGGATGAGACACAACGTTATCTCCAGCTTGTACATGTATAAACAGATGCATCATTCTGATATCGCCATATGTTGAGCCTCCCGGATCATTCCGTGGAGGCTCTTGGCGTTCTTGAGGGTTGCTATCAAATTTGGGCAGGAACGTACATATACTATTACAGAAAGCTTAGGTCATGTGAGGATGCCCGGCCGTTTCCCTGTGGAATGCCTGGCGGAGAGGAGTGCGGTGCATGGGATTTGAGTCATTATGGATGTTCGATTGGCTGGGTACGGTACTGCCCGTATTTTTCGTAGTCGTGTTGGGTATTGTCGTACTGTCTGCGGGCAAGGAAGTCATGGAATGGAGCCGGAATAAAAGGCAGCCTGTATTGACGGTCGGTTCCCGAATTACGGCCAGAAGGACACATCTCCAACAGAGGCGGCAGGAGGAACAAGGGACTCGTACCTATACTTTCTATTATGTAACCTTCGAGGTGGAGAGTGGCGACCGGATGGAGTTTAAGGTGAGCGGGGAAGAATATGGTCAATGTGCCGAGGGAGATGAGGGGCGGCTTACCTTTCAGGGTACACGGTACATCGGGTTCCAGCGTCTCAATCGCTATAGCTTGGAACAGGTAAAAATGTAGACAGCAGCTTATTCTCCCATTCATTCATGGGCAGCCTCCTGCGGTGAAACAGGCCAGGGGGCTGTTCTTGTTTCTTGTGCAGCACATTTTGGTACATATATACTAGGGAAGTGTATAGAGGAGGAATAAGCCATGTCATTTGAGGGACAAGTTGTTATCGTAACAGGAGCGGCACATGGAATCGGAAGAGAGGTCGCTTTGGCCTACGCTGGCAAGGGTGCCAAGGTCGTATTTGCCGATCACAATGAGGAAAAAGGGGCTGCTGTTGCGGCTGCGGCACGGAATGAAGGACATCAGGCGATCTTTGTTCCCTGTGATGTGCGTAAGGAAGAAGATATTGTTGCGCTGATCCGTGCTACGGAAGAGGAATATGGCACCATTCATACGCTGATTAACAATGCGGGCGTGTCCAAATGGAAATCTCCATATGAGTTAACGGTTGCGGAATGGGATGACATTTTGAATACGAATGTACGCAGCTGCTTTATTGCAACACGAGAAGCGGCCAAGGTAATGAAACGCAATCCGGAAGGCGGTTCGGTGGTCAACATGACTTCGACACGGGCTTTCATGTCAGAACCGGATACAGAAGCCTATGCGGCGTCCAAAGGAGCCATTGCAGCCCTTACACACGCGATGGCCATATCGCTAGGAAAGGATGGAATCCGGGTCAACTGTATTAGTCCGGGTTGGATTGAGACAGGGGATTACGGGCAACTACGCCCCGAAGACCATCAGCAGCATCCATCCGGTCGAGTGGGAATTCCTGCCGACATCGCGCGGGCGTGTCTGTATTTGACCCAGTCCGGCAACGACTTTGTTACAGGCACGAATCTGGTTGTAGATGGCGGCATGACGCGAAAAATGATTTATGAGCCCTGAAAATTAGGCTGAACTGGGCGAACTTAATTTTTATATAAGGATACGTTACTGCAGGATAGTCCCGAATTTCGGGGCTATTTTTTTCGTTGTCGCTGTCACCCATTGGGCATTTGTACCATACGATACGATATATGATTGAGCAGTAAGGAGGGGAGACGTTGGCTGTTATTAATGTCAACTTAGAGGATGTAAGGACACTGGCCCGGCTTATGCGAGCAGAGGCCGAAGGAGAAGGGGAGCAGGGAATGCTCATGGTCGGCAATGTCGGTGTTAATCGGATTTTGGCCAATTGTCTGGATTTTCAGGGAATTCGCCTCATGAATGACATGGTGTTTCAAAGTCCCGGCGGATTTGAAGCTACCCAAAAGGGGTACTTTTACCAAAGAGCCCGTGACCGTGACATTCGTCTTGCCCGGCGTGTCATTAATGGGGAAAAGATTCGCCCGGCTTCGAATGCATTGTGGTTTTTCAGACCTTCCGGGGACTGTCCGGATACCTGGTATAACCAGACTAACACCGGCCGTTACAAGGCCCATTGCTTCTTTAGTCCAACTGCACAGGATTGCCCTGCCGTCTATTAACGCGTAACAACATGAGTGTGGATGATTTAAAACCATTTTAGGAGGAATTAAAATGATTTCACAGCAAGCTTACCGTCCTGTCTCTTATCCTGCTGGCGGCGGGTTTCCCGAATGGCCTAGGTTGGCCCCAATGGGAACCATGCAGCCCATGAGCGGCTTTCCCCCTCAAGTCAATAGTGGTAGCGCAATGACACCGACTGGCACAGTGGTACAGACTCAGACTCCACAATATGAGCAATCTTATATTGAAAATATTTTGCGTCTGAATCTGGGCAAAACGGGTACTTTTTATATGACCTATGAAAATAACCGGGAATGGAACGCGAAAATTTTCAAGGGCATTTTGGAAGCGGCGGGTCGTGACCACATTATTATCAGTGATCCTTCTACTGGAAGACGCACCATTCTGTTGATGGTGAATCTGGACTATGCGACTTTTGATGAGCCGCTGTTGTACCAATATCCTGGCGTCATGGGTAATCCGGGCTCGTCCCCGGTTCGCTGATGTCTTCATATATATAGTTTATCCCCCAATCCTCTGCCTTACGGCGGGGGATTTATTTTATTTATATTCTTTCTCAAATATAGTAGCTTCCCTTGTGGTAAGAGGCGGAAAATGGCGATTTTCGGTCATAATGACCGCGTTAGCCGATTTTTCTGACATACCTTGCGGATTGACTGTGTAGTGTATAGCTATATAATTGAATATAAGCTGATGAATGGCTTCGTCATTCATGCGAAAATATGGCTTGTAAAAGCCGGAAGGAGTGAATGTGTTGGGAAGTTGACGCTGCTTATGATGTGTTATCGTTCTGTCTATGATGAAACTATCCGAAGGAGGTGCGCCTGTCTGCCGTAATGACGGCTGACGGGGAGCATATTGAGTGACCCTTTACCGAGTATGTTCAACTTATTTATTGTTTTTGCATTAGTATTATTAAACGGTTTTTTTGTATCTGCAGAATTTGCAATGGTGAAAGTCAGAAGCAGCCGTATTGAAGCATTGGTAGAGGCGGGTAACAAAAAAGCCGTATATGCCGCGAATATGTTACACAATTTGGACGCTTATCTGTCTGCCTGCCAGTTGGGCATTACACTGGCTTCGCTGGGACTGGGGTGGATCGGAGAGCCGGCCATTGCACATTTGATCGAACCTGTATTTACCGCCGCCGGGCTAGGACCGGTATATGTACACGGTACTGCCGTGGTCATTGCATTTATTGTGATTACGATTCTGCATATTGTGCTGGGGGAATTGGCGCCCAAAACGATAGCCATTCGTAAATCTGAAACCATTACGCTGTATTCGGCCATGCTGATGACTTGGTTTTACAAGCTGATGTATCCATTCATATGGGCGTTGAATGGCATGGCGAACAGCCTGCTGCGTTTATTCCGTCTGGAGCCGGTATCTGAATATGACGATTCCGCGCATACGGGGGATGAAATACGCATTCTGATGAAAGAAAGCAATAAGAGCGGACTAATTGATAATACGGAATTGGCGCTTGTTGATAATATATTTGATTTTACCGACACGACCGCCAGGGAAATCATGATTCCGCGTACCGAGATGATCTGTTTGTACAGCAATGAGTCCACAGAGGAAAATCTCGCGATTGCGACGGAAAGCATGAGAACGCGTTATCCAATCTGTGCCGAGGACAAGGACCATATTATCGGCTTTATCCATATTAAGGATCTTCTGCGGGCAAACAAACTGGATACCCGTATGATGATCCGCCCGATTCTTGCCGTTCCTGAATCTACGCAAATTAGCGATTTGCTCAAACGCATGCAGCGTAGCAAGACACAAATTGCGATTCTGATTGATGAATACGGTGGTACCTCGGGTATGGTGACGCTGGAGGATATTATGGAAGAGATCGTTGGTGAAATTCAGGATGAGTTCGATCAGGAGCGTCCGGGTTATGAGCAGATTAATGACGAGGAATTTTCCATTGACGGTATGCTGTTAATTGATGAAGTGAATGATCGCTTTGGACTGAATCTGGATCATGAGGATTATGATACAGTAGGGGGCTGGCTGTACTCGCATGTTGAGGTCATCCCGCCACAGCCGGGTCAGTCTGTAGAATTTGAAGGTTGTCAGTTCGTTGTAGAAGAAATCGAGAACAAGCGGATTTCACGTATTCGGCTGTTGAAGCAGCCAATCCTTATGGAGGAAGCCGGAGTCTCGTAAATCAGGATTCACCAGACAAAAGAGTAGACATTCTATAATTGAATAATCCTTGAAGCGACCCTTGAACGATAAAGGGTCGCTTTTTTTGATTTTAGCTTCTTTACACATAGAACATGAATTGATATGATGTCTGTACAATTGTAAACCTATTATAAATTTATATGGTTGACAATTAAGAAGGTAATTTATCCTGAGAAACTTATCTGTTTACATGCTCATTTAAATTAGGGAGGTACAAAGTATGAAATGGTCCAATGAGGTTACGGATTGGTACTCGCTGGCAGAAAAAGCGATCCACGGCAGCAATTTGACGCTGGTAGAAGGATTGGCGGTGCTGGAAGCGGACAATGAGGAAATCTTACCGATTATGCAAGCTGCATTTCATGTGCGTCATCATTTTTACGGTAAAAAGGTAAAGCTCAACATGATTATGAATGCCAAAAGCGGCCTGTGTCCGGAGGATTGCGGCTATTGTTCACAATCTATCGTATCCACGGCACCTGTCAGCAAATACAGTATGCTGGACAAGGAGTCTCTGCTGGCCGGAGCCCGTGAAGCGTTAGCAAGGAAAGCAGGTACATATTGTATCGTCGCTTCCGGCAAGGGCCCAACGAATCGAGAGCTGGATCAGGTAATTGAGGCGGTACAGGAAATTACCAGTACGATGCCACTTAAAATTTGTGCGTGCCTGGGGATTCTCAAAGGAGATCAGGCACGCCGGTTGGCAGAGGCGGGAGTCCATCGTTACAATCACAATTTAAATACGAGCAAGGCCAACTATCCGTCCATTACAACCACACATACATACGACCAACGTGTCGAAACGGTTAAAATGGCTCAATCTCACGGGATGTCACCCTGCTCTGGCGTGATTATCGGAATGGGGGAAACGAATGAGGAAATTGTCCAAATGGGTTATGCTTTACGAGAACTTGGTGGCGACTCCATTCCGGTTAACTTCCTGAATCCGATTCCCGGAACCCCGCTGGAAGGAACAAAGCGCACATCTCCGATCAGAGCATTAAAGGTACTGGCGCTGTTGCGGTTCATTTGTCCATCCAAGGAAATTCGTGTCGCAGGCGGTCGGGAGCTGAATTTGGGGACACTGCAACCCTTATCCCTGTATGCAGCCAATTCGATTTTCGTAGGAGATTATTTAACGACAGATGGACAAGAAGTCACAGCCGATCATCAAATGATTGAAGATCTGGGGTTTGAAATTGAGATGTGTGCCCTTTCAGCCGTATAATAGGAATTGTACAAACTTGGAAGGGAGAGTTGAACGATGAGTGAAAAGGTATTTGTTAGTCCGGGTAAATATGTGCAAGGGAAAAATGTGATCGATAAAACGGGTGAATATGTCAAGCCATTAGGTCATACTGCTCTGGTTATTGCCGACAAGCTGGTATGGGGTATCGCAGCCGACCGGGTAGTGAAAAGTCTGGAACAAGCGGGGCTTGCTTCGGTAAAGGTGGAGTTTCAAGGAGAAGCGTCCAAAAATGAAGTGAACCGTATTGCTGATCAGGGACGAAGCGGGCATGTCGATATTGTCATTGGTGTAGGCGGCGGCAAGACGCTGGATACCGCCAAGGCGGTTAATGAGGTGCTAGGTTCCTCGGTTGTGATTATTCCAACGACAGCCTCTACGGATGCTCCGACCAGTGCGCTATCTGTCTTGTACACGGATGAGGGTGCATTTGATACGTATTCTTTTTTCAGTAAAAATCCAAGCTTGATCCTGGTCGACACGAAGGTTATTTCCCAAGCACCGCCATTGTTCCTCTCTTCTGGCATTGCGGATGCGATGGCAACATGGATTGAAGCTCGTGCGGTTATCGAGGCTCGGGCTACAACGATGGCTGGTGGCTTGCCAACCTTGGCAGCCGAAGCGATTGCGGCCAAGTGCGAAGAGGTTCTATTCGATTACGGACTGCAAGCTTATGAATCCGTGAAGCGCAAAGTGGTTACACCTGCGCTTGAAGCAGTGGTGGAAGCTAATACGCTGCTGAGTGGCCTGGGATTCGAAAGTGGTGGCTTGGCAGGCGCACATGCGATACACAACGGTTTTACCGTGCTGGAAGGGGATATTCATCATCTGACGCATGGTCAGAAGGTCGCTTTTGGTACCTTGGTACAGCTTGCGTTGGAAAAAAGATCTTTGGCTGAGGTGGAACGGTATATCGATTTTTATCTGAAGCTGGATCTGCCCGTCACACTGGAGGACGTAAAGCTCCAGGAAGCCTCCCGCGAGGATTTGTACCGGGTAGCTCAGGCAGCGACGAAAGAAGGAGAAACCGCTCACAACCTGCCATTTGCAGTAACGGCGGACGATGTGCTGGATGCGATTTTGGCAGCTGACCAGTATTCCCTTGCTTACAAAGCTAAAATTGGGCATAAGAATTAACACCAATACAATATGAAATACACGAAGAGGTCGCTAATAAGCGGCCTTTTTCCATTATTTAACTTGCAGCCTATGTTATGATTTTTACAGTACATAAATGAGCATTTTGCAACAATCCCAAGAGCGATTTCAAATCAGCAATATATAGATCGAAACGGTTTAGTTCGTCTATTATTGTACTTTCAAGCGTTGGGAATCGAATGATGCAAAATGCTGAATTAGGAAATGTCGAAAGTATATCTACGGCTAGCCTAAAACTTGAGAGGAGTAGAGCAATGGCAAAATGGAATGTAGAAGATAATGGGACTCAGTATGAAATTGAGTACAAGCGTAGCCTCGGCGGCGGGAAAATTATTGTGAATGGAAGCGTACAGAAGGTTAAAAGCCAGAATGCTTTTTTGAATTTGGTCGATTTCCCCATCAGATTGACGAATAAAGCTGTAAATGTTGTCGTCATTGGCAACAAAGCGGATCTGGCCGTGAATGGCGTATATCTGGGTTCCAATCAGCCTTACGTGCCTGTGGCTAAAGTTCCCGGCTGGAGTTGGGCTTTTGTAGTGGTGAGCTTGGTCATAGGCTGGCTGTTTGCAGGTATCTTTGGTTTGTGTTTTGGGATATTGGGCAGCATGTTTTATGTAAAATCTTCATTATCCATGCACCAATCCACGAATAGAAGAATCGTAAGCTGCCTTATTGTCTTTTTAATCATCAGCGTGGTACAAATTATTTTTGGAATTACAGTAAATCAGTGGCTTCGTAATTTGTAAAATATCTGTGACATAACCCGTGAATGAAGAAAAAAGGCTCCTCCGCATGAAAGCGGCGAGAGCCTTTTTTGTCATTTAGATCGCCCAATTTCCTTTGCGGAAGATGGGCTCCTCAGTACCGTCCTCGGTGACGCCGTTAATGTCCATTTCACCTGAGCCGATCATAAAATCGACGTGCGTCAGACTGGAATTCAGGCCGTTGGCAGCCAACTGCTCCTGAGTCATGTCCTTGCCGCCTTTGAGGTTAAATGCATAGGCATTACCGATGGCCAGATGATTGGAGGCATTTTCATCAAACAATGTATTATAGAACAAAATGTTTTTATCCGAAATCGGGGACTGGTGAGGCACAAGAGCGACTTCACCCAAGTAGTGGGAGCCTTCATCCATTTCAACGAGATGCAGAAGAGTCTCCAAGCCTGTTTCAGCCTGCACATCTACAATGCGCCCGTTTTCAAAGGTCAATGTAAAGTTGTCGATAATATTTCCGCTGTAGCTGAGCGGCTTGGTGCTGCTTACTTTGCCGTTCACTCCGGTTTTGAGCGGGGCAGTAAACACTTCCTCGGTAGGCATATTGGCTACGAAGGAATGTCCCTGCTGATTGACGCTTTCGGCTGCAACCCACAGGTGTTCTTTTGCCAATTCGATGGTCAGATCGGTGCCTGGAGCCAGATAATGCAGCTTTTTATAACGTTTGCCATTCAAAATGTCTGATTTGCTGGAGAGTGTCTTCAAATGCTCTTTCCATGCTTCTACCGGGTTGTCGAGATCCACACGTACGGTGTTGAAAATGGCCTCCCACAGCTTATCCATTTGTTCAGAAGCTGGCAGATTCGGGAATACTTTGGCAGCCCACTCTTCAGAAGGGTAAGCAATCAAAGCCCAACTGAATTTGTCGGCCATTTGAAGTTCACGGTATTGGAGTAATTCATGTGAACGCACACGCTGAGCCGCAGTAATGCGGCTGGACGGGATACCTTGAAGCAAATCCGGATTTTCTGCTAAGATATGCAGTACTGCTGCGCCGTTCTCGACCTCTTCGGTCATTTCGGCCGCATACCATTTGGGAGGAATATTAAAAGTCTCATCAGGAGCCAGTTCATACTGTAGGCGAGTAATGGTTTCGTCGCTCCATTTTACCTTAACCAGCTTGGCTCCGACGGTATACGCGGATTTGACAATTAGCCGCACAAGTTCAGCGGACAGGATGGGAGCATGAATGATGAGTGTTTGCCCGGGCTGGACATTAGCCCCCACCCGAACGGCTAAATCGGCATATTTTTGCAATTTTTGTTGAAAATCTGACATGTAACTTTCCTCCATTTCACGAAAAGGCCCTTTACAGGGCTTGGGGTTGCCTGCGCAGTTTTCTTGCAAATTCCACACACGGCTTATATATTGTACAATGTAACGAAGAGGTTCACAAATTAGTTTTGGTACATTTTGGCGAAAATGAAAGGGCGGATAGATAAATGACTGATCAAAATGCATCTCAGGATGTAAAGGAAGTACATATTCAACAGGCACAAATGACTAGAGATGAGAATGGTGCATACTTGGGTCAGGTCGTGTTTGGAGTAGATGGACAGACTTCTGTATACGAAATTACGTTCCATAGCAAAAGGGGCAAGGAGTGGGATTACAGTCTTCATTTTGCAGGCGAGCCACGCGTAGAGGAAGAGATGCTGCGTATGGATGCCTGGATTGAAGAGAATGATGATTTGTTTGATTATTTGCTTGATGCGGCATGGAGTAAATTACCCGAGTAATGTAAACATGGTCTATTTTCGTGACAAGCGGATTATATTTAGCAGTGTCCGCATAATGCATAATCTGCCGACATGGGGGAAGCCTATAGGTCGATAATGACAGCAAATTCCATGTGAATGGGGAGGATGACAGTTTGGCAAATCATCTGTTCACCGAAGGAATGACGGCAAATGAAGAGGCTGCTCCCGATCTTCTGAGCTTACGGACGCTGTTTGTAAATGTGTGTTTTATCGGGGAGCCGGGAAGTCGATCCTGGGTACTGGTGGATACGGGGATGGCGGGGTTTACAGACTCGATTATTCGCTTGGCTGAGGAACGGTTCGCTGGCCCTCCCGTTGCTATTGTGCTCACTCATGGGCATTTTGATCATGTGGGATCGGTCATTGAGCTGGTTCAGCATTGGGGTACCCCTGTGTATGCGCACCCGCTGGAGCTTCCTTACTTGACAGGGATGAAGGATTACCAACAACCTGATCCCAGTGTGGGTGGAGGTCTGCTGTCGAGCGTTTCCTTTTTATATCCCAATGATGCCATTGATCTGGATGATCGCATCACCCGTCTGCCAGAGGATGGCAGTGTGCCCGGTGCGCCTGGTTGGAAGTGGCTGCATACACCTGGACATACGCCGGGTCATATATCGCTTTTTCATGAACGCAGACGGTTGCTGGTAGCCGGAGATGCTTTTATTACCGTAAAACAGGAATCGGCGCTGGCGGTTATTTTACAGGAAAAAGAAATACACGGTCCGCCTGCATATTTTACGACAGATTGGCAGGCTGCGCAGCGGTCAGTAGAACTGCTGTCCGGTTTAAAGCCGGAGATCGCCGTTACGGGACACGGTCACTACATGCAGGGAAATGAGCTGACGAGCCAGTTGGAACGACTTGTGGAGGATTTTGAGCACACGGCTGTACCCAATCAGGGGCGCTATGTGTAGCGATCTGGAAAGGACGATGCCTTACGGGGTATCGTTTTTTTGTGTTGGCATGGAATTTTTTTGCTCAGCATGGTATAGTCAAGCCAAAAGCTAAACGCTTTCATTTATCATCGTCATTCATCAAGGAGGATTTTTGATGACACATCAGCATGCTGCAATTGGTGACCTTTATTATGGAATACCAGCGATTCGCCTTAAATTCGGGCGTTATGAAGCGGTAGCCCTGCCGGGAAACGGCGCAAATCTGATTTCTTTTCGTGACAATGAGACGGGATATTCTTTTCTTCGTGAGCCGGAAGCTGACAGCATAGAGGCTTTTAAACAAAGTCCGTCAGTCTATGGGATTCCTTTCCTGTATCCTCCGAATCGGTATGAGGATGGCAAATTCCTGTGGAATGGAGTTACATATGAACTGCCCATCAATGAAACGGCCACCCACAACCATTTGCACGGTTTTTTACACACCGTCCGGTGGGAGGTTGAGGACTACGGATCTGGAGAACAGGGCAGCTATGTAGTAATGAATCAGCATGTGAGGGAAGGACATCCCATGTTCCGCTATTTGCCGTTCACCTTTACCATCAAGCTGACGTACAGCCTGGACGAATTTGGACTGCATCAGCGTTATGTGATCCACAACGAGGGTGATCAGCCGATTCCAAACCTGTTTGCCTTTCACACGGCTATTCGGGTTCCGTTCGTACCGGATAGTTCGCCGGAAGACTACAAAATTAAGGTTACTATCGGTGAGCGTAGGGAGCTGACAGAGCGGTTGTTAGCCACAGGACAGTTCCAGCCATTGTCGCCGGAAGAGGAACTGCTGAAGACAACGGGAGTAAGTCCTTATTTTGCCTCCATGGATAATCATTACACGGCAGCTCCGCAAAATGGACGCAACTATATGGAGCTGACACACAGTAAGACAGGCGCTACTCTCGTATACGATGTAGGCACGGCCTATAAGCATTGGATGATCTGGAATAACAAAGCGAACAAGGAATTCATCTGTCCTGAGCCGCAAATGAACATGATCAATGCACCGAATCGTCCGGACTTGCCTGCAGAGGAGATCGGGTTGATTGCACTTGCTCCAGGCCATATTTTTGAAGCAACCAGCCGTTTATATTGTGTCATACCTGCACAATCGAAATCCTAGTCTTAGTCTATATTTTATCGGAATAAGCCTGTATCGTGTCCAACGGTGCGGGCTTTATTTTGTTGATAGGAGAGGTGGAGAAGACAAGTATTACAGGCAGAAGCCTAATGAGGTGAGGAAGGGAACATATGAAAAACAGGTTGCAGGATGGCAAGCCGCTATAGTATGATACGAAACAGGAGATGATCAGATGAATCAGGAAATGGTGCCTTTTCAAGCCGTCAAACGCAAGCAAATCGCCGATGAAGTGGCTGAACAGCTGCAACGAAAAATAGCTACTAATGAATGGGATGTGGGTACAAAAATTCCGACAGAGCCTGAGCTGATGAAGCTTTTTGGAGTAGGGCGTTCCACGGTGCGTGAAGCGGTCAGCGTTCTCGTACATGCCGGTCTATTAGAGAAAAAACAAGGACACGGAACCTTTGTCTGCCAACCGACGACTTCCCAGGAGCCTCTGGATTACCGACTGAGTCGCGCTGAAATAATTGAAGTCTATGAGGTGCGGAGTGTGTTGGAGCTGGAAATTGCCAGACTGGCTGCTTTACGACGTAAGGATGAAGATTTACGCTTGATGCGCGAGGCACTGGACCGTCGTGCCGTGACATTGGCCGCTGGAGATTTGAACGGGTATCTGGATGCGGATATCACTTTTCACTTGGCTGTTGCAGGGGCTACACGTAATAAAGTGCTTACAGATGTGTATCGCAGCTTTGTAGAGGCGATTCGGAAGGCGCTGAAAAATCTCGTAACCGACCCGGCGATGCAAAATCCTTTTACACTTCAGCATGAGAAAATATATGAAGCGATCCGGGATCAGGATGCCAAAGCTGCCGAGCTGTACAGTATTCAGCATTTGGATGGCACCAAGCTGGAGCTGCAAAAGCACATGGGAAATTCATAATTTTTTTTAATCTTAAACATCAGATGATCATATGAATAAAATGATTCGTAAATCTTTTATATCGAGCATCTCCTAAAATAAAACCAAAGGTGGGTTCTGTATGCGCAAAATATGGGTGTTGGACACAACGTTAAGAGATGGAGAACAAGCACCAGGAGTAAGCCTGACCAGCACAGAAAAGGTGGAAATTGCCCTTCAACTGCAAAAATTGGGCGTAGATCGGATTGAAACTGGTTTTCCGGCTACCTCGCCAGGTGAGATATTCAGCATGCAGGAGATTGCCAAACAGGTTACTAATTCAACCTTGGTTGGTTTTGCTCGGTCGAAAGAGCAGGATATAGATGCGGTTAGAGATGCGCTGAGGGGAGCGGAGGACGCTTGTCTTCATCTTTTTCTGGCTACCTCACCCATTCACCGCCAGCACAAGCTGCGAATGGACAAGACGAAGGTACTGGAGACCGCAGCCGCAGCTATTCGTTATGGGCGCAAGTATTTTGACAAGGTAGAATTTTCGGCAGAGGATGCCAGCCGTACCGAGCTGGACTTTATTTGCGAGGTCGTGGATATGGCGATCCGCGCTGGAGCAACAGTCGTCAATCTGCCGGACACAGTGGGTTATGCTTCGCCGGATCAGTTCGGTGAAATGTTCAGAATCGTAAAAGCCCAAGTGCCCGGCATCGAAAAAATACAGCTCAGCACCCACTGTCATGATGATCTCGGCATGGCAACAGCTAACACACTCGCGGCCATCCGTAATGGTGTAGACCAATTTGAAGGCACAATCAATGGCATCGGGGAACGTGCCGGAAATACACCAGTGGAGGAGGTCGCGTTGGCTCTTGATACCAGAACCGAGCTTTATGATGCGCAAACCAGTCTGGTTCTGGAGGAATTGTATGCCACCAGTCGCTTGGTGAGCAAACGCACAGGGATGCCAGTACCGGGGAACAAGGCTATAGTTGGAGCCAATGCTTTTGCCCACGAGTCCGGTATACACCAGGACGGGATGCTAAAGGAGCGTACAACGTATGAGATCGTGCTCCCCGAGCGCATCGGCTTGAAGACAAGTAAGCTTGTACTTGGCAAGCATTCGGGTCGGCATGCGTTCAAGGAAAAGCTGGCGGACATGGGGTTTGATGCTTTGACAGAGGAGCAGCTTCAGGAGGCGTTCCGAAAATTCAAAGCCTTGACGGACAAGAAAAAACAGGTGCTGGATGAAGATCTGCTCGTCCTGATGGATGAGAGTCGCAGTGCCTTGCCTCAAATTTACACGCTGGATTCCATCCAGGTATCCTATGGCAATCAGTCGGTTCCGGTAGCGTCTATTCGACTGATTAAACAGGATGGAACAGCTATTGATGAAGTGGCGATGGGAAACGGCTCCATCGATGCAATTTTTCATGCTATAGACAAGGCCAGTAGTGAAGAAGTGGAATTGGAGGATTATTCGATCCAATCTGTAACGTACGGTAAGGATGCACTGGGTGAAGTGCATGCTGTTCTGAGACAAGGAGAGTACACCGCCCGCGGAAGAGGCGCGAGTACAGATATTTTGGAAGCCAGCGCCAAAGCTTACATCGACGCGCTGAATAAACTACTCGGCAGAAAAGAAGTTCGCACTAAAGGCAATATCACCATTAGCTGAACCGACCTCCCCGGTTTGTAGCTGACGATACATTCCTCCTCCGGCCTAATCGTAAAAAAGCGCTTGCAATATATATGATAACCTTTGAAATTTAATGTATAATAGGCAAGGAAGTCACCATATTTTGTCTGAATTACATAGGCCAAGAGGAGGAAATGAATTGAACTACCGCATCGAAAAAGATACGTTGGGTGAAATCAAAGTACCGGCAGATCGTCTGTGGGGAGCGCAAACACAGCGCAGCAAGGAAAATTTCCCTATTGGCTCGGAGAAAATGCCATTAGAGGTTATTCAGGCTTTCGCCGTGCTCAAGAAGAGTGCAGCGATCAGCAATTATAAGTTGGGCAAGCTGTCACAGGAGAAGCAGGACGCCATTATTTATGCGGCGGACGAAATTCTTGCTGGACGGGTCGATGACCATTTCCCATTGGTCGTATGGCAGACAGGAAGCGGTACGCAATCCAATATGAATGTGAACGAAGTGATTGCTCATCTCGGAAGTCAATGGCTGCAAGAGCAGGGACAGGATGCAAAGCTGCATCCCAATGACGATGTGAACATGTCGCAAAGCTCGAATGATACATTTCCGACGGCGCTTCATGTAGCGGGTGTCATTGCAGTGGAGGATCACTTGCTGCCTGCTATTGATAAGCTGAAAGAAACCTTCCAGCAGAAGTCAGAGCAATTTAAGGATATTATTAAAATTGGACGTACCCACTTACAGGATGCCACGCCGCTTACACTGGGTCAGGAAATCAGCGGCTGGTATGCCATGCTGGATAAAAGCAAGCGAATCATCATCGACACGGTGCAATATATGAAGGAGCTTGCGATTGGCGGTACAGCCGTGGGTACGGGTATTAACGCTCATCCGGAGTTCGGTGACCGAACCTCTGCGGAAATTTCCAGCTTCACTGATAAAACGTTCACGTCCGCACCAAACAAATTCCATGCGCTGACGAGTCATGATGAAGTGGTTGCCGTACACGGAGCCGTTAAAGCGCTTGCTGCTGATTTGATGAAAATCGCCAATGATGTTCGCTGGCTGGCAAGTGGCCCGCGTAGCGGCTTGGGTGAAATCACGATTCCTGCTAACGAGCCGGGCAGCTCGATCATGCCGGGTAAGGTCAACCCGACCCAGAGCGAGGCACTTACAATGGTCGTTACGCAGGTCATGGGTAATGATGCAGCTATCGGCTTTGCTGCGAGCCAGGGCAATTTTGAGTTGAACGTGTTCAAGCCGGTCATTATTTATAATTTCCTGCAATCCGTGAATCTGCTAGCGGATTCAATTGTAGCCTTTAATGACAACTGTGCGGTTGGCATTGAGCCGGATCTCACTAAAATTGAGCATAATTTGAACAATTCGCTGATGCTGGTGACAGCATTAAATCCGTATATCGGATATGAAAATGCGGCTAAAATCGCCAAACTTGCGCATGCGGAAGGGCTGTCTCTCAAAGAAGCGGCTCTGCGTAGTGGATTGTTGACCGAGGAACAGTTCGATCAGTATGTCGTACCAGCGAATATGATTCAGCCCAAAGCATAAAGCGCGACACTTTTCGTAGTTTAAGCCTATAGAAAAAACCAGCTGATAATTTAAAACAAAGTTTGACAAAGATCTGTTAATGTAAAATTAAGGAAAAAAGGAGGAGGAATTTAAATGGACTATCATCCCATTAATCTAAACGAAAAGTTGTCGAAATTTACTGAGCATTGGTCTCCCAAAGTCATTGGTGAAATGAATGACTATCAGTTTAAGCTAGTCAAGATTCAAGGGGATTTTGTATGGCATAAACATAACGAGACTGATGAGGTATGTATAGTACTTGACGGGGAGATGGCCATTGAATTTCGTGATGGAGAGGTCAAACTATCAAAAGGAGAAATGTATGTGATACCAAAAGGTGTGGAGCATAAGACCTATGCTGAAAAGGAATCCCATATAAAGCTGGTGGAACCAAGAGGTGTTGTCAATACTGGTGAAACAGAAGGCGAATTGACTGCTGAAAACGATGTATGGATTTAAACCGATAAGTTAGTAGTTTTCGAAAAGATTTGGGACCCCGCAAATTGATCTTTAAGAAAAGGCACAATTTGTGGTGCAACACAGGTAGAAAGAATCAATCTTTTGATCAAAATTTATTCAAAAGCAACACCAGCTCATGAAGTGCTATTCTAGCACAGACCGTGAGCTGTTTTTTTTAATTTTTTTTATCTAAGATTAGTATTCTGTGTGATTTGAGGGTATATAGATAAAAGGCGAAAAAATGAACATCTATTTTCAAGATAGGAGAAGCCGTCGTATGGAACAGACAACTATTATTAATTTTATTGTGCTTTTGCTGTCTGGCTTGCTACTGGTTGGCGTACTGACTACCAAATTTTCCAGTCGTTTCGGCATGCCTGCGCTCGTATTGTTTATTGCCGTCGGCATGGTGCTCAGTCAGTTTATTTATTTTGATAATGCGTTTATTACGCAGTTGGTGGGCATTCTCGCGCTCATCGTTATTTTGTTTGAAGGCGGGATGCAAACGAAATTTGCAGATGTTAAGCCTGTCATTCGGCCTGCGATGTCACTATCGACGCTTGGCGTCATTATTACAACTGTGGTCATTGGCGTTTGCGCCAAGTTTATTTTAGGCGTGAGTTGGATGGAATCCATGCTGTTCGGAGCTATTGTAGGATCGACGGATGCGGCAGCAGTGTTTTCCGTTTTAGGTGGTAAAAATATCAAGAAACGAATTACGTCCACGCTGGAAGCGGAATCTGGAAGTAATGATCCGATGGCCGTTTTTCTCACGGTAACGTTGATTGAGCTGATACATCATCCTGAGCAATCCATTTGGGTACATATTTTGCTTTTTTTATGGGAAATGGGTTTTGGTCTGGTCGTTGGTTTTGTGCTCGGACGCATAGCTGTATTTGCCATTAATAAAATGAATTTTGATTCATCCGGTCTGTATCCTGTGATGGCGCTGGCATTTGCGGTCTTAACGTATGCGGCCGCATCCTTACTGGAGGCAAGCGGCTTGCTGGCGGTATATGTCATGGCCATCGTGCTGGGTAATTCGGACCTGACCTACAAGCGGTCTATTATTCATTTTAACAACGGCTTCGCCTGGATGGTGCAGATCATGATGTTCGTCCTGCTCGGACTGTTGGTTTTTCCCGATCAGCTGCTCGGCATTGTGTGGCAAAGCTTGGCGCTTTCCTTCATCCTGATGCTCGTAGCCCGTCCGATTGGCGTGTTCCTGAGCCTGCTTTTTTCCAGGTACTCTATACGCGAAAAGACACTGTTATCCTGGGCAGGATTAAGGGGAGCGGTACCGATTGTACTGGCTACCTATCCACTGCTGGATGAAATGGATGTGGGGCCGCTGTTTTTCAATGTCGTATTCTTCGTCGTGCTTACCTCGGCCATTATACAAGGTACGACCATTTCGTGGCTGGCGGTGAAACTCGGCTTAATGGACCCTAACGAAACGTCATCACCCTCGCTTTTGGAATTGGTATCTCTAGGGAAAACCACCTCGGAGATCAATCACATTCAGGTGCAGGAGGGGATGTCTATTGTGGACAAAGCGATTCAGGATATGCAGCTTCCCGATGACATTTTGTTCACCGCTATTATTCGAGAGGAGCAGATTATAGCTCCGAGAGGCACGACGGTGATTAAGCCGGGGGATACCTTGTATGTGCTTAGTCCGAAGCTCAAGCGCCAGCAAATGAAAGAACTGTTCATGCTGCTTGAACCGGAGGCCGCACCGTAAAAGGGATTGCAACGGCAACTAAACGGGTTCCGAGCAAGCGTGAAATTTAACGTAATTTTCCAAGCAGTCCTTCACATTAATGTGGAGGGCTGTTTTATTGTATTCTTTTTCGGTATGATGAATCTGTTAAAAAATTGACACTATCATTCTACAAAATTAGTTTATGATATTGTCGTTAGATGTCGCTGCCGATATGTTACCCTCTGAGGATCAGAATCAGCAGCATGGCTGTCCTGAACAACAAACCCTATCAGCCTCATAGAGAACGGGGTTATATTCAAGACAGAAGTCAGCATACAGGAGAGATGACGAATGAAACCGGAAGTCTTGCCACAGCGTGCAACAGCCCGCAGGCAGAATAACAAAAAAAAGAA
Source organism: Paenibacillus sp. RC73 (assembly GCF_044908085.1). NCBI lineage: Bacteria > Bacillati > Bacillota > Bacilli > Caryophanales > Paenibacillaceae > Paenibacillus > Paenibacillus sp. RC73. The sequence goes on from NZ_JBIYCV010000005.1 coordinate 108,010, forward strand.
ACGAAAAGGAAAATTCGGTCGCTTTATGGCGCGGCTTTTTATTGTACTACTGCTAGCAGGAGTCGGGGGCGGTGCGTGGCTGTTTTTAACGCCATCTGGCAAGGACTTGCGCTACTTGGCGGCGGATACGCTGATCACAACACAACATCGTCACTGGGCAAAATATTTTATTGGTGAGGCGGAGGCGCAGAAGCGAGTGGCCGAATATTCGGCCCGTTTCGAGCAGATGGGCGAGGAGAAGGACAGACATACGATCAAGCTGCCTGATCTGACACCGACCAAGATCCAGCAAACGCCGCTGGTTGAAGTAGAAGAGGTATCCGGTCGTAATTATCACGGCTATGTGATGACGGTGCATGACCCCACTAAAATCAGACTCGGGATTCCTGCCAAGGTAGGCAAAGGAGAAAGAGTATCCAGTATGGTAGAGCGCCTGGGAGCTGTTGCAGGCGTAAATGGCGGCGGCTTTGCCGATCCCAACTGGAATGGGAATGGCTTTAAGCCGATCGGCGTTGTTATTTCACAGGGCCAGTTATATTACAATGATATGGGAAAAAACGCTTCTGCCCAAATCGTAGGGATTGATAAGCAGGGGAAAATGGTGGCCGGGCATTATTCACTGTCCGAGTTATCCAAAATGAATGTGCAAGAAGCGGTTACCTTCCAGCCACGCTTGATCGTGAATGGTAAAGGTCTTATTCGCAATGCAAGCGAAGGATGGGGAATTGCTCCCCGTACGGCAATGGGGCAAAGAGCAGACGGCGCGATTATTTTTGTGACCATCGACGGTCGTCAGCCGGGTTACAGCATCGGTGCCAATTTGTATGATATGCAAAACATTTTACTTAAACACGGAGCGGTTATCGGTGCTAATCTGGATGGTGGATCATCGACCGTGCTCGTCAAGGATCATGCCATTGTAAATAAACCTTCTTCTGAATACGGCGAGCGGTATTTACCGACAGCATTCCTCGTATTTGAGCATCCAGAGAACATAAGTATCCCTAACATTTGGGAAGGTATGAATCCTGGAGACATTGACGCAGCCAAGAAAAGATAGAGTTGGAATATAAAAAGCGCGTACCGCAGAAGTGAAAAATGACTTCCCGGTACGCGCTTTTTTTTGATTCTATTAAGCGTCATTCTCTGCTTCGAGAAATACGGAGATCAGAATACGTGCGTTGTTTTCTCCAATGTTTTTGGCATAATGCGGAATGGCTGCTCTCCAGCTAAAGGAATCTCCTGCTTCGAGGGTAGCCGAATCCTCACCTTGCTCCACATATACCGTGCCTTCCATAACAAAATGAATCTCATCGCCCGCATGAGCATGCTCTTCTTCCGTGGATGAGCCTGGCGGCATGTCCACCAGCATCATTTTGACGTTACCCTGGCCCCCCAAATGGTCAACCTGAAGCTTATTTTTGCCATAGACCGTTTTGCGTCGTTCGTCCTTGCGAATCACCTGCATCCGTTCCTCTTCTTTGAGCAGCAGAAAAGCGAGGGGCACCTTAAGTGCATTAGCGATGCTGTCCAATGTAGCAATGGAAGGGGATGTTTTATTGTTTTCGACTTGACTCATAAAACCTTGAGATAATCCGGTTCGTTCGCATATTTGCTGGATGGATAAATTTTTACGTTTACGTGCGGCGCGTATGTTGCATCCTATACCCATAGAAGGTTCCTCCTTTAAGAAAATATAATGTATACTAATTTATTATTTATCATACCAAATATTTTGTTGACAGACTATAGTTTCTTATGATAAATTCACATTACAAAATAATTATTCCTATTACTAATAATTTGAGTTTGACTCATACTTATATAAGTTACAGTTTAGTGCAAGATCATTTTATTTTTTTAACCAAATTATTAGTAATATAAAATAATTATTAATATGTGCTCATACGGGTACGAAAAAAATATTCAGAATGGAGAGATAAATATGAGTTCAGCAAGCAGAAACATTTCTACAATTATGCGGGTGGCGTTGGGTATCTTGTTTTTGGCGCACGGAATTGCTAAATTTCAAATGGGGCTGGGTAATGTAGCTGGCTGGTTTTCCAGTATTGGTGTTCCGGGATTTTTAGGTTATGCCGTTGCAGTAATTGAGTTAGTCGGAGGAATTGCTTTAATTCTTGGATTGCTTACCCGTTATGTATCTGGACTTTTTGTAATTGTATTAATCGGTGCGATTTTCACAGCAAAATTGTCCGGCGGTCTTATGGGTAATGGTCAGGGAGCAGGTTATGAGCTGGATATTTCCTTTATTCTGGTAGCTCTGCATTTGGTATTTGCGCCGCCGACTCGTTTGTCTCTGGATTCTTTGTTCAGCCGTCGTACTTCAACAGAACAGTAATTTATAATTAACGTAGTCCTCCAATCCATGTAGAAAGAGGGAAATCTCATGACAGCACATATCCATGACAACACCAGAATCGGGCAGGTTTCATTAAAGGTTAGTAACATGGAGCGCTCTATTCAATTTTATACCGAGGTCGTTGGTTTTCAACTGCTGCGTCAAACGGCGGACACCGCTGAATTGACAGTCGATGGAAAGCAACCGCTGCTAACCCTTAAGTTTATTGAAAATGCAGTTATTCTCCCGCGCCAATCCGCAGCCGGATTGTATCACTTTGCTATTCTTGTACCGAACCGCGTTGCTCTGGGCCTGTCTCTACGTAATCTGCTTGTTCATGAGATTGAAATCGGACAGGGGGACCATGATGTAAGTGAAGCTCTGTATATCCATGATCCGGATAATAACGGGATTGAGATCTATGCGGATCGTCCTCGTGATCAGTGGAAGAAAGATGCAAATGGGTATTACATTATGGGTACAGATCCTGTGGATGCAGAAGGCTTGGTCGCAATTTCCGAAAATTCACCATGGCAGGGGCTGCCCGAAGGAACGGTAATTGGACACGTTCACTTCCATGTGTCTAATTTGCTCAAGGCACAGCAATTTTATTGCGATGTGCTCGGTTTTGATATTACATGCCGCTATGGCTCGTCTGCTTTGTTCGTATCCGCAGGTGGTTACCATCACCACATGGGCTTGAATATATGGGCAGGGGAAGGAGCGCTCCCAGCTCCCGAGCATGCTGCAGGCCTGGATTATTTTGAACTGATTGTGCCGAATCAAAAGGAACTGGAGGCCGTTGTCGTCCGTTTGACTGCGGCAGGATATGTAGTGGAGGAACGCGATGGTGCCAAATACGTAGCTGATCCGTTCCGCATTCATATCAAACTGGTTACCGACGGCCAAACCGTTTAACATATCAGGAAAGTAAAATAAGAGGGTATTCCCGTAAGCCACATAGGCTGGGAATACCCTCTTCTTCGTGAACTAAAACAAGCTCCAATCCAAATCCCGCGACATGGTCTCCAGCAAGTGTACACCCGCTGTACTGTTGCCCATGCGGTTTAGAGAAGGTCCGACCAGTCCAATGCCATATCGTCCGGGCACCATCGTCATAATGCTGCCAGACACGCCACTCTTGGCGGGCAGCCCGACCTGAATGGCAAATTCTCCGGATGCGTCATACATGCCGCATGTGGTCATAAAGGTTTTGGCAATCTGCACATAACGGCGGGGAATCAGTGGTACACCCGTGACCGGATCACGTCCATTATAGGCTAATACGAGCCCCATACGCGCCAAATCCGTACAGTTCAATTTTACAGCGCAATGCCTGAAGTAAACCTCCAGCACATCCTCAACATGTCCGCGCAGAATTCCCTTTTCCATCAAGAAATAGGCAAGGGAACGGTTCAAATGGCCTGTTGCAGATTCCGAATCGTAGACATCCTGATCATATTCCAGCTTGTCATTACGGGTAAGCAGACGGAAAAATTGCAGGACACGGGCGAACTTCTCTTCGGGACTGTTCCCACGAATCAAAGAGGACACGGCGATGGCTCCGGCATTAATAAGCGGGTTAAACGGGATGCCCGGCTCGACCAGCTCCAGCTTCAGCATGGAATTAAAACGGTCTCCGGTAGGCTCCATACCGACCTTGGAGAAGACAACATCCTCACCATTATCCATCAAGGCCAAAATAAGCGTGAATACCTTCGAGATGCTTTGCATCGTAAAGCTTATTTCGGTATCTCCGGCTACCACGGTCTCGCCGGTTCCGTTCATCACAACAACACCCAGCGCGTCGGCAGGGGCTTTGGACAATTCGGGAATATACGCTGCCACCTTGCCATGGATATACTGATGACGGCTTTGTTCCACCCATTCCGGCAGTTTGGTCTGTATTCTCTGCCACTCCGATGTCATTTCTTTTCCTCCAGTCGAGTAACCATCCTGTGGTATTGTTATTGTGGAGCAAGATGTGATAGCTATACGCCTATTCTAAAGATATTTCTGGTCGAAAGACAAGATATTATTGAACACAGTGAAAGGAGGCAGTTGACTTGTCATCTAACAATGTACACCTGCTGTTCTCTCAGTCCGCTGCTGGCTCGATGAAGGTAGGCCTTTCGGGAGCAGGATTGCGTTATGAGAGTGAAGTACTGTCTTTTAATGACCTATTTTCCATAGGGCCGTTGTGGAAGCTGGAAACACCAGAAGGACAAGAGAACCGTCACAACTGGTTGGCTGAACGGATCGTGGATTATGAATTTTTCCATTACGCAAATTGGGAGCACCGCATTGAACAGATGACGGCTACTCTTACTGCAATTTCTGATGATAAGTCGATCACGATCTGGTGCGGCTCTAATGCTCACGAGCAGATCGGATTACGTTTTGCATTATACCTTTTGCGGAACAGAACTGCTCCTATCGGGGTCGTAAATGTAACAGATTCCATGGAACGGGAACCGAGTGATCCTCTATTCATGGAAAGTAAGTTTCCTCTATCCATGAACGTGGTGTATTCGAAAGAAATTGCACGGTTCATAACGCAAAATAAAGATAAAATTCATGCTTTAAGCATGGAAGATCGACAGCGACATGAACAAGATTGGCTGGAGCTTAGTGAACAGGAAAGTGTGCTGAGATTATGGGAAAATGACCATATCGATCATGTGCCAGAAGATTACTTTGATCAGGCTTTACTGGATTTGATCGGTCAACTGAGGGTAGAGGATAATCGGCAATATGTACACGCGGGAAAAATAATAGGTGAGGCTTTAACACAATGGCCACAGCTGAGAAGCGACACCTTTTTAGAGTATCGGATTCAATATTTAATTGCTCATGACAGACTTGAATTTCTGGAAATGCCGGAAATATCGGGAATGCAATATCGCTATGCTGTGAAACTAAAGGCGTAAAATGAAGGGAAAAGTATACTATTCTGTAACCTGATGTCATTTATTCATCTCCAGCTAAATTCCCATTTTAATGTAAAGTTGTGATTATAGTTTATCCATAAACGACTTCTACGTTCCATACATACTCTTTTTTTGGTATAAGCTTATACAAAATATTCTAATTTTTCGCTGCATTCCCTATCAGGTAGCTTCGAAAAAGATGCTTGTAGAGCAAACCTTAAATCGTATGAACGTTAATGGGAGAAGGAGATGAGGCAGAGCATGTTAAACAGTACGTTAGCGGATTACCCGCGGGATACAACGATTCATCAGTTGTTTGAGGGGGAGGCTGAGCGCACACCGGAGCAAGTGGCCGTTGTATTGGGAGACAAGCACTTGACGTATGCTGATCTGAACAAACAGGCTAATCAGCTTGCCCGGGTTCTGCGGAACAAAGGCGTAAATAAAGGCGACCCCGTCGGGATTATGGCCGAATGCTCATTGGAAATGATCGTCGGTATTTTCGGAATTTTAAAAGCCGGGGGAGCCTATGTGCCGATTGACCCGGAATACCCCAAGGAACGTATACGCTATATGCTGAAAGATTCTGGCGCAAAGCTCCTGCTAACCCGGTTACCAATTGAGCAACAAGTGGAGCTCAACGTTCCTGTACTGGATTTGTCGGACAAGCGAAATAACAGGGAAGAAACAGGGAATCTCACCTCCATTCATGGCTCAGGTGCACTAGCCTGCATTATGTATACGTCAGGCTCTACGGGCGAACCGAAGGGAAACCTGACGATGCACTACAATATTACACGTGTTGTCAAAGAGACAAATTACATCCGATTCGCGGCAAAAGATCGAATCTTGCAATTGGCCAGTTTTTCGTTCGATGGTTCTACATTTGGCATTTACGGGGCACTGCTCAACGGAGCCACCCTCGTTTTGACCCCACAAGCCCAAATCATGAATGCACGTGAGCTATCGAGTGTACTGCGCACACAACAGATTACAAAATGCTTCATCACGACAGCACTTTTTAATGCATTGGTGGATATTGATCCGGAATGCTTTGCCACACTTGAAACCTTGCTATTCGGTGGTGAAAAGGTGTCGGTCAGCCATGTGCGCAAAGCATTTGCCCGTCTGGGCTCTGGCCGTTTAATTCATGTCTACGGACCGACAGAGAGTACGGTATTTGCAACGTTTTACCGGATCGATCATTTGGATGAAGCTGCAAATACCGTACCGATCGGTAAACCCATCAGCAATACGTCGGTTTACATCATGGATCATGACCAGCATCCTTTGCCACAAGGAGTTGCAGGTGAACTGTACATCGCCGGCGATGGATTAGTGAAAGGTTATTTGAACCGTCCAGAGCTGACAGAGGAAAGGTTTATTCCGTTTCCAGGGGTACCGGGGGGCAGGTTGTACCGAACCGGAGATTGGGTAAAAGAGCAAGCGGACGGAAACATTGAATATATCGGCCGGATTGACGATCAAGTGAAAATACGGGGCTACCGAATTGAGCCAGGGGAAATTGAGGCACAGCTATTGAAAATAAAGGATATACAAGCAGCCGTTGTTATCGTGCGTGAAGCTGGGAACGGACAGAAGCAGCTGGGAGCGTACTTTAGGGCAAGCCAAAGGCTGACGACAGATGAAATTAAAAACACGCTTTCTGCAAAGCTGCCGAATTACATGATTCCCTCTTTTTTTATGCAATTAGAGCAGATGCCACTGACACGGAATGGAAAGCTGGATCGCAAGATACTGTTGTCCTTTGAAGACAATGGACATACCGTGGCAGCAGCATACGTATCCCCTGAGTCAGGGCTGGAAGCCAGGCTGATGGAAATCTGGCAGGATGTATTAGGGATTCAGCAGTTCAGTGTTGTAGACAGCTTCTTCGACCTTGGCGGACATTCTATTCATGCGCTTACGTTAATGTCACGGATGGAGGTGGCTGGATATCATACCACTTTGACAGATATTTACCACTATAAGACGATCCGTGCACTCGCTGCTTATCTTCAATCGGCTCAAGATAGTGAAAGAGCCTTGAAGCAGCAGGGCACCATAGAAACCAAGCAAGAGTTGATTTCCTGGCTGCACCAAGAAACAGATGGTGTGTACGATCTGGTGAAGTATCAAGTGCGGGATTTTCTTCACGAAGTGAGAGATATTCGGGTGCTTTACTTCAACTCCGTGGACAACGTTAATCCTATCATGCGGATCATGAACGGGAAAGTCGCTAAAGAACTGCAGCCGCATTATATTGTACCACTGCATCAAAAAGTAAAAATGGATAATCAATACCAGGTCATCGATGAAGAGGAGTTTGTCCAGCGTCTGGGCTTGAAAACTATGGACACGGATCAGGCGGCGAGGTTACGCGAGCAACTAGAAGACGATTATTTAAAAAGAGATCAGTGGGTTAAAACGGGGCAAGTGGCACAAGAATATCCGCTAAGTGGAATTCAACAAATGCAAATTTCATTTCATACACCGCCGAGTATTGGCCTATTTAGGCTGGACGAGTATGTGAATTATGATTTCTTGAATCAGGCTTATGCTCAATTTGTACAAAGTCAAGGATTACTGAGAAGCATTCCTGTGCAAAGAGATGAATGGACGTATTGGAGGGAATACGTACTTCCCGACGCCGATTTGCCAACACTCACCATCCTCGACGTAACGGACTGCAATCCATATGGCCCCTTTATGGAAATGATAAACGATTACATGACAAATACCCGATACACGGGAGAGCGTACTTTGTTTCAGATGTTTGTGCTAAAACGAAATCTGCGTGAGCATGTTGTTATAACGCTTTACCATCATGCGATATGCGATCGGGTGACCTCTGAAGTGGCAGAACGACAGGTGCTTGCTTCCTATAGAAATCTGCTTCAAAACCAATCCCTTCCTACGGATAAAGTGAAGCCCTATATAGATTATGTAGAACAAATCCAAAGCGGACCCAGCGGAATCACTGAACAGGCATTGATATCCGACTTTCATCTGGAAGCGTTCCAGCAAAGCAAGCAGGACCTGTTACAAACTCCGAAGCTAAGAACGAGCACAGAAGCCTATCTGTTTAGCGTGAGCATCCCGGCTGAAAACCCATCCTTGGAGTTTGCGCTCTCTGTCTTTACAAGGGGCTTGCAAATTTATTTAAGTATGGACCAGTTGCCATTGTTATTTTTATATGATGGAAGAAGGTACGATGAGGCGACGTATTATAACACGGTCGGTGAGTTTATTGATTTTGTGCCTATGCTGATGGATATGGAGCAGAACCCGGATGAAATGCTGCTGTCTGTCAGAAGCAGGCTAGATTTATTAAAACGCCACACGATTAATTTTATGAATCTGCTTACAGGACCAGCCTACAAAAACAGGTGGGAACGTGCCAGAACACTTGTACAGTTTGGGAAGCAGTATGAGCAGCTAGATGTATTCATGTTCAACTATTTGGCCAATAGCGCAAAGGAAGGGTTGAAGTGTAGCCAATTTTACGATGATACGGTCATAAAGCAACCGAATCCGCTGCCGATCTATTCGCTGTTCAACTGCATCGCTTCCTCCTACACAGACGGTCTTATTTTTTCAATGCGGTGCAGTTACGAGATTGGGGTTGAGGACGTCAGGGCTGCTTTTTATCAGGCTGCCAGTATAGCATCTCAGAAAGGGGAGGTTCAATAAGTGATCCAACCTTACTTGCCTTTATTTTCCCATCGCAGAGGGGATGCCGGACAGACTGAAGACAAAGATCAAGTCCTTTACCATATTCGTTTGGAAACAAGACAGGTCAAAACGATCATGGAGTTTGTACAGCAGCATCAGTTGGGTATGCCTTCTTTTATCGCTGCCATATGGTCTGTGCTTTCATCCCATTACGCCAATCAATATACAGTACCTCTTTTATATTCCATGTTATCAGACAAAGAGGGGACACAATGTCGTCAGGACTATCCGCTTTTTATCCATATTCAGAAGGAAGATCATCTTTTCTCCTTGATACAAAGAATAAAGGCAAATTGGGATAAGCGAGATAGCAGCAGTGAGTGGAGTGAGGATCTTTCGCAGTACATGAAAGTGGATTCCCCACCAGAAATAGATGGAGATTTTTTCAATGTGGGCATCGTAGAAACTTGTGGTGATCTATCGCATTCAAGTTCGAGCACAAAAGCACTAGCTCCTCTATATGGTATAAATCCGCCAGAGATTGCGCTCTGCTACCGTTATGGTTCGGAAAGATTAGAATGCGCAATACACTATGATAGCAGGTATTTCGGTAAAAAGCAGATCGCTAATCTCGCAGGCCACTTTCAGATACTACTGGCAAATGCACTCCATCTTCCGGAGAAAGCGGTACTCCTTCACCCCATACTGACAACGAAAGAATACGAGCAGATACAACAATGGAATGATACGGAACAAGCATATCCTTTGGATAAAACCGTGGTTCAATTGATTGAGGAGCAGGCTGCCAGAACTCCCGATGCAATCGCATTGGAGTTTGAAGGGCAGAAGCTGACCTATTCGCAGTTAAATCAGCGGGCTAATCAAATCGGCCGCGTGATTCTAGAGTCGGTTTCCACAGGAGAGGATGGCGCTTTACAACCCGGCACGCTGATTGCCATCTTTATGGACAGAAGCGCAGATGTAATCCCGGCAATGCTAGGAGTTATGAAGGCAGGGGCCGCTTATCTTCCGGTCGATCCCCAATATCCTGGAGAACGGGTTCGATTTATTTTAGAAGATGCTCAGGCCAAAATGATTATCACGCACAGCCAACTGGTAAATAAGCTAAATCCATCTATGAATCAAATGAATATGAAAGCGAATTCGCTTATTTGTGTAGATGAATGCCTGGTGCAGCAGTATGATCATCCCGACGAGAATTTGAATATTCAGGTTAAACAGAACGACCTGGCCTATGTCATCTACACATCCGGCTCCACTGGAAATCCGAAGGGGACGCTTATTGAGCACGCCGGACTGGTTACGTTAATCCCTTACCTTGTTGAAAAGTTTCGTATTACCCCTGACTCCAGAGTTATGCAATTCGCTTCCATCAGTTTCGACGCTTCGGTCTACGAATGGATCGGAACGTTAACAGTAGGCGGGACACTTGTTGTGCTGTCGAATGAAGAACTGCCTCCTTATGCGGATATTTCAGATGTACTCGAAGAGAAAAATATCCACATTGCCATGCTGACGCCGTCTGTGCTGCGAACCATGAAACCAAGAGAACTGTCTGAACTGCATACAATCGTATCCGCGGGAGAACCCTGTACGCCTGATATTGTAAATTATTGGGGAAGAGGACGACTGTTTGTGAACGCTTACGGACCGACCGAAGTGACGATTTTATGTTCCACCTCGGTATGCAAACCAGAGGCAGAAATCACGATTGGCAAACCCGCCTATAACAAACGATTGTTTGTATTCAATCCATTTGGTAATTCTGTGCCGGTCGGTGTTCCCGGTGAATTATGGGTGGGTGGCGTAGGGCTTGCCAGAGGATACCTGAATCGTGAGGAGCTGACCCAGGAGCGTTTCGTTCACAAAGAGATGATCATCGGACAGCGAGAGCGGTTATATCGAACCGGAGACGTCGTGAAATGGACGCCAGATGGTGAACTGGTATTTATCGGCCGTAGTGATGAACAGATTAAAATCAGAGGCTACCGTATCGAACTGGGTGAAATAGAGCATCAGCTTCGCCAGCACCCTGACATCCGTCAATGTGTCGTTCGAGCCTGGAAGGATGAGTCCTTCCATAAACTGGTGGCTTACTATACTGCCTTAAAAAGGCTGACTGAGGCTGAATTGGCCCAGTATGCAGGCTCTATTTTACCTGCTTATATGGTTCCTGCTTATTTTTGTCAGTTGGATTCAATCCCCGTAAATACAAACGGGAAAGTTGATCGTCAAGCTCTTCCCGATCCGACCACATTATTTGTCTCTGCTGACAATGCTGCGGAAGCAGGGGAGGGCAGTTTCGAAAAGCGACTGCTTTGCATTTGGCGACAAATTTTAAAAAGAGGCGATATCGGTGTAAACGATCATTTTTACGCGGCCGGGGGAGATTCAATCCTGGCCATTCAGGTCGTCTCTATGGCCAGAGATCACGGTATGATGCTGACCCCAAGACAAGTTGCAGAGCATCCAACTATCAAGGAATTAGCTGCTGTGGTTACTTGGACAGAACGTGAGAAGAAGGAAGATAGTATGGTTGATTTGACAGGCGAATTTGGTCTGACGCCGATCCAGCACTGGTTTTTCGAGCAGCAGTTCAAAGAACCGCATTATTTCAATCAATCCCAGCTGTTTCTACTCCGTGATTGTGATCCCGTAAAGCTGGAAACGGCCATCCAACAATTGATCAGACTTCATCCAGAGCTTTCAATGGAGATTGTAGCTGGCAAGCATGGATATACGCAGCGCTACCGAACGGGTACCACCATTCAACTTGCCAGTCACACCATTCAGCAAATCGCTGATCCCGAATCTGAAATTTCAAGCATATGTGATGCATGGAACAGACAACTGAATTACGCGACAGGCCAGATGGTTTATGCAGGCGTAATCCAGGGTCACCCTGACGGTCAAGTCCGCTTATTTATAACGATTCATCATTTGGTTATTGATGGCGTGTCCTGGAGAATATTGGTTCAGGAATTGGATCAATTGTATCAAGGTACCGAGTTGTCTCCTGTTTCAAATCCGTACAAAAAGTGGCAGTCCGTAATGATGAATTATGCCAAAAATGAAGTTACTTTAAGTCATATAGATTACTGGAAAAAAGTGCAGCTCCAAAATGCAGCATTTGTGCTGCCGGTAGACCATTACGCGGATTATAAAATGAGCAGTGAGTCTTCGGAATTGGTTACAATGCTTACTACCAACGATACGCAGCTACTCTTGTACCATTGCTCCCAGGCATATCATACCGAGATCAACGACCTGCTGCTTACGGCCTGGTCGCTGGCGCTCTCCGTTTGGTCCGGACAGGAGACGGTTGTGTTTCGGCTGGAGGGGCATGGACGTGAACACTCTGTATCCGATATGGATCTGACAAGAACCATCGGTTGGTTCACCTCGATGTTTCCGGTATGCATCCGGGTTACGGACACTCACTCCTTGGGAGTTACGATCAAATCCGTTAAAGAGCAGTTACGTTCTATTCCTCATCGCGGCATGTCATACGGTGCTTTGAGATACTGCCATCCGAACGAAGAAGTCCGTTCCGAGCTAACAACTTCCGAGCCTCAGGCTCTATTCAATTATTTGGGTCAATTCGATCAGACAAATACGAGCGGGCTAGACCAGTGGTTAAGTTTTACACGTGACGCAGCACAGGACCATAGCTCACCGCTTAATCATGGAACAAGCCTGTTGGAACTTAACTGTTCCATCGTTCATGGACAACTGCATTTGTTCATGAAATATAGCAAACGCCACTATGAAGAAACGACCATTACTCAGTTGATAAATACTTTCATATCACGTTTGCTTTCTATCATCGAGCATTGCAGCCAAGCTAATTACGAAGAGTTTACACCAAGTGATTTTCAATCGGTGTCACTGGAGCAGCATTCGCTGGATCAGATCGTAAAGACCTATTCTAAGCAATATGGTCTCAATAAAATGATGCATTTAAGTCCGTTGCAGGAAGGTCTGCTATTCCATTATTTAGATCATCCATCTTCCGATCAATACTTCGTACAGGTTAGCTGGAAATATCACGGCAGGCTGGAGGTAAATCGTTACCAGGAAGCATGGAGCCACGTCATTGCTGAAAATGATTGCTTGCGGACATGTTACGTTTGGGATGAATTGGACAAGCCCATACAATGTGTCCTTCGAAAAGTAGAATTGGATTGGACTTTTTTGGATTTTAGAACAGAGTCTCCAGATCGGCAACAGAAGTATATCGAACAATGGGCAACGTCGGATCGTAATCGGCGTTTCGATCTGCATCAGCCTGCGTACCGTATAACACTGATTCAGACTACCCCAGAGGAATGGACAATGATCTGGAGTTACCATCATATTTTGCTGGACGGTTGGAGCCTGCCGCTGCTGCTGAATCGGGTTCATGAAATCTATGCTTGCAGCTTAAAAGGCATGGTGCCGCAGCATAGCCTGTCCCGCTCTTTTGAGACTTACATTCGTTGGCTGAACAATAAAGATCGAACAGAAGCTGAGTCATTCTGGAAAGATTATTTGTCCGACCTAACGGAGCCGACCCTCCTGCCGATGGGGAAGAGAGGCATGCTTTCTGATGTGCATCAACCGATTGAGAAGCAACAGATTGAGACCATTCATATCGATTCAAGCATGACCAAGCGCATGGCGGCATTTGTACAACAAGCGCAAATTTCACTAAACACCTTGGTGCAGTTCGCTTGGGGGAAAGTGCTGCAAGTCTATCATGATGCAGATGTAACCGTATTCGGCATGATCGTGTCCGGTAGAGGATCCGATCTGTCAAAAGCGGACCACATCACGGGCCTGTTGATCAATACGCTTCCTCTGGTTATGCATTGGAATGTGGAACAGACCATTACCGAATATGTTAAGGAGCTTCACCAAACGATTCAAAAGCTGAACGATTACTGCTATGTGAGCCTGAACGAACTGAAGGGCTGGAGTGCCATCCAAGGACATACATTTTTTCACAGCATCGTGGCCTTCGAGAATTATATGAACGACTACCGTCAGCCTGAACATGGGTTGGAGATGTCAGCTATGAAGGAACGAGAGAAAACCAATTACCCGATGACTATCACCATTGCCAATGACGGGGAACAGATCGCTCTCAAGTTGATTTACGATGCAGATCGCTTGAAGCAAGCAACGGTTTGTCGCCTAGCTGAGCATCTGCTAAATACATTGCAATATGCACTGCAATATCCGGATCGCGCGGTTGGAGACGTTTGTTTAATAGATAAGAACGAATATGATCGAGTCGTCTACGATTGGAACAATACGTATACAGAGTACCCTAGGGAGAGTTCCATTGTTGACTTGTTCCATGAACAAGCGAAGCTACGGCCTTCACAGCCCGCTGTAATTGAGCACAACCAGGTAATGTCTTACCACGCCCTCAACCAAATGTCCCAGTACATGGCCAATAAGCTAACGGATGATACCGACAGTCATGGGAAGTTTATCGGGGTTTACTTGCCGCGCTCTCTCGAATTCATTGTCTCCATCCTGGCGATCATGAAAGCGGGATGTGCCTATGTTCCCATAGATCTCGATTTTCCGGCAGAAAGAACGCGCGAATTGATCAAGGATGCCAGACTGGACACCATCATCACCTCACAGAAAGGGGCAGAAAGTATCTCGGAAGCCTGTAAGGGAATCCGTTTAAAACTGATTTATACGGAGCATATTGACCAGTCTGGAGTTGTACCACAAGAAGAGAAGGAGAACATGAATGCTCCAAGCGACCTTGCTTACCTGATGTATACATCAGGCTCGACGGGAAAACCCAAAGGCGTGATGGTAGAACATCGCAATGTCGTCCGCTTGGTCAAAAACACCAACTACTTCCCGTTTTCCTCTGACATCAGGTTGCTCTATACGGGTTCGCCTGTTTTTGACGCTTCTACGTTTGAAATTTGGGGAACATTGCTGAATGGAGGCCATCTGTATGTAGTTTCAAAAGATGATCTTCTAAATATCTATATGCTGGAGCATCGAATGAAGGAGTGGAAAATTAATACACTATGGCTAAGTTCCGCATTGTGCAATCAATGGATTGAAGAAAATGAAAAGATGTTTGCTGGGCTCAAATGGCTGGCTGTAGGTGGGGAAGCTTTATCGGTTAAACATATAAACCGTATCCGGCTTGCCTATCCAGAGCTTTCGATTCTCAATGTATATGGTCCAACGGAGAACACCACGTTTTCGACGAGCTACCGGATCGAAGAGCCTTTTGAGCAGGATATACCCATTGGCAGGCCCATTAGTAATTCAACTTGTTATATTCTGGACAAACGGGGCTGTGTCCAGCCTGTCGGAGCAGTCGGGGAATTATATGTGGGAGGAGACGGGGTTGCAAGGGGATATTGGCTGCAAAACCAGCTGACACAGCAAGCGTTTACTCCAAATCCATATACTTCTGCCAAAGATCGCGAAAGAGGAGTAAATCCAGTTCTCTACCGCACAGGAGATCGGGCGAGATGGTTGCCGGACGGTAATATCGAATATATTGGACGGGTTGACGATCAGGTGAAGCTGCGCGGCTATCGAATCGAACCCGGAGAAGTCGAGTTCCGTCTTGGCGGCTACCCTGTCGTAAAAGATTGTCTGGTCGTTGCCCGCGAGATTTACGGGGATATGCAGCTGATCGCTTACTATACAGCGGAAGAGGAAGAGCGGGAGGAGCAGCTTCATACTTTTATGGCTGACGGTCTTCCATCTTATATGCTACCCTCTCGTTACGTTTGGCTGAAGTCGTTCCCATTAACGGTCAACGGGAAAATCGATCGTAAAAAGCTTCCTTTGCCAGAAATCCATAGGGGCGATAAAAAATCAAATTCTGGACCAAAAACTGAATTGGAACAAATAATAGAAGAGATTTGGGGCAGGGTTCTGAAGCTTGATCACATCCGCAAGGATGAAGACTTTCACGCGTTGGGAGGACATTCGCTTTCTGCGCTGCGTATAGCGAGTCTACTGCAAAAAAATGGCTATCCGGTTACAGTCAACCGGATATTTCGCGAGCAGACCATCGAACGCTTGGCCCTTTCATTGAGCAGGGGAGTGACGGATACAGCCACTGTTCTTAGTCCGAATATGGATATCCCAACTATTCAGTCTACAACAAAAGTATACCCGGATGATGGATTTCCGCTGTCTGCCGTACAAAAACGTTTTTTTCAAAGAGATCTGGCGAATCGCAACATGTTTAATGTGCCTTACCTGGCTCTGCTCAAGAAATATATTCCCAGAGAATTGCTGAACGCTTCGCTGGAGGTACTATTGAACAAACATGCGGCCCTACGGCTGTCATTTGCTCAACTGGATCATGATGAATGGTACCAGTATGAGCAAAAAATGAGTGTGGAACAGGTTGTTTCTTACGTGCAGCTGCAAGCGATCCCAGGGTCACATGATACCTACATTTCGGAATACTGCGCGAAGGTTCAGCATGAATTTGACATCGAGGAGGGCCCTTTATGGAAGGTCGTGCTGTTTGATCACTATTGCGAAGAGAGACGGCAGGTGATATTGCTCCTGTTCCATCATTTAATTTTTGACGGCATATCCATAAACATTTTTTTAGAGGATTTGAAGCATCTTCTCTTGCCGGGGATGGGGAGTGATTTGGCGTTACATGGTGAGGAGGAAAGCAGTTATCGGGATTGGTGCATGGCGTTGACACAATATGCGGCGAAAGACGTTTCTTCTAAAGCATCAATCTACTGGAGAAAGGTTGTAGAAGGTGGTGAGTCTTTTCAGGTCGACAGGGATTCGGAGATCCAGCCTCTCCACCGCCACATGACAACAATAACGCAAGATTTGCTTGAAGGAGAGGAACATATTAGTCTTTTAAAAGAATTGGCTGTGAAGCAGCATACTACACCGCTTAGCATGATACTAACAGCATTGTCACAGGCTTGCTACCAATTGAAAAAGCAATCCGATTTGCTGCTGCATGTGATGTCTTATCAACGCGAGTCTTTTTTATCGGGGGTTGTGATTGATCGTACGATTGGTTTTTTTGCCGGAGCTTATCCCATTCTAATCCAGATTCCCGAAGAGGAGTCGTCAAAGAATTGGGGAATACTTCCTGAACATGTCAAACACACGTTGCAGCATATTCCATCTGAAGGACTGGATTACTTTATTTTACGATATATGATACAGGATACTTATCCCAATATGGAGCCACTAAAAGACGAAACACACATGCTTTTCCATTACCAATCAGAGGAAATAAATGGGCTAGCCGACGATTTTTATGAGCCTTTGGCTATTCCCTTCGGAAATACCAATGCGGCCGACAATCCCTCCGCCTACTGGTTAAATATGACGGCAAGCTTAAAACACGACAGATTAAGTTTAACCTGCTATTACAGTTCACTGCACTATGAAGACCAGACCATCGCCGAGCTTGTACGTTTAATTTCCGGGCATCTTTGTCGCAGCATCAATGTTCATCCGTACACTACGATAGTAGAGGGGAGCTTCCGGTTATGAAAATATACGAATTTTGTCCTTTTTTTAATGAAAATCGGATTGCAGATATTAAAATAAGAGAAAATGACCGCTGGATTGACGAGCTGCATGTGGTCGAAGCTAACAAGACTTTCAGTTATTTAGATAAGCCACGCAACTTCAATTCAAATTATCTTGGCCCGAAGGTGATTCATCATCCATTTCATGCTGATGATCTGTTTCGTGAACCCGTGAAGCATCAATTGTATTTTGATGTGACTACCTGTGGTGCGGATCACTTTGACCGTTGGTATTGGCGTCTGCTCAGCTACAACAGCGCATTTCATAACGAAGCTTGCCAAAGAAACCAAAGTGCCTCTATTTTGCGGGATAAGGTTGAGGACGATGATATAATCATTTTGGCTGATTTCGATGAGATCATTGATAGCCGGATGGCGGATCGTTTGGTTTCAGAAGTGAAGAAGCATGAGATTATTACGATAAAAATGCACTACTCTGTATTCTTTCTGAACCTTTTTTGCCAATCTAATCACGGTGCTCCTCATTGGAGCTATCGTGTGTTCGCGATGACGGGTCGTTACTTCAAAAGTATGCCTTTCTCATCGGACTATCTCAGGAAGAAGGGAATTGCCGAAGCCCTGTATCATGACATCTATTGCTTGGACGAACCAGCCGGATTCCATCATTCATGGCTTGAATATCGGAAAACCGCGCTTCCCAAGTTGCAGGCATTCGCCGCCAATGTAGAGGATAAAAGTATATTGAATGCAGATTATATTGATCAATGCTTAAACGATAAAAAACTGTACTATATCGATACCGAACTTTATGTTGACAACTCAAAATCGTTTTTGAGCAGTCTTCAAGAAGTTGAAACGAATGATCTTTGGTATGAATAAAGAAGGCTTTACTTAGCTTGTCGAGAAACCCAGTCTATACAAGACCAGGGTTTCTCTTTTTGTTTTTTGAGACATAGGATTGCTGTTGACGAAGCTGAAATTATATATTACTGTATTGATATTAACATTTTGTTTTTATCATTGAGTTAAAATAAAGGAATGCTACATAGGCTGTTTTCGCTGCTTGATTTAGAAAGCAACTATTACCCAAATATGAACAGGTAGGTGACGCAAGTGACAAATACATCGAAGCACAATCATAACGGTTTGACGGAGGAACAATTTTTGGCTGCATATGATGCCAATCAGTATGAGCGTCCATCAGTAACGGTGGATATGCTGCTTTTTACCGTGATGGATCAACTCCAGCACAATTACCGCAAGCTGCCGGAGAAGACACTCCAGCTACTTCTGATCCAGAGGGGAGAGCATCCGTTTCTGGGTCAATGGGCGTTGCCAGGCGGCTTTGTAGGGATGGATGAAAGCCTGGAGGAGGCTGCACGACGTGAGCTTAAGACTGAAACGAATGTAGACCGGATTTATATGGAGCAGCTATATACATGGGGAGATGTAGCACGTGATCCACGCACGCGGGTCATCAGCTGCGCTTACATGGCATTGGTAGACCACGATTCATTGGAGGTACAAGCTGGAGATGATGCTGCGGATGCCCAATGGTTTGAGCTGGACTACAGTGTGGCTCAGGAGACACGGACGAATCAGCCGGAAGGTTACAGATGGGAACAAAACATTGACATTACATTGAAGCATGGGGACATTCACCTGTCAGCCAAAGTAAAAGTGACTGAAATTCTCAAGGGAAAGACCATTGAGGTCAAGCGAGAAGTGCTGGAATCACAGGGGATTGCTTTTGACCATGCCCAAATTATTGTGTACGGCATCGAGCGTTTGCGCAGCAAAATAGAATATACAGATATTGCTTTTCACCTGATGCCATCCCTGTTTACATTGAGTGAGCTTCAACAGGTATATGAAATAATTCTGGGTAAGGAACTGTTGGCTGCAGCCTTCCGACGCAAAATAGCTGAACTTGTGGAAGAGACGAATGAATATAGAAAGGCGGCCGGACATCGTCCGTCCAAGTTATACCGCTTCAAGCCACGGTCGCGTTTTATGTAGCATGAAGTAATATGAAATGAGGAATTAACGTGGAAAAGTTTACATTTTTTTATCGCAGTCAGTCGCCATTTTCGCAATGGTATCCCTCTGTGTTTACCGTAAATGAATTGGAATTCAACTGCGCGGAGCAATTTATGATGTTTAAAAAAGCACAGCTTTTTGGAGATGAAGAGGCGGGCAGTGAAATTATGCAAGCCCCTACCCCTCGGGAGCAAAAAGCACGCGGCCGTAGTGTGCGCGGATTTGATCAATCCTTGTGGGAGGCGAATTGCCGACAATTTGTGTATGACGGTAACTACGCCAAATTTACACAAAATCCGAATTTACTTAAGCATCTGCTCAAAACGAAAGGAACTACACTGGTTGAGGCCAGTCCGACGGACACGATTTGGGGGGTAGGATTGGCTGAAAATGATGCCCGCATACGGAACCGCAAATCATGGCGAGGCACGAATTGGCTTGGGGAAATACTGACGAAACTACGTGAGGATGTACAGAAAAAGGAGGAATATCCATCATGAAACATACCATGAACACCCGGAGCAACCGGGATACTCGATCACATATGGCGCAGGAAACGTTATCTATTTTGGAGAATGGATATTATACGAATACCAAACAGGCACAAGTGAATATTGCACAAGAGGTAAGCAACGCCATCACAGGTTCGAAGCTATATGCACCGTCTCAGCTTGTGGCTGTAAAACAGGAGGCGGAGGAAAAGATTCTTCTATTAAAAGGAGTATCAGAGTCTTCTCAGCTGGCGCAACAGATGATTAATGAGAAGATGGAAGTTACGGGAGAAAGCACATTGGAAGCGGCTTACAGGCTTCAGGTGACGGAGAAGATGGATCACGTGGCGTGTCTGAATTTTGCATCAGCCAAAAATCCGGGTGGCGGATTTCTCGGAGGCAGTCAGGCACAGGAGGAAAGCCTGGCTCGTTCGTCTGCATTGTATCCTTGTATTTCACAAATGGAAGAGATGTATCAGCACAATCGGAAGCTGCGAAGCTGTTTTTATTCGGATTATATGATTTATTCGCCTGATGTGCCGATATTTCGGGATGATCAGGGAATGCTGCTGGAGAAGCCGTACCTAGTCGCTTTTCTGACCGCACCTGCTGTTAATGCTGGAGTCGTGCGAGAACGGGAGCCAGTGCTGGTAAATCGGATTGGCGAAGTGATGCTGGAGCGAATCCGTTACATACTCAGTTTGGCTGCGCAAAACGGGGTAGAGCGCCTTGTGCTGGGAGCCTATGGCTGTGGGGTATTCCGCAATAAGCCGGAAGAGGTTGCCGTCTGGTTCAAGCAAGTGCTTGTAGATGAAGGATATGGATTGTTGTTTGATCGAATTGTTTTTGCGGTACTGGATCACACAGCAGGGCAGCGTACCTTGAACGCCTTTAAACACGGTCTTTCCTAAAGCTGGGGGACGTGTTTCAAAAACCATATACAGTGATAAGTTATGAAAAAGGAGAGTGCTGAATGAATCCAAATCCAAACATCACCTGGCATGCGTCAGACGTTGACAAGCAAGCGCGCCAGCTTCTGAATGGGCATAAAAGCCCGGTACTTTGGTTTACGGGGCTGTCTGGCTCGGGAAAATCAACGGTATCCTCCACACTGGAAAAAGCATTATTTGCACGAGGCATACACACGTTTATTTTGGATGGGGATAATGTTCGGCATGGTTTAAATCGCAATCTGGGTTTCCTGCCCGCTGATCGCAAAGAAAACATCCGTCGTATTGCTGAAGTAGCGAAGCTGATGTCACATGCGGGGGTGTTGACGATTTGCGCTACGATCTCTCCTTATCGTGAGGATCGGGAAATGGTCAAGGATATTTTGCAGCAGGAAAGCTGTTATGAAATCTATATCCAGTGCAGTCTGGAGGAATGCGAACGACGTGATCCCAAAGGAATGTACAAGAAGGCGAGAGCCGGAGAAATACGTCATTTTACTGGTATTGATGCGCCTTATGAGGCACCTTTGGAGCCTGAGCTCATCGTACCCACTGAAGGCCGGGAGATTGGCCAGTCGGTTCAGGATATACTGGATTTTCTCGATAGGGAATCATTGTTGCTCTAATCTTCGTCAAACCTTTTTCAAATCTTCCTGAAATCTTCATTATCAAAAATGGAATTCATGTTTAAATAGAATAGACCTCTCGATCTTGAAGCCGTCTGAAATTTCCCCCTAGTTTTTTCAGATGTTCGGCGCCAGAGGCGGGAGGTTTTTTGTTTACAGCACATAGCCAACCAATTCATTCAAGAGGTGATTTAATGATGAATAAACAACCAACCAACCTGACTACCAGCTGGGGCGCTCCTGTCGGTGATAATCAAAATTCTATAACGGCTGGATCACGCGGACCTATATTGATTCAGGATGTGCATCTGCTGGAAAAGCTTGCGCATTTTAACCGGGAACGTGTGCCGGAGCGTGTGGTTCATGCCAAGGGCGCAGGAGCGCACGGCTATTTTGAAGTCACTAAGGATTTATCTGCCTATACAAAAGCAAGCTTTTTATCTGAGGTAGGCAAGCGCACACCGATGTTTATCCGTTTTTCTACGGTTGCCGGTGAGCAAGGCTCGTCTGATACGGTACGCGACCCGCGTGGTTTTGCGGTGAAGTTTTATACCGAGGAAGGCAACTACGATCTCGTAGGTAACAACACACCCGTATTTTTCATCCGGGATGCTATCAAATTTCCGGACTTTATTCATACGCAAAAACGTCACCCCCAAACGCATCTGAAAAACCCTAATGCCGTTTGGGATTTCTGGTCCTTATCTCCTGAATCGCTGCATCAAGTAAGTATTCTGATGTCCGATCGCGGCATTCCCGCTACACTCAGACATATGCATGGATTCGGTAGCCACACGTTCAAGTGGGTCAACGCCGAAGGGCAGGCGGTATGGGTGAAATATCATTTTAAAACAGAGCAAGGCGTTCAAAATCTCGATGTAGAACTGGCTGCCAAAATTGCCGGTGAACACCCGGATTATCATACCGAAGATCTGTTTAATGCCATTGACAAGGGTGATTTCCCTGCATGGAGGCTTCATGTGCAAATTATGCCTGTGGAGGATGCGGACACATACCGCTTTGATCCATTTGATGTGACGAAAGTATGGTCGCAAAAGGATTACCCGCTGATCGAGCTGGGACGCATGGTATTAAATCGCAATCCTGAGAACTATTTTGCAGAAGTAGAGCAAGCAACGTTCTCTCCGGGTTCGTTCGTTCCAGGTATTGAAGCATCTCCGGATAAAATGCTGCAAGGACGCCTGTTTGCCTACGGAGACGCACATCGCTACCGCGTAGGTGCAAATCACAATTCATTACCGATCAATCGACCACATGCGGAAGTACACAACTATCAACGTGATGGTGCATTGCGTAGTGACGACAATGGTGGCAGATCGGTCTATTATGAGCCTAATAGCCTCGGTGGGCCGAAAGAGTCTCCAGCGCACAACATCGCTCCTTTTGAAGTGAGTGGAGAAGCACAAAGTGTGGGTTATGATCATCATGATCACTATACTCAACCGGGCGATCTGTACCGCTTACTCAGCGAAGAAGAACGGGCGCGTCTGGTACAAAACATCGTGGGTGCGATGAAGCCGGTGGAAAGTGATGAAATCAAGCTGCGTCAGATTGGACATTTCTACAAGGCTGATCCTGAGTACGGACGCCGTGTAGCCGAAGGTTTGGGCTTGACCGTTCCTCAAGGCGAGTAGAGGTGTCCGCAACTCCCACACACAAATAACCTTAATTAATTAAAAGGATGTCCCAACGCCATCATATAGATGGTTGATGGGACATCCTTTGCTTTTGAGTACGATGTAAAGCGGGTGTTTGTGGTGGACGCTCCGCGAACGGAACGTTGCTCCAAACGCTGTTGTCTCCAGATTTATTGAATTACACTCAGCGGTGTAAATCTGGAGACAAAGGCGACCGCTGCCGCTTTTCCGCAATCGTTCCATCCTCTCCGCTGCTTTTAGTGTGGCCAGTTTATAAGCCGAAGGACAAGAATCAAAAATCAGAAAAGTCGCAAGCCTTCAATAATCACGAGGTTTTGTGACTTATTTAGGTGTGTTTTGTGTTTGAAAATATAATTGATGCAAGCAGCATAAAGCCAGCGGAGAGGACGGAATCGTTCTGTAGAAGCGCCAGCGATCGTAAGAATGATCCGTTCTCGTAGCGGTCATAGATCCACGAATGTACACATCCTCCAGCACTATAAATTGCTATATCTTCTGCAACCGAGGCAAATAGATCACAAGAAACAGCGACCGCCCTAAAGCAAATACGATGAACGAGAGCCAAAGCCCATGATTCCCATAGTGGGGAACGCACCAGAACAGCGCAATCAAAAAGAAGACCAGTGAAATGAGCATTGAATTACGGATTGGGTACGTCACCGTCATGCCTGTAAATACACCGTAGAAGACCAGACCCAGTCCAGCGGCCAGTGGAAAGGCGACTAGCCAAGCGTTATATGGATCCGTAAGGCTGATCACGGTAGCGTTATCGGTAAACAGACGGATAAGCGGCTCCTTCAGTGCAAAATACAGCCCACCCGTCAGCACGCTGGTTACAATCGTCCAGAACCAGGATAAATGAATAACTCTTTGCAGCATTTTTGGATCCCTTGCACCTCGGGCTTGACCCGTCATGATACTGCTGGCGTTGGCAAAACCGTCAAAAAAGTAAGCCATAAGGTAGTGGATTTGCAGCAAAATAGCGTTTGCTGCCAGTTGATCGGTTCCAAAACTGGCGCTGTTCGATGTAAACAGATTAAACATCGTCAGCAGACAGGCTGTCCGAATCATAAGGTCAAGGTTCGTTGCCATGACGCTTTTCAGCTCCGCAGCTCCAAACCATCCCCGCCAATCCCTCGGTCCACTGCGCTTCCATTCCCTCCAGACCGACGAACGAAGCACTAGCACAAAACCAAGCACACATGCGAGGACCTCAGCAATCAGAGTAGCGCCAGCCACACCAGCTACATCCCATTGCATGATTTGTGTGAATACAATAGCCAGCACCATATTGATAACATTCATGGAAATTTGCAAAAACAATGTAGCCTTTACGCGAGACAATCCCATTAGCCAGCCGAGCAGTACATAGTTCACCAGCGTGAGGGGAGCTCCCCAAATACGAATGTTAAAATAAATCGATGCCTGCGCCGCCACATCCTCAGCAGGATGGATAAGCTGGAGGGAGGCTAGCAGGATCGGCTTTTGCAGCAGAATGAACAACGCACCGATCACCAAAGCAATCCCCATCGGACGCATGAGGGCGGCTATACCCTGGTCGTTATTTTTAGCCCCGGCCGCCTGTGCCGTAAAAGCCGATGTGCTGACTCGCAGAAAGCCGAACAGCCAATATAAAGTATTAAAAATAAGAGTGCCTACTGCCACACCGCCCAAATAGGCAGAGTGGCTCAAATGACCGATTACCGCTGTATCCACCGCACCGAGTAGCGGGGTTGTAATCGTCGAGATAATTAAAGGAATGGCTAAAGCAAGATAGGCTCGGTGGGAAGGCAACATGTTGAAAAAACCTCCAGTAGCGATTGTGTATAGGAATGGCGATCTGAGTGAAATAAAGCTTCCTTGGAAAAATGCTCAAGGACACTGCCATCTTTCATAACCATGATCCGATCACTCATAAAGTGAACGGCTGCCAGGTCATGGGAAATAAATAGATATGCCAATCCCAGTTTATCCTGCAAATCCTTTAGCAGATTTAAAACGGTGGCCTGTGTGGTCACATCCAGACTGGCCGTCGGCTCATCCAGCACGATAAAATCCGGCTCGGTGCTGATGGCACGCGCAATGGTTACGCGTTGCTTTTCCCCGCCGCTGAGCTGATGGGGATACTTATCCAGATAGCTGGAGGGAAGCTTCACCATACCGAGCAAGTGCTCGGCAATGTCCCTACGTCCCGAAGGCATACCCGTCATATAGGAGGGAACATAGCCTTTGAGCTGATCCAGCGGTTCCATCAACGATTGCAGGATGGTCAGTCTGGAGTTCAAAGCCGCAGCGGGATGCTGAAACACGGCGCCAAGTCTGCTACGAATACGCTTTAATTCACTTCGCTTTAATCCCCGGACTGCACGCCCATCTAGCACCAGCTCGCCTTGATCCAACGGGTCCAGCGTCAAAATACAGCGAGCGAGCGTACTTTTTCCGCTGCCGCTTTCCCCGACGACACCCAGACATTCTCCGGTGGAAATCGACAGAGAGATATCTTGCAGCACAGTTTTGCCCCCTGCGTAAGCCTTCGTCAAACCAGAAACAGTGACAACAGGCTTGGAAATGCCAAGCCGCTGAGGAGGTAATGCTTCATTATCCAAGTGATCCGCTCCTATCTGGTGTGGTCTGTTCTTCGGTGCTGTAGGGCAAACGTGCGGGAGCGCCTGGAGACAATGGCGGAATGGCCGCCAGCAACCGACGTGTATACGGATGCGAAGGATGATCCAGCACGGCTTGCGTCTCTCCAGTCTCCACCAGTGAACCTGTACGCATCACCGCGATTCGGTCTGCATACTTGCGGACATGCCGTAGATCGTGAGTGATCCACAATACGGAAATCCCTGTTTCCATCCGTATCCGGTTGATGAGTTGGAGAACCCGGTGGGCTGTCAGTGTATCGAGCGCGGTTGTTGGCTCGTCGGCAATGAGCAGCTTTGGTTCCAGCAGCAGTGCAGCAGCAATAGCGGCTCGTTGCAACTGTCCGCCGCTGAGCTGGAACGGATAACTGCGATACACACGCTCCGCAGGAAGCTGTACCCGCTCCAGCACCTCCATACAGCGTTGTTTGCGCGCTTTACGATCCTGTCTGCCATGGGCACGTATCAGCTCGTCCAACTGGCTTCCAATACGAAGGAAGGGGGTGAATGCCCCGTGATAGTCTTGAAAAATATAAGAGATTTCATTGCCTAGCAAGGAACGCATTTGTTTGGCCGATAGGGCAAGTAAATTATTCTCCTTCCACGCAATGATCCCTTTGGCTGTAACGGAAGAGGGAAGAAGACCGCCGATGGCATACGCGGTCATGCTTTTTCCGCTACCACTTTCTCCGGCGAGAGCAAACCATTCCCCCGGACGAACGGTAAGCTCCAGCCGGTTTACGATCGTTTTTGCTTTGGTCTGAATCATTAGGTCTTTAATAGACAGCATAACTGGTTCACACCTCCGTCCGGGTTTTGACATCATATTGGTCACGAAGCTTGTCTCCCAGGACATTCGCCAGGAGTACCGTAAGTGAGACAGCAACCCCGGGAACTAGCATCAGGTGGGGAGCTATTTGAAAATATGCTCGCCCTTCATTCAGCATTGCGCCCCATTCGGGAATCGGTGGCTGTGGACCCAAGCCCAAAAAGGACAGAGAGGCAATCATCAAAATGATTTTGCCAATATCCAGCGTAGCCAGTACCAGTACATTCCCGATCGCGTGGGGCAGAATATGTCGCATGACAATTCGCAGGGAGGATGTACCCGCCAGTATGGATAATGAAATGTAATCCTTTTGCTTCTCAGCCAGAACGATACTGCGAACGAGCCGTGCATAACTAACCCATTTTACTGCGGTCACAGCGAAAATAAGATTCAATAAGCCCGGCCCGAGCAGGCCGCTCAGTACAATGGCAAAGATATAATCAGGTAATGTCATACAAGCATCAACCACCCGCTTGAACACGCGATCAATCCAGCCTCCAACAAACCCGGAGAGTAGTCCGAGTGGAACCCCAACAACCAGTGAAACGGTCAATATTAATAAACTGGTTCCGACAGTCGTCCGAAGTCCTGACATCACCCTTGACAGCATATCTCTGCCTAAATGGTCAGTTCCCAGCCAATGCATAGCACTGATCGGTTGGAGTCGATTCCCCATCTGGACACGGTACGGATCTTGCGGGGCAAGAAGGGGAAGCACTACAATTGCTGCAAGAATGAACAGGATGGAGAGCGTTACGCTCCACGGTTTGGACAGTCGCATCTTGATGAGCTGCCTGTTTTCGGCATGTATGGATTTTATCATGATAATCGTTTCTCCTTCAAAGCAATTTCAGGATTAACCCAACGGTAGGACAGTTCTACCAAAATATTGATGCATACGATAAACACAGCCATAAATAGCGTATAGCCCTGAATAATCGGGTAATCCCTCGCAGCAATGGCATCGACAATCCATTTGCCCAGCCCCGGATAGGCAAACAGCACCTCAATCACCACAGTACCTCCCATTAGG
Source organism: Paenibacillus sp. RC73 (assembly GCF_044908085.1). NCBI lineage: Bacteria > Bacillati > Bacillota > Bacilli > Caryophanales > Paenibacillaceae > Paenibacillus > Paenibacillus sp. RC73. The sequence continues at coordinate 135,804 of NZ_JBIYCV010000005.1, forward strand.
CTGCCTATGCTCTCACTGAACACCGTAATGAGTGGCACAAGACTGTGACGGAACATATGCCTGAAAAAGATGCGCACCGGACCGATTCCACGTGCTTGTGCTGCCTTAATAAAGTCCTGTCCCGAGCTTTCGATCAGACTAGCACGAATCATCCGTACATAGACAGCAGACATTGCCAACCCCAAGGTAAGGGAAGGGAGCACCAGATGAAAAACGGTTCCCTCTCCCATGGACGGTAAAATTCGCAGTTTAACCGCAAACCACTCCATAAACAAGAGACCCATCCAGAAGCTGGGGATCGAGGAGCCGATTAAGGCAAATACGCGACTGACGCTGTCAAACCAGCGATTTCGATACAACGCTGACAGGGTTCCCAATGGAAGAGCAATCAGCAGCATGATGAACAGGGAGGCTCCGGTAAGGAGGAGTGTATAAGGCAGCTTTTCCATGAACTCTGTGAATACCGGACGATGGGTTAAATAAGACTGTCCAAAATCAAACTGAAGTAATTGAATCAGCCACTTGCCATATTGCACAGGTAACGGTTGATCCAGTCCCAGTTGACTGCGCATATCCGCAATTTGCTGATTGGACACCGCGACATCATCTACCCGGAGAATGCTCCGGACGGGATCGCCCGGAACAAGCTTGAGCAGACAGAAGCTGACAAAGGAGAGAATAAGAAAGAACAATACAAGTTCGAAAAGCTTTTTGCCAATGGATTTGAGCATCTTAGTTCACATCCAGATCCTGAGTCAGCAGATAGTATTCACTTTGACTTGTCACCCAGTTATGTACGTAATTTCGATAGGCCACTACGTTATTCGGATGAACAAGGAAGGATTGCAGGTTTTCTTGATCAATTAGTATAACGGCTTCCAGCGCTAGCTTGTTACGTTGTTCCTCGTTCACTGTCATGTTCAGCTTCGTGATCAGAGCTTCCATTTCCGGTAAATGCACACGTCCATAATTCAACGCGCCCTCAGGCATGTAAGTCGCATTCAGGAAGTAACTTGCATCGCCACGCGGGGCTGTAATACTGCTATAAGTCGCCAAATCCCAATCCTGATTAGCCGCAAGGTATTCGTCGATATTATCAACCTGGCGGATATCAATCGTAATGCCCAACTCCTTGGCGTTAGCCTGAATCAGCTGTGAAATGAGTGGGAGCTCTGCTCTCGACTGGTAAGTCAGTAATGTAAGATGAAGCGGCTTGCCTTCGGGCGTTGTAACTTTACCATCCTGCACTTTGTATCCAGCCTGCTTGAAGCCTTCTCGCGCAGCAGTCAAATCAAACTTTTTCGTAGTATACTTTGGTGAAAAAGGAAAGTCAGACAAGAATGGACCTTGAGCAGGGGTTCCTTGACCGGACATAATACCGCTGGCAATCTCATCCCGATTAATCAGGCTATCGAATGCTTTACGCACCGTCGTTTTTTTCAGATCGTTGTTATTCATATTGTAAATGAGCTGATGCGTCCGCAGGCTGGGAATAGAGTCAACCTTAACGGTGGGATCGGCTTTCAGCAAATCAAGACTTTCAATCGGCGGGCGGTACACAATATCGGCATCCTTGGCTTGAAAGGCAAGCTGGCGTGCATTGGCGTCTTCGTTAAACATGAATTTGGCATGCTTCAGCTTCACTTCGCCATTCCAGTATTGCTCATTACGATCCAGATTCAGTTCACTTCCGGCGCGGAAGCTGGCGGCCTTGAACGGGCCTGTCCCTGATGGAAGATCACCTGTAAAGGTGGTATCTATCACCGCCGTATTCGGATGAATCAGCTCAGATACAAATTCTGGAAAAGGCTTGTCTGTCGTGATGTTTAAAATCTGACCATCTGCTTGAATATCACGGATATGCAGCGCATTTTTAACCGATGGATTGAGTTTTTGTGCTCTTTCCAGAGAGTCTTTGACAGCAGCGGCATCGACAGCTTTACCGCTATGGAAGATCACGCCTGAACGAATGTTGAAGGTCCAGTGTAGTCCGTCCTTACTGTCCCATTTCTCTGCAAGCCAAGCTTCCAGCTTGAGATCCTTGCTCACCTTGACAAGCGTTTCACTCACTCCGGCACGAACGGCTGTGTAATTCACATCCGTATGAGGATCTACAGAAAGGCTTTGCACATTGAACAATAGGGTAACACTTTTATCTTGTGGTACATTTGCAGCAGATGAAGAGGGTGAAGCTGATGGTGCTGAAGAGCACGCTGCCATCATCCCTGCCAGTACTGACAGTATGAAGAGTTTAAAATACTGATTCTTAAACAACAGATATTCCTCCTTGATCGTAATCGTAATTTTTACACTTTAGCTCATGAAGCATATCGTAACCAAATGAGGAAGGTTTGTAAATATGTAATTATATAAATATGTATATAGGATTATAAAGAAAAAGCTGCTTGACCATGGAGATAGGTCAGCAGCCTTTTCACTTTTAGGATATTTTTGAACATAGATAGCTATAAAATTATCTATTAATGCATGGGAGCTTGAGCAGCCCCTTTTTCTACATGAACTCTGCGAATGAAGAACGCAAGAATTAATCCAATTACACTGACGATCATGGCAAAGAAGAAAGAATTCTGTGATCCAAACGCCATAGCATTCGCCAATTCTTCTACAGATTTCGGCATGCTGGATTGACTCAAATAGCTTTCCATGCCCTTGGAGAGAATGCTGACCGCCACGGCTGTACCGATTGCACCGGCAACTTGCTGGAGCGTACTCATAATGGCTGTACCATCCGGGTACAGATCCATCGGCAACTGATTCAGACCGTTCGTCTGAGCAGGCATCATGATCATGGAAATGCCGATCATCAGGCAGCTATGCAGCACAATAATGAGTACGATAGCTGATGTCGTCGTAATGCCGGATAGGAAAAACAAGACAGCGGCAACGATCACAAGTCCCGGAATAACGAGCCATTTTGGACCGAATTTATCGAACAGGGAACCCATGATGGGTGACAACAGACCATTGATAATTCCGCCGGGCAGAAGCACCAATCCTGCGGACAGCGCGGACAGGGCCAGCCCTTTTTGCAAAAAGAGTGGGAGAATCAGCATTGTAGAAAGGATCGTCATCATACACAGGAAGACCATCACAACTCCGATAACAAACATCGGATATTTAAAGACGCGCAAATTCAACATAGGCTGCTTCATTTTTAACTGGCGTACAGAGAACAGAATCAAAGATACCAATCCGATGATCAGAGGGAGCAAAACAACCGGGCTAGCCCAGCCTTCGCCGCCTTCTCCGGATTTACTGAAACCGAACACAACACCACCGAAGCCAATGGAAGATAACAGGATAGATGGAATGTCAATTTTCGGCTTTGTAATCTCCGAAACATTTTGCATAAACAGGATACCGCAAATCAGCGAAAGAATCAGAAACGGAAGGGAAATCCAGAAAATCCAGTGCCAGGACAGATTTTGCAGCACCAGACCCGCAATCGTAGGTCCCACCGCAGGAGCAAACATAATAACCAATCCGATGATCCCCATAGCTGCGCCTCTCTTTTCAGCCGGGAAGATGATCAAGATGGTGTTAAACATCAACGGTAATAACAGCGCCGTACCGACGGCTTGAAGAATGCGTGCGATCAATAGCACTGAAAAGGTTGGTGCTAACGCAGCAACGAGACAGCCTGCAATAGAGAACAGCAGTGATGTGACGAAAAGCTGTCTTGTCGTAAAGGTTTGAAGCAGCAAACCCGATACAGGTACCAAAATACCGAGTGTCAGCAGAAAGGCCGTGGTCAGCCATTGGGCTGTTGCTGTTGTAATGTGCAAAATCTGCATCAAATCATTCAGCGCAATGTTCAACGCCGTTTCACTGAACATTCCGATAAAGCCGCTAAGCAGCAGGGCAATCATAATAGGCAGCACCTTGAACGTCTTGGGATCAGACGGAGGGCTTGTTTGACTCATTGTACTCATGTTGTTTTTGTTCCTCCAATAAAATTGATGGGTATTGAATTATAGTGATCGGTCTATATATAATAAACGTGAAGTTATTTTTTTGTCAAAAAAATTTAAATATTATAAGGATGCTGTATATGGCTGCTAAACCCGAATCATATGAAAATATTGTACAAACCGCTTCTAAGCTCTTTTTTCATCAGGGCTACCATGCTACCGGACTCAATCAGATTCTTGCGGAGAGTGGCTCACCGAAGGGCTCGCTTTATTATTATTTTCCGCGTGGCAAAGAGGAATTGGCTTTGGAGTGCATCAGAAGAGGGAATGAGTTTATTAAGAAAAAGTTGAAAGAAACGCTATCAGGGAAAGAGGACCCTGTGCTCGCCATACAGGATTTCATCCGCAATGCAGCTGAGGAAGCGGACCAAACGAACTTTAATGGCTTTATGCCTATGGGATTTTGGGCTGCTGCGGAAACTTCCTGCATCAGCGAATCTTTGCGGCGTGCCTGCGTGAATACGTTTACAGATTGGCAACATATCTATATGGAACGTCTTCAGACAGCGGGATGGACAGAGGAAAAGGCACATAGTCTGGCGGTACTTATTATTTCAATGCTGGAAGGTGCCTTAATTCTAGCTCTTACTCAGCAGAGCAGCGCACCTATTTATAATGTAGCGGATTACATTCCACAGCTGATCAAATAAAAAAGGATATGGAATCGCTTCCTGGCTGACCAGCTTTGAGAGCCGATTATCTTGTTCGTGAGAAATCGGCTCTTTTTTTATACGCAAGTGCCACGAATTAACTCAGATTACCAGCACCAAATGATGAAAAGTATGGTAAAATGGAATGAATTTGATTTTGCAGTAAAGGAAGGGTGAAAGCAAGTGGCAAAGGCGAAGGTGGCCAAACGGCCTACCCGGGATGAATTTGTTCTGGAGGAAATTGGGAACCAGCTTGCAGAAGCGCAGCAAGAGCAATCCGAAGTTGTGTTGACCGTATGGGGTCGCCAGGAGACAACCCGCGGGCAGATCGTTAAAATGGACCCGAGAACGGGCAGGGTGCATGTAGAGAGTAATGGTGAAACGGACAAAGTTCCTTTTATGGATATCATGAGTGTGAATTACCCAAGAGATTAAGCAGGGTTTATATACCATTTTACATAATAGGAAGCAATGAAATTGTCTGAAGCGATATATTATTGGCGCTGCTTCTTTGTTTGTTAACGTGAGCAAAAACACGGCCGTTCCGGGGTTATGTAACCTCGAAAAAGCCGTGTTTTTTGTGCTATAGAATCCTTATGTCAACAGAGTCTTTTCTTTGACTTCCCTATGTAGCTTTTACCGGAGTAGCACCATTATCGCGCGCTTCGGCTTTCTTCAGTACCTTACGGTCAAAAATGAAAGGCCCGAATGGCAGCAATGAGGCAATCAGGGCCACAAGCCCTTGCAGTACCGAAAGCTTTCGCAAAATCAGCATGACCACAATCGCAACTACATAAATCACGAACAGTATACCATGGATCATACCGACCCATCTTACCATTTGCGGCATCCCGGCTGCGTATTTAAGCGGCATAGCGATACATACGAGCAACAGATATGAAATCGCTTCAATATTACCAATGACGCCAAATGTCTTAAAAGCATTTTTGAACATGAATAAACCTCCCTTGTTACTATTACTTAAAATTTAATATAGCCTATAAAATGATTTTGTTAAACGGTAGAAAGTTACGATTTATTGAATATTACAGCTTTTTCTTCGTTTTTAAGGAAAAGGACTTGATCAAATGTGCAAGCTGTTCGACAGGGATGTGAGCGAAGGACGGATTGAGCGTGTACACTTCGGCTTCAAAAGAACAGGCCGGGAGGCAGGCACTGGAATAAAAACATGACTCGATCCATAGAATGAAACTATGATTTAGAACATGAAATAGCATTAGAATTTATAGATCAGATGATATAAAATCAAGTCATAAGGAACGGTCGTACTCAAAAGTACCTCCATGTTCCTAAAAGTGAAAAAAATCACATATGAGAATGCTTTGATGAAAACTTGAACATGAAATCTGCAAACTCGCAAGGAGGAAGAACAATGAACCACTATCCTGCTATTTTTGAACCTCTGACAATACGTCGTATGACGTTAAAAAACCGGATTGTTATGCCGCCGATGGGCACTAACTTTGCGGCTATGGATGGAAGCTTCGTTCAGGATCATATTGACTATTACGTGCAACGGGCCAAAGGTGGTACCGGCCTGATAACCGTAGAAAATGTTTGTCTGGATTTCCCAATGGGTACGAACGGAACGACCCAGTTGCGTATGGATAATGATCAGTTTATTCCCGGATTGTTTAGATTAACAGAAGCCCTGCACTCTTATGGAGCTTGTGTCTCTGTCCAAATTAACCACGCAGGTGCTTCCGCTTATGCTGGGAGATTGAATGGAGTTCAGCCTGTATCTTCTTCGAATATTCCTTCTAAAAAGGGTGGAGCGATTCCAAGACCTTTGCAAAAAGAAGAAATTTACGCCATTGTACGCAAATACGGAGAGGCAGCGGGAAGAGCGCAACGGGCCGGCTTTGACTGCGTGGAAATACATGCGGGTCATTCCTACTTGCTGAGTCAGTTCCTGTCCCCTATGTATAATAAACGTACGGATGAATTTGGTGGCAGCGCAGAAAACCGCACACGCTTTGCCAGATTGGTGATTGATGAAATTCGTTCGGTGGTTGGCCCATTCTTCCCGATCTGCTTACGCTTTAGTGCGGAAGAGTTCACAGAAGGCGGCAACACACTGGAAGATACCTTGGTATTGCTGGAGTATTTGAATGATGAGGTAGATATTCTGAACGTGTCTGCTGCTCTGAATGATTCCATCCAGTTCCAGATTGATGGAATGAACCTGCCGGATGGCTGGCGCTCTTATATGGCCAAAGCGGTAAAAGACAAATTCGGTAAGGTCACCATGACCTCAGGTAATATTCGGAGTCCGCAAGCTGCGCAGGATATTTTGGAGAGAGGCGACGCTGATCTTCTGGCTATGGGAAGAGGACTGATCGCAGAACCGAACTGGGTACTTAAAGTGCAGAATGGCCATGAAGAATTGCTTAGAAAATGTATTTCTTGCAACATCGGCTGTGCCGATCACCGTATTTCCAAGAGCAAACCGATTTGCTGTACGGTAAATCCTGACCTGTTCAGAGAAGCTGAATACCGGAAACAACACGTTAAGAATAACGTTCAAGTTGTTGTGATTGGTGGGGGTACCGCAGGGCTAGAAGCGGCATGTACAGCGGCAGAAGTAGGCTGCAAAGTAACCCTTTTTGAAGAAAAACCAGAATTGGGTGGCTTGGCTCGTGATATTGCACGATTGCCGGACAAAACGCGTATTAATGATTTCCCAGATTATCTGATTCAACGCACCAAACAACTGACCAATCTGGATATTATCACAGGAACCCAAGCGGATCTGCCGATGATTACGGCTTTAAATCCCGATATTATTGTAAATGCAACAGGTGCCAAACCACTGCTTCCGCCGATTGCGGGATTGCATGATCAATTGGGTAAACCGGGTGCCAAAGTATTCTCTATCTTTGATCTTTTGCACAATATGGAGAACTTCCAAGAGTTTGAAGGCAAACGTATTGCTGTAGTAGGTGGCGGAGCCGTGGGATTGGACGTTGTCGAATATTACGCAGAACGTGGTGCTCAAGAAGTTTCCATTATTGAAATGATGCCGTTACTGGGCAAAGACCTGGATATGATTACTCGTATTTCCATGATGAAAATGGTTGAGGAGCGGGAAGTGAACGTTCATACGGAAACTGCTTTGACAGAAGTATGCAGCGACCGTTTCAAAGTAAAACACGGAGAACAGGAGTTTGAGATTCCTTTTGATCTCGGTTTCGTATGCTTGGGAATGCGCTCATTCAGTCCGCTTATGGACAGCTTGCTCGAATACGGTAAGGAACATCAAGTGGAAGTCGTGAATATCGGGGACAGTAAACAAGCTCGTCGTATTATTGATGGTACCCGCGAAGGCCGGAATATTCTGCATATCATCCAACGGGTGGATGAATTCAAAAATGAGTTTTCTTATTCTTACTAAGTATTGACCTCCTTTGCTACTGACTTGGGCTTGAAATAAGCCTATCAGCGTAGCAGAGGGGGATTTTCTTTTTTTAGTGGCATTATCAGGGAAAGATTAGTAAACTATAAGGGCAAAATCATACATACTATAACCCTATTGCTTCAAGAGCCTATTGTCCCACAGGAGGTGTAACGAAATGATTAACATGTTTAGCGAAATACCGGATGCCTATACATGGAATACAGTAGAAGAAGTCCATAAAGGCTGGTCCAAAGATAAAAAATACGATATCAAAACAAAAGATAACAGGGAGCTACTACTTCGAGTGTCGGATGTATCCCAATATGAAAAGAAAAAATGGGAGTATGAATCTGTTAAAAAACTGGACTATCTAAAGGGCATTTTAATGTCCCGACCGCTTGATTTCGGGATTTGCAATCATGGCGAGTCTGTATATTCCTTATTTACCTGGATTGAGGGAGAAGATGCAGAGAAGATTATTCCCGCCTTAAATGCTAACGATCAGTATCAATTCGGTGTCCAGGCAGGTGAAATCCATTCACTGGGCCATTCCATTTGGTCAGGAAGAGGTTGACGATATGGTGCATCGCGCTGAGGTGGTGTTGGATGCCTATGATGAATTTCAAACGTACATACCCAAATGGTACTTTTCCAGCTACCCCCAATGACTTAAAGAAGCTATTGATATAAAATCCCTTATCCATAAGACAGATTGAAGAACATTACGGCCTGACTGAATAAAGTTATGCGTTGACTAATAAAGATTACAGGTTCTTTGTAAAAGCTAAGACCGCCGCTCTTAGAGTGACGGTCTGTTTTTAATTCTATTATTGCTTTTTGATCTTGTACGTGAATTCCCAAACCGCCTGATTACCCGAATAGCGTCCGCGGTTTTCGGTTACGATGACTCTTAGTCTGACAGTAGAACCTTTGGCGGAAATGGTGGAGACTTTTACATTTTTGCTGGCTTCGCCTTCGTCAGGGATTTTATCCGGCTCATCGGCATAAGCGTACAGCTTAATGCTGCCGCTCGGGCTGACCTTAACCTTCACGCTGCTGCCTTCATCAACTGATTTGCCCCCTACCTCGGCTGCAATGGCCCAATCGTTGCCTACATGGTCATTCGATACCAAGGTTGCTTGCTGGAACGTAACTACATAAGTTGATGCTGAAGCTGCGAGCGCGTACGTTCCGTTGAATAACAGGGATACCACTACCAATAGAATAGCCGATGCTTTCGTCCATACTCTATTCAATCTCCTGTTCCAAACTATTTTTCAGGAGCTTCCTCGTCTGTTTCTTCACTTTCACAATTCAACTGCCACTCAATTCCGAATTTGTCTTTAAGACTGCCATAGCATTTACTCCAAAATGTTTCTTGAAGTTCCATGCCTACTTCTCCACCTTCTTTCAGTTTATCAAATAGTGATTTAATTTTATCAATGTCCTTATTGACGAAGGAGAGGCTTATATTGTTCCCGACAACAAAAGGCATGCCAGGAAAAACATCAGAAAACATAACATTACTCCCATCGATATCAAGGCGTGTATGCATGACTAAATCTTTTGCTTCTTCTGGCAGCTGATATTCAGGGTTAGGCGGCGTTTGACCAAAGGTCATGATTTCTGGTTTATCCGTTTCAAATACTTCTGCGTAAAATTCCGCTGCTTCACGGCAGTTCCCATTAAAATTAAGGTAAACATCAATGGACATACGAATCACTCCTTCGGGTTAATTAGTTGAACAGACTGTGGTTTCAACATTTATTATTTACCTGTACATAAACAAAAATACTAACTTCGATAATAAGGAACAACATCTAAAATATACGAAAAGTATCCGAATGGAATTGGTATCTATCATGGATAATGCGTTTCGTGAGATCGGCGGTATCTATCCATCGATTTTCGATATATGACGTATCTGACCTGGGTAGATATTGCTACGAATAAATTATTCATTGTATATCCGTTCGAAGGACAGTGCATCGGCATAGAGGGAAGAATCACGCTGACCCAAAAAAAAGGGTACTTAGAAAACACGTTGCCCTTAAAAGGTAGCCTGTTTTGTTCTGCTTTACGTTCAAATGTTGAGCAAACTTATGCAAGAAACGGCAGATATGTTTATTGGATGATCAAAAACAGGACATATGTATTTTGTGATACAAAAGTAACAAATTCGAAGAAAGGGTTGACAAGTAGCAAGGAGAAATTTACAATTTTATATTAGTGATAATGATTATCAATATCACTAATTTTAAGTAAAGCTACAATGACTATATACTAAAGGGGTTTTAAAGAATGAATAGCAAGATGAACAAGAGGTTTTACATGTTTTTATGTGTATTTACTGTTTGGATCTTGGTTCTTTCGGGCTGCGGCAACGTTGGAGGTACCTCCGAGTCCTCTACCAAGCAGTCTGCGACCGACACGAAAAAGGAGGCAAGCACGGACTCTGGTACCCGTACCGTATCCACAGTCATGGGAGATGTTGAGGTACCTGCCAATCCTCAACGTGTGGTGGTCAACTGGTATATTGGGGACGTATTTACAGTGGGCCTGACACCGGCTGCGGTATCAGGCTGGTCGCAAAAAACCATGCCTTTTTTCGATAAGCTAAATGGAGTTCCAAATATTGAAAAGTGGGAATCCGAGGAAATCATGAAGTATGATCCTGACTTGATCATTACATATGACACAAAGGATTATGACAAGCTGTCCAAAATTGCGCCCGTCTTGGTGATGCCTGAAAATAAAATGACAGCACTTGAACGGGGCAAATTTTTGGGACAGGCCACAGGTCATGAGGCAGAAGCTGACAAGGCGATTGCTACCTTTGAAAGCAAGCTCAATGACGCTAAGGAAAAATTAAAATCCGACATTTTCAAAGACAAAACCTTTAGTATATTCGAGGATTGGGGTAGCGACTCCTACGGAGTATATTATGAAACAGGCTCACGCGGCGGAACGTTGCTGTATGACTATATCGGACTTCACAAACCGAAAAAACTCGAAAAGTTAGTAAAAGATTCAGGAGAGAGCAGAGGATCTTTATCCTATGAAGTGGCTGCTGAATATTTTGGCGACTATGTCCTCTGGTTCAAGCAGGAAGGCAAGGAATCTCAGTTTGCAAAAACGAAAATATGGAGCAGTATCCCGGCCGTAAAAAATGGGAATATCATCGAGATTCCAGCGGATTATGCAGGCCTGTTTTACTACTCTGACGTTTTGAGCATGACGGGGCAATTGGACTATATCACAAACAGATTGCTGGAAAAGACGAAGTAAGCAGAGCATAATTGACCCATTAAGGATGTAATGTATGTCTACTCACAAAGAGCAAAACAAAAAAGGAACACTTCATTTTATAGGATACATGATCTTAGGTCTGATCCTACTGCTGCTGGTAACCGCAGCTTCTATTACCTTTGGAGCCGCGGAAATGAGCCTGAAATTAGCATGGGGCGCTGTGTTTCAGTTTGATCCTGGTATTACAGAGCATCAGATTATTCACACTCTGCGTTTCCCGCGTACGGTGGCTGACATCATTGTAGGGTGCAGTCTGGCGGTTTGCGGGGCCATTATGCAGGGAACTACCCGTAACCCGCTGGCAGACTCTGGGCTCATTGGTATTAGCTCAGGATCGACATTTGCTATCGCGTTATGTATGGCCTTTTTACCCGGTCGCACCTATGCAGAAACCATGCTGTATTCCTGTCTGGGTGCGGCAGTGACTACTGGATTTACGTATTATATTGCATCTATAGGTAAACGGGGGATGACCCCTCAGCGTCTCGTGTTAGCTGGAATGTCCATCTCCATGCTTTTTGGTGCGTTTAGTTCTTTTATTGCTATTAAATATAAGATCGGCCAAGCACTTGATTATTGGACGGCAGGTGGTACAGCCAGCGCCCAGTGGAACGAATTGGCTATCATTGCGCCCTTATTCATATTGGGTGTGATCTGTGCCATTATTCTTTCTCCCTCCATCACGATCTTAAGCTTCGGAGAGGATGTAGCATCAGGCTTGGGTATTCATGCCAATAGAATCAAAGGCTTTTCGACCTTAATTGTCTTGGTGCTCACAGGGCTTTCTGTCATTGTGGTGGGTCCCATTGGTTTTGTGGGTCTGATTGTACCGCACATCATGCGTCATCTGATCGGAACGGATTATCGGTATATCATTCCGGCTTCAGCACTGTATGGTGGAGTTTTTTTAGTAGCAGCGGATTTGCTGGGAAGACTTATTAACCGCCCCCATGAAACACCGCTGGGTATTATCTTTGCATTGGTGGGTGTACCTTATTTTCTCTACCTTGTGCGTAAGCAAAGGAGGGAGTTTAGTTGAACCAGCCTCTCAATGCAACTGCCAGAAGTATAGGGATTATTGTATTATTAGTTGTGCTGACGATCCTGGTGGCGGTACTCAGTATGAATGTGGGCAAGATGAATCTGTCCCCTATGGAAGTATTCAAGGTTATCATTGGTGAAGGGACTCGCAAGCAGAATCTGATTGTATTTGATTTTCGCCTGCCGCGTATCGTTCTAGGTATATTGGTCGGCATTGGTATGGCTATTTCGGGTTGTATTATGCAAAGCTTACTTAAAAACGACATGGCCAGTCCTGGTACGCTGGGAATCAGTTCCGGCTCTGGCTTGTTCGTACTTTTGTATGTTACTGTATTCGCCAGTGAGGGATTGTTTTCGCCCATCGTCCTGCCGGGACTGGCCTTTGCAGGGGGCATTGTAGCCGCGATTCTTATTTTCTTGTTCGCCTATAGGCGGAGGAAAGAAATTTCGCCAACCGGCTTGATTTTAACAGGCGTTGCTATGGGCAGTGGTTACTCCGCATTGTCATTAATGATTACACTGAAGCTGGACGAGAAGCAATATGATTTTGCTTTGCGCTGGCAGGCTGGAAGCCTGTGGGGAGATGACTGGAGCTACATTATGGTACTGCTTCCTTGGGTGCTCATCATTAGTTTTTACGTCTTTTATAAGTCGTACACTCTTAATGCGTTGAACTTGGGGAACCAGACAGCATCGGGACTCGGTGTAGCGATCAAAGGGGAATTTATTGGTCTTACTATTGCTGCGGTGGCACTCGCCTCTGGTAGCGTAGCCCTTGGCGGGAACTTCTTTTTTGTAGGGATGGTTAGTCCACATCTGGCGCGCAAGCTGGTAGGGCCTAATCATAAGCTATTGCTGCCTACCACGGCATTGGTAGGGGCGCTGGTCATTCTGATCGCGGATACGATCACCCGCACGATCAGTTTTGGAGCAGATATCCCGACAGGCATCATTATCACGATCCTGGTGACTCCTTATTTCCTTTATTTGTTGTCGAAGGCCAGCTGATCCATATATAACCCAAAGGGCGTTAACCGATATGAGCTGTGAGCTTGCTTCGAGTTAACGCCTTTTTAATTTGAATGATAGAATAGTGAAATATCGGGAATAAATATGCTGCTAAGATGACATATTTATTTGAGCATTTTGCAACAATCCCAAGAGCGATTTCAAATCAGCAATATATAGATCGAAACGGTTTAGCTCGTCTATCTATTGTACTTCCAAGCGTTGGGAATCGAATGATGCAACATGCTGATATTATTAACGCCGGTTTTGCTAGAACTTTTTTGATTCACAGAGATATATTTTAAAAAACAAGCAGGCATTATATCCGAAGTAATGGTATGATAGCTTAGTTAAATCTGAACGACTACTATTGGAGTGATCACATGGGTGCAAAAAGTAAGGGCGGCGGAACCGGCAGAGGTACAGGTAGTAAGGGCTGGACACGTTGGAACAAAACAGCGAAGCCCACAAGGGTAAAAAACGCTTCTACAGGTGCGCCGGGAAGTAAAGCCGCAGGCAGCGCAAAAGGCGGCAGTACCAAACCAAGTGGTAATAAAAGCGGCGGCAGAAGTAAGTAAGCCGGGCAAGTATATCGTAGTTCAAAAAGGTGAACACCTGATTTGGCAAAAGCAATCAGGTGTTTTTAATTCGAAGTAAGCAGGTGAATAGTGCGAATTAATAAGTACATAAGCGGAACGGGGTTCTGCTCACGCAGGGAAACGAATAGATTGATTGCAGCCGGGCGAATCACGATTAATGGCACGGTTTGCGAAGCTGGAGCGAATGTAGAGCCGCAGGATTCCGTACTGATTGATGGGGAAACGATTCCGGTTAATAATAGCGAGCCTGTATATTTGGCCCTGAATAAGCCCATCGGCATTGTGTGTACGGCGGCGGAACAGGTTGCTGGCAATATTATTAGTTATGTAAACTTCCCTTCACGGATTTTTGCCATTGGCAGGCTGGATAAGGCATCGGAGGGGTTGATTTTACTAACGAATGACGGAGATATCGTTAATAAAATGATGCGTTCTGAGCATGGTCATGAGAAAGAATATGTGGTGACCGTGGACAAACCTGTTACAAGCGAGTTTACGCAGGCTATGTCCCGCGGTGTTGAAATATTAAACGTCATCACTAAACCATGTGACGTTTACCAGCAAGGTGAATATGAGTTTCGCATTATTTTGACCCAGGGCCTGAATCTGCAAATCCGCAGAATGTGCAAGGCTTTGGGGTTCAGGGTGCTGAAGCTGGAGCGTATCCGGATCATGAATATTTCCTTGAACGAGCTGGAACGGGGAGAATGGAGACATCTGGATGGGGAGGAGCTAAAGGTGCTTCTTTCTACGTTGAGATAACAATCAATGCTGTGGAAGGAATATCAGGAGAAGTTTGCGTTCAATTTATCGGTGAGGCTATGCAACTCCCTGAAAATTTTGACCGATTATTTACAAAGGGACTAAAGCCGCTGATTGGAATGAGGAACCGCCCAAACTTGAGGTACTACTTGAGATACTCGTAGAGCAACCCAAACACATTCAGGGTTCTTTGCAAAATCGCCTGGATCAATCCAGAAAAGCCTACAAAATCACATGTGAGTGGTTTTGTAGGCTCTTCTTATTTCAAAATTCAACACGGTCTGTCTCATTTGTATTTGTAAGGTACGGCACATATGTTTTCCCATTTTCCCAATAAACAAAAAGAGGAGTTTTGCAGCTTACTGCAGTTGAACAGAACATTCTTCCTAATTGTCTACATGACGTCATATTGTACTTGGCGATGATGTAGAACATAGTACAGAATAAGAGAAACGATCGCAATACCAGCAGCAGACATATACATTAAACTGTAGCTTGAGTAAGAAGCGATGATCCCCATAACATAGGTGCCCACGCCATACCCAAGATCAAATAGCAAAAAGAATGTACCGTTTGCAACCCCTGTGCGATCAGATGGAGATAGCTTTAGTATAGTAGCTTGTAGGCAAGAAAACAGCGCTCCATATCCTATACCGGAGAAAACACTTGCAATCATGACCCAAGAGCCCGTATGGGCCTGACTTAACAGAAATAATCCAAGTGCAAAGAAGATCATGCCCGGATAAAATAAAATATGCTCATTATACCTCTTACGAATGGAGAGTCCAACTTGACCTATCTGTTTACAGCCAAGGATGACGCTAAACAGGAGAAAGTTCAAAGTTCTATTACAGACATTTGATTAAAATACGGATTTTGTGCATATGTCTAAGAAAAACCGCGTAGTACCGCGGGTTTATCGATCCATGTTATTTACAGCATTACGCATCTCTTCGTCTGTTAAGTGAGTATAAATCATTGTTGTTTGAATAGATGAATGTCCTAATTGATTCTTTAATCTTGGTACATCGTTATTTTCGAGATGATATCGAGTTGCAAAGGAGTGTCTAAGCGAATGCACTGTTAAAGAGGGTTTTCCAAACCCAGTCGCATATTTTTCAATCAGCTTTTCAATTGAGCGTTGTGTTAAACGCCGGCTTTTTCCTTTACGGCCTACAGGAGCTGCAATGAATAAATAGTTTTCGTGTTTTTCTGGTATATATCTTGATTCTCTGACCTGCAAATAACTTTCCATATCCATTAAAGCTTGTTTGCTAAAGTACACGTATTGTTCTTTATCACCTTTGCGTATCACTCGGACTAAAGCTTTATTCATATCTAGGTCATCCATATTAATGCCTGCAACCTCGGATAATCTAAGCCCAGAACCCAATATCAACGAAACAATCGCAGTGTCACGTTCACGGTTAAATTGATGAAACGTAAAGATCCGTTTATTGTCTTTATGCTTTTCGCCAAAATCATAGGCTACAAATTGTCTGAACAATTCAAAATCATCATCTCTAAGGATCTTTCCTTCAATACGGTTTGCAATGGTTTCTTGGCTTTCTTTTACGGCATTCAAATCCATTTTGGCCATAACATTTCGTTGAATATAAGGCTTCAGGTCACTGGTTTCAGCCTTGTTCTGAAGGTAATCAAACAAAGATTTTAGCGAGGATAATTTACGATTAATCGTAAGCTTCTTGTTTCCAAGCTGATAATCCAGGAATGACAAAAAGTTTTCCGCTTCACGAATGGTTAATCGCTCCAGTGTTTCTAAGTGTATTTCTTTCCGAATTGATGAAGTTATATTCTCAGCGATAAGCCAATCAAAAAAGATAATGTAATCATGGCAATAATTAAGAAGTGTCGTTGGAGATAATTTGCGTTTTTTGCTATCTATATATTCTGTAACATACCAAGGTAAATCAGACAGTTTCTCATCAATTCGTTGCATGTAGTGAATTTTCATCTGTTTATCCATATATGTACGAACCTCCGTGAATCCAATATATCTCATTATTATTTATTCGTCAAATTATTATTTTACGTAATTATTATATCCAATTTCGTAGGATAACAGGAATATGTTCTTACAATTTAAACATTTCTCAATCAGGTAGAATAGATCATCTCAGTGCTTACAGAAAGAACATCGTCAACAATGACATATACGCGCTCTTAGATCAGTGGAAGCAACAAAAAGGAGATCCTCTTCTCTTTGGTTACGATTAACTCTGTTTGGACTAAAACTTAAGTATGCCTTGATGCCAGCCAAATAAAATTCCTGGAGTGCTAATTTCTCTGACTCACTTAGTCTGTTCCATTTAAGATTGGCTACCTTTGCTGATTTTTTATATCGTACTGTTTGGTTGCAATGAATTTGCCAACAATATTTTGCTCTATCCATTCAAGTCGTTGAAGTCCAATGGCCACCTTAAAATTTCTTTTCCGTTCACAACTACCTTTTTTGGTCTATCCACAGCTGGATATTCATTTCTGATGTCTCATATTTCACGGATTTCTCCTGCTGCAGCCACTGAACGTCAGCTCCCAACTGGGTTCCAATAAACCGGAGCGGTTGTTGCCTATTGATTTAGGTGCTGTAGCCAGCACGATTTCTGTGCCATTGATCTTAACCGAAGGATCGCCAGCCCGCAGAACGATCTCCTTCTGGTCAGCACCCTCTGCTTCCACATGATTCCATCCGAAGGTTAATGGAGAAGCCAGCAATAGAATTGTAACTACATAAGGTCTCCAATTTTCACGCATCATCTATCCCGCCTTTCGATTATTATTTACCGGAGTGCTCCGGATTAGTTCACACATCCATCCCGATTTCACGCAGCCACGCGGATACAGCTTCTTCTGCGTTTGAGACTTCAGTGCGCTCTATATCAAAGCCATCAAGAACAGTTGCCCCAGGAACAAGCGCTCTTATGGCTGAAACAGTCTGCCCCGGCCCATACCCCGCATGCGTGCAAAAGGGGATGATGGTTTTGCCCGAAAAATCATATTCCGATAAGAAAGAAACAATTGGCGCAGGGAGGCTCATTCCCCAGATGGGATGTCCCAGGTACACGACATCGTAGTCATCCATATTTTCCACTTTGGTTTTTAGCGGCGGCTTGTACCCTGCCGTTCTTTCTTCTGTCGCCTGCTTCACCGTTGCTTCATAATCTTCTGGATAAGGCGTTACTGTCTCAATCCGGAAAAGATCGCCGTCCACTGCTGCCTGCACCATACCAGCAATCACTTCTGTAGTTCCAGCTGTACTTGAATCACCGACTCTCAGACTTGCCGAGGATACCGCATCTGCATCTTCAGTTGAGGAGATAGTTCCTACTTTAGTGAAATAAACTACGAGAGCTTTACCGTGTCCACTGTCAGCCTGTCCCTCAGCAAACTTGCTTACTGTTGGAACAGGGAGTGGCTTTGGCTGGGTGCAGTATTCGGCAGTTCTTCGGCGCTGTTGTCAGTACATGCTGCAAGCAGTGTCATCGATAACGCAAGAACCAAAAGTAAGGAAATCGTTCTGCATTTTGTCAAATCGGCCGCTTCCTTCACTGTTTTCTCTTTGGGAAATTATCCTTGCGATTTTACAAATGAACGGCCCCGGCTTAGCGATAGAACTGCGATAGCGGCAGCAATTACTACCGAAATGGCACTGATCCAAGGGATATTCAATATTGAAAAGCTTCCAATTGCTATACCGCCTATTCCCGCTCCTGCTGCAAAGCCCAGCTGTACGAACGAGCTGTTTAAACTTAGAACAATACTGGAAGCCTCAGGAGCAAGCGATACGAGATTGAAATTCTGGGTTGGGCCGAACGTCCAGACGGCGATTTCCCAAACCATAAGGAACACTATGGTTGCGATTATCCATCCAGAGAAGGCGGATTGCAGCACCAAGGCAAGAGCCTGTACCGCCATCGAACAGAAAAGCGTACGAATAATGCCAATGCGATCCGCCAGGAAGCCGCCTAATCTGGATCCCATTAAGCTTCCTATCCCTAAGGTTAGCAGGATGACACTCATCTTACTTTCCATCGTTGGCATCACTGCAGCGAGAAAAGGTGTAATATAGGTATCTACCACTGAAAAGCCAACAAATACAAAGAAAGTCACACCCAGTGTGATGGCAATCCGCGGCTGCTTCAGGAAAGAGAGCCTCCGCGATAACGGCACAGAAGCTTCTCCTTCCATCGCCGGAATAAATTTTGCCACTAAAAAGACCGCCACCAGGCATAATAAGCCTATGCCCCAGAATATGGTCTTCCAATCAAAGGAGGCTGCGATGATACGGCCGATTGGAACTCCAAACACAAGTGAGGAGCTGAATCCCATAGCCACATTGGACATCGCAGAGCCCTGTTGTCCGGGAGAAGCCAGCTTTGAGGCCAGCGAATACGCTGTAACTACGAAAATTCCGGTCCCGAGTCCAAGGACAACACGAGATGCTATCAATAAAAAAAAACCTGAAAGAGAAAGGGTTGAAGCGATTCCGAGCAAGATGATTATAAGCGCCATTAATAATTGCTTGCGCTGGTTCATCTTCGCTGTAGCTATCATTACGATAGGTGTTCCTATTGCATTCCCGAGCGCGAATACAGTGATCAGCTGACCTGCAGTCGATACGGATACTCCGGCTGATGACGCTATTTTATCAAGAATGGTCTGCTTTCCTCTTCATTCAGCGACCATGGAGCGATTCCGCGTTCGGGTATCCCATAACTCATACAGCCAAGGCATAATCTTGAAACTTCCAAGCCGGTACGTCCAAGTTTGACATAGTCCATTATTCAACGCACTCCTTTTTTGTTAGTGGTCGGTACCTTTTACCGGTTACCGAAAGTCATAGTTCACAAATACAAATCGTTACCTATAATTCTGCTTTTCCAACCTAGCGAATTTTATCATGCTTCTCCACGTTAACTATAATTAAACATTAATACGCTATTGAACATTTGTTTATAATTATAAGTGAAAACAGGATACATGCAATTGTTAAAAGGATGAGATATGTTCATTAGTAAACCAATTATTTTAAAGTGTTAATTATTTTTCTGAAAATTTTGGTGTTCTTTACAATGTCTAATCGGACATACCTGTGGATTTTAGGTTCATGTATGAAACTCTTTGATTTTAATTTGACATCATATCTTATCCAATCATAAGTTAATTATTAGGAACAGGTAGTTTATATTTAAGATTATCTTATAGATGGAGTCAGATGTAATATCTCAATTGTGCTAATTTATTGCCTATTTCTCTTAAGCACGTTGCATTTGATCGTTAATGTCCCATACTGGCACTTGTCTGCCCTATTTTTGCATTTTGCTTGAAGTCCACATTATTCAGACCTAATGCTTCAAATCGGCATAGTACTATGTTCATGTCCTTTGCAACAAAGGGCTCAAGTTCTTTTCCTCAATTCGGGATAAGAACTTGAGCCCTTACAACATAAAAGCCGCTAAATTTATAAATCAGTACAAATTAAGCTCGCTTGCGATCTTGTCTCGAAGTATTTATTAAGGTCTAATTAATACTTTGAGTGCTTCACGGTTGTTCATGGCGCGATAACCCTCCGGAACACCGTCCAGATCAACCGTTACGTCAAATACACGGCCAGGTTTAACTGCTCCGTCAAGAATGTCCGGTAATAATTCTTCCATATATGCACGTGTTGGCGCAGGACCTCCCGTAAGCGTAATATTACGCCCGAAAAGACTTTCAAAACCAACGGCAGCTTCATCATACTGCGGAACCCCAACACGACTGATAACTCCGCCGGCCCGGACAATGCCAACACTCATATCATAAGCAGGCTTTAGCCCGACACATTCAAGAACGACATGTGTTCCTTCACCATTTGTCAGGTCTCGGACTTTCGTTACGCCTTCTTCTCCGCGTTCAGAAATAACATCTGTGGCGCCGAATTCAATACCTAGATCTGTCCGCTCTTTATGACGGCCCATAAGAATGATTTTCTTCGCGCCGAGTTTCTTTGCTGACAGGACAGCAAGAAGGCCAACAGCTCCATCACCAATAACTGTTACAGTCGTATTCTCATTCACGCGACCCATTACCGCCGCATGATAACCAGTGCCGTAGACGTCAGATAATGTTAACAGGGATGGCAATAAA
The DNA here is from genome assembly GCF_044908085.1 of Paenibacillus sp. RC73. NCBI lineage: Bacteria > Bacillati > Bacillota > Bacilli > Caryophanales > Paenibacillaceae > Paenibacillus > Paenibacillus sp. RC73. Next base: position 156,733 of record NZ_JBIYCV010000005.1, read on the forward strand.
GGGGAGTCTTCATCAATTTCGTCAGGCAACTTGAACATGCTTCCTTGTGCTTGAGGAACTCGAACAAATTCCGCTTGGCAGCCAGTCATAAAGCCCCCATGCTCACAAGAAGTCATCAATCCTTCTTGACAAAACGGACATGTGTTATCTCCATAAGCAAAAGGAACGACGACCAAATCGCCTTTCTTGAAACCAGAAACGTCTGAACCCATTTCTTCAATTTTTCCAATCACTTCATGCCCCATTGCTTCACCTTCGCCATGCTCATGAGGATGCATGCTGCGATAAGGATGCAGATCGCTTCCGCAAACGCAGGCAGCGACCACCTTCAAAATGACATCCGTTTGTTCTTGCAATCTCGGAACGGGCAATTCTTCTACGCGCACATCACCTGCAGCGTACATAATATTTGCTTTCATACCAATTCTCCACCTTTTATTAAAAAATTGCTTTACAGCGATCTTTTCTATTTCGTAATAGCTTGTTTATTTAGTGCGCCCGCCAAGGTATTCACCAGTTATCGTGAGTTCAGATAATGCCCCATTTATTCTGTTTAATTCCTCTGCAGAAAGGACGACTTCCGTTGCACCCGCGTTCTCGACCAAGCGTTCCGGTTTTCGGGTCCCTGGAATCGGCACGAGGTACGGCTTTTGAGCAAGCATCCATGCTAGCGAGATTTGTGCTGCGGTTGCTTCCTTTTCCTTCGCAAAGCGATTAATCAAATCGATCAGAGCTTGATTTGCATCCATGTTCTCTGGTTTAAACTGCGGTAAGAAACTTCTATAGTCGAGCCCTTTCTCTTCGCTGCTTTCAAAACGAGAGTTCTTATCATATTTTCCGGACAAATAACCGTTTGCCAATAGGCTAAAAGCAACAAAGCCAATTCCCAGTTCTTCTACCGTCGGGAAAGTATCCTCTTCCTTCTGGCGGCTCATCATGGAATATCTGCTTTGAACAGCGGTTACCGGGCATACAGCATGGGCTTTTCTAATTTCATCGGAATTCGCCTCCGACATTCCCCAATGTGTAATTTTTCCTTCCTTAATGAGCTCATCCATTATACCTGCAACTTCCTCCACAGGTACTTTTTTATCAACACGATGCTGGTAGTACAGATCAATATGATCTGTTCTCAACCGTCTGAGGGAACCTTCCACTGCTTTGCGGATGGTAGCTGGTCTGCTGTCCGTTAAGAGTGCACCACTCTGGCCATGTTCAAAGTGAACTCCAAACTTGGTGGCAATCAATACTTCATTCCGAACCTCTTTTAATGCTTCACCCACCAGTTCCTCATTTTCATAGGGACCATACACTTCTGCGGTATCGAAAAATGTGATACCGAGATCCAAAGCTTGGTGAATCAGTTTGATCATTTCGGTTTTATCAGCTGCCGGACCGTAAGCGTGACTCATACCCATGCAGCCGAGGCCGATGGCTGAAACCTCCAAGTCTTTACCAAGAATTCTTTTTTTCATGCCAAGTTCCTCCTCTCTTCCTGAAACAGCCTTCTTTCGGTTATGAAACCTTATACTTATTCCAAACCTTTTTTTCCGTAATCGGTTAAAAACTCTACAGTTTGCGGATCATAGTGGGAGAAAAATGCACTTTCTCCTGTATCCAGTACAGCTATTTTTTCCATATCCTCTGCCGTCAGTTTAAAATCAAATACGTTGAAGTTTTCTTCCATTCTATTTTTATTCACCGTTTTTGGAATCACCACCACGCCTCTCTGAATCAAGAAACGTAAAGCAACTTGGGCAATAGATTTGTTATATTGATCGCCCACTTCCTGTAAGGTTGCGTTGGAAAACAAATCGTTTTTTCCTTCTGCAAATGGACCCCAGGATTCGATCTGCGTGTTATATTTCTGCATAATTTCATGTGCTTTTACCTGCTGGTTGAAGACATGTGTTTCCACTTGGTTGACAGCCGGAACCACTTCACTAAACTGAACAAGGTCGATATATCTGTCCGGGTAGAAGTTGCTTACCCCGATCGCTTTGATTTTACCTACCTTATAGAGTTCTTCCATTGCACGATACGTACCATAATAATCATTAAATGGCTGATGGATGAGAAGTAAATCCAGATAATCCAGTTGAAGTTTTCTCAGTGATTCCTCAATAGAGGCTTTGGCTTTTTCATATCCTGCATTGGAAATCCAAACTTTAGTAGTGATGAATAACTCTTCTCTGGCTACTCCACTTTTCTTGATGGCACGACCTACAGCTTCTTCATTTTGGTAAGCCTGTGCAGTATCGATGGAACGATAGCCTGTATTTATAGCATCAAGTACGCATCTTTCGCATTCATCTTGATCGGAAATTTGGTAAACGCCATAGCCTAAAATAGGCATCTTTACTCCGTTATTTAAAGTTACATATTCCATTTCAATTCCTCCTCATTTTTAACTGCAGCAGATCTCCAATATTGGAAAGATGCCACCTCTATTCATCAAAAGTCAAAATTAATGGATTTCATTCCATTAATATTCCACTGATAAAAATTATATCCTAATTCATAAAATATGAAATTGTCAAAAATACATAATTTGTATAATAATGAACAAACTCAGATGAATATTCTATTATTCATCCCTTACTCAAAAAACAAACAGTCCGTTGTTAGGGACATTTGCAGTCAAAACTGCGTTTGAGAAAAATGGAAAAATTAATACCGAATTCAAGCGCTCTTTAAATGATTAGGGATTCAATGGTTAATTAAGATTGATTTGTTTTGTATAGTAATCATCATCGACCGCTTCAAACCATTCGGTTTCTCCTGGAGTCATGGCCAGATGTACAAACCAACTGTCTTTAGTCGCACCATGCCAATGTTTCACGTTAGGTGGAATATTGACCACATCACCCGTTTTGAGTAATCGGGCAAGTTTGCCTTCTTCCTGATACCAGCCTTTGCCGCCGGTAACTAACAGAACTTGCCCAACCTGATGAGCGTGCCAGTTATTGCGGGCCCCTGGAGCAAAGGTAACATTTCCGATCGCCGTATTAAGAGGCGCCGGATCTGTAAACACCATTTGCAGGTAGGCGTCACCCGTAAAGTTTGCTTGTACCTTTTCTCCTAACGGAAAAATGGTACTGTTGCTAAGTTGTTCATTTTCCATCCTGGACTCCTTCTTTCTATTCAAAGATTTTACGTTCCTCTTATTCTCCCGCAGGAAAATCAGTAGAAGCTGCCAGTTCAGTCTGCGTCTCGTAGTCGGCAACGCGGGCTTTAAGGGTCGAAATGGTATTTGTCAGCGCTTGAGAGCCGAGTACCATTCGCATCGGCGCTGGTTCTTGTTCGACACTCTCTATGATTCGGGACGCCATACGTACAGGGTCACCTGGAGCTAGTCCATTAGAAGCGTCCAGCATGTTCAAAAAGCCATGCGCCGGATTACCGTCGTACTCTGACATTAGATTCGCTACCTGTGCACTGCCATAGCGGAACTCGGTACGAGCACCGCCCGGCTCCACCAATGTAATACCGATGTTAAAAGGTGCGACCTCCTGAGCGACCGACTCACAAAATCCCTCCATGCCAAACTTGGTGGCATGGTACATCGAATTACCAGGGAAGGCCACCTGCCCACCATAGGAGGATATCTGAATAATGCGGCCGCCACCCTGCTTTCGCAGATGCGGCAGAGATGACCGGATAAGCTGGATAGATCCTGTCAGATTGGTAGCGATGATGTGACCAACCTCGGCGTCAGAGAGTTCCTCGGCGGCCCCAAAAAGGCCATAGCCAGCATTACTTACAATAACGTCGATCCGTCCAAATTGCTCAAAAGAGCCGTCAACCAGCTTATGAATAGCGGGAACATCAGTTACATCCAGAATTTCGCAAATGAAGGTAACTGGATACTTCTCAAGGAGCTCGGCGACTTTGTTTTTGTTACGTACTGTGCCGATAACCTTGTCCCCCTTCTCAAGTAGCTGTTTGGTCATCTCATAACCAAAGCCACTACTGACACCTGTAATAAGCCATGTACGATTACTCATCATAAATTCCTCCAAAAAGTATATTGGTTTAATGTGCAGGAGCGCGTTGTTCGCGTATTCGCGTATAAGAATAATTAGATCGCTTTTTTATTCCGATTTGGCCGCGGCTTCATTCACACACCGGAGAGCATTCAGGCTGCGCGGATAACCTATGAAAGGCAGGCATTGAGAGATAACCTTAATCAGAAACAACTTATCATTTCCAAGCCTCATATTGGCGGAAGCATGGCTGGTCAACTGAGGTTCACATCCACCCTGGGCCAAAAGAAAACAGAAGGTAATCATCTCTCTTTGTTTGTAGTCGAGCCCTTTTCGGGTATAGTAATCCCCAAAGCAGTTATCTGCCAGCCAGTGATTGATGTGCCGGCTCTCTTCCGGTCCTGATTTCCAAAAATCCCGCATGCTTTCTCCAAAAATGTTCACCTGCGCTTGAATCCCTGCTTCCAAACGGGTATCCGTGGTTGTAGTTGCCTGGCTCGGTAAAGGTAGTTCAACACCTCGTGAAGTCAATACTTCATTCACTGCATGCAGAAAAGGAAATACCCTTCCAATGCCAAGATAAGATACGGACTGATAGACAATTTCCTTTGCTTCCACAGGCGTAACGCCAAAATTCAGTGCTGCTGGAAGCATTGCTTTAAACTCGTCAATTCCTTGACATCCAATTAAAACGGACAAAATCGCCATCATACGTGTCCGATCATCCAAATCGTCCTGATTCACTACTTCATCAAACGCAAAGTTATCGAATAATTCAATAAACTCCGGATCTGTTTCCAAAAACTTAGATTCATAGCCTGGAAACATTCTTTCATGATACTTTTGTGCTGCTTCCGTAATTCTCATGGTTTACTCCTCCTATTGCATCTAATAAAAAGCTGGTTTATCGCGTGCTGTATTTGGTTTGCTAACCCCCCAACTGCGACGAATCCCCCACTCTTTTGATTCCGCTAATTTAACAACCAAGGCAGCAATACTTTTCCGAGAAATCTCCGTACCTTTCAAAGGTTCCCCCTTTTCGGTTAACTCGTAGTCAACTTCATTTTTGTTGGTGAACCAGGTACATCTTAATATCGTATAATCAAGATCGGATTCTTCAATCAATCTTGCTGATTTCCGCCAAGCATCCATGCCGCTACCCACCATCCGCTTATTCCATTCTCCAAATTTTCCAGGCACTTCATCATAAATTCCTAGAATATTGATAAATATTCCTCTTTTAACCTTCAAGGCGTTCATCGCCTCGATCATGTTCTGAGTTTTCTGAACAATATCAGAGCCACCCAAGTTAGCATATACAACATCTTGATCCTGACGGTAATGATTATGCAAAAGGAGCACTTTTAAAAATGGTTAAATAACACCATAAGTGCTAAAGAGTATCTAAGTAGATGTATTCCTTCATCAAAATAAACGATTACAATGTTGACATATCGATGACAAACCGATAACGCACATCACTGCTGAGGACACGTTCATATGCCTCGTCAACTTGGTCAGCCCGAATGACCTCGATCATAGGAGCGATACTGTGCTCAGCCGAAAAGTCGAGCATCTCTTGTGTTTCTCTGATACCGCCAACGTTGGATGCCGTAATACTCCGACGCCCAGCAAATAAGGAGAAAACATTATATTGATCTGGCTTGTTTGGCAGACCAAGATTTACTAGTGCCCCGTCCACATTAAGGATGGATAGAAAGGCATCAACGTCGATATTTGCAGACACTGTGTTTAAAATCAGATCAAATTGACCAGCCAACTCAGTGAACGTGGTGGGATCAGTGGTTACATAGTAGTGATTCGCGCCAAACGCAAGAGCTTCATCTTTTTTGTTCATACTTTGGCTCAGGACAGTTACTTCAGCACCCATCGTATGGGCAAACTGAACAGCCAGATGACCAAGTCCCCCCATTCCCAAAATAGCTACCTTCTTACCTGGTCCGGCGTTCCAGTGTTTCAGAGGCGAGTATGTCGTAATACCTGCACACAACAGCGGGCTTGCTACATCCAGTTCCAAGCCGTCCGGAATACGTACAACAAACTTATCCTTTACAACGATTTTCTGGCTATATCCACCGTATGTTAGGTCCCCGTCGTAACCAATTGAGTTAAATACGACGACCACACCTTTCCGACAAAACTGCTCTTCACCTCTACGGCAGAAGTCACATTCACCGCATGAGTCAACAAAGCAGCCTACGCCGACACGATCACCAACAGCGAATGTTGTCACATCCCTGCCTACAGCGGTAACAACACCTGCAATTTCATGCCCTGGAACCATCGGAAAAACTCCGCTGCCAAAATCATTATGAGCATTGTGAATATCAGAATGGCAGATACCGCAATATTTAATGTCGATTAAGACATCATCTGGCCGCAAATCTCTCCGTTCTATGGTAGTTTGTTCAAATGGTGCTTTCGCACTTGGAACACTTAGCACTTGAGTAGTTATGTTTTTATGATGGTTACACATGTTATACAACATCCCTTTCCTATAGAGTGAATGATTCGGATACGATTTTAGTCTCATCCTATTTGAAAATTAATATGCACAATTACTTTATTGTGCATATGTCTATTATTATAATCTTCTTAAAATTATTTCCTATTGTTAATTTGAAGCGATTTGTACATTAATGAATAGAAATATAAAAAACGTTCATTATCTATTGCGTTTTCCGGATATTAGCCTCTAGTTAAGTCGGTTTGACTCCATTTCGTTTATACATTGTGTTGATAAAATAATAAACATCTGTTTATAATTAAAAAAAAGTTCAGAAAATAAATCGTTATCCGTTGTTATGAGCGTGTTAATTTACGAACCCTTATTATATTTAGATAATAAAAGAAAGTTCGGTGAGCCAAATGTCTAAAGTCGATAGAAGAATCCTTAAAACACAGGAAGCATTAAAAACAGCAGTAATTGAACTAATGACTGAGAAAAATTTTGATGATATTACCATTCAAGATCTCTCAGATCAAGCAAATGTCAGCCGCGGAACGATTTATCTTCACTACATGGATAAATACGATTTGCTGGATAAACTAATTGAAACTCATATTAATGAACTCCGGGAAAGATGTGAAGCAGCTGCCGATTTGGATTTTGTTACAGGGTCCGTGATTTGGACAGAATATTTTGAGCGTAATTACGCATTTTTCTCCATGATGCTGGCAAGTAAAGGAGCACCTTTTTTCCGCAATCGATTCTTGAAATTTCTTATTGAAGAGTTTCAGGATGAAGTGGATAATACTAAGGGAATAAACGAAGGGTTAAATAAAGATCTTGTTGTTTATTTTCTGGCTTCTTCGTATGTTGGAGTAGTCGAATGGTGGTTTACGAACGACCGACCTGTAACCCATCTAGAATTAGCAGAACAGTTGGGAGCTTTGTTGGAAAGAGTTTGTGAGTAGGGATTAAACTTATAACTTCAATTTTTATAATGAAAAGCCACCTTTACTAGGTGGCTTCAGATTGCAGACAAACCTCCTTTGTTCCGAACGGAACTCCGGGGTTTGTCTTGTTATTTGGGCTATGAAATGCTGTAAAATGGAAAATCCTTGCTTTGAACCACCTGGGCGCCATAGCCAGGTGGCTAGTTTTTTGAGATTCATGCAAGCGAAAACGAGCATCGCCTGCATGGTCACCTTCTCTAGCCCTCGCAAGGTGGCCCACCGCATGCCATGCTTTTCTTTCATATCTGCAAACATCCCTAACAGTTCGGCTTGGAATTTCTCCATCTCATCGTTAAACATCCGGTTTTCCGTCGGGTTCACGTTAATATTGATGGATAAGGAATCATCGGTGAAAATAAGCTTGGTTCGACGCTCAAAAGGATATTTCATTGAGGCAAAGGACTCCGGCATTTCTACAAAAGACGAAGGAATACGAAGGCTTACGTTCTCGGGAATGACCTCCGTTTCGGTAAATACCAATTCTTCATGAGCAATTGTCCAGTTACACTATAATTAGATGATTATCTAATCATATGTGAATACAAGTTCTTGTCCTTCGACATCTTCACATGTCAGGTCCCGTTAAAACAAAAAAGCTGAGAATATCGCTGCTTTTCATGCGTATACTTCATTGTCCTGCGGCAGATCCCAAAATAGACGTTATCATGATTTATGACAAAGTCTTATGAGAGGATAACTTATATGTCCCTCCTTCTCCAGATGAGTTGTTTGCCGTTGGACTTCATACTCAATCTTACACGGCTCGCAGAATCTACGAAACGCAGATGTTTCCGTCGAGACCCTGTCGCCTATCTGAAACAGGTAGAAAATAAATTTGTTAGTTGATTAGACATCTGTAGAAAAAAAGCCGGAGCCCTCCCTAAGGAAGATCCCAGCCTTGAGTTACCAGTTGTGCAAATCTGCACCGTTGCTTTCAATAATCTGTTTGTACCAATAAAAGCTGTCTTTTGGATAACGATTTAGTGTTCCTTTGCCCTCATCATCTTTGTCCACATAAATAAAACCGTATCGTTTGGACATTTCGGAAGTCCCGGATGAAATAATATCCAGAGCAGACCAAGGCGTATATCCAATTAGCTCCACACCATCGATAATAGCTTCTTTCATTTGCTTGATGTGCTCTTTCAAGTAGCTTATGCGGTACGCATCATGAATCTTGTGATCATCTTCCAGAATATCCTCGGCACCCAACCCATTCTCTACAATAAACAATGGCTTCTGATAACGATCATAGATCGTATTTAAAGAATATCTAAGCCCTACAGGGTCAATCTGCCATCCCCAATCAGAAGCTATCAGATAAGGATTTTTTAATCCTCTGGTCAGATTCCCCTCTGTTTGCTGCAAGCTCTTCAATCTTTCCTTATCATTCGTAGTAATCGATGATACATAATAGCTCAAGCTGATGAAATCCACGATATTATTTCTTAGAATCGCATCATCTTCTTCGCCTTTAATAATCTCAATACTGTTCTCCAGGAAATAACGGTTCATATATGAAGGATAATAACCTCTAACCATCACATCCATATAGAAGAAGTTTCCATATTGGTCATCCAAGGTAGCCTGCATAATATCGTCGGGATGACAGGTGGCAGGATATGTCGTCAGACGGGCAATCATACAGCCAATCTTGCTCTCCGGAGCAATGTCATGACATAACTTTACCGCCAGAGCACTCGCTACAAATTGATGGTGAACGGCCTGATAGATATCCTGTAAGTAATTCTCCGTTCGATCCTCCACGATTCCGGTGGATTTAAAGGTAGCAAATCTGCCCGCATTAATCTCATTAAATGTTATCCAGTAGCGAACCCGATGTTTGTAACGGTTAAAAAGAACAGCAGCAAAGTTGGTGAACATCTCAATGACTTTACGATCCTTCCAGCCTCCATACTGATTGACAATATGAAGCGGAAGCTCAAAATGGGAGAGTGTAACCAGCGGCTCTATATGATGCTTCTCCAGCTCATCGAACACCCGGTCATAGAACTCTAGCCCTTTCAGATTCGGCTCTTGTTCATCTCCGTTAGGGAAGATCCGACTCCAAGCAATGGAGAAGCGGAACACTTTAAAGCCCATTTCCGCACATAAAGCAATATCTTCTGCATACCGATGATAGAAATCTACACCGTCTCTTTTAGGATAACCTTTCGTACTGTCAGCATTAAGCGCCTGTTCTATCAATTCCGAAGTGATATTGCTGTGCTTTGACAAATCTACACGGTCGGAGTGAGGATCATAAAATGATATATCGGATACAGACATGCCTTTATGATCCTCACCAAAACCACCCTCGGCCTGACAAGCTGCAATTGCCCCTCCCCACAAAAAATTCACCGGAAATCCTTGATGCCCTGAATTATACTGTGACATTGTCAGCCCCCTGAGTAATCGCGTTTTGTTCGTCTTCAATTGATTTTTTGTCGATAATTCTGAAGAAAGGATAGTAAATGATCACCTGCAATGCAATACACATTAATTGAAGTACAACTAACCTAATACCGCCATTGACAAATGAATTCAAGATAATCGGCGTTCCAGCCGGGAAATGAGTCCCGTTCGCTATTGGGAAAATACCTAAGTTCATCGACCAGTAAGCAAAGCTTGATACGATAATTGGTCCAAACACAAACGGTATGAACATGAATGGGTTGAGTACCAGCGGAATCCCGAAAATTATAGGTTCATTAATACTAAAGATGGATGCCGGAAAAGCAAGCCGCCCCAGAGTCTTGTATCTTTTGCTTTTCGCAAAGAAGGCCAGTAAAATGGCTAATCCAAGCGTAGCACCTGATCCGCCGATGACTACAAACGAGTTATAAAAACCTCCGCTAAGAATATTGGTATGTGCTTCTCCTCTACTGATCGCATCAAGGTTGGCCAATCCCAACGGCAACCATACACTGTAAAATATCGGGCTGACAACCATAAATCCATGAATCCCGAAAAACCACAATAGCTGAACAACAAATACAAAGATCACAAGCGACCAGTAACCTCCGCCAATATTCTGCAGTGGTGCCTGTATGGAAGTGTAAATCATCTGATGTAAACTCCCAAAATCCGTTAAGGAAGACAGATAGCTGATCATTGTAAAAACAATAACTATTATCGTACCTGGAATGAGGTTGGCGAACGTTTTGGCTACAGTCGGTGGTACCCCTTTAGGCATTTTAATAATCAAGTTTCTATTGATAATCATGACATATAATTTACCTACAACAAGTCCTACTATAATTGCTACAAATAAGCCTTGTGCTCCCAAATAATTGAAGGTGAACGCATTGACCTCATCTACTTTAGTAATCGGTGTCAAAATGAAAAAGGACATCAACCCGATGAGACCTGCACCTGCATTATCCGCCTTGGGATTCAAATTACTGACCAACCGATAAGCGATAAAAAACACTGCATAAATGGACAAAAGCGTGATTAATACACTGCCAGGGATTTGAAAAACCTGTTTCAGACCTGTACGTTGAATAAAGTTTTGGTAACTATCAATATTAAGATTAGCAAATAACGTAGCAAACGAGCCCAGCATCAAAACGGGCATGACAGAGGTTAATGCTTCGGATATTGAAGAAAGATATTTATTTTTACTTATTTTACTTGCTGTTGAAATGACCTTCTTTTTTATCACTTCTACGTTTAAGCCCACAGAGTAAGCCTCCTTATTTAAATATTACTCAAGGCCGTATTTAACACTTTTTCTCCATCCATCATGCCGTAATCCATCATATTAATGGTCAGTACCGGCATCGGAAGAATTGCTCTTAACTCATCCTCCATATGCCCGATTTGTGGTCCTAATAGGACGATATCCACATCACCAAATTTCTCTACCTCACTTTCAGCCGTTGCATCAATGAGAACCTCTATCCCTTGGGAGATCGCTGACTCCTTCATCTTTTCAACCAGCATACTTGTAGACATACCCGACGAACATACCAGCAATATTTTTTTCAACATTAGCTCACCGATCCTTTCAATTGTTGTTCCAATGCTTTACGCTCCTTAATCTCTTCAATCAGTTCGACAATTAATTCTCTGACTGTCAGAGCATTCATCAAATGATCCTGAGCGTGAATCAAAAGAATCGTAATTTCCGTTTTCTCTCCCCGGCCCTCCGCCTGAATCAACTGAGTTTGGACCTTATGCGCCTTGGTCAGACTTTCCTTCGCTTGCTTGATCAGATCACTTGCTTCGTCCAGCTTTCCTTGTCTGGCGGTTCTCACTGCTTTTAAGCTAAGGCTTCTCGCCTCTCCACTGCTGGCAATAATTTGCATAATGGTTTGTTCGTAATCCATATTGATTCTCCGCTCCTATAATAGATTCTCTATTTCTTTTATAAATTGGTTGTAGCTGTTGACCGCGAGCAGTCTGCTGCGGCTGTCGTCTCTCTCCATCAGGGTCAGCAGAAGCTTGCTTATTTCTTTATGAAGAAATAACTGGCCTGCACGCAAGTTGATAATAAAAATGAGCTGCACCGGTTTTCCTGTATACACAGTTGGTTTCTTTAATAATGTAATGCTGATGCAGTCTTTCAGAGCACTCATTCTCATGGGATGCGGACCGGCAACGCCATTTTTATAGATGGTCGTAAATTTAGCTTCTCGTAGCAGGACCTGTTCCGGAAAATCCTCCAGCGCATACCCTTTGCGCACAACTTCGCGGCAGCGCTCTTTCAGCAGTTCGGTGTAATCCTCAGGTCCGCTCAGGTGAAAGAGCTCCTCATGAAATAATTCCTTGAAATCCATAAGCTTATAAGAGGGCCGGAAGTGATCCATTTGCAAGGAGATCGACTCCCTGATCCGCTGCACTTCCTGGTCATCCAGCAGCTTCTTGATGTGTATAACCGGCTTATCCTGTATTTCGATCCCGAGCGGTACGGTAGTTAGGATTAAATCTACCGGCCTTGTGCTGATCTCTTCAAGCTCGGAGATGGAGGCGGTAATAACCGAGGCTTTAGGAAATACGGCTTCCAATTTAAGTCGAATCAGATGGGCGCTTCCCGCTCCGGTGGAACAAATGACGGCAATCCGCTTGAATTGCTCCAGATTATGCTGCCTCTTCCGTTCCAGATGTGTCGCAAAATGGAGCGCTACATAACCGGCTTCATCCCGGGACATTTTAAATCCATACTGCTCTTCAATAATCTCGGCAAAGCGGAAAGAAATCACGAACACGTTGGCATACTCGCTGTAGACATCCTCCACTAACGGATTATCGAGCTGAAGATTGTAATAGAGACGATTGAGCAGAGGAAACATATGCAGCAGGAGCGATTCCCGCAATTCCTCATCCTGATTAAAGCTGGTTAGGAATTCCTTATCCAGACGCTGCAATATCGCGCTTATTCCTTCACGCAATTGTGATTTCATTTCTGTAGTGATATTCTCGACAATTGTTTTCCCTGAAATATGAAGCGCCAGGTAATCAACCTCATCGGGAGGCAGCGAGATTTGGTAATGCTCTTCGACCCATTCAGCAATCCTCCATGCAATGTCATAGTATAATGGCTCCGGTGTCTTTAACATCGCTTGGCCACTTACAATGAAATTGCTTTTGGATATCCGGTACAGAAGGATGAATAAATGCGTGACAATGTTGTCTAAAAAGACATCCGAGATCTTGAGCTCCTTCTCTTTGAGCACCTGCAGCAGATAAGCCTTCAGCTTCCCGGCATCCAGCTCGCGCCGGAAGGTATTGAAATCCTTGCTATGCTCAACAACCTGACTGTTCTGTAAAATGTAGTGGGAGAAGGCCTGGCGGATATTTTTCTCGTCACCTTCAATCTTCACCCCATAGTGGGAGCGGCGCTGTAATTTGAGCTGGAACGCTTTAAATTGCAACTCCACTTCCTTCATATCAGAAATCAGAGTCGAGCGGCTGATCCCTAGTTCATCCGCTAGCTCATCTATAGGCCGGAACGTATCGCTTTGCAGCAAATAGTAAATGAGATGTTGCTGTCTGGCAGCTATATTATCCGAACCTACAATATCCCGTTTCAAAGATAAATGTTCCATATAGGCCAAAAATCGTGATTCATCTTCGGTTTCAAGCAGATATCCTTGATTACGGATCATCCGGATACAGAAGCCTTGCTTCTCCCCCGCTTTCTCCAAAGAGCGAACAACTCCCCTTACGGTTCTTTCGGACAACTCAACTTCAGCAACTAATTCACTCATTTTTACAGGAAGCTTCTTGGTGAATAAAATATTTAGAATTGTGTATTCTCGCATGCGATCCCTCATTTTTGATACTAGTATCGGTCAAGCAACTCAGCTGGTTATGAATACATGATACTTGGAAGCGCTATCTAAAGAACAGGTTATATTTTGCTATTTGAAACGGCAAAAAGAAACAGGTGCCCACTGATGATCTCCCCTTCTATATAGTTAAAATAATTTTAATTGTGATATTATCACTTCATCGGGAACGTCTGGAATACAGGTGAGCTCGGATGAAATTAAATCGGCAGTACAATTAACCTGTGAGAAATTTAACCCAGGTAAAACCAAACGAACAGATACGGAATCGCTATCCCCAGAAGATGTAGCAAAGGCGGCTGTTTCCACTTTTAGTTGATAGGGTATTTTTTGTTTTATAGAAAACTCAAAATCGACAATAGTTGCTGATTCACAATCTTTTTGCTCTAAAATAGTTGGAACTACTCTCAAAAAAAGTTATATTAGGATATATATATTATCTTTAGTATGAGAAAAAAAGGAGGAATATCCTAGATGGATGTACGAAGCTGTTTGCAACAAGGATGGAAGGCGGGCTTATGTATGTTGTTGTTGTGGGTATGGATGATGGGTGCTGTAACAGTTGGTCAAGCCGAAGCCCAAGCGGTGTTCCCGGGAGCCGTGGGATACGGGACTGACACTCCAGCAGGCCGGGGCGGAAAGGTAATCAAGGTGACCAATCTGAACAATGACGGCCCAGGCTCATTTCGTGCGGCATTAGAAACCAAGGGACCGCGGATTATTGTATTTGAAGTCGGTGGTGTCATAAATCTAGAAAAGGAGCGTCTTGAGCTGAGAGAGCCCTACGTGACCATCGCAGGTCAGACAGCCCCCTCCCCTGGCATTACATTCATCCGGGGAGGTTTGCAGATCAGAACGCATGATGTGTTAATGCAGCATGTCCGGTTTCGGATGGGCAACGGTGACAGCACTAAAGGTGCAGGATTTGAACCAGATGTATCCACTTACGGAGCCTCCGCTTATAACATTGTCATTGACCATTGCTCCTTTTCTTGGGGAGTGGATGAGAACATGTCCTTCTCAGGCCCTCGTACCAGTGGAACCAAGGCGACTACTCACCGTGTAACACTCAGCAATAGTATTATCGCCGAGGGCCTGTATAATTCCGTTCATGAGAAGGGTCCTCATTCCATGGGTACGCTCGTTCATGATTACGTGCAGGACGTGGCAGTCATCGGAAACCTTTATGCCCATAACATGGAACGTAATCCGTGGTTCAAAGCATTCTCGACGGGCGTAATTGTTAACAATGCCATTTATAATCCGGGAAAATGGGCTATTCGGCTCGGATTTGTGGAGAATGAATGGGCGGATACGGGGATCAAACCGGAAGGCCCTAGAGTCAGTATCGTCGGTAATTACATGCGGCATGGAGTAGATACGATTAAAGGGCTAGGAATTGTCGGAACGAACAGTAAAAGCGGCTGGGCTTATCTCAAAGATAATCTTGCTTATGACCGTAATGGCAAGTCAGTCCCACTGACTTTTGGCGGAATTAAGGAACTTGACAATCCACCTGTTTGGGTTGAAGGACTTGAAGCACTAGCAGCCTCGGCAGTAGTAAAGGAGGTCACTGAGCATGCAGGAGCAAGACCGGAGGACCGGGATGCTACAGATCAACGAATTATCTCCGATTTTCTGACTGGTCGAGGAAAGATAATTGATAGTCAGGAAGACGTAGGGGGATACCCGGATGTTCCAGCTACCTACCGTGCTTTAAATGTACCTGACAACAGCATTGATGAATGGTTGTATCAATTTTCAGTTGAGTTGGAGTAGTCCTTAATGCTGCTATTTTAAGACATTTCGTAAAAGTAATTAAGACATAACTCTGATGTCAATCGATTTATCACCCAGTTCTAGTTTAGTGTTGACAATCCACTCTTTCGGCAATAACGACTTGCATGACTACACTTTTAAATAAAAAAAGCACACGGATGCTATACCTACATCCGTGTGCTTCTCTGAAAATTTCATTTTCGTTTAGTTCAGTTGATCATATTATGGCTGAATCAAAAAAATAGTATGTTTTTATTCCCACAGTTTTATGTTTATAAGCACTATGGCCTGTACTACTTCTTTCTGCCCATAAACGATTTTGGTCTTGTTCTTTCACGCCTTTTCAACTTTATCTACTATTCCCGTGCTACCCTTCCTTTAAGCAGTATTTACAAATATCATCTTGGCCGTCGTGATCTTCCAAGCCTCGATACATACTTTTATTCATTCACTTATTTTAGATATATTAGAAGATTATTTCCTAATGTCTCTAAAACTTTCCATCAAGCATCCCAACTCCAAAAGCCTATTAAATCGTGTGATCGCCCTGCTGCTACCGACAGTCCGCAAAGTTGAAAATGTCCCCTAGTAGGTCCTCCAATCCTCCTTATTTATTTCTTCTAATACAGCAAGAAGATCTTCATCGGTGTAATCAGATATAACGAGACATAGAGTGTTTAGAGCCAGCGATAACAGTACTTGAATATTGCTGTCTGGTTCTTCTCCTGACAAACTAGAGTCTGCTTGTTCCACATCCGAATCTTTGGCAAAACCTGACTTAATCGCGCCCTCAATAAAACGTGGTTGAATTTCCTCCCAGTATGCAGCACCCTTTGGTGTCGCTATTAATTCTCCAATCGTAGATAGTTCGGTCAGCTTTCCAGAAAATAATTTCACGCCATTTACGACTGTAGTTTGTTTGAGTACTTCGTCACGCGCATTTTTGCCTATTACGATATCATACTTTCCACTTTCGACATGCCATCCGTTTAATTGGATATTCCAATAGGCAAAAGAACGTTTATCCAGAACAAAGGTAGTGGTTTTAGTCTCCCCTGGGTTTAAGCTTATTTTGGCAAACCCCTTAAGCTCTTTCACCGGGCGGATGATGACCCCCTTGTGAGGCGCAACATATAGCTGTACAACTTCCTTGCCTTCAACTTTACCTGTGTTGGTCACGTCCACACTAACAGTAAGTGTCTCCGTTTCGGAATCCAGTGTAGTATGACTCAGCTTAAGATTGGAGTACTCAAATGTGGTATAGGACAATCCGTAACCGAACGGGAACAGCACATCGCACTTTTTGGTCTCATAATAACGGTATCCAACAAACACACCTTCACGATATTCTACATTATCATTTTCACCGAAATAGAACAGAAAGGACGGATTATCTTCCAGCTTCTTAGGAAACGTCTCTGCTAATCTACCTGAAGGATTGACTTTACCATATAAGATATTAACTGTAGCGGCACCTACAGCATCGCCGCCAAGATAGGTTTCCACGATTCCCTTCACTTGATCTGCCCATGGCATTTCTACAGGTGATCCGTTTTGAAGAACTACAATGGTATTGGGATTAACCGCCGCAACCGCTTCGATGAGCTCATTTTGACAAGTCGGCATTCTCATATGATTACGATCATAGCCTTCTGATTCAAAGGATTCTGGGAGGCCTGCAAACACAACTGCTATGTCAGCACTTTTCGCCGCTTCAACAGCTTCCGCTTGAAGGACTTCGTTTGTCCGTTCCTGATTATCTTCATAACCTTGGGCATAGGTGACCTCTGTTATTTCTGTAACAGCATCAAGTGCCGATATGATTTTGTATGAATTGATATGCGAAGAACCTCCCCCTTGATAGCGAGGGAATTTAGAAAATTTCCCAATAAATGCAACCTTGCTTTCTTTGGAAATAGGTAGTACACCTTCATTTTTCAACAGTACAATAGACTGCTCCGCTGCTTTTTGAGCTCGGGCAAGACTTGTTTCCAAGTCGCGTTCTTGCTTCACTTTCCCCTCTTTAGCACGGTACGTGACCTCAATAATACGCTCACAGAGATTATCAAGCTGCTTTTCATCGAGATCGCCAGACTTGACTGCTTCTACTAGCTTATAATCATTTTTGGAGTCTGCGGGCATCGTAAGTGCAGTTCCTCCCTTGGCTGCTTCAATCCGGTTGTGAACAGCCCCCCAATCCGAAACAACAAAACCATTAAATTCCCATTCCTTATATAGCATATCCTCAATATACTTGGTATGCTCTGCAGCAAAAGTACCGTTAATTTTGTTGAATGAAGTCATGACGGTCCAAGGCTGAGACTTTTTAATGGCGATTTCAAAATTAGTTAGGTATAACTCTCGTAGAGTGCGTTCATCAACGTTCGAGGACGAGGTCACACGTCTGTGTTCCTGTGAATTAGCGAAAAAGTGTTTTACGCTCGTTCCTACTCCCTTACTTTGAACGCCGTTTATATAAGCTGCTCCCATCTCTCCGGCCAGTAGCGGGTCCTCTGACATGTATTCAAAATTCCTACCGCAAAGCGGAGACCTTTTGGTATTAAGCGAAGGACCGAGAATAATGTCAACGTCTTCTGCCAGACACTCATCTGCAAGTCCTTCCCCTACCTCTTCAGCTAATGTAGTGTCAAAACTTGAAGCGAGAAGGGAACCTGTTGGAAAGCAAATTGCGGGTTTAGAGTTAAATAGATTCGTATCCTCACTCTTTATAGGCTCGATCCTTAAACCATGAGGACCGTCGGCTAATTGAAGTTTCGGTACGCCGAGACGGTCAACTCCTTTCGTGAACCAATTGTCCAAGCCCGAAGTAAGTGCCGCTTTTTCCTCAAGCGTCATTCGGGATACGATCTCTTTTATTTTTTTCTTTTCCAAGATAAATCCTCCTCTTACAAATCATACGTTGCGAGCCTATCTCCCTTATTCACATCCATCAGCTCCGCTGTTGATGCGAACAGTATGCGGAGTACAGCCTTCAGCAGTGATCGTTACGGTGATTGTACCTTTTGCGGTCGGACGCACAACTGCTAATACCTTGCCGTCAAAAGTTGTATGCTCATCATCGAAAAAATCTTCCTCAGAAGCTGGGTTTGCGCTGCCCAATCCCTGAAGCAAGCCTGGTCCGTTAACCTTGACCTTAACCTTGCGATCGGCGGTGTTATACAGGTTCCCATAGTCGTCTACAAGGCTGATCATCACGAAAGCCAGATCGCTGTCGGAAGCTGTAATTTCCGTTCGGTCAGCGTCTGCTTCCAACATGACGCCACCACTTGCCGAATGAAGCGTCATCCGCCCAATTTCTTGTCCACCAATGTAGGCTACCGCTGTAACGTCTCCCGGCTCATAGACGGTATCAAATTCTGCTTTGAAGCGGTTCGCTTCACCTGTAACAGCTTTCCCTACCGATTTGCCATTGACCAGCAGTTCGACTTCTTCGGCATCGGCATACACTTCCACTTTGATCGGTTTACCCTCGTATCCGTTCCACGACCAGCTAGAAATGGAATCACTCCAGCCCCAACTCGACAGAGTAGCCTTTTTGAAATAATGCTGAGGTCTCTGAACTGCGATGTATGGGGCCTTACGAAGACCAAACACGATTTCGCGGTAATACGATACCGATCTCCGATTACCGATAATATCAATGTCACCGACCCAAGCTGTAATCCAAGGATACGTGCTTTGAATATAGTGTGTAACTTCTTCCATATCATACTGAACTCTTCCGACGCCGGCTTCACCCAAGTAATCCCATCCCGCCCAGGCAAAGTCGCCGATCAGATGGTTATTCTTCTTTATAAGATTCCAGCTCTTATCAATCCTGTTTGAAAAAGTTTCACTTCCAACGATAATACGATTAGGGAATAAATCCTTATCCATTAGATATCTTGCATCTCCATAATTGTAGCCTGCAATATCCACGCTGGCGAAAGCCTCGGCTGTTTTCGTTGTACATAATTCACTGGCTACGATATTCGCCATAAGATCACCTAAATCATTCATCATCGTGTTAATGCCACCAGCTTCGTCGGCTTCGGGTTCCATTAATTCCTTCTGCTGAGCCAAATCGCTCATTACAGCAAGCATAAAATTCACAGAATTCGTTACAAATCGCGTAGAGTCCAAGGATCGAATTTTCTCCGACAGCTTACGGCCCCATATCGAACCGATCGGGCTACCGATCTCCGGAATTTCGTTACCAATCGAATACATGATGACGCTTGGGTGATTATAGTCCTTATTAACCATGGCTTCGATGTCTTTTTCCCACCAAACAGGGAAATGCAATGCGTAATCGTTCTCGGATTTGGAACTGGTCCACATATCGAAGCTCTCGTCCATAACCAGCATACCAAGACGGTCACATGCATAAAGAAGGGATTTACTCATGGGATGATGCGAACTGCGCAGTGCATTAAAGCCTGCTTTTTTCAGAATTTCGACCCGTCTCTCTTCCGCCCTGTCGATCGTCACTGCACCGATTACACCGTTATCATGATGGATGCAAGCTCCGCGCAGCTTGATGGTATCTCCGTTGATGCATAGCCCTCGCTCAGAATCCAGTGTAAGCGAACGAATCCCGAAGGACGTCGTCTCTTCATCCAACAACTCATCTCCGGCTGTTACTGTTGTTCTGCACATATACAAATTCGGTTGATCCACGCTCCAGAGCTTTGCATCCCTCACAAGCATACGCTGATGGAGTGTGGCCGATTCTCCTGCAAAAGTCGTAATTGGCGACCGATCGGACGCAACTACAGTGCCATTCGCATCGACAATTTCGCTTAATATATGCGTAGTTACGGTGTGTAAACCTTCATTTTCAATTACGGTTGCTACGCTTACTACAGCACGATCATCATGGATATCAGGTGTATCAATTTTCACACCGTCAAAGGCAATGTGAACCAGATTACCAACAATCAGCTTGGTATTGCGATAGATGCCGGCACCCGAGTACCAGCGGGAATCTTTATGTGTCGTGGCAATAACCTTGATTTCATTCTCTGTCCCGTACTTGAGGAAACGGTCGGCCTTTACATAAAAATGGCTATAACCAAACGGTTGCTGGCAAGCAAAGTCCCCGTTAATGTACACCATCGCTTGGTTGTATACGCCTTCAAATTCAATCGCAACCCGTTTGCTACGATACTCGGAGGGAACGAAAAAACGTTTCTTGTATTCGTATTCCCCGTCAGGATAACAAGCAATATTGCTACTACCGTCTTTCAATCTTTCATTTCCCCACATGGCATCATGTGGAAGCGTAACCAATTTTGTGGATGATTGGTCTTTGGCAAGCTCGGAAAAATAAGTCGTTCTCGGTCCAACCGTCCAGTCGGCATTAAATGATGTTCTAATCATAAAGTGTGTCACCATCTTTTCTTAAAAATTTTTAATTGTATGTCCTTTATGAAATAATAGTATCACCGAACCGCATAAGTACCTGGAACGTGCACGTATTGACGTTCGTCGTACTGAATAAGCCTAAGGTTCATATGAATACTTTGGTTCGTTGTATCATCGGTAAAACTATCAATTCTAAGCCCATTTTATTGGATCTGCCACTATATCCTCTACCATTTCACCGACTTCCGATTAGCACTTTGCCGACCATCCTATTAAAAAAACGGGCACGCAATTGCATGCCCGAATAAGATACAATATAAATGTTATTTACGTGCCTTTGCCCATTCGTTGAGTTGTCTTTGCTTCTCTGCGATGACTTTGTCCATTCCCGCCGATTTCAACTTTGCAATAAACTCCGGCAGAACTCTATCAGGTTCAACGCTCCCTGTTTCAAGTGGAACAGCATATTGGGAGATAACATTCCCCACAGATGCAAACTCGGTCTTAACAGGAGTAGAGTCGAAGGAGAAACCAAGCGCTTTGGATTTATATGCCGACTTGTTAAATTCTTTGATTTTTTCCCATGAGTCAGGGTCTTGCCCATTAAAAACATAAGATAAAAATTGGTTACCGAACAACCATCCTGTATTTAAATAATAACCTGAATTTTGACTGTTTACACCTTTGGGAAAATCAATGACCTTTTCGGATTTGACTACATAATGTCTTCCCTCAATTCCCCAAATCAACAAGTTTGCAATCTCTTTATCTGTGTACATTAGATTAAGGAATTCCATTGCTTTCTCAGGAGTTTTCGAGTTAACCGGGATTCCCCACATTACATTGGTTATCGTTGATGTTGTGGATACTGGATGTGAGAATGCTACGACTTCCATAGGAACGCTGCTGGTTTGCGTTTCACCTTCATATGTTTGAGGTTGGACACGGAGCAAGTATGCAAAAGCCTGTTTTGATCTGATTAAATCATATTTGGGCGTTCTATTAGTTGCGGCATCCTTAAGGATTAATCCTTCTTCATACCATTTTCTAACCATTTGAAGCTGACTGGCATATTCTTCTGTTTCGTAAAGATTAACCAGCTTCAAATTATTATCATAACCAGGCAAAACACCAATTTGGTCAGCAAGAGAGTCATACGTCTGATAGGTTGCGAGTATAGAAGCACCTATAGCTCCCGGAACCAATGGAGCAATATCCGGTTCACCAGCTTTAACCGTTTTTAATACACTCTCTATATCCTGTATAGTCCGAATTCCTGCACCATCAATTTTATACTTATCAACTAAGTCCTTTCGCATCGCAATACCATAAGTGGTGACCATGTCACGTAAGGTAGGAACGCCATAAATAGAGCCCTTAACTTTTGTAGCATCCAAATAGATTGGATCCAACACTTGGGTAATTCCTTTTCCCTGTTTTGTCAGAAGTTCATCTAGAGGAATAAGTTGACCTTTTGATACTAATGAACTGTAGTTGTAAATTGTGGGAATTAAATCAAGCTTTTCATTACTGGAAAACATCAAATTCGTTTGCTGCTGCCAATCCCCAAAGCCGATCGGCAATAGTTTAACCGTAACATTAATTTTCTTCTGGGCGATTTTGTTGATGGCATCTTGAACGAGAGAGATATCCTTCGGTGCAGCACCGAAAATTGGAAATGCGACAGTTAACTCCACTGTTCCATCTGCCTTAGTATCGGCTGATTTTGCCTTTTCAACATCATTACCGCTACAAGCGGATAATATCAGCATTAAGACAAGAAGAGCACTTACTAAGCTCATTCTTTTTTTCATTGTTATCCCCCACAATGTTTTTTTCCACTTCATGAAAGCGCCATCTTAACATGCGGTATTCAATGTAGGTATGTACAGTTTACATTGGTTTTATTCTTAATTTTTTGTCATATTTTTACTCATGTGGACACCTAGAATGAATCCGATTTTGTTCTCGTATTCTTTCTAGGTGTCCACTTTTTAGTCTAGCATCACTTACACATCATAACTAACTAAAAGTTTTTATCACTCCACTGTTTTGTTTACTGTTACCTTTGATGAAAACACCTTTCTTTTTATAATCATTTTCTCACCAACAATACAAAAGTCACCTTTTAATCGAATATCCTGAGATGAAGCTCCAATAAACACTTCTATCTTCCCGGGTTCCACGATCTGATCCATGTTTAAATCATGGAAGGCCAGTTGTTTCATATTTACCTTAAAAGTAACTTCTTTTGTTTCTTGAACATCCAGGCTAACACGAGTAAACCCGACAAGTTGCTTAACAGGCCTTACAACACTGCTGACAGAATCCCTCATATACACCTGTACAACTTCATCACCACTAAATGTTCCTACATTTTTCACCTTAAATCTCAGGCTCAATTCTCCATCGGACTGAACCGTACTGTCCAGACTCAAATCACTATATTCAAACTGTGTGTAGCTTAATCCATGACCAAATGGGTATAGCGGTGTGTTTTTGCTGTGATCAATAAATTCAGCCCAGTCATCTATTTCGACATAGAACGGCAATCTGCTGTTATACATCGGAATTTGACTTGTTTCTTTTACAATAGTTACGGGCAACTTTCCGCTAGGATTGCTTTTTCCTGTCAGAATGTTGATGATTGCTTCTGCCCCGGACTGTGAAGGAAGCCATGAATACAATACTGCTTTACTTTGTTCGCTTATAGAAGGGGTTGCTAATGGTCTGCCATCAATAATAATGGATATAACCGGTTTATTTAGCTTGAATACTTCTTTCATCATTTCCAACTGTGGTTTCTCAAGATGAATATTGCTATTATCTTTATTTTCTCCACAGGTCGCCTCAGGATCAATCATACTTTCTTTTCCACCTAATACAGCAATCACAATATCCGCCTGTAGGACAGCTTCTTTAACTTTATTTATCCCACCATCAATAGGTTGGAGAATATTACACCCTTGTGCATGTAGTACATTATCTTTTCCAAACTCTTCTTCCAAAAAGTCTTTAACGGATTTACAATTCGGATAGAATATTTGCGTGAATTCTTCCGTCGTTTCATACACTTTATTGGATGGAGTATGCTCTCTTCGACCTTGCTTTATTAAATTCATGATAATTTCTTTTTGTTCCGGTGTGGGTTGATCTTCAAATTCGATTCCCAACGGTTTGAACGCATCTTTATGTTCAGTAATGGCGCCAGCATAAGCTATTTTTAAATAGTGATCTTCTTCGGATTTATCGAAATCACTACTTTGGGTACTTGCAGAACCCACCGACGAATATCCTCCGAAAAAGTTTGTTTTGTTGTCTGAAGACGGGCCAATAACTGCGATTTTCAATTCCTTTTTTAATGGCAAAATATGATCTTCATTTTTGACCATTACAATGGATTTCTTCGCTATTTCTTGAGATAAAGCCTCATTCTCTACCTTGTTAATCTCTTCAAAGAAGTCTCCAACTGCATAAGGATTTTCGAAAAGGCCTAGCTTAAATTTGGTTTCAAGAACCCTTCTTACGGAACGATCAACATAAGACTCTTCAATTTCTCCTGAGTTCACCGCTTCAACTAAGTGCTTATAACAATAGTTATTAGGCTGTTCCACGTCCATTCCAGCCTGAAGCGCCAGAATAGCTGTATCTTTCGGGCTTTGTGCCACCCGATACCGTGAATTAGCATGACTGATACTGCCATAATCCGCAACAACTAGTCCATTAAATCCTAATTTATCTCTGAGGACGTCTGTCAGCAACCATTTTGACGTAGACACTGCTTGGTCATTCAAGATGCCATAACTATTCATGACACCCATCAGATTGGATTCATGTATTGCCGCTTCAAACGGGAAACAATACGTGTCCAGCAGTCTTCTTTCTGCGATTTGCTGTTCTCCACCGTTCCTGCCACCTTCGGCATTTCCATAACCGACAAAGTGTTTGGCTGCAGACATCACTTCATTGTCTCCTTGGATGCCGCTAACAAAGCCCACCCCCATTTGAGCAACTAGATAAGGATCTTCTCCATAGGTTTCGCCGATTCTTCCCCACCTTGGATCTCTACCCAAGTCAAAAAGAGGAGAGTGTACGGCCCTAAAACCATAGGACAGCAGCTGCCTTTTTACGACCTCACCCATTTTCCGAGCCAATTCAGGCTCCCAAGTTGAAGCCAGATTAAGAGATTGCGGAAAAGTCGTCGCTCCCGGTATCTGGGCTCCTGCTATCCCCTCATTATGAATGAGCACTGGAATGCCTAATCTTGTTTCTTCCATAAGATATTTTTGTATGCTTCTTAGTTTATTAATATCTTTCTTATTATCGCCAGTTAAGGAGACGTTAAGACAGCTTAGAGTGCCGATTCCGTCCTTCATACTTTCTTTCAGCTTAGCCAGACTGTCCTCTCCATCTTCTACAGTTGCACAAAATAACTGGGCTACTTTTTCCTCTAATGTCATCCTTTCAAGTAAGTTGGTGACCCTGTCATGAATCGACTTACTTGCATCTTTATAGATCATTTAAAAGCCTCCTACTATATTCTAACATTCGATTGATGTACATTCGTTAATTCAGCAACACCATAATTACTCTATTGGACTCCGTCTTTTGGATAAATCATCTAATATTCGCGTATATTGCTTCTCCAAGGAATAAAAGCAAAGCAAAACGGCCATAATTATATACAATACAAGCGGAACATAGATACCCATAACTATAATTATAGAATTTGCTGACTCCGTTTGCACAGCTGCTCCTTCTTGAAAATGTCCCCAGGCTAGAAGCCAGCCGATAAGCGCAGTTCCAAGGGCCGTACCTACCTTATTGCCCAGAGAATTAATACTATTGGTTAATCCAACGATCCGTTGACCATGCTTCCATTCTCCATATTCAATCGTACTGGTTATAAGCGGCATCATGACGACCATCAAGGGAATCATGGCGAACGATTGCAACGCAGATCCAATGACACCAATCGTAATGCTGTGTGGATCAATGATACGAACTACGCTACCTACAATACCTACAATTAATCCGACGACAGCTGTATTCCGTTGACCCCAACGTTTAATAATAGGGACGGAAATGGCAAACACAAAAAGATTTAGGAGAAGCGTTATTGCACCCAGGATTCCCACTAAATTCACATTACCCCAGATGTATTTGGCATAGTACATACCAGATGAGCTAGCCATGCCAAATGAGATATTAGTGAAGAATCCTACCAAAAAAGTGACCAGCCAATATTTGTTTGAAAAAAGTAATTTTGCACCTGTCAGTAGAGAAAGGGTCTTCTTGATCTCCCCTTCTTCCTTTAATTGTTCCGTGTTATATTTTTCCCTCGTAGATTTATAGGCAATAAAAATTCCGACAGATGAAATTAATGCTATTACCGAAGCTAAAAAGATCCATTCTTTTTGCCCTCCACCTAACATATTAACTACAGGAATAAAGGCAATTGTGACAACACCACCCGAAACAAATGAGGCGACGGCCCGAAATAAGCCCATTATAGAGCGATCCTCATTGCTTCTCGTTGTTAATGCCATTAAACTTGCATAAGGGATTGAAGTCGGAGTAATCACACAAATATAGAATAATAGATTCGTTATAACGATGTATGCTATTTTCCCGCCGTCGCTTATATTAGGTACAATGAACACCAGTACAGTCAATACGAACATCGGAATGGTCATCCATAATAGCCAAGGACGTGCTTGACCATGCTTGGAGCGAGTTCTGTCCACGATGTAACCCATACCGATATCGGCTGCGGAGTCAATGACCTTGGTTAATAACAGTATTGTCCCGATAAGACCTGCCGAAACACCTACAACTTCCGTGTAAAAGAACATCAATAATGACATCAACATCGTCACAGCATTTAATGAAAATTGTCCTAAAGCATCTCCAATCAACTGTCTGGTTGTTAGCTCTCGTTCCATTTGTTATTCAGCCTTTCTGCTTAGATGCCTGGTTTATTGTAAAAGCCTTGAGATCAAGAGAGTTCAAAATCGGCTTGTTTCACGTCACGGGAATTCGATCCGATATAAACCTTGAAATCCCCTGGTTCAGCTGCAAGCTCCTTGTCCACGTTCCAATACGCCAAATCTGCTTCAGTAATATGGAAGTGAATTTCTTGTGTTTCCCCTGCTGCTAAGGTCACCTTCTTAAACCCCTTGAGTTCTTTTACAGGACGAACCACGCTACCGTATACATCCTGAATGTACATCTGGACGATTTCCTCACCTGATACCGCTCCAGTATTTGTGACCTTAACACTGGCGACAATCGTCTCCAAAGTAGTCATCTGCTTTTGGGATAAGCGAATCTCAGAATACTCAAATGTTGTATAGCTTAGACCATAGCCAAAAGGGTAAAGAGGTTCATTGGAACCATCAATATATCTTGAAAAAAACTTGTCACTTTTATTTTTTTCTGTGACAGGTCTTCCTGTACTAAAATGGTTGTAGTACATCGGGACTTGCCCTAAATGAGTTGGAAAGCTCATCGTCAATTTGCCGGATGGATTGTATTTCCCAAAGAGTACATCGGCGATTGCATGCCCGGCTTGAGAACCCAGGAACCAAGTTTCGACAATGGCATCCATATGACGCTCGAACCAATCCAGCACAAGGGGACGCCCGTTAGTCAACACAAGTACGGTGGGCTTACCTATCCGCACAATAGCCTCTGCCAGCTCTTGCTGCACCTTCGGCAATGATATGTCCATGCGAGACGCGGCTTCACCGGACATTTCACTACTCTCGCCAAGTGCAAGGATAACGATGTCTGCTTGTTCTGCGGCTGTAATGGCCCGCTCCAATCCTCCATCCATCGCTTCTTCTACATAGCATCCTGCTTCAATCAGCAGATTAGACCCGGAGATTCCTTGTTGTTCGATTCCTTGACGAAGTGTAACAGTCTCTTCTGTGTAGCGTGAATACTGCCACGGTCCAAGCAGGTCTGAAGTATCACCGAAAGGACCAATTATGGCTACCTTCTGATCTGTGCTTGCAATCGGGAGAACATCGTTATTTTTTAACAATACGATGGATTGCTCTGCCAAACGCCGACTTTCTTCCAAATGCTTCGCACTAAAGTGATATTCCTGTTCCTTCTCTGGACGAATGTAGCCAAACGGGTTATCCATAATTCCAATCTTATACTTCAAGGTCAGGATACGTCGTACCGCCTCATTCAATTGTTCTTCTAAAACGACATTCTGTTCAATTAAATCCGCCAACTGGTCATAAGAACGAGTTACCATCTCAATATCCAATGAAGCATCAAGAGCTTTCTTCGCCGCTTCTTTACTGTCCTTAGCGTTACCATGTGCGACAATCTCGTCAATGGCACCATAGTCGGAAAGTAATACGCCTTCAAAACCAAGCTCTTTGCGAAGCAGATCATTAAGGAGGTAGCGGTTTCCAGCTACGGGAACGCCTTGATAAATATTAAAGGAATTCATCACTGATCCGGCTCCGGCTTCTATCCCTGCTTGGAACGGAGGTAAATAGACGTTACGCAAGGTTCCTTCCGAAATGTCTACCGTATTGTAATCCCGTCCTGCCTCAGCAGCTCCGTAAGCGATGAAATGCTTTAAACAAGCGATAATTGTGTCTGGATCAGATAAATCGTTCCCTTGATAGCCTTCAACTTGTGCTTGTGCAATCAATTTCCCCAGGTAAGGGTCCTCCCCTGCGCCTTCTACGACCCGACCCCATCGTGGGTCTCTCGTAACGTCCACCATAGGACCGTGATTGTAGTTAATACCACTGGCACTAGCTTCTTTGGCACTGATGGCACAGGCTCCTCTTATAGCTTCCATATTCCAACTGCAAGACCAGGCAAGTGGCACTGGAAAGATAGTCTGAAACCCGTGTATTACATCAAAGTTAAAAAACAATGGTATCCCATTCGGGGATTGCTCTACGGCGATTTTTTGCAGATCAAACGCACGACTGCTTCCCAGAGCTCCAAGCACAGAGCCAACTCGACCATCTGTAATCAATTTTTCCGGTGGATCGGATTCAATCTCAGACCCCAAGGAAATATTGGAGGCCATACATTGGCTCATCTGACCGATTTTTTCAGTGACAGACATTTTGCCAAGAAGCTCCTCTACAGCCTGACGTATCTCGGCATCATTCCGTTGCTTCACACCCTGCTTACGATAAGTAGCCAACTCGGCAATTAGATCGTCCGCAAGGGAGGGACCCGGTCCTTTAGCTCCTTTTATGGAGAATGCCTCCTGATAGGGAAGTTTGATTTTGCCGTAGAACTCCTGATCTTCGAAGGTAAGTTCAAATTCAATGGGTTCATCAGGTACAAGAGGGGAAGTACCATTAGCTGTTAGAACGTTTTCTTTGACTGTAATTGTATTAATTTCAATCGGCAGTGGAACAGGCTCCACTACTACAGATAATTTATAGGTCGGCTGCTTCTCAATAATAAACTGCATTTTCAATTTTGCTTCTGGTGTTTTGAGTAAAAAATGCCAAGTACCAATCATGTCAATCATCCTTTTTTTACGAATTAGCTTTTAATCAAGCCGAGTGTTGTACCTTAACGAAATACACAGCTTTGTGTAAGCGTTATCAAAATATACATAAATTAAACGGAACATCTCGCCACATCTCACTAAAACACAATTCAGGTTTGCCAGAGAATTATAAATATTCCCCTTCCACCTCTAGCCATGTAAATCATAATATAATCTTATTTTAGTAGTATGGAGTTGTTGCCTCTACTGTTTCGCCGACTTTGGAGTTGCACATTACCGACCACATCTTCTCCTTTGCCAATTATAAAACCGGTCCAATTATCTTGACCGGTTTTATACATCAGCTATAGACTTTTTCGCTCATTTCAGCTAGTTGTTTTGCTCAGCACAAAGATGAAGTTTTAAGCTTTCTTTAATTTTCACACATTATTGGCTATTCATTTAATGGCTTGGCTTATTCCGAGGTTTGATGATACAAATGACGAAATTCATTGGGATTTAAATTCGTATGTTTTTTGAACATTCGCGAGAAATGGGAAAAATTAGAGTAACCGATATGGGATGCAACGACGCTTATAGGCATATCGGTCTTTGTGAGAAGCTTTTGAGCAAGACTCATCCGTTCTTGAAACATATATTCCGATACGGACATTCCAGTTTCCTTTTTAAAAACTCGGGTCAAATAATCAGGATTTAGAAAAACATGATTGGCAATCTCTTCACGGGAGAGATCCTCTGAGATATGAAGCTTGATGAATTGAATTACTTTTTGCACCACGCTCTGGCTCTGCTCAAGAGAACGTACATATTCCTTTGCCATATTTACTATATGTTTCAACCATTCAAGCAAATTGGTCACGGAGCGGGATGCATTTGTAGCTAACTCCTGAGAGTGGGAATCTACAAAAAGTTGATGCGCTTGGATTCCTTTTGAATGAAGGACAAAATGCAACATCTGTTGAAAATCCAAATATAATCGATTCAAAAGATCAGCATTTAAACTTTCCTTCTCGAATCCGTTTATATACTGCAATGCTTCAATCAGCACTTCATCAAACGCGCCCTCCATTAACATAACCGACCACAGATCTATATTGGCAGACTTATAAATGGAGGGATGGGCTTGAGGGCTTGAGAGCAAGAAAACTTTATTGTTGTATGCAACATTGTTTTTTTCCATTTCATTGAGTTTATTTACCATTTCTAACATCTCATGACCATAAACTTTATCTCCAACATAACAGGAAATATCACAATAAAAATATTGCCTGCATTCCTCAATATAATGCTGGCCTGCTTCTTCCACATCCAATAAATGATTTGGCTTGGCTTCCGCTGATAATATGGCAAGCATCCTTCTGTTATTCAACTCAATGATCAAACCATCATGGCTAGGTCCAAGCAGGATTTCTTCCGCAGAATTTCTGAGTCCATACTCCAGTATTTTTTCCTCTCGCTGACTTAAAGGCTTGTGCCATCTTTGAATGCTTATAAGAATCGGTATAAGAAGCTTCTCTTCAATATAAGGAATATTTCGATCTGTCGCAGCGCTTCTTACGGATTTCGAATTTGATGGAACTGTTTGATTCAGTATATCCTGCCAGAAACGTTCGATTAGCATCGGTTGATGCTGAAACCAAACTCGTCCGAACTGGCTGTATTGAGCAATTTCTGACTCCTTATTGATCTTACTTTTCGCTTTTTCTATCACTTTTTCAAGCTCCTCAAAAGGCACTGGCTTTAGAATATAATCTAGACTTCCTAACTGAAGGGCTTGCTTAGCGTATTTAAAATCGGCATGACAAGTCAGGAAAATCGTTTCTGTTTTCGGATATCGTTCTCTTACCCACTCTGTCAACTCAAGTCCTGATGCCTGTGGCATTTCAATATCACAGAGCATAATATCAATGTGCTCTCTCTCAAACAGTTCCTTTGCTTGTTTGACGGTATAAGCAGTGAAGACAGCTGTAATTCCTAATTTATCCCAATCAATACCTGAACGAATTCCTTCTACTGCATGGATTTCATCATCCACAATTAATATTTGATACATAAGTCACTTGACCCACTTTCTAACCTTCCTCCTCATAAGGAAGCTTGATTTCCACTACTGCTCCGTTCGGGTATCCGTTATAACACGATATTGAAGCTTCCTCACCGTATAAAAGTAACAATCTCTTCTTAACATTCCAGATCCCGATATGTTCTCCTTTCTCGTCTATCACTCGATTTCCCGAGCGAATCTCAGCTAATACATCATTTGAAAATCCTTTCCCTGTATCGCGAATAATGATTTCGACATAAGGACTTAAACCCGTTTCCTTTAAGTCCAGACTTACAGATAAATGCAAAGGTTCCTCTAATGTAACACTATGTTTAATCGAATTTTCAAGAAAGGTTTGAATCAACAACGGAGGGATCTGTAAACTTTTCAAAAAGTCTGGACAATCTATTCTACATGTCAACTGATCAGGAAATCGCATTTCCTGAATCCGAATGTAATTTATCACATGCTGTAATTCTTCCTGCAAAGTAACAAAGGAAAGGTTGCTGCGAAACATGAAACGGAAATAATTAACTAAACACAAAGTCATTTCTTGAATAAGCTCATAATTCCTCACTTGTGCCAGGTTAAACAATATGTTTAATGAATTCATAAAAAAATGAGGATTAACCTGAAGTTGAAGGTGCTGCAGCTCCGCCTTCTGCTTGCTCAATTGTTCTTCATAGACATTGATTTTCAATTCCTCTATTTGCGATATCATTTTATCAAAGGTTTGATTTACCATGACAAACTCATCTGCAGCATTGTAGTCATCTATTCTAACATTAACATGCCCTTTATTAATTTTGTTCATGACTGAAACCAAACGTTTAAGTGGCACTAATAATTCACGATGCAGAAATAATAAACTAAGTGGTAATAAAGCTATGGATGCAAATGATATCCATTCTATCAATTGAGTTATCTTTGGCAAGTTTTGCAGAATCTGCTCATTTGGAATAATGGCGACCAGACTAAATTTACCCACCTGAGAAGGTTTACCCACAACCAACCAATTATTCTTGCTTCCGGTTAAATAATATTGTTGAAATCCTCTTGAAAGGTCAACCTGATTATTCTGAAGGAAATTGGCATTAACCAAAGGGTTCCCTTGAGAATCAACGAGCAGTGCATGACCATCAGCTCCTAAATTAATCAAATTCATAGGACCTAGGAGGGTCTGCGCATTTACCCAAGTTCCTATATAGAGGTTACCTGATTTTATGGTACGAAGAATATAGTTCGTGTTCCCAATTTTTTTAACATACCAATCATGAGATGCCTGCTCAGATGAATTTGCAAGCTGATTTAAATGCTGAACGAGATTTTTTTCAACCTGCATTCTTTCTGAGTAGGCAACAGAAGACTGGAAGACATCAAGCAAATCTTGACGATCATGATTAAATACAAAAAAAGCATCAATTGATTTATTAAAAAGAATATTGTTTGATAAATACAATGAAACATTGTATTTCGCAAGCTGATACTCATCTTCAGAGTTAGGCATACCCATGGACTGAATATCATAATTGGTTGTAGCCAGACCGAGTATATTTTTCTCCACAACTTCCAATCGAGTGTCAATCTCCCCCATATACAAAGAAATCAAGTTTTTATTGGAAATTGCCACTTGGTTATGCACAACATTTATACTGTAATGATGGTTGTATATAAGCAGTG
Source organism: Paenibacillus sp. RC73 (assembly GCF_044908085.1). NCBI lineage: Bacteria > Bacillati > Bacillota > Bacilli > Caryophanales > Paenibacillaceae > Paenibacillus > Paenibacillus sp. RC73. The sequence goes on from NZ_JBIYCV010000005.1 coordinate 189,871, forward strand.
CTAGAAGTGGTACTGTAACGACAAATAATCCTACAACCAGCTTTAAACGAATAGAGTTCCAAGAAATATGTGGGAATCGTACGCCCATATGAAGTCCTCCTGTAATGTGAAAAACGCCAGTCAATTCTATTTATTATAGTTATTATTTTTTTTATATGACGGAATGTCAAGCCAAGTGCGACAGTTCTTCTGAAAAAGATTCGTGAGCAGTCTTCCATCCCAAACATTTTCGTGGTCTGTGGTTGATGTACAATCCGTCACATAAAAAAAACCAGAGGCACATCGCTTGCTGCGATGTGCCTCTGCTGAAGCCTTACAACCGACATAAATCCACTCAAGTGTGAAACATGCGACATCTATTTTATTTTGTTGCTATCTCGAATCAGAGCGTAAGACCGCCGTCGGCCACTATGATGGACCCCGTCATATAACTTGAGCCATCCGAGGCCATGAAAGCAACCAGTTCAGCCAGTTCTTCAGGCTCTGCATAACGCCCAATCCGCATATTCGGGAATTCTTCTGGTACATAACCGCTTTCTTGCAGTGATTGAGGAACAGCCGCTGTTAAGGTTGTAGCCACTCCCCCAGGACAGATGGCATTTATGCGAATTCCTTTTCTCACATACTCGATTGCAGCTGCTTTTGTTAAACCTGCAACTCCGTGCTTGCTTGCAGTGTAGGCAGCCAAACTGTGCTCGGCACGTATTGCAGTCGTAGATGCGGTATTGATGATATGACCGTAGCCTTGTTTCTCCATCACTTGCAGGGCATACTTCATTCCAAAGAATATCCCTTTCAGATTAACACCAATCACCCGCGAAAATTCTTCTTCTGAGATTTCATGAAAGGGTTGGAATTTTTGCAAAATACCAGCATTGTTAAATGCCACATCAATTTTTCCATAAGTTTCAATTGCTTTCTGTATATAGTTCTGAACATCCTCACTTCGGGATACGTCAGCTTGAACAAAAACGGCCTCCCCACCATTTTTACGAACAAGCTCCAGCGTTTCTTCTCCTGTAGCAGTATTGAAGTCAACCAGCACCAGCTTGGCCTTTCTTGATGCCATCAGCACTGCGCTTGCCCGGCCAATTCCGCTTCCTGCACCTGTGATGGTGATGACTTTACCCTCAAGCGTAGCATCGTTTTTTCTGGAAGAAGGAGCAGCGTGGGTTTGTGGAGTTTCTTCTGCTACAAACACAATTGGAGCCAAATCATTCTTAATTGCTTCTAGTGTAGAAAGGGGAATGTTCACTTGAGGAAGGGCCACCAGCTGATCCAAAGTGAAATTGGAAGCCATCTTAAATGTTGGTTCTTTTACAAATTCAGGCAAATGTTTTTGCAGTACAGCAAACGCTTCCTCATGGTTTAATAAATTACCAATTTTAATATTTTCATTGTATGCCATTGGGCTCATCCTCCAGTAAAGTTAATATGTTTTTTAAATGATATTATAGCTATCATCATGATAGTAATGATATCATTTTGAGAATGTGGGTGCAACTATACCCAAAGTTATGGCCACGCAGAACACTTCCATATTGAAGAGATACTTAGATTGGAAAAGCTTCGTATCTTGCTGCAGGTCCAACTTTGCTTCGTGAGCCAGGTAAAAGTTAATCTGTGTGCTTCGCTATGTTTAACAAGCATGTTCATTGACAAGCAAGAGGCATCTTTGCTAGCATAATTGAAGCTGAATCCTGTAAGGAGGTCTTCCTCATTCAACCTAGTCAAAGACTTGAACATGAGCGCAGCAATCTGAGATTAACGCGACGCAGAAATATTATTGAAGCAGCCCAGATCGTTTTTACCAATAAAGGGTTTGAACAAGCTACGATGCAGGAAATCGCCAAGGAGGCGAGTTTGGGCGTAGCTACCATCTTCCGTTATTTCCCTAAAAAGGAGCAATTGATTGTGTCCGTAGCTACCAGGATTGTCCAATCCGAATTTGAGGTGTTATCGGAAATTGTTAGGGGCAAAGGCAACTGTTACGACAAGCTGGACAGAATTTTCGGTGTGCTCATCTTTTTTCAGAACACAGAGCATCAACGAAACTCTAAACTTATTGAAGCATTTGAATGTTACGTTGCGATGTCAAAAGAACCTCTGGAAGATATAGAAATCTATCAGGCACAATACAACAAACTGATCGCGCTTTTCAGCGAGCTTGCCTTACTTGGAGAGCAAGACGGCTCCGTAAGGACGGACCATATGACTACCGATACCATCATTACCATGATGAACGTTTTTGGAAATTTTTCCAAGAAAATGGCTATGCTGAATGGCATTGCGGCATTTCATACCCAGGTAGAAGAGGCAAAACAGTTCAAGATCCTGAAGAAATTGTTCCTGGACCAATTAAGAGCGTAAACATCGCCTTTGGGCTTTAGATTGGCTTCAGGATATCGCGGATTCCCAGATTATGAGGACCGATGTGAGCACATATTGAACAGGACAAGTGTACTTTCTCCTTTTGAGTTCATTTTTGTGCGACCGAGCTGCTGATCGGCCTCATTTGTCTGATGGTGTATTGATCGCTCCAGGTCCTTCCCAACTCATGCGAAAAAGGCCAGCCAGTATTCATACTAGCTAACCTCATGAAGTAAAATTAAATTTTTTCCTCACGCCTATTAAGAGAGCATAGTAGTTCCGCCATCAACGCCAATGGTTTGTCCTGTAACAAACTGTGCATCGTCAGATACCAAGAACATGACTACAGGAGCAATATCTTTTTTGGGATCACCTAATCGTTTAATCGGTTGAGGTGCCACTGCTGCGGCATATTCATCAGGGAAAGCCTCTTTCCACATCTTGGATGCCTCAGTTAAATGCACCTGGACAGATCACATTACACGTTATTCCAAATGCCCCTAGTTCAGTGGCACATACACGTGTCAATCCACGAATAGCTTCTTTTTGAGAACCATAAGCAGCAAAAGTCTCCATACCTTTAACGCCGGTTGTACTCGCAGTATTTACGATCCTGCCATATTTTTGTTTCTTCATGTAGGGACTATGTATTTTGTACAGAAGAAAGTGCCTAGCACCCCAGTAGTCCAACACAATTTCATTAGTTCAACAGTAGTATCTTCAACCAATGTCGGTAATGCACTTTTATCTGTTGCTTGAGCGTTATTGATTAATATATCAATTGTCCCATACTTTGAGACGGTTTCTTCAACCATAGACTTAACGCTTTTTTCATCCGCTACATTCGTTTTGATAAAAGTTACATCATAAAAAGCTATAGTGAAAAAATGATAGTCAAAGAATGGATAGTAAATGCTTTGCTGAATTTGATGAAGAACGCTTCGGATCAAGAAATAACGATTACCCAGATCACAATAAAAGCAGGTTTCTCCAGAACGACATATTATAGATAGCTTTATAATAAGGATGACATATTGGAAAGCTATACGGAATATTCGACAGAGGAATTTGCCTCGCTATTAAGACTGCACAAGAAGACTGATAGTAAGCAGTATTTCAACGTTTGTAAACATTTATTACAATAAATACTATGCAGATGCTATTTTTAATATCTTGATCAATTGGTTGCAAAGCGGTGCAATAGAATCCAGCCATGAGATGGGAGAAATATTGGAGAGGGTATTAAACAATAATGCAATCGAACCAACCATTTCTTCATTCGGTGTCTACTCAAACCTTCCACGTGTTCATATGGTCATGCTGGGAGCTGACAAATCTCTCCAGCATGACTTTGCAGTAGCATCTTTGCTTTGTGCTACCAATGCTTTTACTCCAATTTCCATTGCTCCTTTTCTCGCCTAAATCGCCCGTGCAATTTCGTTTGCCTCGGCTACGGCATTCAGCGCTCTGCGAGCTTGAACCGCATCTCCGATAACATGACATGGAATGTGATGCTCTCTGCAAAACGCATTTATATTCTCAAAATTTCGTGATTTGGCACCAATAGCAACCACAACCGAATCACATGGATATTCTTGAAGCTGTCCCTTGCTTTCAATTACAACTGCGTTGTCCTTAATTTCCACACATTTGGCATCCGTTAAGGTTTTCACTCCAGAAGCATAAAGATTTTCCATGACGCATATCGAACGCAGCTGCCCCAAATCCTTGGCTACTTGATCCATCATTTCTACCACTGTTATTTCGGAGGCTTGATCGTGTAAATATTCAGCCACCTCTAAGCCCACCAGGCCGCCCCCGACAACGACAACCTTGCCGAAAATCGTCAGCTTGCCAGCAAGAACATCATGAGAGTTTGTTACCAATGGCAAGTGGCTGCCGGGAACTTTCAATTCCATCGGAGTAGAACCAACGGCAATGATCACTTCGTCGGGCTGAAGCTCCGCAATAAGAGAAGCGGTAACAGGCGTTCCAAGCTTCACATCTACACCTTCTCTGATGGCCTGCTCCCCCATAGCCAAAGCTGCTGTCTTCATCTCTTCTTTTCTCGGTGCTTCGCCGGCAAGTGCAAACTGTCCGCCTAACGCGTCAGAAGCTTCGCATACTATCGGATGATGGCCTCTGCGCTTCAAAATTATAGCTGCCTCAAGACCTGCTATCCCGCCGCCCGCAACCAAAACTTTTTTGGGGTACTCGGTAGTCGTTAGCTTGTATTCGATTTCTCTGCCCAGTGCCGGATTTCTCAAGCAAGTGATAAATGGTATTTCCGTTGAGACAAATCCGTCATAGCAACCTTGATTGCATCCGACACACCGGACAATACCCTCTGCTTTTCCCGCTTGTGCCTTATTGCAGAATTCAGGATCGGCAAGCTGAGCACGCCCAATTACAACCATATCCGCCTTATCACTTGAAAGAATCTCATCCGCCTGAGCAGGATCATTAATTCGGCCTACAGCTACAGTAATCATGCCAGTATCCTTCCTGATTCTGGCCGCATTATCGACGTTGAAGCCTCTGGGCAGATCGATGGGAGGAACCTCGTAAATAATGCCCGAAGAGGAAAAGTTGCCTCTGGATACATCCAATATGTCTACTCCGGCTTGCTTGGCCAGCTTGCAAAATTGGATAACCTCTTCAATGGTCAGGCCGTCTTCCAAATAATCGTCATGCGCGTCAATTCGCATGAACAGCGGCATGTCAGCGGGCATATTCTGACGAATAGCCTCAATGCATTCAATCAGGAACCTTGCCCGATGATCCAAATCCCCACCGTATTCATCCGTTCTCCGATTAAAATGGGAGCTGAGAAAGGAATGAGGAGTGTAATTATGACCAGCGTGAAATTCGATGGTGTCGAAGCCAGCTTCTACTGCCCTTTTGGAAGCTTCTCCAAATGCTTTGACCACTTCTTGAATAGTCTCTAGGCTTGCTCCGGGGATGGTGTGCTCTGTTCCCGGCACCAGTATGGGACTTGGAATGATGATCATTTGCTCAGGATCGCTTCCGACAGCCAGGCCTCCGAGCCAGAGTTGAGCTCCTGCCTTCCCCCCCGCTTCGTGAATCGCATCCGTAAGTTTCTTCAAACCAGGAATGTATTTGTCCTCCGAAATCGCAAGATATTTCTTCGGGGAAGCAAGCTTGTAGACAGAGCATACTTCTGTAATATTTAAACCGCAGCCACCTTCAACCCTTGCTACATGATAATCAATCAACTGCTGCGTTACAAAACGGTCCTCGCTTGCCATCTTTGTTCCCATTGCCGGAAACATAACCCGATTCTTTAGTTCCAACCCTTTAATTTTGATAGGACTAAAAAGAGTGTCGTATACCATATAAATTCTCCTCCTCGATACTACTAAAACCTTTAATTTGTGATTTTTTTCACAACTTTGTTTATAAACATACCAACTTGTAATTCACAATTTAAATATAAGCTGAACAGATAATTAAATCAATTCGTTTAGAACATTTTGTTTGAATTTTTTCATAAAAAATAGACTATCCCAGCATAGTCTATTGGTCTCACGCTTCCTGCACTCCTTAAGTTGATATCAGAGTCCTGATCAGCAGCTTGAGATATGTCATTCTATCCTTTCTTTCGACTAATAGCGTTCCTCCCAAGTCCTCATTGCCATCATACTCAGTCGGATAATTAATAGAAGCGGTAAAAATTAAGTATTTATAATTCAAGTATGTTTCATCACCCAGAATAAGCTGGCGAATTAGCTCTTTCAACCGTTTCTCTATTTCCGCAGATATGTCGATAATTTTTCTTGAGACCTCGTCGATGTCGGCACGCTTTTTTGAATCTCTCAAAATTACCATATTTCCTGGGAATCTCAACGAATATTCCATGATTTCATTGGCCGTCAACACCAACATTTCTTCTACCTTATAATTCTTGTTGTTCAATATAGCTAAAACGGTCAAGGTGTTCTCAATGTAAAACTCCTTGACCAACCTCAGCATTTCTTCTTTTGACCGAAAATAATAGTTAATCGCACTGACGTTTACATTAGCTTCCTTAGCTATAGTCCTAATGGGTATATCGCAGGTTTTGTTAATTCCCATTAGGTATAGAGCCCGATCGAGAATCCGTTCTTCTATGCTCTTAAGCTTTCTCATTTGCCACCTCTGTAAATTGTTAATCTTTAACGTATTATATCAAATCAGCTAATATTAACAATGGAACAACAAAATTAAAGCGAAGTATTAATGATGCTATCCAAAAACATTTCCTCTCCGTTTCAAACAAAAAAGCTGCTGATTGATCAGCAGTTTAAGATATTCATTTTTTGCAGCATCTTCCTCTCTACAATTCATATTTGAAGTAAGCTTTCAGCATGAAGCTGTGTGTAAATGTCGCTAGATTTTCGAATGCTACATCTTTTAAACCGAATTCAGTCGCCTTTTCTTCTCTCACGGTCCAATAGCGGTCGACAGTTAAATTAACGTAAATATATTTTAAGTAAACTTTGGGAGATTCATGAGATAAGTAGAGTAAGATTATCCTCATATGAAGGTTGTTCAAAGTATGTAAAAGTTCTTTCATTTTCTGGTGTTTTTGGAGTAGCAAAGGACTACCTTTAACTGCATCTAACCCAGATGTTCGATATTGCGGTGACGGCGATATCGTCATCACCGCACTGCTCCCCGGCTGAGGCAAAGAATGCAGTCCGCGAAGATCCGACGATTATTTCGCGGAATAGCCGCCGTCGATTGGCAGTTCCACGCCTGTAATGTAGGAAAACTCGTCCGACGCCAAGAATAGGACGCCGTTGGCGATATCCTCCGGCTTACCCAAACGTGGAAGCGGCGTCTGCGATAGGAACCATTGATTCATATTCTCGTCCTTGAACAAATCGACCATCATCGGCTTTTCAATATATCCGGGATGGATGGAGTTTTTAGTATACTCGTCAACATTTTGTATTGCAAATCCGTTCCGTGTATCTTTGCAAATGATATTAATTCACTATAATAGAAAAAGTATCTACTAGACATCGTAGTTAAGAGCTGTATCGAAGCGGAATCAACCTGTAAAACGTGTTCAATATGAATGTAAATAGTTGTTATACCTTTATCATTTGTCTTTGTAGTAATAGATCGTACGCCCCATCAGCTAGAGTTTATTTCAAATTAACTTTAAAGAACTCAAGACCATCAGCCATAACCTCTTCTCTCTTATGGAAATTATAATTGCGGATGTTTGAACTGGGCATGCACGGGCAGATTCTTACGCCTTTCAACACTGCAAAGCAATAGCTCTTACTCACTTTTAATGAGATTGCTCCGTGGTCGTCTTTTGAGTTCCACTAATTTTCCAATGATACGAAAACACCCGATACGGTTGTGAACCGATCGGGTGTTATGTGTCTTGGTAGAAAAATGCTACTCAACGAGTTCTGTCGTGAGATAATTTTAATTTGAATGATAACGGTAACTAAAGTCTAAACAGTCTCATTTCCCCAAATGCTTACTAGATCATTGATTTGAAGCGATACGACCCTTAGGTCTCCGTCAATGGTATAGAGCTCTAGCCCTCTACTTTCCGAATCAGGGAAAATCATGTCTGAAATGATTGTTTTTCCATGATTTCCGAAGACCTCGACACTTGACCAATCCACATAAATGCTCAACTGTATCCGTTCATGCTCTGGCTTCATAGGGGCCTTGTGTATCGCTGTGAAATCGGAATGAAAATCAATGGCGCTCGACTTCGTCCGATCGACGGACAACTCCCCATTCGAGATATTATATCCGATGATCGTCTCCTGATTGGAAGACTTCCGCACTTTGAACCCGAATTCCACGGCCGTACTGATTTCAAATTCTGCAATAATTTCTGCCTTTGCAGCAGAAATATCAGACAACACGTTCATACCTGGCTTAATCGTCAAGTCTTGCAGAGACAAAATCGGTTCTCTTAGCTGACTTAATTCACTTATGGGTGCTTGGATTAAGTGAAGTCCTTCCGGACAAGTCCTAAGCTGTAGCTCACGGGGAATTGACATCTTGCCACGCCATTCCTCTGAAGGTAGCGTGGTAGCATAACGCCAATTGTTCATCCAGCCGACCCAAATCTTTCGTCCGTCCTCGTTTGGAATGCCATTCCAGGTCACGGCCGCGTAAAAGTCTGATCCGTAGTCTACCCATTTAATAGCATCGAAAGTTTCCAGCGCTTCATCCAGAGTAAATGTCTTACCGTCAAAGTTGCCAATGAAATACATCATGCCAGAACCCCCTGCCGGTGGTTCCGGATCGTCTGGATTCACACCATTTCTATCCCCCACACTTAGCATTAGTATCCACTTCGTGGTATTCTCATCCCCATCTACTCGGATTCGAAATACATCAGGACATTCAAATATCCCTCGGTGTATACACGGAATGTCGGAACCGAACTCGCTTGCAAACGACCATTCTTTGAGGTTTGGAGATGTGTAAAATTCTACACGTTCTCTTACGGCAAGAACCATGATCCACATTGACGATTCATCATGCCAAAACACCTTCGGGTCACGAAAGTCTAGCGTTTCCGTTGGGAATAAAACCGGGTTACCTTCATATTTTATCCAGGTTCGACCTTTGTCCTTGCTGTAAGCAATGCTTTGCACCTGCGGCTTGCCGGGCTGAGCCTTGTTGCCCTCATTCGTATAAATGGCAATCAAGCCTGATCCTTCCTCGTCGAAAAATCCGCTGGTATTGTTCTTATCCACCACCGCACTTCCCGAGAAGATCGCTCCGTCCTCTCCAGGCGGAATTGCCGGTGGGAGTTCTTCCCAATTCACCAGATCCTTGCTTACCGCATGTCCCCAATGCATGCGACCAAAGTCAGGACGCGTATCATGGGGCGTATGCTGGTAGAACAGGTGGTACTCTCCCTCATAGTAAACCAAGCCGTTGGGATCGTTCATCCAATTTTTCTCCGGTGAATAATGAAATTGAGGCCTGTATGTCTCCCTATAATTACTGTTTCGTGATCCTTTTCTGCTGCTACTGTCGTCCGTTAGGTGCATGTCTTTAATGGTATCCACTCTCCTATTGATTGTTGATAAGGTGTTAACAGCCCCAACCACCTTTTATATGTTTCAGCCTTGATCTTTAAGATATCTGTCATAGCCTTTCTGTTTGATTTCCAGCCATTTGTCCAGTCCCAGTCTGGAAAGCTCGGCTTTATAATCCGCCCATTCTTCTTCCACTTTGCCTGTTTTGATCCATTCCGCCCGTTTGCGGTTAACATAGGCAAATAAGTCTGTTTCCAAGGTAGAGATCTGCTTCTGATCCTCCAGCGAGAAGAAGACTTTCGGGAAATTGTGGTCAGCCTTCATATAAGGAACAAGTCTTTCTTTCATGAGCTTGAGCCGCCCTACTGCATCATCGGGCTTGGTCGTTACTTTTCCGTAATACTCGTCAAGAATTGCCAATGGACCACCGATATTCGTTTTTTGCCGCAGCTCGACAGGAGCCGTTCCCTTAAGCGGAAGATGCTTCAGCATATGACTCGCTTCATCGTATTCAAAAATGTTCTGCTGAGTTTTGTCGCCGTAGGTGCCCCAGTTGTCCTGTACGGACTGGATAGGATCATACAGTTGGTCAATCCATTTTGCCGTAAGCTCAAGATTTTTGTTGTCACTGGTAATCACCATTCTCCCCCGGTCAAAGCCGAGATTGTTCGTGCGGGTCACATTGACTTTACCGCTTGGCCCCGCGAGCGGATTCATCAATTCATATTTATCGTTGTCTCCTGAAATATTCGCCTTATCCCATTGAAAGTAGAGACCGTATTTTTCATTCTGGCCTTTGGCCAGATACGTATTGTAATCCTGCTCGAATGACTCTTCGTCGATCAGGTTCAGCTTATACAGCTCATTAAGATATTTGATCCCCTCTTTATAACCGTCCTGATCGGCAGTGAAGACCACTTTCCCCTCATTGGTCACTACAGTATGATCACCATTGTCCCCAAGACCGAATGATCCGAACAGAAAATTCAGGTCCTCATTGCCGTTATTGAGTATAAAAGACAGCGGGATTTCATCCGCTTGGCCATTTCCGTTAGGGTCGCCATTTTTAAATGCGAGCAGCACATTTTTTAAATCCTCAGTAGTTTTCGGCATTTTAAGACCCAGTTTTTTCAGCCACTCCACATTGATCCATGGCATGTCGTTTACAGAATGAATGCTCTCCTTCCCGGCCCCCAGCTCCTCAATCCAGGGAAAAGCATAAATATGCCCGTCCTGTGCGGTTATCATGGATTTGTACTCAGGTGCTTCCTTCAATACCTTTTGCAGATTTGGCATATATTTTTGAATCAAATCCTCCAGAGGGATAATGGTTTCATCCTGTCCGAGGTTCAACAAATCATAGTCGGAATATCCGGCATCCAGTATGGCATCTGGAAGATCTCCACTGGCAACAGCCAGGTTTCTTTTTTCAATGAAGGAATCAGAGGTGAAGTTGGTAAAATCGATATGCACACCTGTTTTTTCTTCCAGCCTTTTATAAATCAGCTTTTCATTTGGATCGGAAGGTGCCAGTGGCGAGCTTTGAGTCATAAAATGCAAGGTAACTTTCTCTTTAAGCGGCAGAGTGACATTTTCCAGCTTGTAATCTTCGGATGCCGCAGAATTATTGCCTGAACCGCCACATCCGGCAAGCAGTGAAGTGGAAAGTACCAGCACAGACAAGGTTAGTAATGTTTTGTTCATCTCTATTCCCCCGGTTTGTTATTTGATCGAACCTACCATGACACCTTTTTCAAAATACTTCTGGAAGAATGGATACATGACAATCAAAGGCAAACTTGATATGACAATGGCAGAGTATTTAATCATTTCGGACAATTTCTTAAGCTCCGCTTGCGCCAGCGCATCGGCAATCATACCGGGCTGAACCTGATTCTGTATCAAAATGGAGCGCAACACCAGTTGAAGCGGAAACAGCTTCGGATCATCCAGATAAATCATGGCGTCGAAATAAGAATTCCATTGTCCGACAAAAGCGTATAAAGCTAGAACAAAAATAATAGGCTTCGACAACGGCAGGACGATTTTAAAGAAAATACTGAGCTCGGAAGCTCCGTCTATGCTCGCCGCCTGAAACAGCTCTTTGGGAAGCCCTTGGAAATAAGTCTTTGCCAGAATAATATTGAATACGCTGATCGAGCCGGGCAGAATAATGGCCCACACCGTATTTAACATGCCTAAATCCTTAATCACCAGATAGGTTGGAATCAGACCGCCACCGAAAAACATCGTTATCAGGAAAAAGATCATAATGGACCGTTTCCCTGCCAGCCCTTCAATCGCAAGCGGGTAAGCCGCGAAGACGGAAAACAATACGGTTGCGAACGCAAAGGCTGCTGAATAAAAAATGGCATTAAAAAAACCGCGGATCATGGCACCGTTGCTTAGGATTTTGGCATATCCCGTGAGTGTCCAGTCGGATGATGTAATGGCAAACCCTTTGCTAATCAGGGTATTGGGAGTCAAAAAGGACGAAAGCACCACATAAACCAGCGGTAACAGAATAGCGAGAACAAACAAACCAAGCAGAATATAATTGATGATGATCAGAATCCGGTCCTTCCCGGTGTAATGAATATCCATAAATACCTCCTTCTTTAATACAGCCCTTCCCCTTCGTTCAGCTTCTTGACGACGGTATTTACGAAAATCAGCAGGACCACATTAATCACGGAATTGAATAACCCGATTGCCGTAGAATAAGCATAATCGCCAGATTGCAACCCCACCTTGTATACATAAGTCGCGATGATTTCCGAGGTTGGCGTGTTCAGAGCCGTCTGCATCAGGTAAGCCTTTTCATAGCCGATCGACATGATGCCTCCTGCAGCGAGAATGAATAGGACGGCCATGACGGGTTTGAGAGCTGGCAGATCAATGTGGAAGATTCTCTTCATCAAAGAAGCGCCATCAATTGTTGCAGCGTCATGTAGCTGCGGGTCCACGTTAGCTAAGGTGGCCACATAAATGATAGAGGACCAGCCCGCTGTTTGCCATATACCGGACAATATATATACCGTTCGGAAATAGGCGGGATCAGTCATAAAAGAAATCGGCTTGCCGGTGAAGGTTGTTACCAAAGCGTTCACTATTCCAGTCGGCGATAGAAAAACAAACAGCATACCGGCAACAACAACAACCGAGATGAAGTTAGGTGCGTAAACAATAAGCTGAATATTCTTCTTGAGCTTCGCTCCTCTGATCAGATTTAGCATTAAGGCCAGAATGATGGGTACTGGGAAACCGAGAATAAGACCGTAAGCGCTTAATTTAAGCGTATTCATTAAAATGTCATAAAAATTTGGTGATGAAAGAAACCGCTGAAAATGTTCAAATCCAACCCATTCGCTGCCCATGATGCCTTTTCTTGGACTGAAATTTTTAAACGCAATGATCGAGCCGTACATGGGAACATACTTGAAAATGACGGTAAGAACTATGGACGGAAGCAGAAACAAATACAATATATAATTTCGAACCATGTAACTTAGCCAATGGTTTCTTTTTTTTGTTTCTGAAGCCTTAACTCCCCTTTTTTGAGCGATCGAGTTTGCCAATCTTTTCCCCCCTACTGTTCACGGCTTGTTATTAAAGACAGTTCTAAGCCATGTTACGTCATCTCTCTGACATAATTACGCAAGATGTTTTGCAAATGCCTTACTGGTAATTCACCCACCTCCAACATGACTAGAAATTTACACTTCCCCAAGATGAATGGGTTTACATTTTACATTTGAACATTTTTTCTATTACAATTTAACAGGTGCACATTGAATAAGTCAATACATTTCGGCAACTAAATTCATTAAAAACACATGATTCAAGAGGAATATAATATTTTTAGCACCAATTCCCTTAAAAATGCATCAAATAAACATACAAATGTAAACTTATTTTGTTCATTTGAATAATTTCATTGTTAAAAGCATGAAAATACTATATATTTAGAAATATGAAGAATCTTAATTCGGGAGAATAAGGTGGAACAATATGACGAGAAAGTCAAAGGTTACTATTCAAGACATCGCTGATGCCCTGGGAATTTCCAGAAACACTGCATCCAAGGCGCTTAATGGAGTAGAGAATATTCCTGCCGTAACGAGGGACAAGGTGATCAAAAAAGCAGTGGAGCTTAAATACAAACAATTTTCTTATATGGAAACAGCCTCTGAAAAACAGGGCAATATCGCACTTTTGACCTGTAATCTTCCCAATAGCTCACACTTTGGATCGCAGCTGATCAGCGGGCTGGAGAAGGAAATCAGCAACCAGGGCTATACTTTATCCATTTATTTTGTCCGTGAGAACGATATCAATACGATGACCCTACCCGGTAATTTCGAGCCTTCGAATGTGGCTGGCATCTTCTGCATCGAAATGTTCAGCAAGGAATACAGCAAGCTGATCACGGATCTTGGCATCCCAACCATTTTTATTGATTGTGCTGCAGATATGGTGTATCCGGAATTGAAGGCAGATCTGGTATTGATGGAAAATGAGCACAGCACATACTGTGTTACCCGGAAATTAATAGATCATGGCTACGAAAGCTTCGGTTTTGTAGGCGATTACAATCACTGCAAAAGCTTCAATGAACGCTGGACGGGATTCAATAAGGCCCTGGCAGAAGCCGGAATCACCTTGGACCCTGCCCATAGCATTGTAGCGCCGGACCGCAATTTCTTTATAGAGGAGAACTGGATGGAGCAGCAATTGGATGCCCTGAGGGAGTGCCCCTCCGTCTTTATTTGCGCCAATGATTTTATTGCCATCAGCGTGATAAAATCTTTGAAAAACAAGGGGATTAAAGTCCCGGAAGATGTTGCTGTCTGCGGGTTCGATGATGCTTCAGAATCCCGGGTAGTCGAGCCCCATCTGACTACCGTACATATTTACAGTAGTCAGATGGGTATTATTTCAGCCGAAATGTTATTATCCAGAATCAAAGATAATACCATGCCGTACCGAGTAACCCATGTTGCAACGGATATCGTATACCGGGACTCGACGCCTGTTTTAAACTAAATCTGCCAAGAGGTGAATCAAAGTGAAAAATGTCGGAACAGTTCTATGTGTGGGCGAGCTGCTCATTGATTTTTTCTGTACGGATATTGATGTCAATCTTGCCAAGGGTCAGCATTTCTCCAAGCAGGCCGGCGGTGCTCCGGCAAATGTGAGCGCAGCCGTAGCCAAGCTCGGAGGAAAAGCGTCATTCTTGGGAAAAGTCGGAGCCGATCCGTTCGGCATGTACCTGAAGCAAACTCTGGATGAGCAGCACGTGGATACATCCATGCTCCTTTTTGATCCGGCAACGCCGACTACACTGGCCTTTGTTTCCCTTGCCGCTAACGGCGAACGGGATTTCGTGTTCAACCGTGGAGCTGACCGTCAGTTGTCTCTGCAGGACATTGATAGGGAATGGACCCGACAGGCTGCCATTCTGCATTTTGGCTCGGCAACGGCCTTGCTCGCCGATCCTTTCCGGGAAGCGTATTTATCTTTATTGGACGAGGCGAAGGCCAATGGGCAATTCACCTCCTTTGATCCCAATTACCGGGGGGACCTCTGGAAAGACAGGCTGGAGGAATTTATCGCACTGTCCAGAAGAGGAATACACAATGCGGATTTGGTAAAGGTAAGCGAAGAGGAATTAAACATCATTACAGGGCTGGCTGACCGCAATGCTTCATTGGATCTTTTGCATGGGTTCGGAGCCAAGACGGTGGCAGTTACCTTGGGGAAAGAAGGAACCCTCATCTCAAGCGGTGTCTCCCGTTCGCTAATCGGCAGTATTGCTGTCAAATCAATCGACTCTACCGGTGCCGGCGATGCCTTCGTCGGAGCTATGCTGTATCAAATCAGTCAGCTGAGTCAGCCTAAGGCATTTACCACCAACCGGAAGCAGCAGCAGGAATTTGTAACACTTGCCAATCAAGTCGGCGCCATCGTGTGCACCAAAGTTGGAGCGATTGCAGCCTTGCCGTCGATGGAAGAAGTTAAGCGTTTCGTAGAGCAGGGTGAATCAAGGATTGAAGCGTAAGAACAGCAAAAGGTGTCCGACGATCCTAAGGTCGCTGGACACCTTTTTATGTAGAGATCCATTGCTGTTGTACAACGTTCAAACGGAAGGAATAACGGGAATTATTAAGTAAGAGTCGTATTCCTCCCCAGTATATATGGTGTGCGTTCCCTGATTAATATAGGGGCCACTTGACATTTCAGGAAATTCGGGGCGCTTTAAAAGTTCGACTCCGGTGATAAGCAATTCTAGTTGTTCCCCGGCATGCCATTTCATCCCCATTGGCCAGAATCCAATTTCTACAGGAATAATCTCTCCGGGTTTAAGTTTTTCTTGCGTTTTAAAGCTTTGTACTGGCTTTTCCAGTGTTGATTTCGTTGCATCAAGTTGGCGAAGAGATACTCTCATCCGCCCGCTAGCACCGGCATAATAACTGTCGTTAACCATTTTGATTGGGAGTTCCTTACCACTTGCATCTAGCTTCCTTACAAAAGCGAACACATCCATATCATTAGAATCTTCTGTGGATACCCATAAATGCAGCTTCATGTACCCAACAATTTCTATATCCTGTTCAAAGGATACCTTAAACGATACCCCTTTCTCATCAGCAGTATACTTTAATTGGGCCTTTTTCCCTGCAGTATCTTGGCTTAACGTGCCGAAACTGGCATCCAAGTATAGTTTCATTAATTGTTGTCGTTCTAGTGGGAAGTCCTCCTCCACCCGATTCAAAATATCTTGGTGACCTGGATTGAGCACAGCTAAACGGACCTTGGGGGTGTTGTTCCAGCCATTCTGCTCACCCTTGAGATAATAACCAAAGAATTTTCTTAGATCTTCGACATGTTGTGGATTGTAGTAATCGGGCCATTCGAAAGTGTTATGAATCCGAAGCCACTTTTCCTTAGATGATATTCGTTGCCAGCCCTCGAAGGTACCATAAGTGTGTAGAAGGTTCGTATAGCTAGCAACAATATAGGCAGGCACCTCTATGTTTTCCAAGGTTGGTGCTTTATCTTCCCAGTATTCATTCATTAGCGGATATTTCCGCATCATGGCAGGGATATCTTCATAACTTGTATTTCCGGTAAAGGAGCTAAAAATCGTTTCAGTAAAAGAGAAGTCGGGTACCCCGCCTTTGAAGCAGGTCTCCCTAAATATATCACAAGCGCCTTCCCAGGGGGCAATAGCCGAAAGATGAGGCGGACGGTAAGAAGCAACATTCCATTGTGAAATGGCTAGCCACGAATTTCCCGTTAATCCTACCTTACCATTGCTCCACTCACGTTCTGCAACCCACTCGATTACATCGTATTCATCCTCAGCCTCCTGTTTGCCCCAAGCATGAATGTTCCCTTCTGAGTTAAATACGCCACGTGGATCAGGATGAACGATGGCATATCCATGGTTTACCCAATATCCCGGATTAGGACCTTCAAATTTATTAAGACCATCTTCCTCTTCGGGAGCAACATCCATACGCCCCGGAAATAAATCGAGGGATAAGACACTGCCTCTCTTCCCATAAGGGCTCCATACGACAAGCGTCGGTACATTCTTTTCATCTACAGGACGAAATATATCAGTATAAATAGTCGTACCATCCCTTAATTTCACCGCAACATCACGTTCACAGAGAATATCGCATGGAATAGGCTGTCCATCTGTACGATGCACGGTTCCTTTCTTTATAATACTAGCGCTTGGTTCAAACCCGGGATATTCTGACTGTGAAACTGGTTTTGATTGCCGATATATAATTTCGACATTACTATTCTCTTTGTAAAACATTTCATAAACCTCCATTTATACGTGTGATTTCTTTTAGCATTACTAATTTTAATCTTAAAAATAGATGTATAAATTGAATGTGGTTTTGTAGAATTACTAATCATGAGCTCCTTTTCCACTGTCAATATATAGCGTATAAGGCGATGATTAATCTTTCGACCTTTTATTTATATTTTCAAGATAAGTATGATCTTCTAGACAAGCTCGGGAATCGCATAATAGATGAGTTTTCCAGTTGTATTGTTGATCAATCAGTGTTTTGAACAGGGAATGAATAATTCGTTTCGAATATAGAAATGGTTTACCGCTATATTATTTGTTTCATAGCTTTTAGAAAAATTAAGGCAACCGTCCCCTACAGAATTCTGAGGAACGGTTGCTAATTAATAGATTCTTTTTAGTTTTGTCTAGGTGACAATGGTATGACCATGTCGTCTGGTTTTATAGTTAAGATAGTGTAATTCCATTAACTTCTGTTTCTAAATTTCACCTTTGAATTTAAATATATAAACATCAAACTACAAACTTAGTTATCTTAGATATTGTTTCATAGTATCCTTCTAATACATCATTTATAATATCTTTTACACTCTTAATCTCGGTTATTAATGGTACTATTTGCCCCACCATAATAGCGCCCTTCTCTTTAACATCACCTTCGATCATTGCCCTTTTTAAAGAACTCTCAGAAACTTCTTTTAGTTTTTCTGCTGCCTCTTTTTTGCTGTAATTGTTTTCAATTTGAGTCATTTCCTCTGAAAGCTTGTTCTTCAATTGTCTGCATGGCTCATCAGTAGAATATCCTGTTATCACTGTCTCCATATCACCAGCTTTTAACATGGCATCTTTTACATTTGCATGTACTACTGTTTCATCTGCGCACATAAATATGGTTCCCATTTCAATACCATCAGCACCAAGGGCAATAGCAGCTGCCATTCCTCTTCCATCTGCAATTCCACCAGACGCTACAACAGGTATAGATAAGCAGTCTGCTGCTTGTGGAACAAGAACCGTTGTTGCTTCATAGGTAGTATGTCCGCCACCTTCCCAACCTTTTACAATAACTGCATCTGCACCGGCTTTCTCCGCAGTAATTGCATCTTGAATTGTACTTGCTTTTACGATTACTTTTATTCCTAATTCATGCCATATAGAAAAGTATTTTTGGGATAACTCTAGATCAAGGTCCAATAGTGTATCAGCATAAATCACTGGCGGTTTTTCCTCTGATGCAACTTTTGTTACATGATCTAATAATTCAGAAGTCATAATTACATTGATACCAAAGGGTTTACTCGTCATATTTCTTGTAGCAATAATCTGTTCCTTTATAAAATCTAAAGGAGCAAATCCCACTCCTAATACACCAAGACCTCCACTTTCAGAAACCGCTGCAACTAATGGTGCTGTTGAAACCCAAGCCATAGGTCCTTGGATAATTGGTTTTTCAATCCCCAAAACTTCACATAACCGATTGTTAGACATAAAAAATTCTCCTTTTTCATACTTATGTTTTCTTTTATGGGGTTAGAATGTCGATAGTAGCTTGTAATTAGAATTGATACATACAAAAAAACTCAATGTCAGTCGTTAAATAAGGTATCAGTCTTGCCCCAACACTCCAACCGTTTTATGATTTTAAACAAATATTTGTTTATATTAAGATTATAATAAAGAAAAAAGATCCAGAATATCAGTAAGTTTCCCCCTAACTGTTGCTTAAACAACAGTTTTGATAGCTTGTGTTGTTTTTTAAAAAAATCAAATTAATACTATGTAAAGTTATGAATTGGAGAGTGACATATATTGAATGAGATAACGGATTTACGTGTTGTGAAAACACTTGAAAATATAAAACATGGGTTTGCTAAATGCATTAGTCAAAAAACCTTTTCATCTATTTCCATAAAAGATATTACTACAGCGGCAAGAATTAATCGTTCTACATTCTACAAATATTATGAGAATAAATACCAACTAAGAGAATCACTAGTCAAATCAACATTAGAAGAACTTTCAAATAATATCAATCTAGCATCTTTTAATTTTGAGAAGAATAGAATGAATGAATCTTTGGATGCTTTAAGAAAACAACTCCAATTTATGTATGATAATAAAGATTGGTACCTTATATTGTGGAATAAAAATATTGAGTTATATATCTTTGAAGATATGGCACACACATTTGAAAGGAGAACCAGGGAATGTCTTCGTAAAAATAGCAATGGAACAGAAATTACGAAGAAGGAACTTTCAGAAAAGCAGGAGTTATTAACTCGCTTGTTTGCATCATCTGCAATGACAACGGTTAAATGGTGGTTTGAATATTCGCCCAATATGACTCCAAAGGATGTAGCAAATATTATTATGGATAATATCAAATTTGGAATGCATCATACTTTTTTTCAAGTTCCATGAACTGTTAATAATCGTTAGCCGAACTTCCTCGCTTTCTACATAACAAAAATTGACATTTTACATGAAAATAAGTAATATAATTAGAAACATTTATACTGTAAAAGAGGCTTTTCTCATTCCCATCTATTCAAATTCCTGATCCTACCTAATTTAAGGAGTGAAAATGCTATGTGCGCACGAACGCTAAAAGCGAATACAAGGAATGTAATCGGTAACTATTGCAAATGGATCGCAGTTGGTATGATTTTAACTTTCACGGGATGCCCGCTTGCATCCGCCGCTCCTTCACCCTCATCCTCAAGTAAAACTAGTGAACCCGCCTCCTCCCTAGTTACATTTCAATTGCAAGAGGCTACGATTGCTCAAATGCAGGAAGCGATGAAGTCAGGCGCACTGTCAAGTGTCGAGCTCACCGCCCTGTACCTTAACCGTGTATATGCCTATGATTCTAGTGGCATTCGGCTGAATTCCATCCCTGTTCTGAACCCCGATGTACTAAAAGAAGCCGCTCAGGCTGATCAACTAAGGGCACAGGGTATTAAAACCGGGCCTCTGCAAGGCATCCCCTACACGGTTAAAGACAGCTACAAGGTTAAGGGACTCACTGTCGCTTCTGGATCTCCGGCTTTCAAAAACCTGATGGCAAAGGACGATGCCTTTACAGTAGAGAAGATACGCAAATCCGGTGGGGTGCTAATTGGTAAAACCAACATGCCGCCAATGGCAGCAGGGGGAATGCAAAGAGGCATTTATGGCCGTGCTGAAAGTCCGTACAATCCAGATTATTTGGCTGCAGCCTGGTACTCTGGCTCCTCTAACGGATCTGGCGTATCAACAGCCGCCAACCTCGCTGCCTTCGGTATGGGGGAAGAAACGGTATCCTCTGGAAGATCACCAGCATCTAACAATGGTTTAATTGCCTATACGCCATCGCGGGGCCTAATCTCCATTCGAGGGAATTGGCCGCTCTTCCCTATACGGGATGTCGTTGTCCCACATACGAGGACTGTTGAGGACATGCTCCGCTTGCTTGACGTGATCGTTGTAGAGGATAAGATCACCAAGGGCGATTTCTGGCGAGAACAGAAAGCCGTTCGGCTCCCTTCTGTCAACAGTGTCCGTCCCAAATCCTATTTAGAGCTGCGAGACATTCAAGCTTTGAAAGGCAAACGCATTGGCGTTCCGAAAATCTATATCGGTAAGGACCATGAAACCTCAACTCCGATCAAATTCAGACCTTCGATACAGGCATTATGGGAAAAAGCTGTAAAGGATTTCACTGCTCTTGGAGCAGAGGTTGTGGAAGTTGACTTCCCCTTGCAGGCGAACAGCGAGAAGGACCGGGCAACAGCGAAAACACCTGAAGAACGTGGTTTGATGCCGGCAAAGTGGGTTGAAAAGGAATTCGGGCTGCTTAATCCTTATGCAGCTGAGGAATTCCTTAAAAGTGTGGGCGATCCGAATTTCCCGTCATGGGCTAATATCGACCCTGCAACCGTCTTCCCGAATCCGCCCGGTTCGGTAGATGCCAAACGTGGCAGAGACCTTGGCCACTATGACGTATTCATTGAAACCATAAAGAAAGGCGTCACCCCTTACGAACAAATTCCTCAGTTTCATGAAGGGCTACGGGGGCTTGAAAATGTACGAAAGATTGATTTTGAAAATTGGATGAAGCAAAACAACCTTGATTTTATTGCATTCCCGGCAAATTCGAATATCGGCAAAGCTGACTCCGATGTGAATGAAACGTCCTATGAGGAGGCTTGGGAGAATGGCAACTATTTCTCCAATACGAACTTCATTCTACGCGAGTACGGGATCCCAAGTGTGTCTGTGAGTATGGGCGCTATGAAGGATACCGGTATGCCCGTTAATCTGACGATGGCAGATGCCGCATACAGCGATAATGACCTGCTTCGTTACGCTTATTCCTATGAGCAGGCGACCAAAAACCGTCCTATTGCAGCACGCACGCCAGCGCTTGAGGATGAAACCTTTTCCTATAATCCGCAAACTGCTCTCCCACCCTCTAAACGCAAGGAAACAGGAGCCCCTGCACTTAAGTTGAGTGCTTCGATCAAGGACGATGTTCTCTCTTTGGAAGGTTCAGTCACAGATCAAAGCGATATTGCGCAGCTTAAAGTTTATGTCAATGGCATTCGTGTTGTTATTACAGAAGATAAATCCAATTGGTCAGCAACGCTTCCAACTACTAAATACAAACAGGGTGGTGCCTCCCAAGCCGATACGCTGCATATTCTCGTGCTGGCCAAGGATATTTACGGAAATACCTCTGCTCAAGTCAAGTCTGTCACTTTATCCCAATGACAAAGGACATCATAGAACTCACTATAATTGTGGGTTCCCTGACCGTGAGGTTCTCATTAGGGAAGCTATCGCTGCAGCTGGTCTGAGCGACGGGATAGTTGAGCTTGGCGGGCTGGAGGTTGGTCAGATGAAGCTGTAACTTCCAGCTCTTTAAATTCTAATGCAACTTGGCATGCTGTAGCCTTGCTGTCTTGTTCATCGAACTATCGTTTCTCGATAGCTCAATCACTATTTGGATATTTTTAATCAAAAAGAATATTCATGTATTAGTGACTAACTTAATACAGCCTTGCATTTACCGCAAATATCGTAGGAAATACGCTTCTATCTCAAGAAAAGGGGCGTAACGACAGATTAACGATTAACGGCCGCATCCAATCTCATAATCAGGGAAATAAAGGAGTGACCCAATGTATCATGCAGTTTTTTTCTGATGATAGGCATTCGCTACGAAGCTTACCCATATCCCGATAAAACAAAATAACAGGTTGTCCATCCCCATACTCCAGCTCTGTTTCATGGCGTATCCTTCGTAGGCTTGGAAGATGAGCGGCATCAAAGACACCACGGGAATAATCCAAAATGTCTGCCTGGTCAATAAATAACCCATCATAAGACTGGGAAGCAAGTAATCGGCTTGGACATGAGTTCGGGATGGATAACCAAATTCACATAATATGACCCGCCGAGTAAAATCTCAGCAATACAAAACCACGTTTTGTTCATCTGCCATTGCGGAAACCAAAAAAACATAGGAACAAGAAAGGCTGCCGACAGCCAGATGACCTCCCATTGAACTTGGCCCAAATCTCCAGGTACAGTCAAGATTTGAAAGACCAGTAACAGATAATGATAAGAACATTTTCCACACCCAGCATACGAAATTTAATGAGCTGTCTCCCGCCACAAGAAAATTTTAAGACATTTTGAAACGAAAATATAGGCCTGTTTTGTACGGGAAAATAGGCTTCCAATCCTTCCTATGCAGCTTTGTTGATGGCTCTCCTTATTAAATCAATAGTCCGACTGAGTTTATTAATGATTACATAGCATTGGCTACTGGCCAAGGAAACTGATTAATTCATAGACTTTACTATCATCTAACTCCGAACGCCATCAAAGTTTTGCCTGGATTATATTTTTTCTTGGCTGAAACTCGCGAGGAAGCGCATGAATTACATAAGTCAGCACATGCGCATTTGAGTATGGAGCGCAGACATGCACTGCTCAAGTCAGTGCTTAGCCTTGATTTAAGCAGCTTTGCTTTGGATCATCGCGTAACTGCCGATATGCTTCCCGATCCGAATCAGCCAGTCCGCAGCCGGACACATGCTGAGCTTTTGCGCCAGTATATTATAAACCATCAGCCTACAGTGGAAGATGTGTTGGCAAGGCCCGAGGTCGTCGGATCTGCTCATTGGGTTTCCGTTGGAACGGTTGAGGACGTATTGAACGATATTATTGAGCGGTTTGAGGCTGGGGCTATTGACCGATTTATAGCTCTTCCGGGCGGTTCAGAAGCGAATATGCAGGTTCGACTCTGAGGGCACATTTGGGTATTTAACACCTGATACTGTCGAGGGACAAGAACTTGTACCTATTGCCGTAAAGGACAAGAGATTTAGATCGGATCAGCTATGTATAAATCATTGTGTTGTTTTGAGAATAATATTATTATGCTTCAATGAACAACATAGAATCGCAGCAAGGGAAACCGTCGAATAGTAATTAAAGAGTCCATCAAAGGATCAAACCCAGAATACATTCCATAACCGTTAATCTTCCTTTCATAACTCCTAAAGGCTCCTGATTATTGTTACACATTAAATAATGTGTTTTTTCGATCATCAAATAAATAAGTTCTTAAAGTACACCCCCAAAATTAAAATCATTTGATTTTTTTGGGGTGCTTTGTGTCATAATTGCTTTCGACGTGGTGGTCTGCGTCATTGAACTAACACCTCCATTACTGCAATAGATTTACTGCCAATTACCCAACTAAGATGGGTAGATAAAAGGACGAACAGGGTAACCGCCCTTTTATCCATGACAGGTTGCATTTAATGCTGTCCATTATGACAGAGGCTATTACTTGACGTATTCAGCCATTACAATATTTCGATATACCCTTCTGTTCCATGCACGCGAATTCGTTGCCCATCTTTTATCAGTTTGGTAGCATTCTCCACTCCGACAACTGCTGGTAAGCCATATTCACGTGCGATAACGGCTCCATGGGTCATCAGTCCACCAACTTCGGTGACTAGGCCTTTTATGGATACAAACAATGTTGTCCAGCTAGGGTCAGTAAAGGAGGTGACTAAGATATCTCCATCTTCCAGATCAGCATCTTCCATGTTTAAGATGACACGTGCTCGTCCCTCTATAACTCCGGAAGAAACAGGTAGACCTACAATAGCTTCGACTGGGAGATTTTCTCGTTTGTACTCACCTGTAATGATTTCACCATCTGACGTGATAACACGTGGTGGAGTTAGTTTTTCATAAAACTTGTATTCGTCTTTTCGTTTGCTGATGATCTGGTAATCCAGTTTATTTGTGCGTACGACTTCGCGAAGTTCTTCAAAAGTGAGATAGTATATATCTTCTTTTTCATGAATAATGTCCGCTTGTACGAGTTGTCCAGCTTCTTTCAGTAAAGCCTGCTTATAAACAAAGTAGCGATTAATCATGCCGTATTTTGGATATTCCCGATAACCGCTGAAATTCCGGATTAAGTC
Source organism: Paenibacillus sp. RC73 (assembly GCF_044908085.1). Classification (NCBI taxonomy): domain Bacteria; kingdom Bacillati; phylum Bacillota; class Bacilli; order Caryophanales; family Paenibacillaceae; genus Paenibacillus; species Paenibacillus sp. RC73. The sequence goes on from NZ_JBIYCV010000005.1 coordinate 214,599, forward strand.
GATCATTCGTTTGGTTTCTTTGGTTTTTTGTTCACCATCCGGTAATTGCTTCAATCTATCTAATAATTCTTGTTCTTTTTTCATGGCTTCCTGTCGCCCTTGCTCAAATTTCCGATGGCTGGCATTAGGCTCAAAGTTTTTGATATTACTGAGAATCATGGGGACCAGTGTAGTTAGCTTTTCACTCCAGCGGGTTTTAGTAAGATCGATTTCTCCGCTGCATCGCATTCCGTATTTATTGAGATAAGCATAGATAGCGTCTTGAGTTTCCTGTCCACCATCAAACTTAACCAGTTCATCCAAAAAGTTACCATCTTTTACATGTTGTAAATAATCAATCACTTCTGGATAAGGACGAATCACATCTGCGACATCCAATAGCGCCAGACCCATTTCCGAAGTAATATTGTTTGGTACAGATTGAGAAAGCGTGTCTGCTACGTTTTTTTCACCTAACCACATGTTCATCTTTTCATTGATCCATGTTGAAGCATCCATAGCAGCCATAGTCACACCCAAACTCTGAGGGTCAAATAAAATCTTCTTTAATTGCTGGATATCCTCTAGAATAAAATCAAATAAATCTGATCCTGATTTCGTTTGGATGTTTTGTTTTAACTCTGCTATCGATGTTTGACTACTCTTAATCAAATCAGAAACGATTGTCGGATTGTTTTCGGTTTGTGCTTGAAAACCCGCAGACGGCAACCCTTTATTGCTTTTACTGGGACTCAGTTCTTTTTTGTTATGTGGTAACGTCTTTATAAAATCTCCTCGCTCTATTATGGTCATAAGTGCGTCTTTTATGAGCGGATCGGATTTCCCCAAGGAATCTATTACCATTTTTCTGCTGACAGGCGAAGCCAGATTTTGTGTAACATCAACAAACAACCTCCCGCCAGCTTTTCGCATGGGTGCTGGGGTCGTTAACAGGTAAAAAGACAATCCTAGTGGTTTCATGGGATCCGTCATCATTTGTTGGTGACCGACAGATACGTAAACGTGATTTTCTTGATCTTTCGCTTCAGGGATCGGGTATAAAGTCGTGATTGGACGACTCTGGACAATATAAAAAGTATCATCAACCAAACACCATTCGATATCTTGTAGGCAACCAAAATAAGCTTCGATCTGTCTTCCGATGCGTGCCAGTTGTAAAATTTGTTGTTCAGTAAGTGTTTGAGTCTTTTGCTGATCAGGATCGATCTGTTGTGTCTCTGTTCCGCCCTCTTTCCGTCCATAGATAGCCAATTTTTTGGTTGCTATCCTCTTATCGACGATTTCCCCTTCCTGTACTTTATAACAATCGGCAGATACCAAGCCAGAGACCAGTGCTTCTCCAAGTCCAAAACTGGCATCGATTGATAGCAGCTTCCGGTTGGATGTAATCGGATCAGCGGTAAATAAAATTCCTGAAGCCTGTGGGAAAACCATCCTTTGAACGATAACGGATAAATAAACTTGACTGTGGTCAAATCCATTTTGCATACGGTAGATAACCGCGCGATCCGTAAATAGGGAAGCCCAACATTTGCTGATATGCTGCAAGATTGCTTCTTTGCCGATGATATTTAAATAGGTGTCTTGTTGACCAGCAAAAGAGGCATGTGGCAAATCTTCAGCAGTCGCACTTGAACGCACTGCATAAGCATGTTCCTCGCCAAACTGGGAGAGATAGTGAGTAACTGCTTTCACAACATCGGAAGAAATTTCCACTTTCATAATGATTTGTCGAATCTTCCTACTGATTTCACCAATTTGATCTCGATCTTCTACTTTTAGTATTGTTAGTCGATCCAACAAAGCATGATATGTTTCGTTTTGTTCAATGGCTTTTTGATAACCCACTGTTGTAATACAAAAACCTTCTGGTACTTGTACTCCTTCAATTTTTGATAACTCCCCTAAATTTAACCCTTTTCCGCCAACGAGAAAAAGCTGCGTTTTTTCCATTTCTTGAAAACCGAGAACCAAAGAACTCATTCAGCATTTCTCCTAACCATTAAATTGAGAAAAATCATTTGACAAGAGTTTACCGGCATGGTAAAGTTGAAATATAAGATGTATTAATTATGTCTATGAAAATTATAAAAGTCGTAATCCGATTATATCATCGTGTCTGTTTTATATGCAATATAAAAGAACCTGATAAAACTATCCAGGTTCTTTTTTGGTTTCCTGCTATCATTAGTCACATCAAAAACCATGGTTCGAGCCGAACTCAGTCACTGCATAGTTCCCTAGCGGTCCTATGCAACCTAAGGAAATCCTGAAGTTGCGTCGGGTTCTTATTGAGCTAACCTGCCCGTTAGTTCAGCGAACGAAGCGCGGCTACCTCACTGAATTTTTCTCCTACAGTTCTTCATTTATTGGAACTTTTCAAACTCATCCTGAGCACCTACGATTTCTTATATCTCCATTTTCACTTCATAAAAATCCGTCGGGAATGAGATAATGTTCTTATCACCCGACAACTCTTGGACTTCGGGAAACAAGCAGGATATCGGCCTACTGGATGCTCCTGCTTGGTCACGAGTCCGCTGCTCTTTCGCGAGTTTCTTATAACATTATAAAGACACTAAAAAAGTGTCCCCTTACGGAGGCACCACAACTAAGCCCGAAATACTCGGATCTTTGTTTTTCCGATGGCATAATAAATTTATTGAACCATCCTTAGCAGTCTTATAGTCATTAATCCTATTTCCAATGCTTCTAGTAAATATCATATTATTGTTATAGCATAACAGCGACGTTAACTTTAATGGTTTTCTAAAACCTTAGAGTACAAGATTCTGGCTAACCTGATAATACGAAAAGCCGCCATCGTGGCGACTTCTATGCGATATACCAGATAAAGAAATCTCCATCGATGGTTACAGTGCTTTCAGCTCCTTTTACTGTCAAAACCTGCGAGTACATAAAATCGGGTTTGGATGCGAAGTAACGTTTACATTCTTCCAAGGGTATCGCTCGGATTGGCGGCTTAGAAATTTAATTTTTTACATATTCCTCAACATGCTTTTGAATCAGTTTTTATTCAGTAGTTGGATTATAAAGTACGAACATCGCTATCCTCTGAGATGCGAATGAAATGCTATAGTTAGCGTCGTCCATTTGCACTGACTTATTATAGAATTCAATACGTTACTGAAGCTTATCTAGCAATTCATTCATAATGCGTTGTCTGCCTAAAGGTGTCCAGCTCATCACGAACCAATTGGGAATACGCTGTACTTTTTCATGCCTCACCGCCGGAATCTGTGGCCACACGGACGTTCTCGTCAACTCGTGATAGAGTTTTTCGCTGCCAGCAAGAACATGATGTTGATGGATAAAAAGATGCTCTGTCTCCAATACAGGCATAGATTTCGGTTGCAGCTCCATTCGCCACAGTTCTGCAGGAGCCTGGTTGCCTGGGCGCAGGCCGAGTTCCCCGTATACCAGCTCATTCAGCGGGTGGTTTACCCTCCCCTGAATTCCAATCGTCCGGTGGCTGACTTGCATAATAGTGATGCGCTCCTGGCCCAAAACACGGCGCAGCGTCTGTCCTGTTGTCTCAATCTGCACATCCAGACGTGTCAGCATCTCAGAGGCCTCCCGTTCCCGGTTGACCAACTCAACAATTTTCTCGAAGTTACGTTTCCAGTCCCATACAGAGAAATCCAGAAATACTGGTGCAGCCGTTTGTTTGAACTGCTCCCTGAACTCTGTGTGGTAATGGTCGGCAATGATCATATCTGGATTGGACTGCTCCAATTCCAGCAGCTGGCTATGCAATCGTTCTGCATACTGTTCATTGCTCTGACCTGGATACTGGAAGAGATCCACCACACAGACAGGCTCTATTCCAACCGATTTCAGATGGTCGTCGAATCCCAGCGAGGAAGCTACAGCAACCTTTAATCTGCCCCGCTTCATATATAATGTTGGTGACACTCCCACCATGCGCTGAAACATGCGACTGAAATAAAATTCACTACGAAAACCGACCGCAGCCGCCACTTCCTTCACCCGACTGTTCTTCACATTAAGCATCTGCTTCGCCCGGGTCATACGCACATTGCTCAGATACTCGACTGGGGGCAATCCTGTTTCGTTTCGGAACAAACGTGAAAAAGCAACCCGCGGCATACCACCTGCTGCTTTAGCCAGCTGTTCAATGCTTACTTTGTCCGTATAGTGCTGCTCCATATAAAGGATGCTCCGTTCAACCCGTTCATCCATTAAAGTAGCAAGCTGTTCCGGTTCATTCTGCACGATATCTTGGATCAATTCCTCCAACTGAATCCTCTGCCCCAAGGAATCCCGGCTTCGTTCCTGCCTGCTGTGTTGATACAGCTGAACGATCTGCTGAAGGATCTGTTGAGGGTGATGCACTGCAATATACCCTGGCGAGAGTGCACCGGATAATGATAAGGAAGGTATGGCATCATATCTTCCTTTGGTCTTCGTAAGCCTGATTGGTTCAAACCAAATTCCATAATATTCATACGTACTGCCTTGTTCAGGGAATTCCACGATCATGCCTGGTACGAGCAAGTATAACTGAAGGGGACGAACCTTCTGTAGTGTACCATCAAGCACAATAACACCTTCGCCCTCTGTAATGAAGCATAATATGAATACAGAAACCCGAACATGTTTGGCTTTTCGGGTCATTGGAAACTTCCTTTTACGTACTGAAGATAAAAGATAGATTAGATTGGCTTCGTTCACATAGGACGGCATTAAAAGATGCACCAGCCTTTCTTACATTCTGAATCCTTTTCTTCATTATATAGCTCTGCGCCGTAACAGCAAATAGATCATATAAGGTGCTCCGATGAAAGCAGTAATTAATCCGGCTGGAATCTCATACGGAGCGAACAATTTTCGTCCTGCGAGATCTGCAAGCATTACGATCAGCCCGCCCAGCAACGCTGCTACCGGCAAGCGGATCAAACTACGGCTGCCTACCATATGCTTCGCCATGTGTGGTGCCATTAATCCAACAAATCCAATGGTTCCTGCCATCGACACCGCAGATCCGGCCAGTCCTACACTTATTAGAATGAATAGAACTCGCATCATTTCCACCCGAAGACCCAACCCTGCGGCCGACTGCACATCCAGCAGAAACATATCCAGAACTCTGCACATCCATATTAATAGAAGTAACAGAATGAGTAACCAGGGTAACAAAGGCCAGAAGTGTTCCCACGTTCGTCCATATAGACTGCCTGCCATCCACACAGAGGCCTGGGAGACCCGAAATATTTTGCCCACGGTCAGCAAATAAGTGATTAACGCACCCGCCATCGCGGATATGCCTACACCAATTAGCAGCATGCGAACAGTAGAACTCGCCTCTCCTTTTCTCCATGACAATCCGTAGATTACAGCGGCAGCAAGAAAGGCTCCAGTGAAGGCGATCCAAGGCATATCACGCATCGGAAAAGAAGGAACCAGTACCATGATGGCAACTACCGCCGCTGCTGCACCCGAATTCAGTCCGATAACTCCCGGTGAAGCGAGCGGGTTCCTCGTAATCACCTGCAAGATCGTTCCCGCCATTGCGAGACTGCACCCAACCAGGAAACCAGTGAGCACCCGGGGGAGTCTTAACTGATGAATAGTGAAGTGATATTCCTGATCTCCCCTACCCATCAAGCTCCGCAATACTTCTCCCGAAGGGATAGAACGATCTCCTAAAATAACATTAAGAACAAGTGTTCCTGCATTCAACAGAATCAGAATCAGAATCAGAATGATTGCGATTGCGCGTCGCTTTATAATAGAAGAAATCACATCGATCTTTCCTTTCTTTGGGCTAGATAAATGAGGAAAGGAGCACCGAAGAAGGCTGTGACCACTCCAACGGGAATTTCCTGCCCAGGCAGTACAAATCGCGCCCCAATATCAGCCGTGAGCAGCAACAACGCCCCCAGAACAGCGGAGTAAGGCATTACCCAACGATAGTTACTGCCCGTTATCAGCCTTGCAATGTGTGGAACGGCCAACCCAACAAATCCAATCGGTCCTGCAAGTGCCACTGCACTTCCAGCCAGCAGAACAATGGCGATAATACAGATCATTCTGATCATCATCATCTGCTGCCCCAATCCTTGGGCAACTTCATCTCCCAGACCCAAAATGTTCAACTGGCTGCTTAGTGCAAACGCACAGATCATTCCAATGATCAGATAAGGCAGTACCTGAATGAATAGATCCAGACCCCTGCCTGTCAACGAACCTGCCAACCAAAATCGCATCGTATCCAGGGATTGCTCATTCAGTATGAGAATACCCTGGGTCAATGAAGCAAAAAGTAAATTCAACGTAGCTCCCGCCAGTACCAGCTTTACTGAAGTTAAGGGTTGTCTGCCCGTGGAACTGAGAAGGAATACCAGTATTCCTGCAACCGCTGCTCCCAACAGAGCAGACCATGCAAATAATTGCAGGGATGTGGTTCCCAGCCAAAAGGAAGCAAGTACCGCGGTAAGTGCTGCGCCATAATTGATACCGAACAGTTCAGGTCCTGCCAGGGCGTTGCGGCTGATCGCCTGCATTAAACATCCAGCTACAGCCAGTGAGCTGCCAACCCCTGCAGCGATAATTGCTCTTGGCAGCCTAACGGTTCGAATGATTAGGTGTTCACGGGAACCATCGAACGAATAGAATGCATCAACGACAGCACGCAATGGAATCTGTACGATGCCGAACATGATGCTGAATAGAAACGTGAGAAGTGTTAACAAGATTATAGTCGCTAAACCAGTGAATTTAATACCGGTGTTCGTGTTCATTGTTCGGCCTCCACCCTGCTTGTTGCTTGATTATGTAGTTATAAAAAAACGGATACGTAAATTTTTTCCCTCTATTATAATAGGAGATGAGTATAATGAGAGACGAGCAGTATGCAGAAAAATTGGATCGTCACATTCGACGACCCAATTCTACGGTTAACCTATGACCATGTTAAAGCATGAGCGAAGGGATAACGTGCTGCTTCAGAAATTCATTTTTAAGAAGTGTCTCAGAACGCTTAGCTCTTAATTGGCCACAAACGTATTCAAGTCATCGACTACTTTGTTCACGGCTTGAATACCCAGTCCGCTCATCCAGTACTCCCAGTCAACAGGGTGCACAGCTTGATTCTGAACCCCTTTCAATGTTGCCCACAGCGGACTTTTCTCCAGCTTGGCGAAGGCATCAGGCTCACGGTTGAACCAGAAGATGACGTCACCATCAAGATCGGCAATCTGTTCTTCAGTGATATCTTTGGAGAAGCCTGCATCCTGCTGTACTGCGGGACGAACAATTCCGACGTCTTCCATAATTGTACCTGCAAAGGTTTCTTTCAGATAGACCTGAATTTTGTCTTCACGTGGACGGAACAACGATACTTCCTTGACATCCTTGCCCGCAAGTGCGGACTTCAATTCCTTAATGCGATGCTGATATGTATCCAACAGTTTCTTACCGTCCTCCAGCTTGTTTACAGCATCGGCATGAAGCTGCAGATTTTCCTTCCACGTTACACCCAATGTCTCAACAAACACGGTAGGGGCGATTTGTTTTAACTGGTCATGGATGGCATCATGTGTATCTTTATTACCAATGATCAAATCTGGCTTCAGTGCATCAATGGCTTCCAGGTTCGGTTCATTCACAGATCCGTTGTTCTCGATGCCATCAGTACCTTTTAGATATACCGGGTAAGGATCTCCTGCCGTCAAGATTGAAGGTGCGCCTACAGGCTTGATGCCCATTTCCAGCAGATTATCCAGAGCTCCAATGTCCAGTACAACAATTCGACTGGCTTTCGCAGGGACCTGAACATCCCCATAAGCATCCTTAATCGTACGTGTATCACCAGTATTGGCTACTGTTTCTTCCTGTTTGGTGTCCGTCGGTGCCGTTTCCGCCGCAGTACCCGAACCGAAATTTCCGCAGCCCGCGAGTAGCAGCATAAGTACAGCCAGCATAACCGAATGGACCCACGGTTTAATCCCCATTTCCTGTCTCTCTGCTTGCATTGCAATTCAACCCCTTGATTCTATTTAATAACCCAATTAATAATGATTATCATTATTAAAACAATATCTCATAATTCCAGTTTCTGTCCATGCAATATTCTTTTGATCTCATATACTATTTTTTAAATTCATCCTTATTCAATCCATATTTATACATAAACGTATGTACTAATGGATTCGGAATCTGATGAATGCGCAATTCATCATCTGGAAACAAACGGCGCTTCGTCAATTGCTCTACCCCGATCTTTGGATCAAACAAGGAATACAGCTCGTACCGTTCGTTATATTCAAGGAATCGCAGCTGATAGTCACCAATGATCCCGCGAACCCTGTTCCAGAAGTGATGTTCTGTGACCTGATAATGCTCTTGCATCATGTATAAAATCTTGTACTTCTACCGGTTTATCCGTCTCAAGGAATGAATTGCGGTTCAAACGACGGTGATATTCCAGTACTTCAACAAGGATTGGACAAGAATCCGGATCCGCAAGTGACTTTTTCATAAACCGGATGTCATCGTGAAAATCCTTGAGGGCAATGCGTGAGGGCTTGCCTTTCCTGTGAATGAGCAGCATATTTTGTGCATGCGACTCCAGTGCAATACCTTGAGCGAACAACCAGTGAATCAGCGGTTGTACAGAGGTCTGTAGCAGATCAGACAGCCATTCATCAGTTCCATACTTTTTCACCCAAGGATCAATCACCACCGGGTGTCCATCATGGTCCAGCGTAACCAGCGCATTGAAAGGAATCGCCGACTCGTCAGGTTCAAGCAGAGGATACATACTTTTCCTCTAGATACAGGAAAACACACCATGCGAGAGATGTTTTAAAACACCGGGTATATGGCTAATAAAGATAACCAACCGAAGCTACTTTATAAAGGTTACGAGCATGGCACTTTCGCTTATACGAGTTTTGAGTTCTAAGTGTTACGTAACAGTAAAGCCATCAAGAATTTATTGATGGCTTTTGTTATAACTCACCTACAGCATGTCTTCAAACTCAAGCAAGCCACACCACGATGATGCGATTCTAAAAGGGTTCCTAGCGACAAGTCTACTCTTCTGAACTATCTGGAGCTTCCTGAGATTCCGTTATAAATAAATCGATATTTTCAAATAGCTTTATAACCTTGAATATCGCTTTTCATCACATTTATGAAATAGTAATTTTTCGTTCCCTCTTTTACAACTTCAATCATGTTTGCATCTTTCAAAACCTTTACATGGTGAGATACAACTGGACGAGATAAGTTGGTTTTTTGTAAGTTCGCCAGGTTTTAAGTTCACCTGATAACTTCATCTGCCCATATATTTAATCTGATCTCCACGTAAAGCGGTATGCCAGCCTGTATCAATTAGAACAAGCCCTTTGGGATGTTCAATCAAATAGCAAGAAACTGGAAGTGTGATTTGGTGTTTTTTTAAGCGGAAAATGCCTGTGGCTGCGAGAGGGTTCCATGGTTTCTGCCTGAATGGAACCGCGATATCAACCTGTACTTGTCCGCAATGTAATATGTGAACCTTAATCGAATCGGACATCTTGCGTCTCTCCTTTAAGGCAATAGAGATGGATTGACGTGTTTCACTCCCAATGCTGTTAGGCTTTCGTACAATCGCTAAATTTTTCTACCATGCGTTTAGAGCCTTCTGATTTGTGTATATTGTTCCTTAAGGTTTTTGTCCCTCTACTGCTCCTTTCGAACTCATCTCCAAATGAAGTGTTTTTTATTGCGTATGCTGTACTATTCCTCTTACCTGACGTTATGTGGTGATATTTATGTCAATAACTCATGATGTAGGAACATTTGTTCATTTTTTACGTGACAAAAATTTACCTACATTGAAAAATAAAAAGCCTGCTATTAAGGGCTTTTGGTGTTAAAGATATGTAGGGGATTTTGAGTCATTCGACCTTAATCCCCATATTCCCCCATCTAATTATTAATATTACTTTTATCCCAAAGTGACTTAATATAACCGTTAGCTCCTTTTCAGTACTGTGCAGCCGGCTTTGCTAATATAATCTAAAGACATAATATCACGATGGCTTCTTTATTTTCAGGAAAGGAAGATAAGTATATGCCGATACGTCCGCCAATATTGCAGAGAGGTGATACCGTTGGAATCGTTACCTTGGGTAGCCCGCTGGATGCAAATATAATTAATGCACGGATCGAATCTTTGAGAGGAATGGAGTTCAATGTCGTATTGGGTCAATATGTATATACGCAAAACGGGTTTCTAGCCGGCACAGACGAGCAGCGGGCATCCGATTTGATGATGATGTTTCAAAACAAGCAGGTTAAAATGATACTTCCCACCAGAGGCGGTACAGGAGTGGCAGGAATTCTTCCATATCTTGATTATAATGTGATCCGGAATAATCCAAAAATTGTTACAGGCTACAGTGACATAACGGTAATGTTAAACGTACTGCATCAATATGTGGATTTAATAACATTCCATAGTCTGCTGCTTATTGACTTCAAATCCGAAACGCCCGCCTATAATTTCGACCAGTTTTTTTCCGCTACAACCTTATATTCATTAACCCGGCCGATCCTGAATCCTCCGGGAATTCCGCTGATAAGCCGGGTTCCGGGCAACGTTACGGGTCCGCTTGTGGGCGGTAATCTGACATCGTTTGTCGATACGTTGGGTACGCCTTTCGAAATCGATACACGGGGTAAAATTCTGGTTCTTGAAGAAACACATGAACCTACCAATACCGTCTACAGGTACTTGAATGATTTGAAGCTGGCCGGAAAATTTCGTGACTGCATCGGCATTATTATGGGGGAATGCACAGGTTGTCAGGCGGCATACGGCACATCCTATGAGGATTTAATAAAAGAATTCGTTATACCTCTTGGTAAGCCCCTGATAACGAACCTTGCAACAGGTCATGGTCTTTATAAAGCGGCTTTGCCGATTGGCGCAACGGTTAATCTCAATACAGTCAATAATTCAATAACTGTGGTTGGACCCACCGTCAGTGTATAACCATCGATTCATAGGGGCAGACGAACTGCTTCACAATACGTTAATATTGCCAATATTAGCAACTGTACTAACGAGATAACAGCAAAAGAAATAGTCTATTAACGGCGTTAAAATTGTATTTGAATTCGGGAGACCAATCATTCGAAAAGGTCTTCAATCAAACCCGCAGATACATTCTTTTACCCGTTTTTACATAAACCTCTGAATTGAGCTTTACCTGTTTGTTTGCCGTTCATTTGCAATCAAGCAATGCACTGCAGCCCCCGATTTTCCGACGTCATCCCGCCTTCCGGCAAACTTGCAATCTCCGGGGAAAACAGCATGATCCCCTGAAGAAAGGCTTCTTTATCTTAATAGAACCACTAAGGGGCTAACCATCGCTTCTTGCCATCCCATTTCAATCGCTCAGTGGATGAAAAAGGTAATTGACAAGAAGGTAATCCGTGTTAAATGTAGGGATAGCGAAGTTGTTTGTTCCCCTTTGCCAACATGGCAAGGGATATGGCGGACTCTGCTTCAATTCGTGAAAGAACGCAGCCCAGGAACAAAACTAGGGCTGGTGGTACCTGTTAGACCGGTAGCTCTAGTTCGACCGCCGCTTCGGTCCAACTAGAGAAATGGGAGTCACTAACGTATATTCTCTGTGTCATCTGAATCACCAACTTACGTTGCTTACAAGTCTCTTTGTACATTTTTTTCGTATTCCTTAACACGTCATTAGAACGTAGGCTATTCATTTCGATTCCTGATTTTCTGTGTGGATCACTTTTTCGTTATTGGTTATCGCCAAACCAAATGTTTTCAGTTCCTGTCCGTGTGTCTGTCCAAACGGTAACAAGACGGCCTGTTTGAGGGACAATGGCATTACCAATGTAGTCTCCGATTAGGGGAAGGCCTGCGACGCTAAACGAAGTCGTCGTGATACGGGTATTTGTAAACGTTATTCCACCGTCCCTCGATGTAGCAAGAAAAACGTCAATATCAGGCGGATTTAATCGATTGGTATAATAGGAAACGAACACCGCTCCATCCGTTGGGGAGACGGTGATGGCCGGGAAAAAGCTCTGGGACCCTACCGGACTGTTTGTAATAGGCGTCGGCGCACCCCAATCTACGCCAAAGTTTGTGGAAGTTGTTATAAATATATCGGAATAACCTTGCCGAAAGTCTTGCCACACTGCATAAACATTTCCTTGGGACGTTGGTGCGTTTGAAATGTCCGCTGACAAGGAGGGATACGTTAAGCACCTGAATTGGTATCCCGGTAGTGGCGAAGGTGGAACAACCACCGGAGCAACCATGGTTTCCGTCTTGAATGTTGTTCCTCCGTCTAGTGATGTACGCGTATTAAATTCGGAATTGCCTGGAGGTTGGGTAATCCAACCTACGATAAGAATTCCATCTAATGTGATTGCGATTCCCGGAAATTCTTCAAACTCGGTAATTGAAGATATGAGGCTTGGGCTAGAGTAAGTGTTTCCCCCATCTAGGGAACGATTGAAGAATATTGTATTTCCCGGTATAAATTGCGTGTTGTAATCGTGAGTATAACCCGTGTAAATATTTCCGAAAAACGGGCTGGACCCTGCCTTATCGGCGATAACAACCACCTGATCGTCATTGACAAACTGTCCAAATCCCTGGTTCACAATAACTGGCGGTCCGAACGAAGTTGCATTGTCGTTAGAGGCATAGGACACAATCGTTCCACTGAGACCGTCCGAATCAAAGGCGTGAGCTGCCACTACGAACGAATTGGGGAAAAAATAATCAATATGAGGCGCCTCTATGCCAGCAAACCCGGTCGGTAAAGGGAGTAACGTCGTGCTCCATGTTGCGCCTGCATCAATTGACTTGTATAAGCCAATATTCGGCGGTCCTGCACTGAGATCTACAGCCACCGCCACCATAACGGAGGGATTTAGCCAGTTTACCGCGATGGTTGGCTCAAACTGAGCGCTAGTACTTGGCGAGATTTGGACGTTTACCATAGTTACTCTCCCCTTCTATATTAATGAAACTGCGGTTACTTTAATTTATGGGTTAAGTTGGGCAATTTGAGTGAGTTCTTCTTGCAGCACTTTTTGATGAGGAATTACGTTTCCGGATGAATCCGTTCCGAATACAGTGATGACAGTATCTGTTGGAACAGTGCCTGTAACAAGAAATTGAACTTCGTAAGAAGTATTACCTGCGATGTTGAAACTAAGAATTTGATTAGTATTCGCATTGATCGTCAGGGAATTGGAATAAACCAGTGATTTACTCACCAAGCTATTCCATACGTAGATGTGATAAACAACGTTAGATGAAAAACTAAGATTATCATTACTAATGTTGATTACAAGGTTCGATGCAGGGGTCGTTCCCGTATTTGTAATTATTCCAGTTGTTAAAGCCATGAAATCACTACCTTTCAATCCGTTTTTATTACCATATGAACTCCGGGTCCAAGTGTGTGGACAATGTTACAGGGCTTTCTACCTTTTTTATCTGTTAAGGTTTCCATTGATGCTACGAGCAATCCATTTACAAAAGCTATATTGAGCAGATACACTACTCTAATTGAGTCTTGAACTTTAGCCGAGTCATACAACCAAAATCTGTACCTGTACAATTGAATAGAAGGCTGGAAATGTTGCTTGCTCAAGTATACTTTTCCACTTCTGGTCTGGATGAAATAGGGAATATAGTTAATGAACTGAAAGTTTTGTCACACTCCTGGGCGAAGCGCTGGCGGACCGGTTCGGCCGTCAGAAGTTCATCTGGTTCTCGATTCTGCACACCTCCCCATCCTCCCTTCTGCTGCTTTATGTCGGACCAGTCGGCTCGGTAGTCGTGTGTGGCAATCGGATTAATGAAGGGATAGCAATTTTATGATACACTAGTGTTAATTTCGACTTGGATTAGAATCTCCTGAGAAGTGGTAAGAAAGGCGGAATTCGTCAATGACATATACATTTATAATTGAACCGAAGACATATACAGCATTTCACAACGAGGATGTGCTAATTGAGCAGTGCAGGACATGGGGCCTTCTATCGGAGAAGGCGACCAAGATCAAGACTTTTTATTATAAAGGCAACGACCTGAACGTCCCCTGCACCATAGTGGGGTGTGTTGATTACATGACTACGGTTATTGAGTTCGACAACGGCCAGAAGCACTGCATTCATCCCTCCTATCTGAAAGAGATGCAGGCTTCCAGCTTCGGGGTACGCAATACCAGCGCTGCCGGAACAGACAAGAGCGACGATTCAGTATTCCTATCCACGGCAGCTGCGACGAATACAAGCGAAGCTGGCACTGCCTCCCCTGCAGATGCTGGTTCCATGGACAAGGCGGGAATGGATACATATTCGGCAGCTATGGATGGAGAAGCACCCGAATTGGACCAGCAAGTTGCGAGTGAAACCGACGGCGTGGACCCGTTCTTGGGCGCAAACGCAGGTGACATGGAAGACAGTATGGATGACGGCATAGAGACTGGTGCCGAGCGTTCTGGTTCCGGTTTCAAGGGTGACCCAGATGGTCTGGTGGAAGAATATGTCGGCCCTAGCAGCAAGCCGCTTCTGGAAGCCGCACCTCCAGCCAAAACCACCCGGGCCAAGGCGGCCAAGCTGGAGCTGCCGGAAGGCAAGGTGAAAATGACTGCTGTTGTGAAAGAGTTCACGACAGTACCGAACCATTTTGCAGATAGTGATGACGAAGTGATTATCTATGAAGCGGTATCCATCTTGGAACCGGATGTGCTGGTGGTAGGCGAGGCCTGGTCAAGCCACAGCACCACAATGAAGAAGCAGGAGCTGGAAATAGGCGACACCCTCACTTTCGAGGCTAAAATGATCAAGAAAAAACTTGCCAAGCACCCAGTCGCTATTAAGATTAACAACCCTTCGAAGATCCAGAAAAATGCTTGATCAAGTTCCTGCCATCTGAACATGGCTATGAAGATAGGAAAAGTCAGCACCTTAAGGGTCAATGCCAAAGTGGACTCAGTAGGCGTACTAAAGGATGAACGGCTATTCACAGCCTGAAGCCGATAATTTTCTGATTACGGAATAACATGAGAAAACCTCCAGCCGGTAAAGGGTTTGGAGGTTTTGACGTGTATCCACAGTTGGTATGGAACATGACACCGAATTTATCGGTTAACATGCCTTGGACCGGCTCCAGAAGGTCTTCTGCTGAGGCCCTATAATTAAATATATGTATTTTTATTTAATCATCCAAACGCGTACCAACAAAGCGATGAACATCAAGTCATCCGTGCTCTATCACTTATACCAAAGTTTAAATTTTTCCTCTGCTCGTTTTTGAACTCTCTGTTTAACGTGTTACAAAAAAACACTGATCTGAATGAGCTTTCCATCAGATCAGTGCATAAAAAAATACGAATGATATTCAAGAAATCCAGAAAGTATTATTTATCAGGTCCGAATACAAGATTTGCGGATTGCTTGGCCATCTCAATAACGTTCATAACCTTCTCGCTATGCTCAAGCATGACTGCGACTTTTTCCAAATCATGTTCTTTGATGATACGGTCAAATTCAACGAATTCGTCATACATGCGATGCGGATGCTCTTTCAGATCTACCCGAATTGACTTTTCCTTATTGAGGACATAATCAAAGCATTCGATGACATTCGCTGAACTTGCCATGTGTATATATCCTTTATTGCCTTGAATGTTCACTGCATTGGGGGCTGTACTGTCCTTGGAACCTATGCAGACACACTTAAAATCACCGTAATCCAGCAGCAACATACCTGAAGTATCAATACCACGTTCCATATTTGCCCAATACTCCACCTTCTCAGGGCTCCCGAAGAAACCAACAACCAAATGAATATTATATAAATTAATATCCATCAAGGCTCCACCAGACATTTCCGGGTTAAAGGCAGGTAGGATTTCTCCCGCTTTGAAAGCTGCATATCGTGATGAATATTGGGAATAATTACATTCCACTATTTTGATCTCACCCAACTTAGGCAGATACTCCTTCATGGACAAATAGTTTTTTAGATATTGAGTTGTAATGGCTTCCACTAATACCAGTTCTTTTTGTTGAGCAATCTCTTTAAGCTCTATGAATTCTTGTAAATTGGAAGTGAACGGCTTCTCACAAATGACATGCTTTCCGCTCATTAATGCTTCTTTGGCATATGAATAATGAAGATGATTTGGCAGCCCGATGTAGATTGTATCTACATCATCATTCTCAAACATTTTGTTGTAATCCGAATAGATCTGGGAAATCCCATACTTTTTCTGCAGAGACAGCAATTTTTCCTGGTCACTAGGTCTTGAGCTGATTGCCTGTAAGGTAATTGTAGGGATTTCCTGAATAAAGCTTAATAAATCTCCCACAATCATTCCTGCTCCAACGATTCCCAATTTCATTTTAGCTGCACTCCTCTATGCCTTTTTCAAGTATTTCCATAGCAGTTATTGTTTCTTCGTCTTTAATCACTTTTTCTTTGCCATGTACGATTGCTTGATAGATATCGTCATACACTCGAGCATAATCGCCCTTTTCAGAGACCACTTTTTCTTCATGATACTTGCCTTCATCATCCAGGTACGTTAGAATTCCATAATGCTGAGGTAAATCAATACCAAAATCGGCGTGCCCCTTGGGAAGGTAAAATAATTTTAGGTGTTCCTCCTGGCGGTCCTCGGTTTGTTTCACGAAAACACCCTTTTTACCATATACAACAAAACTTGGCCGCGCTTTTAAGCGGAAAAAGCTCGATTTGATGGATACTTTGAGTGAAGGATAATAAAAGTCTAGATCAAAGTAATCATTCATTCTCCCGGAGCCCAGCAATTGACGAACATCGTAATGAATCGTGTCAGGCTTCCCGAAATAGGATAGCACTTGGTCAATGGTGTGAACTCCATGCCCATATAAATAACTGTTATATTTGGAAAAATGGGAGGTGGCGTTCGGGATCTCCGGTCGATAATAATCGTAATGCATTTCCATCTCCAGCAGATCTCCAAGTTTTCCTGATTCAATCACTTTCTTTGTAGTGAGGAAATCCGAATCATATCGTCTGTTCTGATAGCATTGGATGACCAAATTTTTCTCTTTGGCGTATTGGAAGATGGACACCGCTTCATCTTTTGTTAACATGAAAGGTTTCTCAACAAGCACATTCTTTCCGTGGTCGAGCGCCATTTTCGCATAAGAATAATGGGACTCTGTATGTGTACAGACAACAATCAACTGAATCTCCTTATCATTCATTAAGGCTGCAATATCATCTGTGTAAAGAACGCCAGGCGTTTTCTCCCACTCCGCTTTATCTGGATTACGGGCGTATATCGTCTTTACTTTCAAGTGATCTCGGTTCAATGAAAAAGGAAGATGATAACGGTTGGTGCTTTTGCCATTCCCAATGTATCCGATGGTCAACATATTCATTCCCCCTCAGGCTCTTTTTCATTTATTATAGAAGAAGAAAGTCGTGCGTAAAGGATTTGCCGCCATAACGGTACATTCGACCAATGATTTGTATCAATGACGGTTTATTTTTAAACAAAATGTTTATTTGATGTTCTTGATCCACGTTATTTCAATTAAGCTGGGGTGAACCTGTTGAAAATACTGACGCAATTATCAGACATGTATACTTTTACACCAAATGAAAAAAGCATCGCTTCCTATATTTTGACTCATAAGGAACGTATCCTTCACTTAACTGTTCAAGAACTTGCGAAAGTTACGTATACCTCGCATTCCGCGATTAACCGTTTAACTCATAAACTTGGACTATCTGGCTTCAAGGAGTTCATTATCAAACTTGCTCTGGAATTCCAGCAAAACACCCAGAACATTTCCAATGTGGACCCCAATTACCCTTTCAGTTTGGGTGAGTCTTCACTTCAGGTGGCAAAAGAGATTGCGGAATTAATGAAGGAAACCATTGAAAAAAACTTTGCATTTATGGATGATGACTTGCTGTCACAAACAGCTCAGTTGCTGGATCGAGCAGAAAGAATTTTCATCTATGCCTTAGGCGATTCACAAATCCGAGCGAAAAGTTTTCAGAATAAATTGTTTAAAATCAACAAATATGTAGTCATTGCCACCGAGCTATCCGAATGGGCTCACCATACCATCAATCTTACACCACGAGATTGCGCCATTTTCTTAACCTACCATGGAAAGTCGCCGAGTTATATAAAAGTTGCTCAACATTTCAGACGCGAGAACATCCCTTTTATAACGATCACAGCGACCAATCAAAGTGAATTGGCAAATCTCAGTACGATCTGTATACAGGTTCCTAATGACGAAGTGAAACTTGCCAAGATTGGTACATTTTCTTCGCAAATCGCCTTTGACTACGTGTTAAACGTTATATACTCCTGTATCTATAAAATCGACTACTTGAAAAACATGCAAACCGCAACAGAATCGTTTAAAAAGTTCTATGCCAATGACATGATGAATGATGTATAGAATGAATTGAATCCTCTCCTTCGTCTTCATAGATAAAGAAGTGGCTAAAAGGAGGCTGACGTAACCATTAGAACGGATCCTAAGACTGCAGAGGTTTTCACGCGAAGGCTACTACAAATGGCTTAAAAAGATATCTGCTAACGATGTAATTTTGAATGAGCGATGATCACCAGTGTTTTCATGCAAAAACCGAGAACCTTAAAACAAGAAAGCCGCCAATGTGGCGACTGTGTGTATCAATGGTTAAATCCATTGTCAATATAATGCCCGTACTAGCGTTACGTTTAGGGCGTGTATTCAAACCTAAGCAAGCCAGATCATAATCGAAGCCAACGTCAAAAAAGCCTTGAAGGTACATGTCAATTTATCAAAGCGATTAGCATTTCGTAGCCCATGACGGAGTCGTGACGCTGTCCCGCCGTCAACTCTAAGCGCAGCGGATTACCTAAAGCATCCACAACGGCGTGAATTTTAGTGATCAGTCCGCCTCGGGACCTTCCTATAGCCTGAAAATACGGCCCCCTTTTGCTCCGGCTCCGTGCTGATGGACACGAACAATGGTCGCATCAATCCTTACACTTTCGAAGTCGGGTAACAAATTTGTTAGAATACACTCTTATTGAATTCTAAAATTTAACTAATATTTGCTCAGACCTCTTTATTTCTAAGGAATTTGAACGCTTAGATGCCACTATGATAACTCTTTGGGCCTTCTCCATATCGTGACAGAACATACCATCCCTTCTTGTCCCTTGTCTTCTTAGCTTAAGGCCGAGTGACATTAGTGGTTAAATATAATTTCCGGCATTCAAATTTTTTACGAAAGACGAAAATGTAACTTCCTATAAACCGCTTAAGCCATTTGCAGCCCTCTCCCCATTTTCTTGGCCAAGGATGCAAATATGGATAACTTTTTGACGTATCGGATATCTCCCCGTAAGTAACCTGCACCTTTATCCAGTAGAATGAGCAGGCCATCGGTACTTGAAGTGTTTTGCTATCTCTTCTTTAAACCTCTTTGTCTGCGATCGAACGGTAATGATCCGTTATCACTACCAATCGGCTCCCTTCTATATAAAAATCGTCTCCCGCTCTCCACGTATGGCTCTTTTTGTTCTGTCTCCGCTGGTATACATAATTGAAAGGAGATGTAGCATACGTTTTGAATCCCTTTTTTCTGCATTGCCTCAAAAAGGTTACATCCTCCCCGATTGAGCGGTCGGTGAAACGAACCTTTTTTAATACTTCCTTTTTAAATAGAATGGTACCACCTTGTACAAATTCTACATGTTTATTCGCTTCTTTAGGTGATCTGATCAAAAGCTTCTTGGAAGCACTCAAATAAACAAGACAAGAATGCTTGCCCACAATATCACTCTTGGTGCGCTTCAGCTCTTTAACCTGCTCTTTCAAGTAAAACGGCGAGTAGTAGTCATCATCATCAAATTTAGCGACCAACGAGAGTCGGGCCCTCGTCATTCCAGCATTTAAACATTGCCCTAATGATATGTTTTCAGGAACTTGATATACGGTAACATGGGCAGAGCCCCTAACGCGGTTTCGGTATAACTGCAGGTTCATGCTGTCATTATTCAGAATGATAATAAGCTCTTTACTTTTATAACGCTGTCTTCTGTAATTTTGCAGAATGTTGTCAAAAAATTGCGGACGATTGGTACATGCAATAATGGAAACACCATTTCTGATCTCTTTTTTATTCAAGGGTCGCCCTCTTTTCTACTTGTTTGTCTTTCATCATATGAACAAGAATAGAATAGGGTGTAGGCTAATAGAGAAGTATAAAAAAACGACACCTATACAATTCTCTCCTTTGGTACCATCTAAAATCTGTTTATACTGCTTTTGATGAATAAGACTACTCTTACTATTCGTTGTATCGTTATTTGTTTACATTTCCTTCTTATGCTTCCGTTTCAGCTTCAGATTAGCTACAACCATATAAAAGAGTAGGTACCACAAAAAGTGTTAGAATGGTTGAAAAGATCAGGCCGAATATAATAGTCGCTGCCCAACAGTTTGAATAGAATTTCTCCCATCGTAGCAATGGGGGATCATCCCGACAATCGCAGTTCGAGGTAAGCAAAATCGGACGGAAACGGGCAGAGCTGCTGCTAAGTTCGCAACAGTATAGATGGCTTCTTACGGTATGCTGAGAGACCTTAAGAGGAATATTGAAAGGATATCATTTGAAAATATAAATATTATTGTTATTATAGATAGAGAGATTCAGTGAAAACTGAGGTCTCTAACGATGCGTAAAGGAGTGATGATGAATGCTACACATATTAATGGTTAACTTTCCGGCAGAAGGACATGTGAACCCTACGATAGGGATTACGCAGGCCTTTGCAGCACGGGGAGATCAGGTACATTACATTACAACTGAGAAATACAAGGACAGACTCGAAGCAGTTGGAGCAACGGTTCACCTGCACCCCGATCTGATCAGGACTGCTTCCATCAACACTGCATCTCCGGCCGGATTGAACGCATTTTTGAACATTCATATTCAGACTTCGCTGGACATATTGGCAATTACTCAGAAGTTATCCGAAAATATTGATTTTGACTTTGTATTCTATGATAGATTCGGAGCTGGTGAGTTAGTTAGAGATTATTTGAATATCCCAGGTATTGCTTCATCACCATCCTTTTTAATTTCAAATAATCGGATGGCTAGCAATCTCTTTAGCTCCGAAGCAAAAGTGCCATTTCAGCTTGATGAACATGCCACGGCTTCACTGCATCTCATGAAAGAAAGATTCGGGGTTGCTCCTGAGGATATGGTTCAGTTTATGAACAATTCAGGGGAGCTGAATGTGGTATATACCAGCCGATATTTCCAACCGGACGGTGACCGTTTTGGTGAGGAGAACCTTTTTATCGGTCCGAGCTTCCCTGAGCGCAAAGGGGAACATTCTTTTCCTTTGGATGTATTACAAAATAACAAGGTTCTGTATATTTCGATGGGAACAGTTTTGGATCATGTTGAAGACTTTTTTAACACCTGTATTGAAGCTTTTTCCGATTTTGAAGGCATGGTTGTGATTGCAGCTGGTGAGAAGGCTGACTTTACGAAAATCAATCCGGCCCCTGAGCACTTTATTATTTCTCCTTATGTTCCCCAATTGGAGGTATTACGTCATGCAGATGTATTTATTACTCATGGTGGAATGAACAGCGTGAATGAAGGGATTCACTTCAATGTTCCCTTGGTCGTACTGCCCCAGGACAAGGATCAGCCGATGGTCGCGCAGCGGTTAACGGAACTTCAAGCTGGCTATCGAATAACCAAAGAGCATATCAATGCACATTCGTTAAGAGAGGCTGTACATGAAGTGATATCGAACGCAGCGTATAAAAAAGGAATACAAAAAATAAATGATAGCTTCCAGCAATCCGGCGGGACAGAAAAAGCCCTCGCAAAAATTGATGCTTATCTTGAAAAAGAACTCGCGTAAATCGCGGGCTTTCATACAAAAAAAGAGAAACCCTACGTCATGGAAATGACCGGGTTTCTCGACAAGCTGAGTTCCAAACTATTACTTTGAAATTGTTTTTACAGAAGCAGTTATTTTGTAATCGTGATTTGTTTGGATACAGCGTTATAGTTCACCTGATAGCCCGAAAGCTCACTAATGACTCGTAATGGAACCAGCGTGTGCCCGTTAATAATAACCGGAGCTGTGATGTTCGTCGAGTAATTCCGAGAATTGTTTAACTCGTACACTGCAAGGGTCGAATTCTTGACTTGAAGCACCACTTGTTTGCCATCGGTAAGGCGATTCATGATAATCTTTTTGGTCGCTTTATCATAGTTCACTTGGTAGCCCACACGTTCACCGATAAAGCGCAGCGGGACCATCGTTACCCCATTTATCACTCGTGGTGCCTGAGCCATCGTCGTAGTACGCCCATCGACATAAGCTGATGTAGATCCTGGTGTCAGGGTGAATGAAGTTGAATATGAGGAAAACGCATTGTTAGAGTATGAAGACGCTGTGCCAGAAGTCGATGTAGCTGAGCTTGTCCCGGTCGATGAGCTACTGGTACCAATCGCTCTATTGCGAATAGCTTCCAGCCGATCCAGAAGGTCGCTTTTACGTGTCCCGCTCGGCAGATCACTGATTGCGTCTCTGGCAGACCGCCAGTCGGAGGCGTTCAAACTGTTTTCCGCAATTCGCATCAAATCTCTTGCTTTCTCATAGTTGGATGAACTAGATGAAGACGAGGAATAGCTATAACTATCTGCACGTTCTGAGATCTTTACACCGCTAGATTCCCTTCCACTGCTATTTACGCTTGTGACCTTAATCTCATACCAGCGTCCTTCACGTAAATCCGTAATTTTGTAGGATTCAGAGGATGTAGTGCCCCTATAATCACCATCAACATATATTTTCACTTTTTCGGCCTGACTCGGCATATCGTAAGTAATTTTGATCCAGGTATCACTCTTGCTATCTACTTCAAGATTGGATACTTCCGACGAATTGGAGGACGTGCTGTTCGTTGTGGCAGTCAGCCTCACACCGGAGGACAATGCACCTGTGCTTCGCTTGGACCTGATCATAAACGTGTATGTCTGGCTTGCCGACAGATTGTTGAATGTATAGGATGTTCCTGTTGAATCGGTTACCAGTTGTCCGTCCTTATACAGACTGACCGTACTAATTCCGCTGGGCCTCGTCCAGGAAACAGTAACGCTATAGTTATTAACTGATGTCACTGAAGCTCCTGTTACTTCTGGCACTGTATCGACGGTGAGCGCTGTTGTCGTAACCGGAATATTGACCCCTCCAGATATGTTGCCGGATTTGTCCACTGTCTTAACTGTTACCTTATAGTTTGTCGAAGCAATCAATCCACTGAACGTATAGGACGTCCCTGTAGTTCGCTGCACCTCTTTGTCATTTAAATAGATAATGGCTTGGTTCAGGTCAGCATCCTTCGGCAATATATAATTCACAGTAAAAGCGTTGTAACCCACATTCGTCGCTGTCAGCCCGCTTACCTCTCCTGGTGGTGTCTTATCTACAGGAGCATCAACGGAAGCTGTTTTAGTCTGTACTGTAGTACCTTGAGATTCATTACCACTCTTACCCACCGTCTTCACTCGGAAGGTATATGTCGTATTCGGCTGTAAGCCGCTCAGCGTATAAGAGTTACTTAGGATGTTATCTACATACACGTCGGTGCTGACACCGATCACCTTTACATGGTCAAAATTGATGTCCGACGGGTTGGTCCAAGACAAATTCACCCTTGTTGTATCTAACGGAACCGCTGTCAGATTGCTCACCTCTGCTGGTGCAATACTCAGAGCAGCGGATTGGCTCGCCACCGCATCCGTCCCTCCCCAGATACCATATCCCGTATTTAAAATCAGTGTAGCCGTTGCGAACGGAGCCATCCATTGGCGCAAGCGCTTCTTATTCATGATCTATGCTCTCCTTGATAACAATATGTATTTGTCTAACCAGTAAGCAAGCTTACAAAAATCCACTGCTGCAATACATAATTGGCAATATTTGGCATGAGCAGTAGGTGCCCATTTAATAGTTATCGGAATATTTATAGGAAATGTTTAGACTGATCGACTCCATTGAGTTGTACTTCCGTTCCCAGACTATCAGTACAAGCTCTTGCCCCAATAGAAGAACAAGGACTTGCATACATAAAAAACCGCGCCCAGCGCGGATACCAAAGATAATCGTATGATTTATGCTTGATTTCAGAATATCCGATCTAGCGGGCGCACCCTACCGTACTGGCGTACATCGTCCGGCGTTATAGCGAACAGCATATTAAGCAGCTCGATCTGAAAGCTTCCTGGTCCTTCCGTGCCTTTTCGTTCCGCTGCCATTTCAGCAGCAACACCATATACAGCAAGCGCTGCCATACCAGCAGTAAGCCTGTCGTTTTCGACAGCAGTGAAAGCGCCCAGTACCGAAGTTAATAGGCAACCAGCCCCGGTAACTTTGGTAAGCAGGCTATGGCCATTTTCAATGATCCACCCTATACGGCCGTCGGTAATGACGTCTTCTTTGCCGGTGATTGCAACAATGGTATTCAGTTGATGGGCTGCTTTGACTGCAAGTTGTGAAATATTCAAATCACCTGTTTCTCCAGCATCGACACCTTTAATCTGCATGTCTTCGCCAATGATTTGTGCAACTTCAGCAGCGTTACCACGAACAATATCCACCTTGACCCGATCCAGAATACGGAGGGAGGAGGCTGTGCGGAATGGAGTCGCTCCCGCACCCACGGGATCTAACAGCACGGGTACCCCATGTTCATTAGCCGATAAACCAGCCACAATCATAGACTCTACGAGTTCTTCATTTAACGTACCGATGTTAAGTACAAGCGCCCCTGCAATTCGGGCCATATCTGCGACTTCCTCTTTGGCGTATGCCATAACTGGTGAAGCGCCGAGCGCGAGCAGTCCGTTCGCCGTGAAATTGGTGACGACCACATTGGTTATATTGTGAATGAGCGGATTCGTATCCCGCATATTTTGTAGCAACAAAGCCATATTATCTAACACAAAAAACAACCTTCTTTCTTCAGGAACCTGTGAAAGGCTGTTGGCTTATACATATGTATACACTTATATCCCTACGCTGGCATTATCCAACAGGTTCACACGGTCTACGACGGCTTAGTCGTACTCTCAGCTTGCTTCCACAGGCTCCCGTTATATTTTTTTCTAATGTTACGGGTTCGTCGTACAAAAATCAACAGGTAATTGCCATAAAGACATGGATCGCAATATGTAGAAAACGTTTGGAGGTTTACTTTTTGGACAAATCTATCGCCTCCTCCCCGTCTGCTGTTGTAGCCGCTGATGGATCGGGTGACTACCTTTCTCTAATTGAAGCCTTAGCATCCAATGAAACAAATATTTTTGTGAAAAACGGTATTTACAATGTTTCTTCTACTGTGCTGATTCAAAATCATGCTACAAAAATACAGGGTGAATCCGTTGAACATACGATACTCCGTCAAACCGATCCTTCAAAGGACTTAATTACAATTAACGCCAATGATGTTTCAATTACCCGTTTAACCCTAGATTCATTAACTCACTCTGCTCAAGCAGCTCTTGTTATTGCATCCTCTAACCGTACCCGCATTGAAGGAAATAAAATTTTAGGTACTGCAAGTATTTTTGCCGTATACTTTGCTGGTCCAAAGGTGGCAGCAGGCGCAGAAACGATTGCAGCAGTAGAAGAAAATCATCTCGATAATGAAAATGTGTTTGAAAATAACACCGTATATTCTGATTTTATAGGGGATGGCATATCCTTTTCTCTTCAGAAAAATGGTAAAGTGCGCTATAACAATGTATTTGGCTCCTCGATCTCTTTTTATATGTGCCGTGATTCCGAAGTATTGGGCAATCTCATTAAGGATTCTCCTCTCTCCGGTATCTCTTACTCATTGCCCGCTTATAACAATCGCATTGAAAGGAACATCATCCTTCGTTCGATCAATTCAGGTATTCGTGTTTCCCGCAATTTAGAGCACCCTATTTCATTAAGCAGTCGATACCATGGATTAGAGATTGTTTATAATATTATCTTGGACACTCGCTTTTTTGGCATTGAACTGGATCAGCTCTCTGGCGGTATTAACGTGATGTTCAACACGATTGATCATCCTGATTTCTCGGGCATCCAGGTTTTGCGATGTTCTAAAATCAATATTTCCAGTAATAACATTTCTAATTTTGGAGCATGGAAAGGGCGTGGTAAAATTCGTGATTGGACGAGTGATTCGAACGGTATTTATCTGGAAACGGATGTTCAACAATCCAGCATTCATTTAAATGAAATCATATCCAATGGAAATGGGGATTTTGGCATTCGGGTTACGAAGGAAACTTCTCAAAATCGTGTTTATTTCAATCAAAATTTAGGCACTTATGTTCAGTATTCCTTATGTATAGAGGGCAATAATTTTTTGAAATAATATTGCCCTAAGAAAAATTTTATGCTTATACCGTTGTATCTGTCCACTCATTCATGCCACCGATCATATTAACCGCATGAAAACCTTTTTCGCCAAGTAATTCACATGCCAGCCCGCTGCGGTTTCCGCTTCTGCATACCATAATCTTTTCTTACTTCGGATCAAGCTCGTGTTGTCTTTCCAGCAATTGACCGAAAATGACCTCCTTAACGGCTTTTTACTAGAAGCTGAATCGCTTCCTTAACAAGTTTATCTGTATCTCCACCAGCTTCTTGCTCTTCCAATATACAACGTTGCAGATTCTCTGCTACGATTTGGGCAATCGCTTTATCTGATGCGTTGCGTACGGCAGATAACTGGCTTACTACGTCCTTGCAGGACTGTCCTTCATCCATTAAACGAAGTACCCCACGCACCTGACCCTCAATTCTTCTCAGGCGCGTTTTCAGTTCATCACTATAATTGTAATCCATAAGGTATAGACTCCTTTTTGATTTAATCATATACATGTATAGGTATATTATAAACCAAAAAAATAATTAGGACACCCTAAATGAATAGATTTACCTTGCCCTGCGAAGCATCCCCCAGGTAGGCAGCTACTCCGGCATATTCCAAACCGTCCATCATCTCTTCCTGTTGCAGCCCTAGCAGATCCATGGTCATGGTGCAGGCCACCAGCTTGATTCCCTGCTCTTGTGCCAGCTCAATAAGCTGCGGAAGGGAAAGCGCATTATGCTTTTTCATGACATGCTTGATCATCTGCGGGCCGAGTCCTGCAAAATTCATTTTGGACAATGCAAGCTTTTGGGGTCCACGCGGCATCATCCAGCCAAAGGCTTTTTCGAGTAGCCCCTTATTTGTGCGTACGAGTTCCTCCTTACGCAGCGTGTTTAGCCCCCAAAACGTAAAGAAGATGGTCACTTCATGGTCGTAAGCTGCCGCACCATTCGCGATAATAAATGCAGCGATAGCCTTATCCAGCTCCCCGCTAAATAATACGATGGTTGTTTTTTGCTGAGTATATTCCTGATTCATCCTGTAAGCTCCTTTTTCACTACAACTTTCTTATTTAAACTCCTAATATGGAACTCCAAATTTTAATGGCAGTAAGAAGGATCAATACCACTAAACTGTATCGCAAAATAACTGGATTGATTTTCGCACTCCATTTGGATCCCAGAGATGCGCCGATCAAACTCCCCAATATCGTAAAAGCAGTTACGATAATCGGAATATGGCCCGTTGATATTTTACCAATCACACCGCCAATGGCGGAAATGAACACAATAGCGAGTGAGGATGCAATGGTCGTTCGGGTAGGAATCTTGAGCACGGTTAACATAATGGGAATAAAATGAATGCCCCTCCTGCACCTACGACGCCTGATATGATACCGACCAAAAAGGCAGACCCCACCGCAATCCATTTGTTAAACGTAATTTCGCTTGTGGATTGTTCGAGTTTCCCTTTATTTGGTATAAACATCAGCACGACGGCGATCATCGCCAGCATCCCGTAAATGATATTGATCACTTGTTCGTCCAGAAAATGAGATACCATTCCGCCGATCAGACCCAGGAGCACCATAATTCCATACAGAAGAATATCCATCATGCACCCACTTTAGTTGTCATGTATGGCACAGCGGTTAGGTCCTATTTCCATGTCTCGCTGTTCTTCTTCCGTTGGTGCTTTTTTTCCCATGTTGGTCTGCCGAATTTCTTGATAGGCATTAGGGTGTTCTGGTAAGTTAGCAGTCACTCTATTTCTAAATTCAGTCTCACTTTGCAGGCTTAAACCCGGATTCGTCTGGTAAATGTCTGCTAATCGTGCCGAAACTTTACCCCCTTTACCCAGCTTCGTGATGCTGCCAAAATGCGCAGGAAGTACGATCAATCTTCCGGCAAATCCTTGTAACGGGTATAAAGTGTGGTGTGCAGGTCGCCAACCCAATCCTCCACTTTCACCGCCAAATCTGGACGGCCAATGGATTGAATGAACAAAATGTCTCCGGTCAGCAGATATTGCTGATCCACAATTAGGGATGTGCTGCCGATGGTGTGACCAGGAGAGTAAATCGGCTGGATGTTAATCGTTGTGTTACCAACCGTAATGGCATGACCATCTTCCAGCTTGGCATAATCAAAGGTCAGCTCTTCAGCGTCTTTGGATGGCAGCCAATAGGTTGCCCCTACGCTCTCCGCCAGCTTTTCATCCCTCCTTGAAGGTAAAATAGTTGGGCCCGCCCAGCTGCAACCAACTGTTCCGCGACAAATATAGAAGACCCTTCCTTGGCGCAGATGACTAACACGGGTTCATTATCGGGAATTTGCTCCAGTACATGGCCAACGCCATCCAGCAAATCGAAATACGGAAGGTTGATAATCTCAATCTGTTCGCCTTCCACCTTCCAATTGTTAAAATCACTCTCGTTGCGGACATCTACAATAAAGAGACGTTCTTGATTCAAAATAATTTTGGTCAATTCCTGCGCTGTCATGGCGTTGATTTTTGTTGTGGTATTCATAAGGATTCGCTCCCCTCAGTCGCACCTGTCCAGGCGGATATGCCTAAAGGTACATTTTTGACGTTTTGGGCGCCTTTGGCTGCTAATTGCTGGCAGGCCAGGTCACTACGGACTCCGGTGCGGCAAATCACTACGATTTCTTCATCTACATTTAGCTCATCGAGTCTGCTTTCCAGCTCTCCGAGAGGAATAGATTTTGAGCCGGGGATGCGTTTGAAAGCAAATTCTGCGGGCTCACGGACATCGAGCAACGTTATTTTCTCGTTTGCGGATAGTTTCGTCTGTAATTCTTCATGGCTTATCGTCCATGGAAAGGTCTGTTCTTCCTTCGTTTCATCGGGATTGGATTTACGTAAATAATGCTGCATCACATCTCCCGATTGAAGAGTGCCTAAATATTGATGTCCGGTGTTTTGGGCCCAGCTCTGTAAATCGGCTAGTGAACCTTTGTCCGTGGCTTGAATTTCGATAACCTGCCCGGCATTGAGTTCATTCATGGCTTTTTTCGTTTTGACAATGGGCATGGGACAAGCAAGTCCTATGCAATCCAGAATTTGATCTGCTTGGATGTTAGTTGATGACATTGTACATACCTCCGCTTATTTTTTGAGGGGAATGTAATCTAAAATTTTCATTATACATATACCCCTATGGGTATAAAAATAACGAATCGCACTCTCTTTGTCAACCTATTTGGCAGTTGGCGTTCACAGTTGCACGAATGAGTCCCCTTGATATAGCCTCATCATAGATATTATTGACATTTTTTCAATGCGAGTATGGTATCCGTTATACCTGTTTCAAAAGGTGTCTTGGGTATAGCCCCTACAACACGCTCGTATTTGCTACCATCCAGCACTACAGGTGTTTGGGTCAGATATAGCATCTCTACGATTTCACGAATCACCGGATTAAATAATCCGATCAGACGAAGTGCGGTTTTTCGCAGCGGAAAGACAGGTTTAATTTTACCACTCGCTTTTTGTGCAATCTGAACAAGCTTTTTGCCGGAAATCACACCCGCTCCCGGTATGTTCCAATTTTGACCGTAAGCTTCTTCCAGGCTGGCTAATTCCACGATCATCACTGCTGCATCGGGCAGATACACATATTCGCGTGGGACATTTAAGCCTCCTATGAAAATAGCCGGTTTTCCAGCAGCCACAGCCTCCATAGTCAATCCTAAATAAGAGGATTTGTTGGCGGTAGGTCCGTAATAATCAGGCAATCTTGCAATCATAGGCCGTGCATGATCCCAGCGGGAACTGAATATAAGATTTTCAAATTCCAGCTTGACTTTTCCCTTGCGGGTATGAGGGTTTTTAGGATGTTCCTCATTCACTAAAGGGGTCAATGCCTTGCCGTACGGATAAATTCCGTCTATGATGACTATTTTCTTCCCTAAACGGTTGACTGCCTCCATGACGGATTCCCCCAAAGGAAGCTGGCGTGCCTCCATTTCGTGGTATGGAACAGCCGCACATTGGAAAATGACATCTGCATCCTTAACCGCAGCACTAACCTGATGCGGATCGAATACATCGCCTTTATAAACAGACAGATGCTTTGGCTGACCTAATGATGCTTGTAATTGCTGGAGCCTGTCGGAAGAACGTCCGAAGGCGACGGTTTCAATGCCTCTGTTGAGAAGTTCATGTAGAATTGCCAACCCAGTTCCTCCGGTTGCACCTAATACGATTGCTTTTTTCATTGTGAACACTCCTTAAATAGAATAATTATTTAGTGATTGATCAATTACATAACATTAAAATAAACGAGGTTAATCGTTTATTTTCATCAGCTCCGGCAAATCCAGCGACATTGAGATATTACAAAGCATGCCTCTAGCCAGAAAAAGCATCGTTCTTTCCAATGCCTGTTCAATACCTGCCTGGCGGAAGGCATCATATACCGCCGCATGAATTTCACGAAATCCCTGCTGCATCACGTTCACAACCACGTCCTCGTGGATTGTCTGCGCCTGCATTTGCAAAAGAATCTCATTGCGGTATTCCACCATAATTTGCGAATATGCTGCAATAAGCTCCTGCTCTAGCCGTTCAGACGAAACCGAATGAATAACTCGGTGAAAAGAGTCGATGATGCGTGCAAATGAAACCTTCAGCGCTTCAATCAGCAAAGCTTCCTTGGTAGCGAAAAAACGGAAAACATACGGCTGAGAAATGTTGGCCCGTTCAGCCACTTTGGCTGTTGTCGCACGATAGTAGCCCATCTCTGCAAATACTTCAATGGCGGCGGATATGATTTCCTTTTGGCGATTTATTGATGTTGACGTAGCTTTGGTCATGAAATCTCCATCCTTTTGTTCAACACAGATTCAGATTAGTGATTGATCAATTACTAAATCCAATATAAATGACACTACACGAAAATGCAATAGCAATCGCTCAGAAAAAATAAGTCGCCTCCGGGATGGCTACGGAAGCGACTCTTTATTGTGTCTCAGATTATGGAGTCATGGAGTTAAAATACAATCTGACATAGTTGACCTTTTGTGTTTTTGTCTGATAGGAAAATACTAAATACTGATCAAGCCCGGAAGTATTTTTGATGGTATAACTGACTTCTGCTGTATCCGGTACGTCTTTGGAGGTGTCGTTCCTTTCGGTCGGCTTACCCAGTTCCTTAATGACTTCGTTGATAACCAGCTTTTTATAAGATGGATCGGATGATGTAATCTCTGTAACTTTATCGCTTCCATCCAGTACGATATCCGTATGATGCTTGGCGTAGCTCCGCAGATGACCGGTAGAGCCTGACTCGGATTTTCCCCACAGCTCGAACAAAAGATCGCTACCCGTTCCCAAACCAAGACCCTTGGGCAAATTCGGAAGTGTCCCCTGCTTGGCTGCGCTGAGTATGCTTGCTGGATAACCGTGTGTGTTATTAGATGGCGCTGCACTGCTGGCAGGTGACTGACGGGCCGAGGTTGAGCCTTGCTCAGACACCTTTCCGGTATCCTGGGAACCTGCTGGACTCGGACTTTGCTGGTCTGTGTCCGAACCTTGCTTGTTCGCATCTGCACTCTTACTATTGTTGCCCGTTTGCTGAACCGTAGAATCGGTAGATGGTGCAACCGCGCCTTCCGTAATTGGAGCAGTTGATTTTGCTTCTCCGCTATTGCCGCATCCGGTGATGACAACGAAACTGATAGCCATCAAAGCAGTAGCCGTTATTAGCTTATAGGGTAGCTTTTTTGATTCATGTGGTTGATGTGAATGTTTTATCATGAGATCACTCTTTCCTTGTTTCAATGAGGTACAAACCAAGTGTAACCTAACCACATTTCCAGAATACCTCTACTTGTTTCCAACTTGTAAACAAGGACATTGAAGATCATCCAACATACACTATTTACGATAGTACGATCCTAACTGTTGTTGAGAAAAAGGATAGGGAGAATTGCTGTTTTTCAACCACATATTCCCTTTTATGATGAAGATATATACAGCAAAAGCAAAGTAGATTGTCCCCCAGATCCAGTCTGTTAGGGCCGGTGCATTGTACTCCACAATATCATGAATGTACCAGATTCCGACCGGAACATGCACGAGCACTGCCGTCAATAAACCAGGATTATATAAGGTTTTTGCTTTTATATTCACAACAATGCCATGCCAGACTACCTGGAAGAAGCCCATAAAAACAGGTGCGAGTCCAAGCCATACCACGCGTGGAAATAATATCGGGAGTAAATAAAACACATAGGCAATCAACACATTAATAATCATGGCTGATTGGGTGTTTAAGGGGTAGCGATCCGGGGTTTCACTTTTAAACATGACGTTGTTAAATAGACCGGCAAAATATCCAGGCCAGCGATACTCCTCAAATTGATGAAAAAGGATGGCTACAAAGCTTAACCATAAAATTCCCGTTATATCCGAAAAGATGGCCCTGTTCATAAGTAAACCAATACATACGATCACACCAATGATAGCCCCTGCGTCCTGCCAGTATTTTCTCAGAAAATTCATAGTATTCACTCCAGTCATTTATGATTTCAGCATTTTGCATCATTCGATTCCCAACGCTTAAAATTAGAATATATAGACAAACTAGACCGTTTTGATCTATATATTGCTAATTTGAAATCGCTCTTGGGATTGTTGCAAAATGCTCATTTATCAAAATATCTATCAAACAACAGGTTTAATTGTTCCTCGATTGAAGGCATTTCCACAGCCGCTCCGGATTCAAGAATCGGGCTCATCAATGCGGGAAGAAAAATAGCCCCAAATATTTGCAGCATCATTGCTAACAATCGCTCTGGCCGTTGCTCACCTGTCAGCTCCTTGATCGTACTTTGCACTTTGGGGAATCCCATCATGTTTAAAAACCTTCCGTATTCCTGTTGGGATGTGAAGGGCGTGCTGCCCATGACAATGACTCGTGAGAGCAGCTCCGGGTATTGCCGAATGACCTGTAAATAATCAAACAAAAATTGTTTCAGTCGATCTTGGGGTGGGATTGCTGTATCGTCCAAAATAGAAAAAGTGTGCTGAAAGCCAGTCAATATCACTTCAATGGCTTCACTGAGCAGATTTTCCTTAGAGCCAAAATAGTAATTAACCAGAGAAATATTGGTGGTCGACAGGTCGGCAATTTTCCTGATTGTAACGGCCTCGAAACCTTCCTTTTTAATGAATTCAAGCGCAGCGTGTAATATTTTTTCTTTGGTTTGCTGTTTTTTGTCTACGTGATTCATACTTCTCCTCCTCTTACCTGGTCCAATCAGAGCGGATTGAATAGACCAGAATTCTATAAATCAAACATAATTTAAAACAATGTTTAAATTTATGTTTGAACTCAGTTTAGCACTTTATATTTCGCAATACAAGCACAGTTTGATATTTAGCATATACAAAAACCCGCAAACGAATAAGATCGCTTGCGGGTTGCTTTAATCGAGATTGAGAAAAGGTTTAAATCGCCCAATTTCCTTTGCGGAACACAGCCTCTGTACTTCCGTCCTGCAGCTCGCCGTCAATATCCAGCTCAGCCGAGCCGATCATAAAGTCAACATGGGTCAGGCTGACATTGGCACCGTTCTGGAGCAGCTCTTCCCGGTTCATTTGTGTTCCTTTTTCGAGGTTAAACGGATACGCACTGCCGAGCGCCAAGTGACAGGAGGCATTTTCATCAATCCCTGTATTGTAAAAGATGCGATTGAGATTGGAAATCGGCGAATCGTGCGGCACCAGCGCGACTTCACCCAAATAGCTGGCCCCTTCATCCGTAGCCAGCAAATGAGTCAGATGTTGCTCGCCGGATTCCGCTGTATATTTGGTAACTTTGCCATCCTTAAAGGTAAATGTGATGCGATCCACCAGCTGTCCGTTCAAATTTAACGGCATCGTGCTGGTGACATAACCATTTACACCTGTACGTTTAGGCATTGTGAATACTTCTTCTGTCGGCATATTCGCCACAAAGTAGTCTCCACGCTCGTTTTCAGCACCACCGCTGCGCCAAATATGTCCGTCGGCCAGTTCGATTTTTAAATCTGTTCCGGGCGCGCGGTAGTGCAGGCTTTTATACTTTTTATGATTCAGCTTGTCTTGCAGCTGTTCGAGGTTTTTCAGATGATTCTGCCAATTCTGAACGGGATCGGAGCCATCCACACGGTTCATTTGGAAAATCGTTTCCCACATGACACGAATACGGTCCTCTTCCGCCACATCAGCAAACACTTTATCCGCCCAAGCCTTCGTGGGTGCTTTGATCAGACACCAGCTGATTTTATGATTTCGGGTATATTGGGAAAAGCCTTCTCTCGCCGTTACCGCCGCCTTCGTTGCACGCGATACTTTTTGCGGATCAATGCCTTGATACAGATCCGGGTTCGGCACCTTGATTGTTAGCGTGGCTCCACCCTCCTCGGCGAGTTTTTCCAGCATTTCTGCCTTCCAGGCCGGGTAGTAATCAAAGCTGGCTTCGTCACCATGCTCAAAACGGCTGCGCGTAATCTGATCGTCCTCGAACTCCACCTGCACATATTTGGCTCCTGCTTCATAGGCTTTGTTAACAATCAGCCGCGTAAATTCCACGGTTTCCAGTGGTGCAGTGACCAAAAACACCTGTCCGGGCTGGATGTTGACACCTACTTTTACGACCAGTTCTGCATATTGCTCCAGCAATGCTTCAAATGAACTCATTTCCCCACGCTCCTGTTCCGCATTTCATGATATTTACAATCTACAATTACAGTACAGACTGCTTCTCCAGTTCACGCAGCTCCACTCTTCTTATTTTACCCGAACTGGTTTTGGGAAGCTCCTGAATAAACTCTATTTTTCTTGGATACTTGTAAGGTGCTGTCGATGCTTTCACATGATGTTGCAGTTCCTTCACCAACTCAGGTGATCCTTCTACTCCGGCTTTGAGTACAACGTAGGCTTTTACAATATGTCCCCGGATTTCGTCAGGACTGGCTACGGCAGCACACTCCTGTACAGAGTCATGCTTCATGAGCGCTTCCTCCACTTCGAAGGGACCGATGGTATAACCGGAGCTAATAATGATATCGTCACCGCGTCCTTCAAACCAGAAGTATCCATCCTCGTCCTTGCGCGCCCGGTCTCCTGTAACAAAATAGTCTCCATGGACACTGACACCTTTGCGCTCTGGATCAAGGTAATACGTATGGAATAATGCCGGCAGATCAGCACGCACTGCAATATCGCCCACTTGACCCGGAGCCAGTGGAACACCGTCCTCGTCTACGATCTCAACCAGTCCCGGCGCAATAGATTTCCCCATTGAACCTGTGCGCAATGGCGCGTCCTTCAAATTACCGATAATCAAAGTGCTTTCCGTCTGGCCATAACCGTCACGAATCTTAATGTTGAACTGCTCCTGAAACTTGTTAATGACCTCCTGATTAAGAGGCTCTCCCGCAGAAACTGCGCTACGCAATTGGGACAGATCATATTGATCCAGACCATCCGTCTTCGCCATAATCCGGTATTCCGTTGGGGTACAGCATAACACTTGAATCCGGTATTGCTGTAAGAACTGCAAATAGCGACCCGGACGAAAAGAACCATTATATACGAATCCGGTGGCTCCATTTCCCAATACGGATAGAAACGGACTCCAAATCCATTTTTGCCATCCTGGCGCAGCTGTAGCCCATACCGTATCCGAGGCCTGGATATCCAGCCAAGGGGATGTA
The DNA here is from genome assembly GCF_044908085.1 of Paenibacillus sp. RC73. NCBI lineage: Bacteria > Bacillati > Bacillota > Bacilli > Caryophanales > Paenibacillaceae > Paenibacillus > Paenibacillus sp. RC73. The sequence goes on from NZ_JBIYCV010000005.1 coordinate 250,835, forward strand.
ATCCGAAGATGGGCATATCCCCAGCCGTGGCTATGTACGACACCTTTAGGATTTCCCGTGGTACCGGAGGTATAGGCCAGAATTGCCATGTCATCCCGGTGCGTTTTCACAGCTTCAAAGGTATCTTCCTGTCCTGCCATCAGCTCATTCAGCGCCAGCCAGCCGGGTTCAGCTACCGTGTCGTCGCTGGAAACCGCGATACGGTAATCCAGGGAAGGCAAATCCCCGTCTACTTTGTTCACCTCACCTATTACTCCGGTCCAGGCAATCACCCCGCGCGCTTCCGAATGGCGAAGTCGATAGGCAATATCCTTGGCCCGAAGCATTTCGGAAGAAGGAATAACGGCAAGTCCCAGCTTTAAGCATGCCAGGTAAATCACATACGCAATAATTCGACGTGGTACTACGACCAGAACCCTGTCTCCTTTGTTAAATCCCAGTCCTGCGAGTCCTCCAGCGAGTCGATTAGCTTTTTTCAGCAGCTCCCCATAGGGGATTTCCTCGTAGTCTCCTGTTTCGCTTAACCACTTGAGTGCTGTTTTGCTAGCGTCATGATGCTCCATTTCCGAAGTCATATTGTAATATTCAGGCGCAAGCCATTGCTGTTGATTTGTCAAATTGTACATTCCCCTTTATACATAAGATGAGAGCCACGATCTAATCTTATTATAACACGTCTTAGTACCAGGTTCTAATACCAGACTCATTTTTTTGAAAAAAATAAAGTCCATAGAAGCGAACGACAAAAAGAAAGAGCCAGGTTTCAGACTCTTTCTCTCTGCTGCTATAAAGCTTTTAAAACTGGAGTTCCACTTCCGAAGATGCAGCTTCCTGTCCGTTCACAAGCAGTGTAATACGGTGTGCGCCTGGATAATGGCGGCGGGTCGTCAGGTCTGCGAAACGGTGTGTTCGCGTACCTGTAAGACGGGTTCCTCCGGGTACGTTTTTGTCGGAAAGCAAAAATAATTTACGCGAGACTTGTCCTCTTGCCTTCACAAAGTCGATGCCGTATTCGATGCGAACTCGCACTGGTTCACCTTCCCTAAGTTGAAGCGCATAGCTTAGCTCACAGCTATCACCGAGCTTTAACACAGCCGGATCGGCGGTAAAAGACGCTTCCGTAACTAACGGGGATCCGTTCGTTTCTTCGGCATAACCAAACAGCGCCATCGCCTCGGGGCTGGACTTGCGAATCAGGGTGCGGCAGCCGTGGCGTACAATCCAGTCGGTGTCGGGATGCGTACCTTTCCATCGTTGAGCTGTTGCAATGACTGCTTCGGGATGGTCCTTAGCGATGTCGTTCAGGTTGTTGGCTACACTTTTACGTACATACAGTGAGGGATCGGCTTTCAACAGTTCCAGCAAGGCCAATACAGGAGCGGGATCGCGCTTAAATATGGGCAACGCCTGCCCCCACGGCAGCCGTGGACGACAGCCTTCGCTGGAAAGACGGCGGACGTGCTCGCTCGGATGAACCGCCCAGACCGTCATCTGGCGCATCATCCGTTCCGGTTCGCGCAGCAGGAAGGGTCTCACGGCAAACTCCGCAGATGACTTCTGTGTGAAACGCTCCAGCGCTTCCATAGAGAGCGTCCAATGCTCCTCTCCCTGCCCATACACCTCCACAAAGTCAGGAAAAAATAAGTACGGGAAACCACTGCAATGCTCGTCTATAGCAAAAAGGACAGCCAAGGCTTCTTCATAACGACTGGGCAAGAACGTCCCCAATGTTAGTGAAATTCGCCGCATCCGTGCTTTTAGCTCCAGCTCATTCCACGATTCGTCCATGACCTGATGGATAAATCCCTGGGTATCAAACGAGCTATACGCCGTTTGTACTCTTTCACCGAAAAGGCGAAGAAAATCCTCTGTGTATATATTTTTTAAAGGTTCAGCCATCTTGTATCTCCTTTTGTATCCGAATGTAAACGATAGATTCATACCTTCGTCTATGATAACCATAAACAGCGCTCCAACACCAGCACCAAAATGATCTGTCTCGACGTGGAGAAGCCAGACATACTAAAAATGCCAGGCCCCGTGATGAGGACCTGACATTTTGTATGCGTGGCTTATAAATTGCGGGGAAGCACTCCCAGGGTGAAAAGTTTCTCATTCAGTTCTTTGGTGATCTTATTCAATGAGAGTCACTTCGTTCCGAGACAGAGGCAAACCAGAGCTGCTTTTGATCCGGAGTCAGCGCAATAACGGTTTCTGGAACGCCCACTGCTTCAGCCTCTGGAGGTACGGTTACAGGTAAAGGTTGCTTGCCCGGACCCGGGCCGTTTCCATTCGGGGGTGGGTCCGGTAAAAATCCCCCTTTGCGCAGCTCGTTCACGCTATCCTTGACCGCTTGTACGATTTGCGCAATATCTTCCTCCGTATGGGCAGTGGACAAGAAACAGTTTCGTCCCTCCCAGATATAGATGCCTTTTTCCAGCATGTGATAAAAGAACAATTCCAGATCGCCTTTGAGCACAAAGCGGAACAGGGAGCCAAAGTGAACGACCTTCATAGGTACGTGTTCGTCCGTGAAATAGCTGTTTAGCTCCGCTGCTAACGCCGAGGTGCGGCTGTTCAGGCGATTTTGCAGCTGCTCGCCGTTGCTCTCCAAATGATCCAGCACCGCTAAGGATGCAGCCATTGCCAGCGGATGATGGCAGAAGGTTCCCGCGACAAAGGTTCGCTGTTGCTCATGTTGTGGATAGGAATCGTCCCCGAAGCTCCACGTACCTCCGTCGATCCCGTTCATAAAGGCGGCTTTCCCGGCTACGATGCCGATCGGCATCCCTCCGCCAATGATTTTACCGTATGTCACAAGGTCGGCTTGCACACCAAACCAGGCTTGTGCCCCTCCCGGCTGAATCCGGAAGCCTGTAATTACCTCATCAAAAATGAAGGCAGTACCTGACTGCTCCGTCATCTGGCGAATGTCCTGCAAAAAGGCTTGAGGCTGAAAATCTGGCCGGCGGCTTTGCACCGGCTCCACGACAACCGCTGCCAGCTCATGCACATGGGTGCGGATGTAATCCAGGGATTCGTCCGCTCCATAATGAAGCACGACGATATCGTCCACCATATGCTGCAGGATACCTGGAGCGAGAGGTGTCGAATGCTCCTTGTTGTCACTCGCGCTCCCCAGCGCCAGCACCCCGTCAAATGTACCGTGATACGAGCCAGCAAAAATGACGACTTTAGCCCGTCCCGTGGCAGCACGTGCCAAACGGAGCGCGACCATGACAGCCTCCGTGCCGGAATTGTACAGCGCAATCCGTTCCACGCCGGTCATCTTGCAAATTTTCTCGGCGACCTGTCCAGCCATGTTGGACATCGGGCCGACACACATGCCGTTCTTCAGCTCTTCCTCCATTTTTTCACGAATAAAGGCTGGATTGTGTCCGAACAGATTCACGCCAAAGCCCATCGTCAAATCGACATATTCATTACCATCCAGATCCCAAATTTTAGACCCGTCTGCATGCTGAGATACGATTTGATACACCATTTCCTTCAAAACAGGCCGGAAACCAGCCACATTACGGTTATTGGCGTAAACGGAGCGATACTGCTGGGTGTACTGTTTAGTGCTACGCGTACGGGCCGTGTAGCGTTCAATCAGCTCTTGCAGATGTTGTTCCTGACGGAGCGAAAGCAATTCACGTGCTTTGACATCCAGCTTTTTATAAGGCACAAACGGCTTGGCTTCATTGCATGTCTTCTTGGGAATAGCCTGTACTGATGGAGCGGGTGCTAATGTGGCCGCGACTTCCTGCTTGGATTCGGTACGGATAATCTCCGTGCCTCCTCTACTTGCTGATGGCAAAACGCCGGATTCCGGGCTAAATGGCTCGGAAGCTATTACGGATGCAGATGGCTGATGCCGGAGAACATCAAGCTGCTGTGACATCAGATGTAGCTGTTGCTCCAAAATTCGCTCTACACCCGCAGGAGCTGTAGCGATTGGGAAACTTTGAGCCCGTGTTTGCCCAGCCGTATCTATACCATAAACGGATGCGGCAGCCGGAACGCCGGATTCATGAGACAGTTGGGTTAACGGGGAAGCTGCATGAACAGCCTGATTCAGAGTTGTTTCCGAATGATTTTCCACAGACTGAATCGGGGCTTCAGCAGAAGTGGAAATGCTCACCCGTTCGGCTACGTAGCTGGCTAACAGCTCCAGCGTGGTCAACGATTCGAAAAATTCGTTCATCGGAACGTCCAGTCCGAAGGTATCCTTGATGCTATGGCGAACCTGGGACAAATTAATGGAATCCAGCCCAAGCTCCAGAAAATGTGTTTGTGGCTCCAGTTCCTCCAGACTGAGCTGGGACACGTTACCGATCATTTTCGCTAACTTTTGAAGGATAGATGATTTGTACTGATCGGTAGCCGATGCTGACACCGAATACTCGTTCCCCATAATTCCAGTCTCCCTTACTGTTGAGTTTTCATGAATGGGTGCCTTCTGTTCCGTTCGAACCTGTTCGGGCACGTTAATCCAGCATCTTTTCCGTTCGAATGGATACGTAGGCAGAGAAACCTTTTTATAGTGCTTACCTGCATATAGGGCACTCCAATTGATCTGCGCTCCTTGCACATACTTGGCAGCCAGTTGCTCCAGTGATTGCAATGTGTCCAAGCTTCCAGTGACCGTCTCTGCGCCACCTGTGCTATCCGCTTTCCCGGTGTATACACCTTCGACGGCTCTGCCTTGTTCGTGCAACTGAAGCACCTTTGCTTTCAGCGCATCCGCTCCTGCGGCAGTCACCGCAATCCGGTGATTCAGGTGGCTTCTGCCAGTGTTAGCCGTATAGCATACATCCTTCATCACGAGTTCTTCCGGCCGTCTGAACCGTTCTGCGTACCGCCCGACCAGCTCGCGCAAAGCGGATTCACTCCGCGCTGACAGGGTCAGCAGCAGCGGTGATGATCCATTGTTGCTGCCCGTGGAGGATTTATCCGATTCCGTCTTTGCTATATATTCCTCCAGCACCACATGGCAGTTTGTCCCGCTGAATCCAAAGGAACTCAGCCCGCTTCTTCTCGGGAAGCCGTCCGTCTTCCATTCCCTCAGCTTCGTATTGGCATATACCGGAGATTCCTCGAAATGGATCTTCTGGTTTGGCGTGCGAAAATGAACGAGCGGCGCAATCTGTTGATGCTTCATGGACAGTACGGATTTGATCAAGCCCGCAATTCCGGCGGCTTCGTATAAATGGCCAATATTCGTTTTGACTGTGCTGATCGCCACAAATTGCTTGCGCTGTGTACGCTTGCGGAAAGCCTTGGTAATGCCGTCAATCTCGACCGGATCACCCAGCTTGGTCCCGGTGCCATGCGCTTCGATATAGCTCACCGTTTCGGGATCAATCTGTGCATCACGCCACGCCTGCGAAATCACTTCCGCTTGAGCCAGCGCATTCGGCGCTGAAATACCAATCGTACTGCCATCCTGATTGATTGCACTTCCCTTGATCACGGCTAAAATGTTGTCGCCATCTTGCTCCGCTTTGCGCAGAGACTTCAGGAAAACGGCTCCAACTCCTTCTCCCCAGCCCGTTCCGTCCGACTGGTCATCGAAGGCTCGTGCCCGATCATCGGAGGATTCCATGCCTATACCCGCTTTCAGCGGCAGCAAAATCGTCTTCACTCCACCTGCCAGTGCCATATCGCAGTCTCCATTGAGGATGGACTTGCAGGCCAGATGCACCGCCACGAGTGAGGAAGAGCATGCTGTATCAATCGTTAGCGCCGGGCCTTTTAGATCGAGCAAATATGCAATCCGACTGGAAATAATGGACGATAAATTACCAATGGCAAAGTTCGGCAGCGCGCCCGGTTCCACCTCGGACAACAAACGCTCATATTCGAAGCTGGTTTTGGAGAAGCCAACATACACGCCAACCTTTTGGCCTGCCAGCTGCTTGCCACCATACCCCGCATCCTCAATCGTGCTCCAGGCGGTTTGTAGAAATAACCGTTGATTCGGGTCCATTAGCGAGGCTTCCCGTGGTGTCAGCTTAAAGAAGGAGTAATCGAACTTGTCTACTTCGTCCAAATAGCCACCTTCTGCGATTTGCATATTCCGTCCTTCCGTATTCAGACGGGAAATGAAAGCTTCGGCATCTTTTCTTCTTTCATCGTTGTACGGACCGATATTGTCTGCCCCTGATGACACATTCGCCCAAAACTGCTCTAGTGTATCCGCTTGAGGAAACTTGCCGGACATGCCGATGATGGCGATATCCCGGTCATTCGCTTCCTCCTTGGCCTCGGGCTGTGTTGTTGCAGTCGCGTCGCTGCTTAGGCTTTGACTGGAGATATACGAAGCCAGCTTGGCGATGGTCGGATAGGAAAAGAAGTCCGTCACCTCAATATGAATCCCTAATTGGTCCTCCAACTGGTCCACAATTTGAACGAGCTGCAAGGAAGTCACTCCGATATCAAAGTAGCTGTCATCCGTTCCAATCGACTTTACATTTAAAATATCCTGGCAGATTCCAACCAGCTTTTGTTCTATTTCGCCTTGAGGCAGGACTATACGCTCAGCTGCTTGCGCGATTTGAGTAGCCTCGGCCAGTGATGTCAATATTTCATCAAATTCACCCTGTTCATAATTCTGGGCTAATATGAAGCGCTGAACCTTCCCGCTGGTTGTTTTAGGGATACGTCGAATCGGAACTACATCCTGAATATGCCAGCCTCCCCGGTAATTCAGATGGCTTTTCAGCTTTTGAACTAGCGGCACAAAATGCTCTATCTTTTTCGTGTGCATCACAAAAACAACAATACGATCCTGCCTGGTTTGCGCATCATGGACACCACACACCGCTACTTTTCCGAGATCCACGCCATCCAGCTCCTCGGCAGTTCTCTCGATGTCATGCGGATAAACGTTCTGTCCGTTCACGAAAATGATATCCTTGGCTCTACCAGTAATAACCAGGCGGCCATTTCTCATAAACCCTAAATCTCCGGTGATGAGCCAGCCATCCTCTGTTTTAACCTTCGCGGTAGCCTCGGGATTGTTGTAGTATCCAGCTGTCACATTTTTGCCGCGGATCTGTGTGTGTCCAATCACACCATCTTCCAACGCCCGATTTTGTTCATCGCAAATGCGGACAGAGGTACTGGCCATCGGATACCCTAAATCCACAAAAGTAAGACACCGCTTGTCGGACTTGTCTACTTCTTCAATGGGTTCACCTACGTGTAACTGCTGCCGATTCAAATAAAGCGGAATAAAGGTATCTTTGTCCAGAGGGGGAGTGGAAACACCCACGCTCGCCTCTGCCAATCCATAGACAGGAAACATCGCATTTTTATTCAAGCCGTGAACACTCATCGCATCCATAAACACATGGCAAAGCTCTACAGATATCGGCTCAGCCCCATTTAAAATCATACGTACACTTGACAAATCCCAGTTATCCGCTGTTTCAGGTTTGTACTGATCGAGAAAAAATTTATATCCGAAATTGGGAGAGCATATTTGAGTCACCTTATGCTCCGATACTTTTTTTAGCCATAAAGACGGGCGTCGGATAAAAAGTGCCGTCGGCATAATCAGCTGCTTGGCATTAGCGACCACACAGGTTAAATGAAAGGCGATCAATCCCAGATCATGCGTAAGCGGCATCCAACCCAAATAAGCATCCTTGGAGCTCATGCCCGTTTGATTTGCGACATCCCGAATATTGTAAACCAGATTTTCATGTGTCAGCATGACCCCTTTAGGATCACCTGTAGAGCCTGAGGAAAATTGGATAAAAGCCAAATCCTCCGGTTTGGATACATGAACTACACCTTTATTCAGACCGGAATAGTCGAATGTATGGCTTGAAAAAGTTGCTTTTTTAACAGGCTCAAAGGAATCCAGCAGTTCGTGCTGATGCGCGTACTTTTCCAGTTGTTCCAAAACCTTATCATCTGCAACCATATAAGGGCGGGAGAGCGTATTCCAGATTTTAAACAGTTTCATTTTATGTTCATCATTATTCCCGATACTTACAGGAACCGGAACGATTCCACCGAGCAGGCAGCCCCAAAATACATTCACAAAGGTATGATTGTCGTCGATCTGCATGATCAGCTCATCGCCAGGTTGTATCCCTTTTTCCTGTAATGCATGAAGCACCTGCGATGCTTGCTCCAGAAGTTTACTGTAGGACACATATTCCTCTTGCTTATCACCGGAAATAAAGGTGATCCCGTTCTCATCCCGGCTTGCACGGTCTTGAATGATTTCAATTAAAGTTTGAAACTGCTCCATCCTGATCCCTCCTTAATTGCTCTAGCATTACTTTCTGCTCTCCTTCGGAGACCCGTTTGGTTTGCAACACCAGGCGAATACACCCCAGTATTTCCTGTCTTTGCTCAGAAGCAGGTGGTGGACTGCTGCCTGATTCTGAGTTTCGCAATAATTCTTCCAGTCTCCGAACAGGTAAAATAACACCCTTTAGATACTCATCTTCATTCCAATTGGCATTGGGGGTAGACACCGCCAGTGACAGGGAACGGGCAACCCAATCACGGATCGAGAAACGGCGTTCCAGTTCAACGCGATCCAAGTCTCTGTCCAGAGACAGCACTTCGATGGTAGTGTTTATTTCCTTCGCTAAATTTTTCAACACCGTTCGCGGACCTAACTCGATGTTCTGCTTCACGCCATGATTCGCCATATACTGCATGGTTTGTATCCATCGAACCGGATGAGTCATTTGCAAAATCAATCCTTGACGGATGCTGTCTACATCAGGGTATGGCTGAGCGGTCACATTGGAGATCACGAGCCACTGCGGTTCATGGAAAGTGTATTTTTGCAGCTCGATGGTCAGCCTGTCCGCAGCATGCTGCATAAGCGGACTATGAAAAGGACCGCTGACCTGCAAGCGAGTAATTTGGGCCCCCCGCTGTTCTAACTTGCCAGCTACCACAGCTACCGACGTGTGATGACCAGAGACGACATACTGATTGGGCGAATTGTAACAGGCAATGACAGCAGGCTGATCGACTGTGGAGTGCAGACGACAGAATTCTTCCACGACGTTCAATTCAGCTCCGCGAATGGCAATCATGCTGCCCAGACCAGCCTCTGCGGCTGCTTCCATGAAGCGTCCCCGCTCTTGTACCAGTCGTAAAGCGTCGCCAAAGGATAGAACACCGCTACTTACCAGAGCTGAATATTCACCCAGGCTATGACCTGCTGAAAATTTCGGAATAATCCCGATTTCGTGCATATAACGTCGGAATGCAATGACGCTGATTGTAAGAAGTGCGGGCTGAGTATAGAATGTCTTGGATAATTGTGTGATCGGACCTGCCATGCATAAAGCTTTCAGATCATATCCCAAAATATCAGCAGCCTCTTCAAACAAGTGATCCGCTTCTGTAAAATCGCTATGCCATGCGGCTCCCATTCCTGCATACTGAGATCCTTGTCCCGGAAAAACCAAAGCCATTCGATTCAAATTCATACCAAACCCCTTTCCTCCCCACAAAGATGTGGCAAAACAAAAATGTTTTTACGATTCAGGTGTTAATGTATATATGTATGGAGATATGAAAATATGGAGATGGATACAGCAAACCATAACAAAGCAAAGTTGTAAGGTTGACAAAAAAAGCAATAAGCGACAATTTAAGATTTAATTTGGTGATTGAATTGCCAATCGTGGTATTATTGGAAATAAATTCAGGTGTGTGTGAAAAGCTTGGAAGTGTGAAAAGCTCGGAGTGGACTAAAGACTTAGGTTGGGACCTAAGAATCTAGTATCATAGATGAATGTGTCGAAAAAATACCGAAAACAACGCAATTTCATTCCAAAAGCAAGTATTAATTGTGAAATATTTTAATTATATAATAAATATGGACTCGAAAAAAGTCAATATTTTTTCAAATTCCTTTAATGGAAAAAAATAAATAAACAGAGATTAATATGGTTTTATAAACACAAAAGTAAATTAAAGTATGAATTTATAATGTGTAAGTATATTATACATACAAACAATACCCTCTTTTGTATGAAAATCAGGCATTGTTTGTAATTTTTTGATGAATTTTCGTAAAAATTTCTGTGTCGTAAGTGCAAGAAACAGATGACGTGTTATATCTGGTGCTTGACAAACCAATTTGTAATGCGTTGCAGTCGTTCCACACGAAGCTGCGGATGCCCTTTTCGTGAAAGCTCATGGCTTGAGCCTGGAAAACGAACAAATTGCGTGGATTTACCCAATCGCCGTAGTGCTGTAAATAGCTGCTCTCCCTGCTCAATGGGACAACGAAGATCCTGCTCCCCGTGCAAAATAAGCAGTGGTGTATTTATTTGCTTAACATATGCCAGTGGAGATTGTCTCCATAAGACCTCGAAATCGTCCCAAGGATTGCCGCCGACCTCGTCTTCTGTAAATGAGTAGCCAATGTCGCTCACGCCATACATGGATAGCCAGTTGGATATGGAGCGCTGGGTCACGGCTGCACGGAAACGGTCTGTGTGACCGACAATCCAGTTAGTCATAAAGCCTCCGTAGCTCCCCCCCGTAACACCTAGTCGTTCTGGATGAATGAATGGAAACTGCCGAATGGCCTCATCGACCGCACTCAGCAAGTCCGTGTAATCTCGTCCGCCGTACTCGCCAAGAACGACATTGGTAAAAGACTGGCCATACCCTCTGCTTCCCCCCGGATTTGTGTAAATGACCGCATATCCCTGCGCTGCTAGCAACTGAAACTCATGAAAAAAAGAGTGGGAATACATCGCATGGGGACCGCCATGGATTTCCAAAATGGCGGGATAGGTAACTCCCTTCGCAAAACCGACTGGCTTCATCACCCATCCCTGGACCCTCCGACCATCCTCGACCTCAGTCCAGAAGCTCTCAGGCACACTTAACCTGATCTCTTCCAGCAGCAAGTCATTCACCTGCGTCAGTCGTTCCTCTGTCCCGGAAGAGATCGCAATTCGAAACAAATCGCCTGGCAATGTCACGTGAGTTGAAGCTGCAATGATATGCTGCTCATCCGGGGTGAGCGTGAACTGATAAATTTCTCTGTCTCCCTGCGTCAAAACTGTAAAGCTTCCATCAAGTGCAAACTGATATACATGCACATTTCCTTCACGGGTTACAAGCGTATACAGGGATTGACCGTCCATACTAAAACGTGGTGGCCCTACATGAAGGTGTGAGCGCATATCGCTCATACCCGCGTTACCGAGGTGTGCGTCCAGCGTTTCACTAATGCATACTGCCGAGCCACCACTCGAAGGGAGGATGTATAATCGGGTCTGGGTCGCGCCTTTAGCATGTCGATCATGTCCGTAAAAGGCAATCGTTGAACCATCGGGAGAGTATTCAGCACTCTCGATTTGCAGCTCGGAGCAGGTTAGCTTCCGCGGTGCTTCCGCATTTCCTTTTGAAATAGCAGGAGCTATCGTAAACAAATCATTTTGCTTGCGTAAATCCGTATCCTCTTCTGAATGCTCCGCTATTCTGGCCACGAATAAAATAAGTTTGCCATCCGGCGACCAGACAGGTTCCGCGACGTCATACGCGCCGAACGTCAGTTGGACGGTGTCCCCTGAATTTACATCAGTCACATATAAGTGATTACGTGTATCATCCCATAGCCCGTAGCCATCTGACTTGGCTTTTGTTCGGTTAACGACCTGTCCTTTCGGCTGCACTGATGTCGGGGATGACAGACTCTCTGTGGTTTTTGCGACAAAGGATATGTAGAATCCGTCCGGTGACCAAGCCAATGAATGAACGCCTTTCTCTGCCCATGTAAGCTGCCGAGCCTCTCCTCCGCTAGCTGGAATGATCCATACCTGACGCTTACCTTCCAGCGTACGGAGAAAAGCAAGCTGTGATCCGTCAGGTGACCAGACAGGTGATTCGTCTTTCGGCCCATATGTGAAGGGCAACGGCTCGGAATTTTCTGATGGCAAAAGCCAAATGTCAGAATTATAGTCTATCCGATCTTCATTAATATACTGCTCTACGTAAGCGACTGCACCGTTACCTGGATGGACAGCAGGATCGCTGATCCACCGAAGTTGATATAAATCCTCTGCTGTTATATGGCGTTTAGCTATACTGGATTGCGGGTCGCTCAAAACAATTCCTCCTCCAATCATCAGATCTCTATAAGATTCGAAATATATTAATCCGATGAAATTTGTAAGTTTTAAATGGTATTAAAATCACGTTACTCTTTCTACTTGTCTCTGTCAATTTACTTTTTCATGTATTTCCAATACAAAAACCCTATCTCTCTGGTCGCCACAGACCTGAAAGCCTCCTAAATCGGAGGCTTTTTATGAGATAAGGTGATTGAACAGTCACATCTATAGTTGAAAAATAGGAGATATGGGTGGCGCATCATTTTTTACAGGGATAATCGACCTGCTTCCGTCATCCAGATTCGGCCCATGCTGCCAAATCGTGCTCGGAATTTCCTGCCGCAGCACCGGTATGATATTCTCGCTAAACCGATGTAGCTGTTCGAGCTGCTCCTGCTCACCCAGCCCGTCCACGCTGATGCTGAGTACCTGGTGACCAAACGCGGTATGATAGTTCCGTATTTTTTCAAGAACGCTCTCCGCAGAGCCGATCAGAACAGGACCGTTACGAATATTATCCTCCAGACTCGTGAAGGGCGACTGATTGTGCTGAGCTGCCGCTGTCGAGTGGTAGGCATCATAATAAGGACGATACCGTCGAATCGCTTCCTCATCCGTATCTGCCAGATACAGACTCCCTGCTCCGGCACCAATCACAGCCTGAGACGGATCATGCCCGTAATAAGCCAGCCGTTCCCGGTAATGATCAATGAGCGCTTTATACTTGGCCTGCGGGTGGAAAGAATTCGAGGAAAATATCGGCTCCCCGTATTGCGCAGCCAGCTCGGTCGATCGTGTACTGGAAGCACTGCCATGCCAGATGGGAATCTGCTGCTGATACGGCCGTGGCTGTGTCGTGACTTGATGCAACGGTGGACGATAGCTTCCTTCCCACGTCACCTCTTCTTCGCTCCACAGCCGTTTGAGCAGACGATAGCGCTCAGCAAGCGAGTCCCACTGTTCTTCCTCTGTAATTCCAAATAACGGATAATGGCGCGGATCATTGCCTTTCCCAATAATAATCTCTAATCTTCCACCCGATAAATGATCCAACGTCGCATAGTCTTCTGCCACGCGCACCGGGTCCAGCACGCTAAGCACCGTCACCATAGTCAGCAGACGAATCCGTTCGGTTCTCGCCGCAATAGCGGTCAGCACGAGCGGGGGTGAGGATGACAGAAAAGGCGCACCGTGCCGCTCCCCCACACCGTATGCATCAAAACCAAGCTCCTCTGCGAGAACAGCCTGATTGATTACATTTTGGAATTTTTGCTGCGAGCTCCAGGTTTCCCCGGTAATCGCATTAGGCAGATTAGCCATCAGACTGAATAACACAAACTTCATTTCAAGAAAGCCCCTTTCGGAGAATGAGTCGGCTTCGTCCTTTCCCAGGTATCGGCCCTAATTGCGGTTAGCGGTCTCGGCTTCGTTTTTTTCACGAATATACGTTTCAAATAATTCGGGATTCACAACTTTACGCAGCACATGCATCGTTCCATCTCCTGTTCCATGGTCAAACGCATGAATACGCTCATATCCCCAACGCTCATACATAGACAGCAGATAGGGATGCTTTTCGGCTGTTGCCAGCGTAACGGCAGGAGCTCCCACCTGATCACGGATTATAGTCTGCTCTACCCAGTTCAGCAGCTTGCGACCGTAACCTTTGCCCTGAGCAGCCGGATTGACGGCAAACCACATGACAAATGGTAGATCCGTTATAAAATTAAGAGCTCTATTTTTGAGATGACTAACTGTAGCCTGAATTACACCATCGACTTCCAGCACGTAGCAGTCATTATTTTTAATGTTTTCCTGAATGATAGGAATATCTGCCTGAGCGGCAGGCCATTTAAGCTCCAACTGCCGAATTGTTTCGTACGCCTCATAAGTCACGTACTGCAATCTCTCCGCATCTTCCCGTTGTGCCAAACGATAGATTTCGCTCATGTTAACCCGCCTCTCCTTTATAAAAATTATTAATCCTATCTACTTAATCAGGAATAAAAGATAAAATAACTGTAGCATGCTCACAATCCAGCGACAAATTAATTTTTTCTATAAGCATATTTAAAATAACGATAACCTAGCGAAAGTGACCCCGAATTGCAAAATCCTCCTCCGTCAAATCCATGTTAACGCACATACCGGTTCGGCTGCCGTCGGCTGCGGCAAAAATCAATTGGGAAAGCATGAAGTATGAAGAATCTCCGGCGGCGTATACCCCAGGTATAGAGGTTCTTCCTGATTCATCCGTCTTGATCCCGCCCGACTCCAGCTTTTCACAGCCCAAACGTTCTCCAAACGGTGTACTTTGCACAAATTTGGGAGCGATGAAACCACCAGCCCTCGAGACTTGAGTTCCATCCGTAAAGCGAACATGCTCAAGCTGTCCATTGTGGCCGATGAAAGCCGCAACAGGCTGCTCCATCACAACAATTCCCTTTGATTGAAGCCATTTTTTTTGCTCGTCTGACAGGGTATCGTGGCCGTTCGTGCAGACGACCACATCCTTGCTCCAATTAAGGAGTAATTTGGCCGTATGATAGATGCCCGGAGATTCGGACACAACGACAAGCGGTTGATCCCGTAGCTCCCAGCCGTCGCAATAGGGGCAATTAAACAAGCTTTTTCCGTATAGTGGATAAAAGCCTTCGATCTCGGGAAATATCTCCTTTACGCCCGTCGCCAAAATCAGTTTTCGCGCTTGAACGCGAAGGCCTGACGAATCAAGCACCTCAAATCCGGATTCAGTTTTTTCAATCGAAACAACCTCGGTTTGCAGATGATCGACAGACGGATAGCGCAGTACTTCCTCATAAGCAACGCGACGGAACTCGGCCGGCGTTACGCCGTCTCTTGTAATAAAGCCGTGCGATGTATGCGTAACGGCATTTCTGGGCTGGTTGTTGTCGATCAAAGCCATACTTCGTCTTGCCCGGCCAAGCACAAGGGCTGCATTCAATCCGGCGGGTCCTCCGCCAATAATAGCACAATCGTAAATCATGATGCTCATCTCCTTTAAATAGATATTAAAGACTTATTATATCTATAATATTCTCGAATTCGCTAATGTGTCAAGCTGCACCTGATCATAAAAAACGAAAAAAAAGCCCGAAAACCGGGCTTTTCTAATTCCTCGTCTCATACCATGCCAGCCATATCCTTAGCATT
This sequence comes from Paenibacillus sp. RC73, assembly GCF_044908085.1. Lineage (NCBI taxonomy): Bacteria > Bacillati > Bacillota > Bacilli > Caryophanales > Paenibacillaceae > Paenibacillus > Paenibacillus sp. RC73. Next base: position 266,131 of record NZ_JBIYCV010000005.1, read on the forward strand.
CAGACGAAATGTGCATGTTGCTTTATTCCGCAGGGGCTGTAAAGCTGCGTTGGGCAAATTCACTGTCCAGCATATAAAAAGCGTTGCTATCTCTTTCAATACGCTTGAGCTTCTGGATCACATTGTCGAACAGAGCTTCCTCTTCGACTTGTTCATCAATAAACCATTTCAGGAAATGGATCGTCGCATGCTCACGTCCGTCCAGAGCCAAGTCAGCCAAATGATAAAATTTCTGCGTATTTTGCTGCTCATGCTTGTAGCCGTGCTCAAATACGTCCAACATGGAATCGTAGCTATTTTTAGGCTCCGGTAATGCTGCCAAAGTAGCTCGCCCTCTGCGGTCATTAATATATTTGTATAGCTTCATCGCATGAAAACGTTCCTCTTCAGCTTGTACCAGGAAAAAGTTTGCGAACCCATCCAGACTTTCGCCAGAGCAATAAGCAGCCATCGCCAGATATACGTGAGCGGAGTAAAACTCAAAATTCATTTGCTCATTTAGAGCCTGTGCCAAATTGTCTTTCATGTATCAGGTCACCTCGGTCATGTATGTAATGATGTAGCGATCTTAGTGTACCACGAAACCAATCATAAAAACGAGCGCAATGTGAGTTTTAAACACCCTCGCATTGCGCCCGCATCATCCAAGATTATTTTACATTCAAGGCTCCAGCCCCCATACACGCTGGTCGTTCACATACAGAGGCGTTTTGTTCCAATCTGCATAAGACGTCTTGGTCGCATCATAGGAAAAATCATCACTTTCGTTATAATTGCTCCAGTCCGTCTTGTTCAAGCGAACCTGAATATCCCCCGTGTTGGCTCCTGCTGCCAGACTTCCCGCACCAGCTCCAAAGGAGATTTCCAGATAGTAATCTGCGCCCGTAACCGCCTTATCCAGTTTCACAAAGCGTCCCTGAACGTTGCCGCTACCGAGCTGTGCATAGTCACAATGGAATTCCTGCGGTTTATCGCCATCCACTGTAAAGTAATACCGCAGCTTGACAGTCTTTAGATCAACAGCCTCTTTCCCCTTGTTTACAACACGGAAAAGCGGACGAATCTGATTATCTCCCGGGTTCGTGTCGCCCACGCGGTATTGGGCAATTACATCTCCCGTTGCCGGAATCGGCGCTGCTGTCGGCTTGGCGCTGACCTCGGCAGAATCCGGGCTGGTTCCTAAAGAATTAGTTGCACTTGCTACATAATAATAAGTGGTTTCATTCACCACTCCTGTATCCTTGTAAGTGCTATCCGTTACCGTTGCTACCGTGGTATAAGGTCCTCCACTGGTTGTGGAGCGCTTGACGGTATAGCTGTCGGCCCCCGTCGCTTTGCTCCAGCTCAGTGTAACCTGAGCATCCCCGGCACTTGCTTTCACATTTGCCGGAGCTTTGGGAGCTGTCGGCTCAGTTGTTCCACTATTGTTGATGAGACGGTCATATTCGGCATAAGCTGTCGCCATATCGACTTGGGACCAAAAACGGTGATACGTAAATTCCGGAGCGCCTTTATCCCATTTTTTCGTTTGATTATTCCATGAAGTTGTGTATTTGTCCTTGAGATAAGACCACTGAGGATCTTTGGTGATGTTAGGCCGGATATCGGTGTAGCTGGAATACGTACCATTACCACCCTTGGACGGATCAGAGGCGGTAGCGTCTGCGCCAGGAATGGTGTTACCTTGCCCCGTTTTACCACTCCATCCGTTCGGGATATACGCTTCTTTCGTAAAATAACGATAATAATCCTCACGTGCTTCCTTCGTGGTAATGCCCACGCCGTCGTTGTAACCCCATGCAGCATCGAGCAAAGCTTTGGACAGATCCTTGGCTTCCTTGCCTAATGCGGTGTAATCTCCTTTTTCGGCCTTCGTTCCGGCAGCAAAAAAAGTAAGCGCTTTAACATAACTGCCCAGCACTCCCGCATCTTGCCCTGGATTCTTCGTTACTACATGCAGATTGGCATTCCCCTTATGATTGGCAAATCCGGTCCAGGTTTCTGGCTTCCCGCTCCATTCCAGATTACCTGGCACCCAGAACTCGCCTTTAGCTGCTGTAGTGGCAACCTTCGGATTTTTACCACCCAGAATGCGCTTGCCTTGAGCGTCCAAATAGTATCCCTGCGCGTCTGTCACAGGACGTTCGTTGGCAAATGCATAGCTCTTGGACCATGCTACCCAGTTTTCCGTCACTTGCTTAGCCATTTTAAACTGCTCGGAAGAAGTATCACCCTTCTTGGCTAAAATGTAGTACAGCTCGGCAACCCGCTCGACAGGCCAAGCCTGCATTCCGAACCAATTGTTGGACGGTGGATCTTGGTATACAGGAGCGCCTGTATAAGCCATTCCATAGAAGGTGCTTGTGCCAGACGGATACGCCTTGTAGGCACCATCCCAGCTATTCGTTGCTCCACCTGCAATGGCTCCCTCATCGGATTGCAGCCACGTATAAAATTCCAGTTGGCGCTTCAGCGAGGTAGCCCAATCCTGTCCCGCCGTTGGTGAATTTGGTATTAATCCGCCATCCTGATCGGATAACGCGTAAGCCGCAACGACATTTTGGTAGCCCTGATGCGCGTGGCTGGCGCCAATCCGCCAAGCCCAGTTGCCGCTTTGACCCAGTCCGCCACCCCATGCCGTATACCATGCCATCAGATAGTGGCTGGCATCCTTGCCGGAACCAGCGGTCGGAGTCCCATTGGAAGCGCTTCCTATTTTTTGGAAGTATTTATCGTACATACCGTAACGTAAGTAGTCTCCCATCTTTTTCGCTTTATCCAAATATACCGAGTTGTCATATCCCAGTTCTTTCGCCCAGTACATGGCTTGAACCGCCCGTGCGTCCGCATCGGTGGCATTCGTGTAGCGCCATTGCTGTGCAGGAGCATTATTTTCCTTGGTAAACAGGCTCATAAAGCCTTCATTTGCTTTACCAAATTTTTGATTATCCTGCGATGGATGCGGGACGGCTTCCCAAACCGATTCCTGCTCCCCGCGTTGGAAGGTGTTCACATAGGCCGCTGTATGAGACGGATTCAGCAGATTGCCAAAACCGTACCAATTATCCACGTCCAGCAGCCAATGCATCAGATAGGTCTGATTATTGCCATAGGTTGCTTTCAGCTCTGCATCCAGCGGGTCCTTGCCACCACTATACTGACCACTCAGACGGCTTGGATATTGATCCGGCTGCGGATACTCTGCTGCATAGGTGGCTGGGCTGTTGGGGTTGTAGTTACTCATAGTAGGCTGTTCTTCCTTGCCATCTCCTTCATTAACAGGAATGATGTATTTCTCCATGTTGTCCCAAGCGGATTCCAGCTTCCCCCAATCCCCGGTATAATGACCATACAGCACTTCCAGCCACATCCAGTAGCTATAGGCTTCCGAGGTCGTTAAGTGTCCGTAGTCCGGGGCCTCGCTCATCAGGGTTTCAACCGAATGGTAAGGTATACCTTCCTTGGAAAAATATCCACTGGCCGGGTCCTTCAGTTGTTTGTACAATTGAAGAAAGCGTGTGGATTCCGGTGTTGCGGCTGAAGCACGGTCGGGTTCGGCTTGAAATATGCCCAAAGTTAGCGGAAGCACCAAAATGGCTGACATGACCATAGAGACAGATTTCCTGAACACGGATTTTCTGCTGATCACTTTTGCATTCATCCTCTCCATTATCAATTTTGGCTTTACACAAGATTTTATTTTGAAAAACAACAGCACAAAAAGACAGCACCATCACCTCACTTTCCCATAAAAAAGGTGGAGGACACGCTGTCCAATAGCTCCAAATGCTTCACATTGGCCCTGGAAAAAATATACCACACCCGCCGCGAAATGAGAGTCGAAAAAATCAATATGTTTAGAGTTTAATAATGAAAATTGACGAAATTGCATGAAATCGCTACGATTTCACAAGGAGGCGTTACAAAATGAAAATTTTACTGGTACTTGGTTGTACGATGATGTTTTTAGCCGTAGCCCTGGGAGCGTTCGGGGCACATGCTTTGAAAAAAAGACTTTCCGCAGACATGATGAGTATATTCCAGACGGGCATCCAATATCATATTGCCCACGGCTTGGGCCTGGTTCTGCTCGGAGCAGTTGCAGGAAATCTGGTCCATTCTTCTCTGGTCGTAACCGCAGGCTGGATTATGCTTATCGGTATTCTCCTGTTCTCCGGCAGTCTGTATGCTCTTAGCTTGTCCGGCGTGAAAAAGCTCGGAGCGATTACCCCGATTGGCGGGGTGGCTTTTTTGGTGAGCTGGGTGCTTGTGATTGTGGCGGTTGTACAAGATTAAACATAGCTAAAGAAAAGAGACTTGGAAAAGTAGACGCTTCCAAGTCTCCTGAGCAATTCCCGAATATGAAAGAATATTATTATTTCGTCTGTACTCCTTGCACCTTCTGAGCCGCTAAGCGATGACCCTCGATGTAACGTCTGGATTCAGCCATCTGGTGTTCCTGCGCGGCTTCCATAATGATGTGAACCCCCGGCTTGTACTGTTCCAGCAGTTCCATGTATAGGCCGTAATTCATGTCACCAAAACCCGGCGGCACGGTCTCGATCTCACCTGTCGATGACAAACGCCGGTCTTTGGCATGTGCCGCGATAATTCGAGGTCCTAGTAATTGGAACGCTTCGCGGATAACCTCATCCTGCCGTGCCAGATTTTCCGTTTTCAGCAAATTGCCCGGATCAATCACTACACCGATCTGGGATGACGGTACTTCCTCCAGCAAGGTAGCCAGTTCTACCGCCGTTCCGACCAAATGATCGTTAGCGGCCTCCAATCCTACGAATACGCCCCATTTTCCCGCCTCATCGGCTAATTCACGCACGACTTCCTTTACAACCTTCCAGTCTCGTTCCGTATATGCGCTGCCATCTTCATTACGTCCGACTTCGGCAGCCACCATCGGTGCCCCTAACAGGCTCGCATATCGGATCAGCTCTTTAAAGCGTTCTACATTTTCACGCAGCAGCTCCTCATCCTGTTCAAAAAAATGCAAATAGCATCCAAGAACCGATATGGATACTCCGTGCTTGCGGAATTCCTCCGCGATAGACAGCGCCAATCCCGGGCTGAACTTGCCCGGTTTGTTAAAGTCCACATCACTGATCGCTCTCCACGGAGCCAGTTGAACATGAGTAAAGCCCGCTGCGCCTACCTTTGCAGCCAACTCGCGATAAGGCAACTTGCCAAACAAATGCGCCAATACGCCTACTGTCACTGAAATCACCTCTTCTTTTTAATGTTGCGTCCTGCTTGTCACAGCACTGCTTTCCAAAGTCTCATTAATGATTTGCGTAATCCCTTCCACCTCATCATGAATAAAAAAGTGCCCCCCGTCTAAGGTGAAAATTTGAAAATTCTGATTCGTATGCTGCTCCCACGCTTCCGCATCCTGCAAGGTCATCGTGTTATCGGCCAGCCCTGTCAAGGCAGTGACCGAACAATTCAAAGGTACCGTTCGGGGCGTATACTTATACGTCTCAACGGCTTTGAAGTCCGCTCTTAGCACCGGGATAAAATAGTCGTACAATTCGCGATTGTCAAAAATGGCCTCCGAAAGCTGACCATATCGCTGCAAATGCGTTCTGAACTGCTCTGCGGGCAGATCATGGGCCCACGGGAAATCTCTCGGGACATGCGGTGCCCGTCCCCCAGATACGAACAGATGAGCTGGCTTGCCATAACCACCAGCCACCAGCTTGTAATACAGCTCGAATGCGATCATCGTTCCCATGCTGTGACCGTATATAGCATAAGGATCGCCGGGGGCTATCTCTTGACTGATCTTGAGCAGTAAATCCTCGCTCATTTCCTCGATGCTGTCTTTTAACGGCTCTCCGGAACGAATACCTCTGCCCGCCAGCTCCAGCGGGACAAGCTTAATCTGCGGAAGCAGCAGCTTTTTCCATTTGAAGCTGACCGATGCCGATCCACCTGCATATGGAATGAAAAACAATGTGATGGGTGCCATCCTTGCAACCTCCTGCCATGTTGAGTCTTAACTCTTTCATTTTAGCATAAAAAGGTATATTTACCCATTTCAAATATTTTGCAAATTCAAGAAACAAGGTCGGGGAAATCAAGCATCTTTTGCATCAGGCAGGAAACCGCTTCTTTTAGGAAGAACAGCTTCATGTTTGAATATAATAATGTGTTTGGTTTTATTTCTTTAAATTCGAGAGGAGTTCTACGCCATGAAGTACGGTTTCTTCGATGATGCTAAACAAGAATATGTCATACACACCCCTCAAACCCCATATCCCTGGATCAATTATTTAGGCAACGAACGATTTTTTGGACTGATCTCCAATACAGGCGGCGGCTATGCATTTTACCGGGATGCGCGCTTACGTCGCCTAACACGATACCGATACAACAATATTCCTGTCGATAACGGCGGCCGCTATTTTTATATTCATGATGACGGGGATTACTGGACACCGGGCTGGATGCCAGTCAAACGGGAGCTGGATCGGTATGAGTGCCGACATGGGCTTGGCTATACTTCAATTATGGGTGAACGTAACGGTATCCGGGCGACGCAGTTGGCTTTTGTACCGCTGTCCTTTGATGGCGAGGTACATCAGGTCAAGCTTCAGAATACTTCTGCTCAGACTAAAAAGATCAAGCTCTTTTCTTTTGTGGAATTTTGTCTGTGGAACGCCTATGACGATATGACCAATTTTCAACGCAACCTGAACACGGGCGAGGTCGAAATACAGGACTCCGTCATCTATCACAAAACGGAATATCGTGAGCGTCGCAACCACTATGCATTCTTCTCTGTCAATCGCCCGCTGGCAGGATTCGATACAGACCGTGAAGCTTTTCTGGGACTATACAACGGGCTGGATCAGCCGCAAACCGTCACCGCCGGGCAAGCCTCGAACTCTGTGGCCAGCGGGTGGTCGCCTGTAGGGTCGCATTGCATCGAAGTAACCTTGGAGCCAGGTGAAGATACGAGTCTTAACTTTGTACTTGGTTATGTGGAAAATCCGGAGAATGAAAAATGGGAATCTCCCGGTGTGATTAATAAAAAGCAGGCTCATGCCATGATTGCTCAATTCGCGGATGAAGCCGATGTTGAACGAGCCTTGAGTGAGCTGCGGGCCTATTGGAACACTCTGCTCTCCAAGTACACCATTCAGAGCCACGACGATAAGCTGAACCGGATGGTGAATATATGGAACCCGTATCAATGTATGGTTACGTTCAATATGTCGCGTTCCGCTTCGTATTTCGAATCCGGCATCGGGCGTGGAATGGGTTTCCGGGATTCGAATCAGGATTTGCTTGGTTTTGTCCACCAAATACCGGAGCGGGCGCGGGAACGGATTATCGACATCGCCTCCACACAATTTGATAACGGCGGGGCTTATCATCAGTACCAGCCTTTAACCAAAAAAGGAAACCACGAGGTCGGTGGCGGTTTCAACGATGATCCGCTGTGGCTAATTGTCGGCACCGCTGCGTATATCAAAGAAACGGGAGACTTCGCCATATTGGACGAACAGGTGCCTTTCGACGGAAATGCAGAGCACACCGCTACCCTTTTTGAGCATTTGAAGCGATCCTTTTATCATGTGGTTAACAATCTCGGCCCGCACGGTCTTCCACTGATTGGCCGGGCAGATTGGAACGACTGTTTGAATCTGAACTGTTTTTCCGCCACACCAGATGAGTCCTATCAGACCACACAAAATTTGGAGGGCCGCACAGCGGAATCGGTATTCATCGCCGGACTCTTCGTATATACAGGACCAGATTTTATCGAGCTGTGCAAGCGCAGAGGATTAGATGAGGAAGCAGCTACGGCCCAAGCCCATGTGGATCGGATGCGGACAGCCACGCTAGAGCATGGCTTCGATGGCGAATGGTTTCTGCGTGCCTACGACCACTATGGGAACAAAGTCGGCAGCAAGGATTGTGAGGAAGGCCAAATTTTCATTGAGCCGCAGGGTTTTTGCGTGATGGCCAGGATCGGAGTTGAGGAAGGTCAGGCTCAAAAAGCTCTCGACTCTACACGGGATCGGCTGGAAACCCCCTATGGCATTGTGCTACAAAATCCGCCTTATTCCCGCTATTACATCAATCTGGGTGAAATATCCTCTTATCCTCCAGGGTACAAGGAAAATGCGGGCATCTTCTGTCACAATAACCCGTGGATTATGATGGCGGAGGCCGTGATTGGCCGTGGAGATCGTGCATTTGAACTGTATAGCAAAATTGCTCCAGCCTATCTGGAGGACATCAGCGACATCCACCGCACCGAGCCTTATGTATATGCGCAAATGATTGCGGGTAAGGATGCCGTTCGTGAAGGCGAAGCCAAAAATTCCTGGTTGACCGGCACAGCGGCGTGGAACTTTGTAGCCATTACCCAGTCTATTCTTGGTATTCAGCCGGAATGGGATGGTCTGCGTATTGATCCGTGTATCCCTGCCGCTTGGGACGAATTTACAATCACTCGCGTCTTCCGTGGCGATACCTACGTGATCCAAATCACGAATCCACAACATATATCCAAGGGTGTAGCAACAGTCACACTAGATGGTACTATCCTCACGGACAATGTTCTGCCAGTTGCAGGAGATGGTGCAATCCATCAGGTTAAAGTGTTACTGGGCTGACAAGTACATTAACCCCTAAATCGACCCCTAAAAAATTAGCTTCAACTTCGTCACATAGTATCTTATAATACGAGAATGGCTAAAGATACATTAAGTGTGGTGACATCATGAATAAGACAACACGACTTACTCAAACAACCGATTATAAATTAAAGGAAGCTCGCTGGGTACGGAGAATGTTTTTATTATACTGGATGATTATAGCCGTACATTTTATTGCGCAGCTTGGTTGTTATTTATTTCTCGAATACCACGCTTCGTCTTATGAATTTTACGTTGGAGTTCTCATTGTTCCGACACTGATTATGTGTGGTTCCAATCTGCTTGCAGAGCTGGTTCATTATAAATACAACAGATATTCATTTGTGATCCTATTTGTGGCAAGCACGGTCATCTGCTGGACCATCATTCGTTTAAACTACGATATTGGGATTATCCCGGCGTTGTGCTTGTTGCCTATTTTCTCATCCATCCTGTTCTTCAATCGTCGCCTAATATGGTTTTCCTTTGTCTTGCAAGTTGGAGTCTTTTTACTTTTGCTGGCAGTGGATGGTTCTTTCCGTACCTACTTGTCGGTCTTTGATATTGTAGCGATTCTGATCTTTTTGATTATGTCCACTTTTATTGCCATTATTATTCAGGCAAGCGGCCGTGACCTGCTGTTGGATTTGTATAAAACACAGCGTGCTCACCAGGAATTAATGATTAGTAATGCGATTATAAGCAAAATGTCGATGACCGACGGGTTAACCAAGCTCTATAATCATTTGTCCTTTCAGAACTTCTATGAAAAAGCACTCGAATATGCTGAACAAGGCGCCATTATCCATCTCGCATTACTTGATATTGATAATTTCAAGAAAATTAACGACAATTACGGGCACCAGTTCGGAGATAAAATTTTGGAGAGCATTTCGCTAATCATTACAGAACAGATTACAGCTAATGATATTGCGGCCCGCTATGGTGGTGAGGAATTCGCCATCCTGATGTTCGAGCATACTTTTGAAGAAGCTTATCAAATCGCCGAAAACATCCGACATGCAGTGGAAAAGATGATCTTTCATGAAAAAAAGCAGAACATTTCCGTGACCGTAAGCATTGGACTGAAAAGCTATACAGAAGAAATGAACAAAGATTCGTTCTTTCAGGAAGCGGACGACTACCTATATCAAGCCAAGCGTTCTGGCAAGAATAAGATAGTTTCGCTCAATCATATCGCTTAATTCGACAGAGAATACTTCGCAGGATGAATTCTCCGGCACTCGCTTGCCGGGGATTTCTTTTTTAAGAGACAATCCATTTGACAAGAATATGAGTTGAAACTATAATAGTTACAAGTTATAACGTAATTTACTTACATAAAATAAGTTAAAGGAGATGTTTTTCATATGTCAACACTTGTTATTGTAACCCACCCTAATCTTGCGGAGTCCCGCGTTAACAAAAGATGGGTCCAGGAGCTCAAACAGCAATCGGGTGTAACCGTTCATAACCTGTATGAAGTATACCCGGATGAGAAAATCAATGTAGCTCAAGAGCAGGAACTGCTGGAGCAGCATGACCGTATTGTACTGCAATTTCCTTTTTACTGGTATAGCACCCCTTCCCTGCTGAAAAAATGGCAAGATGTGGTTCTGACTTACGGTTGGGCTTATGGAAGCGAAGGTGGCAAATTGGAGGGCAAAGAGTTACTGATTGCTCTGTCTGCCGCTAGTGTAGAGGAAAACTATCAACATGACGGACGGAACAGATACACAATCGAAGAACTGTTGAGACCTCTCGAAGCTACAAGCCACTTGATTGGTGTCAAATTGCTCCCTTATTTCGTACAATATGGTGCTGGGGTTCTGACCGACGAGCAGCTTGAGCAATCCGCACAAAAATACGCGCAAGCCGTTACTTCTTAATTGAATTGCAAGAATCCCCTTGGTTGGAGCTGCCACCTGCTGTGAAGCAGAACGTGGCATTCTACCGACCAAGGGGATTTTTGATTTTAATTTTTCAAATCAGGAATGATAAAGAACTGCGTTCTTTTGCTGGTTTGCGGGAATGGGTTAATTAGCGGAATAAACGATTTCGGACGAGCGTACCCGGATTGCAGCCGTATTTTTTACGGAACGCCTCTGCAAAGTAGCTTGGATTGGAATAGCCCACCGCAAAAGAAACTTCCGTAACACTATTTCCTCCGACTTGCAGCAAATGAAGTGCCTGCTCCAGCCGTTGTTCGCGCAGATCTCCAAAGACGGTTGTTCCGTACATTTCCTTGTAGCCCATTTTTAATTTGTAGTCGTTCATGCCGATCATACGTGAAAGCTGCAAGAGAGACGGCGGCTCCGCCATGTGCTCCAGCATAATTTGACGCGCCCTCTTAATTTTGGAGATTTCATCCCGGTTCAAGGAGACGGGTGGATCATGCCCATTCTCGAAAAAGGTGTGTAAAGCCAGCATCCACAAATCCAATACGGCACATTCCATTTCTATATTGCGCATCGAGCCGGATTGAATTCCCTGCATTAGCTGAGTCCATTTGGAGACGGCAACTGGACTCATACGAGCCTGAAAAGCGCGAAATGAATGGGGTCCGAGTAAATCCGCAAAATCAACACTCCTTCTTCCGTCCGCCTCTTCCATAAAATAATGAAACGTCGATATCGGAATCCCGATTCCCAGCATCGTAAATTGCTCATTCGCCGTAAATTCAAAGCGAGCTTCGCCCGGCTTCAGGAGCTGTAACGAAAAATGCCCCGGCACAATTTCATGCCGTACTCCCGACGCCTGAACCTCCCGTCCGCCCCGGAAACAGCAGGTAAGCTCCACCATAGGCACAGAAGCCACAAAATCAATCGTTCGGCTTTGATGAAAGGTATAATCGGAAACCACAAGCTCCATATCCAGACGCGGGGAGCAACGGCAAATAGTACCCTTCCCTACGGTTTGTATAAGTTCCAACGGAGCTTTATCGCCTGTAACGTCAAAGTTCAGCTCCAATTTTTCAAGAAACAGATTAAAATTATGATGAAAAGTAGCTTCCTGCACAGCGTTTCACTCCAGTATTGTTCATTGATAATTATTCTCATCATACCGGATTAATGGTGATTTGACAAAGAACCTCCTGCCGCTAGAAAATAGCAGCGATGGAGGTTCCCGTCAATCTGTTAAAATATGAAGATTTACAAAGTAACCAGTGTGCTGGACACCTGAACCATGCTCTCTTTAATGATGTTGCAGCCTTCACGCAGGTTTTCCAAGCTGATCGTTAGCGCAGGCATAATTTTAATCACCGTATCGTTACGTCCAGCCCGCTCAATAATGAGGCCCCTGCTAAAGCAAAGAGCAGCTACTTCTTTGGCAAAGGCTTCTCCCAGAGGAGACACATCAATTCCCCAGATCAGTCCCAAGCCGCGAATGTCAATGAGAGGGTCAATCGTTTGAATATGTTCATACAAAAATTGCTGAACAAAAGCTTCTTTCTCTTTTACCTGTGCTTCCAGCCCTACCGTATCCCTGAACTCCAGCGCAGCCTTGGCGGCTACAAAAGCAAGCTGGTTCCCCCGGAAGGTACCATTGTGCTCGCCAGGGCTCCAAATATCCAACTCCGGCTTGAGCAGTAGCAGTGACATCGGCAAACCATAACCACTGATCGACTTAGACAAAACGACCATATCAGGAACGATACCCGCGCGCTCAAACGAGAAGAACGAACCGACCCGACCGCAGCCGACCTGAATATCGTCAACAATCAGCAAAATATCATGATCATCGCACAGTTGCCGCAAATCACGCAGCCATTCAGTATCGGCAATGTTAATACCACCTTCAGCCTGTACCGTTTCCAGAATGATAGCCGCTGGCTTTTCCACCCCGGAATGGGTATCTGTTAAAAGCTGCTCCATATACAAAATGGTATCCAAGCCGTTAAACGTACTGTTAAAGGGGATGAAGGTAACGTTATTCAGGGATACACCAGCACTCTCTCTCATGGAGTTGTTACTGGTAACGGACAAACTTCCTAGAGACATGCCGTGAAATGCGCCCATAAAAGCAAAAATCCCATTTCTTTTTTTGACTTTGCGTGCAAGCTTCAGCGCTGCCTCTACCGCATTGGTTCCCGTTGGTCCGCAAAATTGCAGCTTATAATTCAAGCCCTTGGGCTGGAGAATACGCTCGGAGAAAGACTCAATAAACTCCTGTTTCGCCGTTGTGTACATATCCAGACCGTGCATGATCCGATCAGAGGTTAAGTAATCCAAAATCCGATTTTTCATAAAATCGTTGTTATGTCCGTAGTTCAAGGCCCCTGCTCCGGCAAAAAAGTCGATATATCCCTCTCCTGCCTCCGTATACAGCACATCGTTTTTCGCTTTGTTGAAAACAACCGGAAAGTTTCTGCAATAGGATCTTACATTGGACTCCAGTGCTTCGAATGTGTTCATTGATTTCTCGTCCTCCCGCTGACCTGATTTGGAAAAAATACAAGCATGGAAAGCAAAAAAAGTGTAAATATGTAAGCTAAAAAGAGAAGACAGTCCGAATCTCAATGGGGTAGCCACACCAAAAAATCATGAGTACGATCACAGGAACGATTAGAGTACAGAAAATAAATGCAAAATAGTCTATGGAGTGTAAATTAAATTCCAGAAGATTAAATGGTGGGGGGTTCTAAGGGGCCTATCAGTGGATGTCACTCCTATGTAATAAAATACCATAATTTTTTTTAAAGTCAATGCATGCTTCTGATGTGTTTTGTTAAATTTTTGTAATCGAGTGTTGAGGACTTGTTGCATTTTGTTAATTCTCCACGAAAAATGTCGGAATAGAGCTGAAAATCTTATAAATAGAGCATTTCCATATCAAAAAAGTATAAATCCGTTCTGCCCGGCTATTGGTTTGCCCGATCCCCCTGATCTTTTGACAGACTGTCCAAAGGGGGTTACTCTATCAAAAGAACTTGCCAAAAACTTTTTGAATGCATTGAACCTATCCTAACCATTTGACTCGAATTTGATAGAAAGATAAGGAAATATCATTATGTCTAATGTTTTGATTATTGAAGATGACAATATGCTGGGAGATACCCTTTCCTTGTATTTGACTGGAGAAGGCTACAACGTTACCCGGGTGGAACAGGCGGCTGAGGGAATTGCCCGGCTGGGTATGGTGCAGCCTGATATTATTTTGCTAGATCTACTGCTTCCAGATTTGGATGGTGTCAATCCCTGCCCACTGGTACGCAAGCATACGGATGTGCCAATCATCGTGATTTCTTCAGAAAACAATATCTCAGAGCGCATCCGTACACTTACGTTGGGAGCAGACGATTATATTTGCAAGCCTTTCAGTATGCAGGAGCTAAAGGCGCGAATCGAGGCTCTTTTCCGTCGTATTGAAATCACACGGTTACAGGCAAGAGGCCTTGCGCCTGAAGCCGAGCCTGAAACAGACATTGTTTTGGATCTGGCGCGAAGAATGATTACCGTTGATGGGCAGATTGTGGAGACGACATTTTCGGAATTTGAGCTTATGAAGCTTTTTTATTTGAACCGGGGAATTGTATTCAGCCGATATGCCTTGATTCAAGCTCTTCGTGGCACAGACTCCTTTATTAATGAGAGGGCTGTAGACGTACATATCAACCATTTGCGCAGGAAAATCGAAAAAGACCCTAAAAAGCCGAAATTAATCAGGACCATCTGGGGAATTGGTTATAAATTTGTGCAATAGCACGATCAGCTCCAGGGAACCGATGACTTGATTTGGTTAATCTCCTTTTGAACCAAGCTCAATTGCTCTCGCCAGTCTGGATACATCTTCCCTGGTGAGGTTTCATGGCTACGTTTCAATCCCTTTTCCAGCTCTATGACTTTTGCCAGCAGCCCGGACGCAAACAGGTTTCCTGCCCCTCCCTTAAGCGAGTGGATTAATCGGAGAGCGGCAGATAACTGTCCGTTGTCCATTTTCCTCGTCAATCTTTTATCGAGATGCTGGTATTCCTGAATCCATTTGTAAAGGGCAAATTGAAAAATATATACCTTTCCATCCATGCCGGCTATCGCCTGTTCCGCGTGAACACCATGTAATTCTTGCAGCCATGCTAAATGAATCCAGCTGTTTAACACTCTTACAGCATTCAGTTCATGGACAGGCTTGAGCAGCACAGCATTAATGCCTGAACGAAGGCAAACCTCCTGTTCATGCTGCGCAGCATCGGCCGTAAAGGCGATAATTGGAAGTCTGTTAAAAGCTTTCTTGCTGCGAATATGTCTGGCCGTCTCAAAGCCATCCATCTCTGGCATATGCAGATCAAGCATTACCATATCCCAGGAACGCAGTTCCAGTGACTCTAACAGTTCTCTTCCATTTGCAACCATGGTTACTTCAAAACCGCGCTCTGCCAGGAACTCGGTAATTACCACCTGGTTAATCTCATTGTCCTCCGCTATGAGAATTTGATACTTCTGTGTTGTAATCTCTCTTTCATAACGAGGGCTCATTATCGTATATGTATCCAGAGTATTAACATCTACAGACACTGTCTTTTCCTTTTCCAGCCTCCAGCGAATAACCTCCAATACAGCGTTTCGAGTCACGGGCTTGGACAAAAAGGCATCCACCCTGCTATCCTCGTCCCCAACTGCTATCCCTTCCATCTGGAACACTGTTGTAAGTCCAATGACCTGAGTCATCTGTCTATTTAGCAATTGAAGCCATTGTCTCCGTGTATCCAGCTCTCTAAAGCCATTCATCCCCATGTCGACCATAACCAAATCAAAATATTCGCCATTTTGAAAAGCTTCCACACATTCCTGAAAGGATGAAATGGTGTATGTTTCTAATCCTATGCTTTGTAGTAATTCGTTCAGACTAAATCTCAACAGCTCATGCCGCACAACAATTAAGGCTTTGCCGCTTATTTGTTTTTCTATCTGTGCGCCTTCCGGATGTAGATCCCCGATATTCAGTTCGACATTAAAGTAAAACCGACTGTATTCTCCCAATCGGCTTTCAACCTCTACATTCCCGCCCATGGCTTCAGCCAAATGCTTGCTAATGGCCAAACCCAGCCCGGAGCCCCCATATCGGCGGCTGGTTGATGTATTCGCTTGGGTAAAAGGGACAAACAGCTTGTTCACACCCACCTCGGAAATACCTATACCCGTATCCTCCACCATAAAGGACAACACTACCCGTCCGTTCTGCTGGCTTAGCATTTTCACCTCTAACAATACATGTCCCTGATCCGTAAATTTGACGGCATTAGTCAGAAGGTTTAAAAGCACCTGTTCCATCCGCAATGGATCACCTTTAACACTTTTGGGTAATTTGGGGTCCGTTATAAAAATGATCTCTATTTCTTTGTGTTCCAGCAAAGTACCCACCGTATCTGCAAGATGCCTAAGCATTTTTTCCAGCTCAAACTCCTGTCTTTCCAATTCCAAACTGCCTGCTTCCATCTTGGAAAAGTCCAGTACGTTATTGAGCATGGACGAGAGGGTACCCGAGGAGGCGAGCAGCTTGTCAAGGTAGTCTTTTTGGACAGCAGTCAGTTCCGTCTTGTTCAACAGCTTGGACAGACCGATGATCCCATTCAGCGGCGTGCGAATTTCGTGGCTCATATGAGCCAAAAAAACGCTTTTGGCATGGTTAGCCTCGTCTACCTCCTTTCTTTTCTGCTCGGAAGCTTTATACTCCGTAATATCCATTACGTGACCGATGACATGCTTGGTGATCCCGTCCTCCCTGACCGGATGTAAGGTAATTAAAGCCGAGTATTCCCAAAACTCCAGCTCAAATACCGTCCGGTCACCGAACCATGCCTGTTTGTAGTACTCGCTAAGCTGCTCCAGCGTTTCAGAGGAAAGCTCGAAAATATCCCCGAGTCGCTTAACATGCTCCCTTCGATTATAGCTGACTTGCAGATCCATACCCATGCGCTCCAGCAAGCCTCCTTCGAGCAGCCTATAATAAAATTCGTCGCCGCTTTTCTCCAGCCTGAAGGTAAAACCGGGTTGAACCCGAAGCACATTTAGGAGATCACGGTTTTGGCCCAGTAAACGTTGTTCATATGTATGTTTAATGATCCAAACGCGTACAAACAAAGCGATGAACATCAGACCAATCCCTAGCTCCAGCACACAAGTCATCAGATCTCTATCACTTATGCCAAAATATAAGAATAGAATTCCTGTCACTCCATAAAAAACACGCGTGATCGTCTGCCGAATGAGCTGAGAAATCAGATTGCGGCGCGCAAATGTAATAGGCGGCTGAAAAGTCAAAACAATTAATAATATCACGATAACATAAAGCACCAAGTCTCGAACCAAGTGTTCTCCCTCCTGTAATCTCCCTACTTTGTAAGCTATATTGGAAATATAAAAAAACTCAGGACAGATTCCTTATGCCATAAGGCTTAAAGAACTGTCCCGAGCATTCATTGTACTATAGATTCCATAGGGTTCAAGTTCGTTTTAATACTTGAAACGACCAATCATAGACCTCAACTCAGCAGCCATTGTTGATAGCAGCTGAGCAGAGGCTGATATTTCCTCCATGGAAGCCAGCTGCTCTTCTGAGGAAGCGGCAACTTCCTCAGAAGTAGCAGCATTACCGGTTGCAATCGTCGCCAGCTCGTTGGCTGTCGCTGCAATCTCTTGTACACTCGCTGATATCTGTTGTGCAATCGCAGCAACCTCCTCCACCTGAGGTGTGGTCTCCCGAATGCCTTCCATCGCGTCTCCCAGCTTGACAATGGTTTCTTTAGAAATCTGCAGCCCATTCTGAACCTCAGTCGTAACACGGTTCATCGTCTGAACCGTGGTTTCCGTTTCATGCTGAATTTCGGCAATCAATGTGGCAATCTGTGTTGCAGATGCCTGCGATTGCTCTGCCAGCTTGCGCACCTCATCTGCAACGATGGCAAAGCCCTTGCCATGATCACCTGCTCTAGCCGCCTCAATCGCTGCATTCAAGGCCAGTAGGTTCGTCTGATTGGATAGTTCACCAATAACCTTGGTAATTTCACCGATTTCCTGTGAGCGGGCTTGCAAGGCTTGAATCATTCGGTTAGATTGCTCTACCGAATGGTGAATCGAATTCATTTGTTCGCCTGTTTGCTCAACGGATTTCCGTCCTTCCTCTGCTTGTAAAGAGGATCGTCTGGCCAAATCGGCTACCGAGATTGAGCGTTCCGCAATTTGTGTGACTCCCTGTGCAATTTCATCAAGGGCTACTGAGTTATTTTCCAGGCCTGTAGTCTGCTTCTCTGCTCCACTGGCAATTTCCTGAACAGCCTGTGATACCTGCTCACTTGCAGCACTGGTTTGTTCTGCGCTTACCGTTAGCTCGTTCGAGGATCTAGCGACATGATCTGCACTTTCCCCTACGTTCTGAATGACAGATCGCAAGTTATCCTGCATGTTTCGGAAAGCCAGTCCCAATTGACCAATCTCATCCTCGCTCTTCACTTGAATGTCCTGCGTCAGATCCCCTGCGCTCACATTAACCGCTTGTTCCTTCAATTTTAAAATAGGTTTGATGATGGAACGAATCAGGAAATAGACAATGATTATACCCACCACAAGACACCCGACGACCGTAAGCAAGGTGCTGATCAAAATCGGCTGTGCTGCTTCATCCACTTCAGATAAATACAGCGTTCCGCCTATCTTCCAGCCTGTCAGCTTGTTGGTCGCATAGTTCATATATTTGGACTGACCTTCATACTGATACTCGTATTCACCAGCGTCGCTCTCATACATGCGTGATTCAATATCTGCTATTTTGGTGCCTGGTGCCTTCGTCGGATGAACAATGTAAGTGCGCTCGCTGTCCAGCAATATGGCATAACCTTCACGACCTACTTTAATATTGTTCAGTGTCTCCTTAATACCGCTAACTTTCAGATCGATGCCAATAACACCCGAACCATCCGTCGTGGCTCTGGACACCGTAACCGTCATTTGCTTGGAGGATGCGGAGAGATAGGGCGCACTAATCGCTGTTTTTGCTTGTTCCTTTATGGACTGCTCATACCAGGATCTGACTCGGGGATCATAATTATCCGGTAATTCCTTCTGTGGATAGGTTGTAAATTTACCACCTTTCGTTCCATAATAAATGGATTCTGTTTCAGGATGAAGTGCAATATATTGCTTAAAGAATTCTTCCAAATTCGCCGCTTGTTCCTCCGTCTCCACCAGGTTGCCTTTTAGCCTTTCAGCGAAATATTCTGCATCATGCACCTTGGGTGAAATGGCGCTATCAATAATAAAATTAGTGCGGGTGATGACCTGCTCGGCGCTATCTTCAATCTGGTTTAGAATCTCCTGTCTGGCGCTCACAAATGATAGAGCCCCAACAATCATAGATGGTATGATCAAAAAAGCAATAAAAGCGACCATCAGCTTCGTTTTAAAATTATTGCTGAGCATCCTTCCCACGTGCCATGGTTTTCCTGCAAACTTCTTCATTAGTCAACATCTCCAATTCATCATCTGGATTGCTTGCATATTGTGAACCGCTTCGCTTTGCCAATGATTATTCACTCGACAAATTCACTTCCTCTTTTCCGTTCTTCATCATCTCCCTCTAAAACACTTCGACACAAAAAAGATATAAACACGACAACGAATAGGTATATGTACTTATTTTTTAATGAAGCAAGGCTCCTTGGAACCGATTCCTTAATATAATATACCTAAAAACTATTAAAAAAAATGCACAGAACATGTTAAGGAAATGTTAGTTTTAACTCACTATACCTACCTCTAAACATGAAATAATCCCCTTGAGGTTGGCATACATAAGGTCATTTTTCGAAAATCACCATATGCTTGTTACCCCAAGGGGATCAAATTTGTTTTTTATTTTAGGTTAATCAATTCAGTAAAGCCTTAAGATCATCGAGACGGGTGACAGGTGCCTGGCAGGCGAAATGCTCGCACACATACACAGCCGGTTTGCCATCGACGAGCGTGTAATCACGGATATAATGGACGATGTCTGCGATTGCGGACTGCCCCTCATCCTTCAAAATAACAACTGTATTCGGCCTGAATCCGGCTTGAACCGCTCGAATAAACTGGTCGGTCTGCGGATCATCCCTATGCCCCACAATAACAATTTCCTTCGTCGTTCCCGACGCATACAATAGCGAGCTAAGCAGCGCCGAGTAACCCGTTGGGTATTGAACAACCAAGCCACCAAAAACCTTGAATTGCTTGGCTGAATAGTCCTCCAACCGAGATTCCCCCGTCAACCGTGCCAGTCGCATCCAATTATGGGCCGCAATGCTGTTACCGGATGGAATCGCTCCATCATATACCTCTTTGGGCTTGGCGATCAATTGCTCACCATCTGATCCGTAAAAGAACAGTCCGCCCCGTTCCTCATCCCAGAACAAGTCGATCATATCCTGATTAAGCGTTAACGCCCGTTGCAGATATTGTACATCAAAGCTCGCCTGGTACAGCTCAATCAAGCCCCACACATAAAAAGCATAGTCATCTACATAGCCGGGATAAGCTGCATCCCTGTCCCGATAACGCGCCAACAGCCGTCCGTCGTCCCGTCTCAGATGGTTCCACAAGAACGTCTCTGCCCTCTGTGCCAGTTCGGTATATTTAGCCTCTCCAAATGCCTGTCCCGCCTTCGCTAAAGCAGCGATCATCAACCCGTTCCACGAGGTCAAAATCTTGTCATCCTTGTGAGGATGAACCCGTTGCTCTCTGGCAGTAAACAGCTTAGCTCGCAGCTCACTGGCCCGTTGCTCCAATTCCTGTTCAGTCAAGTCATGCTTGATCCCGTAGGCTTCCAGATTTATATCAATCAGGTTCGGAATGTTATGTCCTTCGAAATTGCCGTAAGGTGTAATCCCGTACAAATCGTTAAAAAAGGCGGCATCCTTATCGCCCAGTATAGCCCTTACCTCAGACTCGTCCCAAACATAGAATTTGCCCTCTTCTCCTTCGGAATCCGCATCCTCCGCTGAATAAAAGGCTCCTCCAACATCTGTCATGTCCCTTGCGATATATGTAAAGATTTGTTCCGCAATCCGTCGATACAGCTCCTTGCCAGTGACTTGCCAAGCCTCCGTATAAGCAATGGCCAGCAGAGCGTTATCATATAGCATTTTTTCAAAATGAGGCACCAGCCACTTCTCATCCACCGCATAGCGTGAAAATCCCATGCCCACATGGTCGTAAATTCCACCCCGATACATCGCATCCAGCGTCTTCTCTGCCATTTCCAGTGCCTGCTGATTTCCAGTGTGCTGTGCATATCGCAGCAAAAAAGACAAGTTATGCGGAGAAGGAAACTTGGGAGCTTCCCCAAAGCCGCCATAGTCCTTATCAAAGGCAAAGCTGAATTGATGAAAGGCTTTGTTCAGACTATGCTCGTCCAGTTCGCCCCGATAACTGGCAAGCTTGTCGTGGCGTTCATGCTCGGTAAGCACCTGTTCGCCCAGTTCCACCAATTCGTCAGGTTGTTCCTTCCAACGGGCAGCCACCTTGTCCAACAGCTCCATTAGACCCACACGGCCAAATTTCTGCTCTTTGGGCAAATACGTTCCCGCAAAAAAAGGCTTGTGATCCGGCGTCATCAAAATCGTAAGCGGCCAGCCCCCATGCCCCGTCATCGTCTGACAGATGGACATATAAATATGATCCACATCCGGACGTTCCTCCCGATCCACCTTAATGGATACGTAGTCCCGGTTTAACAAATCCGCAACCTCTTCATCCTCGAACGACTCTCTCTCCATAACATGACACCAATGACAAGTGGAATAGCCGACAGATAAGAAAATAGGTTTATTTTCTCGTCTCGCTGTATCAAACGCTTCTTCACTCCACGCATACCAGTTCACTGGATTATGAGCGTGTTGGAGCAAATAAGGCGATTTCTCAGCGATTAATCTATTGGGCTTGCTGTTCGTTGTCATGGGGCATCACCTCTTTTCGGTTGGATTTGGGTAAAGATATGCTTAGTGTTAGTTTACCCAAATGAGTCGCAATCATCAATTTCGGATTACCTTAACAGTTCTCCTCATATCTTTTATCTTTAGTTTCAGCGCATACTCAATCTCTGAGTTAGCTCACGAGCTTCAAACTATATAATCACTCACTTTGCAAAACCAAACCATGTGAACAGAATCAGGTCCCCAGTAGTTCTTTTACTGCCTTATAGGGCTCTCCAAAGATCGTAATATCTTTAAAATCATTTTGTTGGAGTAATTCAATGAAAGCTCGCTCAATAGCGATTTTTGTTTTATAAATTCTGATATCTTCATTCGTTTAACCACTTGCTCCTTATGTGTAAGTTTTCGAACACTTCATATATAACATGTAAGATATCTTACAGATTATGCGATACTAATTATTTTTTATGTAGTAACTATACTCTATAGTAAGCACATACCCAAATTGAAGGAGGAAAATATATGTTTAAGCAATATGTAAATAACGAACAATTTAATCTCCAAATTAATCGTTTTATCAATGATTATTATCAAGAAGATGATCGCACAGAAGCAGATTTGGAAAAAATGATTCCGAAATTAAACGATACCCATAGCTGGTATGAAGCTTGGCTGGATTCAGCAAAGAAACGCGAAGATAGCAAGGACTATGACTTAGCCTCAGTCTACTATCAAGCAGCAGAATTTTATCTTGCACCCACAGATCCCAATAAAGAAAAAATGTATCAAAAATATACAGAAACCTTCTATAAAGGCTTTCATGATTTTGATTATGAATCCTACAAGATTCCTTATGAAGACTCCTATCTTCCTGCTGTCAAATTAATGACACCTGGAGCTACGAAAACATTACTTGTCTTTGGTGGGTATGATTCTTACATGGAAGAGATGCTTAAAATGATGAAATTTATGAAGGGAATTCATTACAATATTATTGTATTTGATGGTCCAGGCCAAGGAACTGCATTAAAAAACGGTCTAAAATTCATTCATAACTGGGAAAAGCCCATATCAACGGTGATTGATTATTTCAAATTAGATCGTGTAAGCCTCATAGGTGCTTCTTGGGGAGGGTATCTGGCTATGCGTGCTGCAGCTTTCGAAAAGAGAATCGATAAAGTAGTTGCTTTTAACATTTTCTATTGTGGTTTAGATGCCTTAAAAATGGGTATGCCAGAAGAAACGTATCAGAGTATGATGCAGCTAGTCGATCATAATGAAGTAGATCAAGTGGATTCTTTACTTGAAAAGATGATGACTCACAATATTGATTTACATTGGAAGATTACCAAAGGGATGGAAAACACCGGTGAATCAACTCCTTTTGGTCTCATTAAAAATTTCGAAAAACACACGATGCAAGGCATTGGAGCATTCATTAATCAAGATGTTCTTTTATTAGCTGGAGAAGATGATCAATATGTACCTATTAGCCGACTACCACAAATTCAACAAGAATTAATAAATGCGGCTTCCATTACAACCAAAGTATTTACTAAAGAAACGGGGGGTGAGCAACACTGCCAAGCAGGTCACAGGGAGTTAGCATTTAATGAAATGAAGAAGTTCCTATAACACAGAGAGATAAATACCCAATCACAATTTCTCACATAAAAAATTCAGAGTATGGTTAATGCGGATATTTCATAAATATTTAAAGGAATTATGTATAACGTATGGTTTCCCCAAAAGGGGGAACCGTCTTTTTAGCGTAAGTATTGCCCTAAACATGCCTAGTCTTAATTTACCCAATGGAGAGATATCAATTTGTTACTTCTCCTTGTACCTTTTATATATTTATCTATGGTTTTTCTCTTTTAATTTCATTTACAATCACTTTCTATATAAACCGCAATTAAGATTATAACCTGACAAGCAGGCGATCTATCGTTTCCATCAGATGCTTCTAGAAGAATGACCGCACCGAAGGAATGGCCAATCAAATGCGCACCATTAGTAGCTTCCCCCAATAACTTTTTCAGTATATTCAAATACAGATTGAGAAGATTTTCCTCTCGTTTAAAAGGGGAACGTCCTAATCCTGGAAGATCCAGGATCTATACAGGTTGACCAGTTTTTTCATAAAGCTCTTGTCCGAAAGGAAACAAACCCTCTCCATCACTCAACAAACCATGTAATAAAATAAACGGTTTCCCTTCTCCTTGTAATTGATAAATGGTAGTGCTATCGATTAATGTTCGTTCAAATATATGATTAATGTTGGTCATTTTGATACATCATGCGATAATCCAGATCCGCTACTACGGCTGGGAAAAATTTCATTACACTCGTCTCCTTAAACCAATCTTCTCCCATAATTTTTTTGATGAAATATTTGAAAACTTTCGATTTGTAATAAAGTTCAGTCCATCAGAAGGAATTTGTGTAATTTTACTTACTCCACTATTCATAAGTGCTGTCGCATCAAAGATATGTATGAAGAAGGTGATTACGACAAAGAAGAATACTTGGACAGACTAAAAAAAAGAAAAGCAGATATCAATAAGCTAGAAGCGGAAATTGACGATTATCAATTATTACTTCGAAAACAATCCGATCTTACTAATGACCAAAAAGCCAAAAAGTTTGAGGATGTAATATCTATACTTGATAGCACTTCTGTTGAAATAGAAACCAAAAATGGTCTGCTAAAAGAAATCATTGAGAAGGTTATATATATTAAGAATAACAATTGTCAAACTGACGATGCTTCATTAAGCTAACTGGCAGATTAGTTACATATACGTCAGAATTTTGCATAGGAGTGTAGTCCACCATCCAATACTAATTGTATGGAAAAGAGTCTAGATAAACAGTATACTAGCTATAATTGTTTTTTGTTGAGGTGAATATCAAATGGATGAAATCGATGAATCAAAACAAATTGTATTACAAATCGGCGGTGTCTTGAAAAAGTACAGAAAAGAAAAAAACATGAGCTTAGACGACTTAGCGGAATTAACGGGTGTAAGCAAACTTACTCTGGGGAATATCGAACGTGGCGATACAAATCCAACCTTGGCGATTATATGGAAAATTTCAAAAGGCATATCTTTACCGCTATTGGCTTTGTTGAAATCAGAAGACCCTGTTAGTTTGTATCGAGCAGGCGAAGGACTGCGGTTTTCTAATGATCAAAAAAATTGGATCATTGAACCAGTCTTTAAAAACGCAAGCAACGATATTGAAATGTGTCGGGCTTACTTACAGCCGAATAGCTCGTATCACCCTGAAGGTCATCATGTGAATACAACTGAAATTGCGACAGTAATGACTGGTTCCATTGAAATTCAAGTCAATGGAGAGATTTACACATTGAATCAATATGATACGATCAGTTTTCGTGCAGATTTTCCTCACTCTTATACCAATCATACGAATAGCGAAACAGTGCTCCATATATCCTTAAAGTATGGTTTCTAAAAGTCGAAAATTCCACTTATTAAATACAACTCCGAATTCCATGACGGGAATTCAGAGTTGTATTTTTGTTTTTAGATGAGTTCAGGTGTGTTATAAAATACTTCTTGTTAAAAATAATATACTATACTATACTTTTATTGTTCGCGCGGATGTTATTTCATAGTTTTTCAATCAGCAGGAAACAAATTTTACGTATGAATTCAGTAAGGAGAAATGAAGAATGTCGAACAAACAACATAAAAAAGCCGTACCATCCTCTATAGGACTGATAATTCTCGGCATTATTGTTATTGCAGCTAATTTACGTGCTCCTCTAACCTCAGTCGGTCCTTTAGTGAGTCTCATAAGGGATGACGTTCGTATTTCAAATACATTAGCAGGCCTGATAACAACGGTACCTTTGCTCGCCTTTGCTTTATTATCGCCTCTAGTACCAAAATTAGGACGAAGGTATGGGGTTGAACGTATCATTTTGATTGCCCTAATCTTTCTGACTGTTGGCATTGTAATACGTTCTTTATCTGGCGCAGCTAATCTGTATATTGGGACAGCAATTCTTGGATTCGCAATTGCCGTATGTAATGTATTATTGCCAAGTTTAATCAAAAGGGATTTCCCAAATAAAATTGGCTCCATGACAGGTGTTTACTCAATTTCAATGAGTTTATTTGGAGCAATCGCATCGGGAATCAGTGTACCGCTAGCCGTGAACGCAGGTCTAAAATGGCAGGGAGCATTAGGAATATGGGGGATTCTAAGCTTTGTATCGATTCTCTGTTGGTTACCCCAATTAAGAAATCAAACGAAGCAAACAACCACGACGAGTCAACAGATGGCCAGCAACGATGTGAATGTTTGGCGATCCCCTCTTGCCTGGCAAGTAACCTTGTTTATGGGTATACAGTCCATGGTTTTCTATGTGTTGATCGCATGGTTGCCTGAAATTTTAAAGCAGCAAGGAATTGACTCAAACCAATCAGGATGGTACCTCTCGATAATGCAGTTAGCTCTGCTTCCATTTACCTTTATTGTCCCCGTTATTGCTGGGCGCATGTCTAGCCAACGTTTGTTAGTGGTCATCACAATCATTTTGCTTTTGACGGGAACGCTCGGACTTTTATACGGAAGCTCCAATATCATTCTGTTGTGGATTATAATACTCGGAATTGGTGGAGGCTGCGCCTTTAGTTTGTCCATGATGTTTTTCGGTTTACGTACTGAAAATGCGCATCAAGCAGCGGAACTGTCTGGCATGGCGCAATCGATCGGATATCTTCTTGCCGCAATCGGTCCTGCCCTTATAGGATTTCTGCATGATGCGACAAATAGTTGGAATCTGCCACTTTTCATTCTCCTTGGCGCTTCGGTCTTACTCTTTTTAGTCGGTATAGGAGCAGCAAGAAACCGTTTTGTAGGTAGCCGAAATAGTTACGAGCTGCCACGGAAAGGACGATAAATATGTTTGACAAAATTATTGTGGCAATTGATAAAGCTGAAATAACGAACAAACTCCTCAATGCAACTGTTGAAATAGCCCGAAACAAACAAACTCAAGTTACCTTGGTTAATGTCAGCCAGGGGTATGTATCGAATGGCATGACATATTTACCAGAGAATTTCTTGGAAGAAATATTGAACGAAATGGAGAAAGCGAGTTTGGAACAGTTGCAACAAGCCAAATCCAAATTAGAATCTGCGGGGATTAACCCGGAAACACTTCATCTTAAGGGAGATCCTGCACATGAAATATTAAATTATGCAAGAGATTCCGAGCAGCAACTCATTATTATTGGAAGCCGTGGGCTAAGTGGCATAAAAGAAATGATGCTTGGAAGTGTCAGCCACAAGGTTTCACAGCTATCAAGTTGCCCAGTCCTCATTGTGCATTAACTCCTTCGGGAACTGCAGAGATGATGCATTGTTATACTAACGGAGAACTTTAGTTCAATAAAACAGCGACAGTCTAGGACTTTATTTACTCGTCCACGGCTGCCGCTGTTTTTATAGCTGGGGCCAGTCTAGTACTTTATTTTTTTTCTACAACAATGGCGATGTTCCGCAAGTAGAAGCCTTGTTTAAGTAGGTGTATTTTGGGGACATGACACCAATGACAAGTTGATTAAAGCCACACTACGAATACCCCTTATAGGGCTCTCATGGAAGTATGTATCCGAATTCGCCGGGTTCAGAGAAGCATTAGCCACTTGTTTTTTATTTTCAACTTCTTTTTGAATATCATCTTGCAAATGACCCAGTCCTTCGTTTTCAAAGGCATCTGAGATTGAACATGTGTACAGTTGGCTGAATGGGAAGAATCATGGTCAAAAATGGATGGGAGGAGATGGCCCTATCGCCTTTAAATTCTTCGAGTTCTCGATACCCTTTAAAAATACCCAAAAGAAAAAAGGGCTTAAGTACATGCCCTTTTAAAGTTTCCAAATCAGGTACCGCAAAAGGTTCGATAAGGAAGGGTGGATACCTCAGGCAGTGTTGAGTAATCAGCCTGTTCGGGAGAGTACGCGTAAGGATTCGCAAGAACTCCAAGAAGCCGCTCCATCACACTGTAGTCTTCTTGTTTAACCGCCGCTTCCAGTGCTTCTTCTACCCGGTGGTTGCGTGGGATTAACGCAGGATTACTGCTGCGCATCAGTTGTTGCGAAGAGGCTTTCGTTTCCTGCTGTCTACCCAGTCTTGCCTGCCACTGTTCATGCCACTGGGCAAATTCCTCAGTGCCATACAGGACTGCATCTTCAAGCTTGTCCAAAGTTAAGGCACGGAAGGTATTGGTGTAGTCCGCACGATACTTTTGCATGATACTGAGAAGGCCTTCAATAATAGATAGATCCTGCAACTCTTCATTAAAAATACCCAGCTTCGCCCTCATTCCCATGAGCCAATTACGGTGATACATCTCGGTAAAATCTGCAATTGCATCCTCGGCCAGTTTTATAGCCTGCGCCTCGTTGTCATGCAGCAGCGGCAGGAGGGTCTCAGCAAATCTCGCCAGATTCCAAGCGGCAATACTGGGCTGATTGCCATAGGCATAACGGCCCTGAACGTCAATGGAACTGAATACCGTCTCAGGATCATAGGTATCCAGGAAGGCGCAAGGACCATAATCAATCGTTTCTCCGCTGAGGGCCATATTGTCGGTGTTCATCACCCCGTGAATAAAGCCGACGAGCTGCCATTTGGCAATCAGCCCTGCCTGACGTTTGATCACTTCTTGTAGCAAGAAAAGATAACGGTTCTCATCACCGTAAGCCTCCGGATAATGTCTTTGCAATGTGTAATCTGCCAGGGCCCGGAGATCCTGGGTATTGCCCAATGCTGCGACGTATTGAAAGGTTCCGACGCGCAGATGACTGGCCGCCACACGAGTCAGAACGGCACCCGGCTGCTCGGTTTCCCGGATTAATGACTCACCGGTTGTAACCACCGCCAAGCTGCGGGTGGTAGCAATGCCAAGCGCATGCATAGCTTCACTGATGATATATTCGCGCAGCATCGGCCCAAGTCCCGCCCGGCCATCGCCCCTGCGGGAGTATGGAGTTCTGCCTGAACCCTTAAGCTGAATATCCACCCGCTCGCCCAGGGGAGTAATCTGTTCGCCAAGCAGCACTGCCCGGCCGTCTCCTAACATGTTAAAATGCCCGAATTGATGTCCTGCATAAGCTTGAGCAAGAGGTACTGCACCTTCGGGAACCTCGTTGCCTGCAAGAACCGCAGCGCTATCATTGCTTCGCAGCGCTGCGCCGTTCAACCCAAGAGATTTTGCCAATGGGTCATTAAGAATGACCCGTTTCGGTAAGCGTACAGGAGTTGGCTTGAGCCTTGTATACAATGTTTCCGGCAGATGAATATAACTGTTGTCGAAGTTCCACCCTGTATCTTCTATTTCTTTTTTCTCCGTCATAATATCTCCTTTTACTTTTATCGTATCTTAGTTGTCCTTCTAGTGTATACTTCTGCCCATTTATTATCGCCTATCCATTCTGGGTTTATAAATAACCCATTCCGAATTTCCCAGTAATTGAATAATTCCATTTAATAGGGCTTCATATTCCAAGTCTTCTGCATTTGCTGGCTTAATTGCCTCCACAAGATCTGCCCCCGTTGATCCGGGTGTAACTATATCAACACCGGATTCAATCATTCCTCTGCGGCATAGGTCTACATTTGAACCATCCTTTTTATACAAACGAATAACATGTACAATTGGAACCTGATTCGTTCTGCAAGACCTCCAAGATTGTCTTCACCCGAGGAATTACTTCATGGGTTCCTTTTATTTCGGCGATGGCACCGGGCAAGCTAAAGTCATTTTGAGTATCAATTGTTATAACAGCACACCTTGTGAAGTTTGGGTTTGTATACTTATCCATCACTGGTCCACCTTCAATTGGAATAAACACCCATATTCCCACATTGGTAATTTTAGTGAAGTGTATATAATTGATCTCGCCCCCTTCTTACATTCGAAAGGCATAACGTTCTTATAGTGCAGACTCGCCAGACTTAGCCTTGCAAGTTTGTCTGCCTGCCACTTACTTCTTATAGATTTACCTCAAACCTATTCTTGTTCTTATTCCAAAAAGCTAACGCTCTAATGAACTTATCCATTTCTTGTAAAGGTTGATTTGTATTTCTTATTAATTCATGAATCTTAGGTAAAGTTTTATTAAATGCTTCTCCAATAGTACATGAATTGGAATCACTGAACTTGACATAGTAATTAGGATCGTAACTGGTTAAAAATATATTCCTGCATTTGATCTAAAAAAAGAATGATGTTAGCATCTTTGCCATTTTTCAAAACCCAATGAATAGACATCATGGAGTTAGCAGCATATAGTTCAGCTAAATACTCCAATGCGATCGAACTTGAAGACATCTGTTGCTTTAAATAAGCTAAGCAAGTCCTAAACAAAATTTGTTCAAATTCCTTACGTAGATCAGCTGTTACCTCATGAACGGCCAATAATGTTGAAATCTCGAGCTTATTTTTAATCATTTTATCGGTTACAAGTTCTATGGCATTGGCCACTTTGCCATCTTCCATTGAAACAAAACGCTGTTCAATCTCAATTTTAAAATCAGAAGCATACTGTTTAACTATTTTTTCTAGCAAGTCGTACTTATCCAAAAAATGACTATAAAAAGTAGAACGTCCGATAAGAGATTGATCACAAATTTTTTTGATCGTAATATCTTTAAAATCATTTTGTTGGAGTAATTCAATGAGAGCTCGTTCAATAGCGATTTTTGTTTTGTAAATTCTGATATCTTCATTCATTTAACCACTTGCTCCTTTTGTGTAAGTTTTCGAACACTTCATGTATAACATGTAAGATATCCTACAGATGATACGATATTAATTATGTTTTAAGTAGTAACTATGCTCTATAGTAAGCACATACCCCAATCGAAGGAGGAAAATATATGTTTAAGCAATATGTAAATAACGAACAATTTAATCTTCAAATCAATCGTTTTATCAATGATTATTACCAAGAAGATGATCGAGCCGGAGCTGATTTAGAAATAATCATTCCGAAATTAATCGATACCCACAGCTGGTATGAAGCCTGGCTGGATTTTGCAAAGAAACGTGAAGATAGCAAGGACTATGATTTAGCCTCAGTCTACTATCAAGCTGCAGAATTTTATCTTGCACCCATAGATCCCAATAAAGAAAAAATGTATCACAAATATAGAGAAACCTTCTATAAAGGCTTTCATGATTTTGATTATGAATCCTACAAAATTCCTTATGAGGACTCCTATCTCCCTGCTGTCAAATTAATGACACCTGGAGCTAAAAAAACATTACTTGTCTTTGGTGGTTATGACTCTTACATGGAAGAGTTGCTTAAAATGATGAAATTCATGAAAGGAATTGATTACAATATTATTGTATTCGATGGTCCAGGCCAAGGAACTGCATTAAAAAACGGTCTAAAATTCATTCATAACTGGGAAAAGCCCATATCAACGGTGATTGATTATTTCAAATTAGATCGTGTAAGCCTCATAGGTGCTTCTTGGGGAGGGTATCTGGCTATGCGTGCTGCAGCTTTCGAAAAGAGAATCGATAAAGTAGTTGCCTTTAACATCTTCTATTGTGGTTTAGATGCCTTAAAAATGGGTATGCCAGAAGAAACGTATCAGAGTATGATGCAGCTAGTCGATCATAATGAAGTAGATCAAGTGAATTCTTTACTTGAAAAGATGATGACTCACAATATTGATTTACATTGGAAGATTACCAAAGGGATGGAAAACACCGGTGAATCAACTCCTTTTGGTCTCATTAAAAATTTCGAAAAACACACGATGCAAGGCATTGGAGCATTCATTAATCAAGATGTTCTCTTATTAGCTGGAGAAGATGATCAATATGTACCTATTAGCCGACTACCACAAATTCAACAAGAATTAATAAATGCGGCTTCCATTACAACCAAAGTATTTACTAAAGAAACGGGGGGTGAGCAACACTGCCAAGCAGGTCACAGGGAGTTAGCATTTAATGAAATAAAAAATTCCTATAACAACTGTAAATATATATTTTTCATACGCAACATACCCATCAAAATCGTAGTTCCATAGCTTCAATCGTTGTTATCCAATCGGCAAGTAAAAACCGACTCCAACTATGGGGTCGGTTTAATCATGCGGCTCAAATTGCTTTAGATACGCTAAGTGTTCTATGGACAGTTCATTCTTTTTATTTTCTAGTTTCTGGCTCTCATTAATGCCCGATCCTTTTCTTTTAATCGCGGACATGCGTAACAGTAACCAAATTCACGATCCAAGCAATAAGCCAGGCAACAAGCTGTTTTCACTAGCATTTTTTGATCAGGGATATTTGGGTGTTCAATGAAGAACGCACTAGCATCGACATCGTGTGTGAGCAATTTGAAAAAAGAAATGATCCTGATGAATGTGACGGTTGACAGCGCGAACCTGGCTGTTGAGTAGTGAGCGCAAAGCGAGCGCCACCTCCACATTCTGCAACGGCTTCGTCAAAGGGCCAGCTCAGAAATTTGCCTCTTGCCTTCCGGACCTGAACAACGCACAAAGAAAAAGCCATCTCTCCACTGCAACAGTGGAAGGATGCTTTGAATTAGCGGTGCGCTTACTTACCCAAAGAAAGAATTGCAAGCAATCAAAATAATGATAACTCCGCTTAAGACCGTGCTGAACTGACCTAATGTGAAAGAACCGATGCGAATCGCCGACAATTTTTGTCCCAGGATCAGACCTAGCCAGACCGTGATATAACTGCCAATTGCCGCAGTCAGAGAGATCGCGAGCGGTGACAGTCCTATCAGACCTGCACCGATCCCATTGGTAACGGCATTAGCGGCAAGTGCAACCCCCAGCACCGCTGCCTCAAGGTATCCAATAGATCCTGATTTGTCTTTATCCACGGTTTCGGGATTTTGCAGAATTCCTTTGAGTGATCCGCCTGACACAGCCTCCCCAGCTTCTTCACTGTCCTGACTGGATTCCTGCTTCTTACGCGGTACAGCCAGCAGAATGATGCGGGCACCGACAATGAACAGCAATAACGCTCCAATCAGGACGGGGAATATGCCCGGAAGAACCTTAGCCAGCCACTGACCGGATATGATCCCTGTCATGCTAAGGATGAAACAGATGACCGCAATGATTAAATTTGATAAATAGTTAATACGGATCCCCCGAATCCCATAAGATATTCCAACACCCAAATTATCCAGACTGGATGATATGGCAAAGCCAAAAATTAAAAGCCAAGCAACCATCGGGTTCTCACTCCTTGTTGTCAATTTACAGTCATACTATTGAGCATATTGCAAAAAGGTGCTCATCATTTCTAAAAATGTTGAGATCCCCTCAACATTTGATCAACACCAACACAAGGTGAGGTGAACTGCAAATGTCCGATGAGAAGAGAAATGTCACACTGGGCGAGACACTGGTCTCCTTGCTGAAGGAACGTTCTTTGTCTATGCGCAAGCTAAGCGCCGCTACCGGCATTGACACGGCCACGATATCGCGGATCGTTAACGGGAAGCAAAGAGCCAAGCCTGAACATCTGGAAGCTTTTGCCCTTCATCTTGATGTTCCTTCCGCTCCACTCTTCCAAGCTGCTGGTTATGGTGCCCCCGCCCCCCCTACTCATCAGAACCAGCCGAACGATATCTACTCCTCCATCAACAGCATTAAAGAAATTCTTCAAGCCTCCAACCTCATTGACCACCAGTTTAATGCCGAGCTGGTTCAGAAAGAACTGAGCAAATACGAACCCTATGTCCTAACCGAAGAAGGGGCGCGGATTATCCACAATGACTTTCACGGTAAAGTAAAAAGTGTCAACGGCGCGGGACCGTTCATTGAGGAGCTCAAGAGAATGTATCAGCTCTACAGTAGCGATAACATCACCCTGGAGGAGCGCTCGATCCTCGGCAGCGGCTTATTGTACTTCGTCTCCGCCACAGATATCATCCCCGATTATGTATTTCCACTAGGTTATCTGGATGATGCGATTGCCGTGCAAATCGTACTGGATCGCCTCCAGGATATGAGGAACAACAAGCCCCAGCCGTGACCTTTGATTGCTAGAATGTTTGATAGTGCAAGAGCTTATGTTGTCATGGCTCGGCAAAAAGAAGCTGTCTCCCTGTGCAGAAAGAACTCTGCACAGGGGACAGCCTCTTTTTCTTTGTGTTCCTCTTTGTAGCCGACTAGCACAAATTCAACAAGAATTAATCAATGCGACTTCCATTACAACCACAGTATTTACCAAAGAAACGGGCGGTGAACAACACTGTCAAGCAGGTCTTTTGCTACCTCCAATGTAAACGAACAAGTGGTTGTAAAAGTTACACCATTTACGCAAATAGTTTTTTCATTGAAACCTCCGTATCTTTTTACGGTCTCAGTACGTTTACAAGGAGAAATGAACTGAAAACAGGAAAGTAGGGGTATAAAAAAATGGTTTAGGAATCGAATGATGCAAAATGCTGTATGTATAAATTTCATTTTACGGAGGCTCGATATTATGGAAATTTCAAAGGGAGTAGAAATGCTTCATCTAGATTTTCATGGGAATATTATTCACCCCATTCTTTTATGGGATCGAGAAATGGCTGTTTTAATAGACACAGGATTCCCAGGGCAAATTGAAGATTTACGCGTGGCCATGGAAAAGGTAGGCGTGTCGTTAGACAAACTAAAAGCTGTGATTTTGACACATCAGGATGTGGATCACATAGGCAGTCTTCCCGAGATTTTGCAGGAGTGTGGCCATAATATTAAAGTATATGCACACGAACTGGATAAGCCGTATATTCAGGGGGAGATACCTCTTTTAAAAGATAGTCACCTTGAGAATCCCCCGAAGGGCAAAGTGGACGATACCTTAATAGATGGTCAGGAACTGCCGTTTTGCGGCAGGATTTGCGTCATCCATACTCCTGGGCATACTCCTGGTCATATCAGCCTTTATTTAAGGCAAAGTAAGACTCTCATTGCCGGGGATTCGATGTACAGTGTAAACGGGATTCTCGGGGGAATTCATGTCCCGACCACACCGGATATGAATGTAGCTCGTCTCTCATTGAAAAAGTATTTAGATCTCGACATTGCATCCGTGGTTTGTTATCACGGGGGGTTAAGTAATGTAAATGTTAATGATCAGATATTAGAACTTAGCCAGGAATTATAAAGTTCAGGTTTCAAGCGTTGGTTATCCAATCAGCAAGTAAAAACCGACTCCAATTATGGGGTCGGTTTAGTTCATTCGTTTTACCCGTTACTCAATGGAGAAGTCTATAATAACGTTTATAACTGTTGATCCATTCTTCTTTTGAAAAGTCTTTAAAATCATGTGGCTCACTATGAATTTAATCTCGTTAGAAAATCCTCTAGCATCTTCTTAGAGACAATACCCGCTTTTGGAAGCAAATCATTTATACGATTCAATATGGACGGTTTGTCTAGTATCATTTGTTTGCTTTCTTGGGTTGTAAAGCTTCTTAGAGTATCTATATATATCTCAAATAGTTCCTCATCTTCAGTACTTAGCAATGATAATAGAATTTCCAGTTCATACTTGTTGCAAGAAGTATCCAAACAATAAGCAAGTTTTTTCTGCCATTCTAGCGGTCTATTATGCACAATAATTGATAGCTCCTGCCAATCTTTTGAACTGAACTTTGATAGCTTTTCAGATGCCATAACGCACCCTACATCATACCAAAAATCAGTAGTATGCTGGTATTCTGTTATAAATTCATCTAAATCTGTATACAATTTAGTTTCCTCCATTAAATTAATTAATGAACCATATTATTTAGTTAAAACCTGGTGTGTGAACACCACCTGTAGAAAAACCTGAGATTACTTTATTTCCATCTTTCATTACCTCTATTTCGATCCCATTTATTGTACTTCTGTGAAGAGTTATCCCATCTCGTGTTCCAATACTTGGGGTATCTCCAACTTTTTTTATCATTTTTAGGTCAGAGTTGCTTTAGCTGCTTCTTGATTAGTAACACCGTTCTTGCTGAGAATCCACATATTCCCTACGAGTTTCTTGTCATATTCATCATAATCTGGCTTATCTTATTCTACTCCCTTCGTATTCATCATTACCATGGACGCCGCAAGTGCAGGAAAACTACCGGTAACTCCGATCATATTTCCCTGTTCAGCATCTACCAATCTAAATTTATCAGCATGATGACGAAGTTCTTTTACAATAGAGTCTGTAAGCGCAACAAAACACTCCATATTATTCCGTTAAATGTGAAATTTGTAGTAGAATCACTCCTTCGTTATGTCATCCCAAATTCATTCCATAGACGAAATTTGCTGCATAAAATGGCTATTCATTTGAGTTGCCGTTTGCTGTGCAAGCTCAAATTGTTTGGAAACCATCATGAGTTGCTCAAGGGTCACTTTAAGGATCGTCATAAATCACTAAAATTTCTTGAGATATGGTGTAAGAAGAATCATCCCTAATGTTGCTTGAAGCAAAGACTCAGGTATATCCTCTACTCTTAACAATGAGCCAACATCATCCTGCAAGAATTCCAAGGCACCTACACCTTGAACAATACCATTCATTAACTCAAATAATTCAGGTGACTCACAATCGCTTAATAAATCTGCCACCTCTTGAATTATATTGGTTGCACTTTTTAAATGTTCTGAAATCTTATACATAAATGTGCTGAAATAATCCACAAGAGTTTCTACCTCTGTTTCTTGTAGTGAAGATACCTCTTCGACAATTTGATTATATTGAATTAACATCAGTCTGATTGTTCCGATATCTGTTATTGCCTTCCTCCATCGTTCAAATACATCAGAGTCCAGATCATACAGTGCATAAATCCCTTCCGGAAGTTCTACAGGAAATAGGGTAAACGGCAAACCCGCTTCATACATGCTAATAATCCGATACAACGGTATTTCATACCCACCAAATAACGGAAGACCCTCATATAGTGGTACAAAAACAAGGCTTGGCCATCTAGTCTCCAAAACCCATTTTGAGTTGTTAAAATTTCTTGCGTTCTTCCAATCTTCTCGTAAGTTCTGACAAAAATATCGATATTGATCTTCAATTGTACAAGTTTCAGAAAGAGTTCCGCTATATAATAAAAATCTTTTATTGCTTCCCTCTTTCTCTATATCAATCACTGTAATATTAGGATTCAAAGAATCTACGGTTTTGTGAAAGCTTTGATCAATAGCCGATGGTGCTCTTTTAAGGATTTCTTTCGCATTGTAAAATAAACCGATGCCTATGGGTTTTTGTTCCAACACCCTTTCCCACATATTTAAATTTATCAATATCTCATTGAGCTCTTCATCGGCAAAGTTAAAATAATTTTCATCTAGATAAGGCTGAAACAGCTTTTTAAATTCAATTTGCATAAAAAACATTGACTTTGAGGCCTCATAAAGATTTATCAAAGATAAATTCGAGTTTACTTTTTCATTGTTGATTCTAGCGGCTATTACTTCGTGGAATTGGCTAAAGAAATTATCTAGGCCGGATATCAGTCCGTGAAGATTCTCTCTATACTTTCTATAAGGTTGTGTAGACATACTGTTAGTTAAAGATAAGTTCGGATTATCTTTAAAGCCTTCACCACTTATTCCATAGGTGTCCACAATATTTTTCGGAAAAAGCATTTCTCTACGCATGCTTTCTTGTAAAATACCCAATTTAGAAAAAAACTTTTTGGATTCTGAAACATTCCAGTATTGACGCTTATAAAAAAATTCAATAAGACCTTTAAAATCATGTAAAGTTTCGATCATCATTTTACGTAAAAGATAGATTTCCTTCAAGTATACATCCCAATTATCTGGCCGATGCATCAATTGAACACGCATAATCAACCATGAATTCACTTGAGTAATCCAACGTTCTTGCCGATTTTCCTTTGAGATTTTTCGTTCATGATCGAAAGATTCAATTCCCAGATCGTTTTTTAATAGATCACTCCCTACTAATTTAACTGAAATTGATTCTTTGTTTGGATATAAACGATTTAACATTTCAATCATATTCATTGTCCAGTAGTGGTTTGAGTTTTTATGCTTATCGGCTTCTGTTGTTTGTTGAAAATATGGAGGTATAAAATGACATATAACCTCCTCCTCAGTTACGTTTAAAAGCAGTATCTTATGCTGATAAATCAATCTTTTACGTAAGATCAGTTCACTGTCATTATACAGTTCTAAAAAACCTTGTTGATACAACCCTAATGCAGCATCGATCTTACTTTCTATCTTTCCTTCTTTCATAGCAGCAAGTATCTCATGGTTGGAAAAATGTATTTCTATTTTTTTCTTTCTTAATTTCGCCCAAAAGAAAGTATAACCAAAATTAGACCACTCTAGATCACTATCTGGAAGTTTAGTAGGAATTGATGACAACTCCAGCCATTTATCTGTAATAAAATATGACAGCGTAAGACTTTTAAAAGATTTTTTAACCATCTCAAGATGAGAGAACATTTTCTCTTTAGCGTGAACATGCTGTAAGAAATCTGTTGCTGCAAACGTACCAGGTGCTATTTCTCCTGAAATGTCCATTGGGGCGAACATTTTCCATGCTGATCCATTTTGTTCGAAGATTATGTCAAATATCCCCTTATTTTCGTCAACAAACAGCTTAACATCAAGCCAAAGCATTGTATTTAGAGTCCTGCCATATGCTACCCAATCCAAATACTCCACTTCTGCAATCTGACCAATCAACCCTATTTCAATCTCATTATTCGTAAAATAGTGAAAAAGAAGCAATTGAGGTAAATGATTATCTACACAAGCTAAGCTTTGCAACAGTATGTTCCTTTCTTCCAACACCATCTCTTTTTGAAGAATTGAGAAGATGATATCGGCTCTTACAGAGTGTAATGACTCAATATATCTACCATCTACCGAACTTCTAATTAAGTATTCATCACTCATTCGCCGTAAAGCACTAAGCGCATTTGGACATTGCACTAGTTGTCTTGCTTTTTCAAAAAATATAGAACCATCTACTCTGCCAACATAACAGACGAGTAATAAGAGATTTAACCACGCATCCTCTATGCCTTCACCAATTAATCGATTGATCTGCACAGTTAATCGTTGTTTGAGAGTTTGATGATTATTAAGTAAATACATAAATTCTAGAAGAGGGCCTTCGCCACCAAACTTTTGCCAAGCCTCTTCGAAAGTACGGAACAATTCATGAGGCTTACTTTCTGTTTGTTTCTCGTATATCTTAAGCGCTTCTTCTTTGGTTAACGACAGTTCAATTAAATCAAAAGCTACATCATTCATATCTATATTGGATTGTTTAAAATCTTCTTCGCGGATAGATACCAAAAGAGGGGCATTACCTCCTCTAACTTGAATCTCACGAAGCAACCAAGTCCAATGTAATTGTCCTGGGTTTACATCAACGTAAAGAATAATGTTATCCGAATGTTTAGCCAATCCCAAAATCGCTTTTGCTAAATTTTCTGCTTGTACGTGCGTCTGAATTTGTCTTACGCAAAACACAAGCTCTTCTGAATAATTATTCATTAAATACTTGTAACATAATGAAGTTTTGCCTTGACCAGAAGCGCCTTTTACAATTGCTGCTTTTTTTTTAGCTAAAATAGTATCAATTTTTTCTAGCCAGCTAACTCGTTCAAAATCCAATGAAAAACGTATATGAGCTGGATGGGCTGACACACCTTGTTCATATTCTAATCTCAATCCTTCATAATCTTTACCAGTATCAATATCCGACAATCTTATGAGCGATCCTCCATACTCTCTGAAATATCCATCAAGTGACGCCATATCTCGGCCGATCTGATTTATCTTCTCTTGCCAAGTAGATTTAGAAGTATACTGTTGGTTTTTTGATAGGTCTGATACATATTGAATCAGCAGATCCTGCATTAAAGCGGGAGCGATCATGGTTGGGACATAACTCTCAATCTGATTTGTTACTTTTGTTAGGAGTGTCTCATTATCCACCTTTTCAAATACCAGTCTACTCATCAACCATTCAGCCTCTTCTGAATCCAAACCGTGGCTTTTAACTAGTTTATTTTTGAAGCTATTTAGCGCTAGCTCTTCACCTTTGATAAAACCTTTAAGCTCATCTCCCAATTCTCCAAAATGTACGACCTTAGCGACTATCTTTATAGTTTCAGATTCGCGTAGACTTGTAACTCTCCGGAAAAAGCCTTCATTGCTTAGAGATTGAGCGGTGGAAGCAAGATTTGACATACTCATATTAGTACTTAAATCCTTAACTTGTACAACCTCAGATACTTCTCCATTCATTTTTATTAGTAAGTCTTCTAATTGCTCAGGGTAATAATTAAGTGAATCCTCATCTTCCACTATTCGAGAAGCAATATATAAAGTTTGGGAAGAATAGCCTCTCCAAGAAGCCTGCGCCCCTAAGTCAGATCTGTTAAAAGAAGACATTTGATCTTGGCCCCCTAGTCGTTTAATTTGGAGTCAGTTCATAGCAATATTGTAGTACCAACTGAACCAGAAGGTGATACTATTACCCATCGTTTATCTTGTTTTGGCCATTAGATATCTTTAATTAATGTAAAATTTATCTTCTTTGTATAAAAATCTATTGTATCATCATATTCTTTTACAACCAGCGCGATATAAACTATTGATTGAATCATATTCTTAACACATCCAAATTTTGAACTCTCTTGTGTTCATCTAAGCTTTATCTGCGCATTTTATTCAATGAACTTTAAATTCATCCTGAATTTTCCAATATATGACTATCTTTATTCAATAAAGGTATTCATCTATTTTACTGTATCCATGTAATTGTGTAATCATCTTTTAAGGCTTAATTTTCTCAACAATATATTTAACCCCAATTGTCTTAAGAATAAGAAGATTTAATCTCTATGACCTATGACCATAAAATTAGAAGACGGATCAATCTCTTGCAATATGTTTGATTCACAACTATATGATGAGTTTGAAACAACATCCTCATATAAATAAGCCGGTACGCTATTGCGTTCGGTCCTTCCTTTTACTTTACAAAGGTGTACCTTAGTTTCGATAAATTCTCCCGTCAAATATTTCTAACATCATCAAAGCACCCGTCATGTACCCAGAAATATAATCGGAAGCAGATAATATAGAAATTAAAACATCATTTAAATCCTCTACCTTAAATAAAAATACTTATCTTCTTCTCCTTTTCATCTAAATAAAATCCTCCGGCTAAATAGCGAAATAATCGCTAAAAATAAATAGCGATTATTTCGCTGAGATATTCTTGGTTTGGAGGTGAGTAAGATGTACCAAAGAATCCGAGATTTGCGTGAAGATAAAGATTTGACTCAAACCCAAATGGCTGAATATTTGAATTGCAGTCAGCGAATATATAGCAATTACGAACGCGGTGATGTTGATATTCCTACGAGGATTCTAATCAAACTAGCTGATTTCCATAGCACAAGCACAGACTACTTGTTAAACAGAACGAAACAAAAAAAGCCTTACCCGGCAGGTTAGCTCCTTTTAGATATAAAAAAGGTAACTCCGCATGAAGGAGCTACCTTTCAAAAATTTTTATAATCGACTCCTTCATTCTTCTGAACTGCCTATATTATTCCTTCTTTCCCGTCAAATACTTCAATCATCATTAATGCTCCCATTTTATAACCCTCAATATAAGCGGAAGCGGACAATAAGGAAATTAAAACATCATGTAAATCCGAAAGTTCTTCAATTAATTTGTAATCCTGTTCTGGCAATTTTGTTTTGAGGGCTTCCTCAGCATCGGCTATTCTCTGAGAAACCAGTTCAAACTCAGTGTCTTTCGATTTGATCCGTTCACTTGGGTTACATTTTCCGTAATAAAAGTTCTCCAAGATACTCATGACCTACTCCTTCTTGATATGTATTATTAATCCTCTGACTAATTTTAGCGAAATATTCGCTAAAAATCAATAGCGATTATTTCGCTAAGATATTCTTGTTTAGAGGTGAACAAGATGTATCAACGGATTCGAGATTTGCGCGAAGATAAAGATTTAACTCAAACTCAAATGGCCGAGTATCTGAATTGTAGCCAGCGGATATACAGCAACTATGAACGCGGTGATATAGACATTCCAACGGAGATTTTAATTAGACTGGCCAATTTCCACCAAACAAGCACAGACTATTTATTAAATAGAACAAACCAAAAAGAGCCCTACCCCTCAGGATAGAGTTCTAAAATCATCATGACATCTCACATATGAGCATTTTCCGCTACAAAATTATCTGATCCTATTGTTCGGTCGGCATCTTCCGTTCAACCAACAATTTCATCTTGATATCCAATGGGTAAGGGAACCGCCATAAATGGGGCTCCCTTTTTTTAATAAAATAACATGAATATTTAGAATAGCTTAGTTATTAAGCAATTTTTTTGTTACCCAAGTTATAGCTGCATTATTGACATCTTCACCCTGGCCACCGTGGGGAGCTTTAGAGTTAGACATAAAAATATTTTCTACTCCTGCATGGTTAAGAGTATCTCTAAGTCTCCAACTTTGTTGAATAGATACTAAACTGTCACGTCCTCCATGTGCAATAAACATGGGTGGATCATCTGAAGATACATAATTTATAGGACTTGCCAATTCTGCCAACTTTACTTTTTCCCAATAAGGAGAATTGGTTTGTTTTTTATCCCGAATATCTCTCAGGACTGCCACACCCTGTCCTTCTTTATCAAATCCAAGAAGTTTGGCTTCAGCTGCTTGTGGAGAGTCATGTGTTTCGGCTGCCTCCTCAGGAGATTGCAGGGTTGGGTCCATCTCAGGTCCCATGGTAAACATATCTGTTGGACCGTAAAAATCAACTGCAGCCATTACTTTGCTTGAATACTCAAGATTGCCCCCAACATCACCTTCAAGCTCTTTTATATCACTGGTAACAGCGAGTTCGGTAGCCAGATGTCCACCTGCAGAATTTCCTGCTACTGCAATTTTTTCTGGATCAATACCGTATTCCTTGGCATGTGCACGCAGATATCTGATACTGCCCTTAACATCATAAATTGGAGCCGGGAAAATAGCTTCGCCACTTAGCCGATAATCTATGGAAACGAAAGTAATTTTATTCTCTAATACTTTTTTGAAAACTTGGTATGCTGAATCTGTAGCCACTTGATCTGTGGCTCTACCTGTCATTTGTACTGGTCGATTTGGTAGTGTGGCTGTTTCCTTTTTTGCATCTTTAGGAGCATCATCGCCCTGATAGTCCCCTATAAGCCATCCTCCTCCATGAACATACACCAAGACAGGAGTTGCTTCGGTTACACCCTCCGGCTTGAAGATGTTCATTTTTAA
This sequence comes from Paenibacillus sp. RC73, assembly GCF_044908085.1. Taxonomy (NCBI): domain Bacteria; kingdom Bacillati; phylum Bacillota; class Bacilli; order Caryophanales; family Paenibacillaceae; genus Paenibacillus; species Paenibacillus sp. RC73. The sequence goes on from NZ_JBIYCV010000005.1 coordinate 309,072, forward strand.
CTCTCTTTTTTTTCCATCGTCATTAGTTACGGTTGCATACACCACATCTTTATAGGTAGGAGCCATACTAATAACATCTGTAGGAGGACTTTCAGCTGCTGCGAAACTTTCCTTTTGTGTGGCAAAAGCCAATGTTGCTAAAAGTGCGAAGGATACCATTCTTAGTTTTTTATTCATACTCTCTCTCCTTGAATAGATTCTCATTTTTTTTCATTCTCGCATTCTATCAGATTATCTAAAGTTCTTATTAAGAAACTTTGATACAATGCTATTTCATCCTCGCTAAATCCCTTGTAAAAAGTCTCTCCGACTTCATCAATAATCTTTTTGTTCAATTCCACTAGATTTTCATTTCTATTCACTACTTTAATTATTGTTTTCCGTTTGTCTGTTTGACAAGGCATAAAACTGATATGTCCTGCTTTTTCCAACTTAGTTAATATACTCGTTAAAGTTGACTTTTGAAGATTGGTAATCCTTGAGATTTCATGTATAGGTATTTCGTCTTTTGTCCAAAGATAAAACAAAATCCTTGCTTGTGTTGCTGTTAAAGTATCAACCTCAGATTCCCTGTGTTTTCTTGAAACTATTCTAGCCAGCAATGCATCTATTGATGCTGATAAAAAAACAGATCTTCCTTTTATAATTCCCATTTGCACCTCCATTTTCTCGAAAATAGTACCATATCGTACTAAAATTATAGTACGATATGGTACTATTTTCAACATGTATTTTTTGAATGCTTTCGTTCATTATCTCTTGCGACCTGTAGCTCACCCCAATTAATAGTAGTAAGTACGGCTGGCAAAGGGAGGTCGGCAGTCGATGGAGCCTTAAGGGAGCTTGAGTAAATTCTTCCGCTCCAGCAACAATTTCATCTGAATATCCAATTGGTAGGGCATCGAAATGGGGTCCGTCACAGCAAACTCGGAGTAGTCGGTAATGTAAACCTGATTTTGCTTCACCGCAGGCATTTCCTGCCACCACTTCATACTGCATAGACGCTCATAACGCTCGGGATCAACTACCGTCACGAACAGATGATTCCCTGCGTAGGATTGTATTTGCTCCTCAGTAATAAGTCGGTAAGCCTGTCGATCAATCAATTCCTTCTGAATGATATCCGGCGCATGTAACCCAAGCCCGTCATACAGATTATAAGCTCCCCTGCACCAGTAATTACCGAATACATAGACCGAGTCGTCTCGAATTTCCATCGTCGCAAATGTATCCGTGCTCTGAACAATACCGTTTAATTTGGGCCTTAGGCGCTGTACCTTACGATTGTACGATCGAATAACCCGTTCCGCTTCGGGACCTTTACCGAAAGTCTCTGCCAGCTTGCGAAGCAATTCGAACGGCTTATGATCATTTTGCGAAAAAATCTGAGTGGGCGCAATCGTCGACAATGCGTCGTATTCCTCCTGACTCCCGACCAGAATAAACTCCGGCTGCAAATAAGCAATTTCCTGCGGGTCCAGCGGCACGCTGTTAACCTTGTGAATATCCGCACTCAATTTCCGTAGGTAATGATCATTCGATAAATTTTTAGCAACCGCAGCCGGACGTATACCAAGCGCGAGCAAATGACCCAGACAGCTCATCGCACAAATATTGATCGGCTTCTTTCTATGGTTCAGAATGAACTGTCCCGGGGAGACGCCCTCCATCTGCTTAAACCGCCGATTGAAATAGAACTCGTCCCCGTAGCCGACCAGCGCCGCCACCTCCTTCATGCGCTCTCCGCGCAGCAGCATACGCTTGGCATGCTCCATCCTCAAGGTTGTCATGTAACCGGACAGATTTGTTCCCGTCAGCTGCCTAAACCAGTGGGTGAACCTCCGCTTGCTGATCCGCGCCTGGGCCGCAAGCTCATCCACGGTAATCTCTTCGGCATAGCGTCTCTGCAACTGGGCAATAATCTCCAATACATTCGCTTTGGTATTGTGGCTTGCGGTATCCTGCTCAAGAGCGCTTGTTTCTTCTGCAATCATCCCCATCAGTTTTTGGAATTGAATGTGTACCACAATCTGTTCCTTCGTGGCCTGCGCATGGCGGCGTTTTTCGATGGCTTTTATTTTTTGCAGTATGGATCTGTAATCTGGTACGCTCTGCTCCCGTGTTTCCATAAGGGGTTCAAGCGAGCTTCCCGTAGGGCCATGCGGAGAAAAAGCAATCAGCCACAATGACAATACTGTATCGTCGTTTGCTGTGATTTTCACCGTGTGTCCCGAATTTATGGCATATGGAACTCCATAGTGCAATGGGTGCTCACTGCCATTGCAGTCGAGTGTCCCTTCCCCTTCTTCAACAACGACTAGCAAACCCGTATCTATATTTTGAAGCGGAATTCTATCCCTACCGGAAAATGTTCTGTGAACTAGTCCATGAAGCTCGAAATAGGTACTGGGAATAGAATAATCGGCTCTGATGTGATTTAGATCCAAAACTTAACGCTCCTTATTTGAGAATGATTATCATTTGGATTCATCATACCTAATACACCTATGAATTTCAATGACTGCTTCTGTTCTTAACAGCCTGATCCTACAAAAAAAACGTCCCATTCTTCCATTGATTACAGCCCTGTCCGGTATTACACTTGGTTTATTGATAATGATTATCAATGACTGCATTTACATACAGGGGGATTGCAATGTTTCGCAACACAGGCAAGTCGACAACCTTTTTCATCTTATGCCTACTTATTTTAGTCACAACAGCTTGCAGCAGTCCGTCTGCACCGTCAGAGAAGAAAAGCGCTACAGCAGGCCAAACGGAGGAAACAGGAACCCATATCGTAACCGACGCTTACGGCAAACAGGTAGAAATTCCGAAATCGCCCAAGCGGATCGTTTACACGGATAATACGGTTGGTGACCTGCTGCTGTTCGGCATCAAGCCTGTCGGTTTGGTTCAGGGGGGTCTGCAATATTCCGTGTATAAGGATGAAGTGAAGGATATCGCAGATATCAGTTGGCCACCCAACATGGAAAAGCTCATTGAGCTGAAGCCGGATCTAATCATCACCTCTACCACGGACGAGAAGTATAACGCGACGTTATCCAAGATCGCTCCCGTCATCCTGACGAATGAATGGGACCCGATGCCCGTCCGTATTAAGCGGATTGGCGACTGGTTCGGCTATGAAAAGCAAGCTGAAGATTTCCTCACCCGTCATAACGCGGATATTGTCAAGATGTGGAGAGCGATGCAGCTGGATGGAACGATCAAGAAAGGCGAAACGGCTTCCGTGTACCAGTATATGGTCGGCCAGAAAAGACTGAGCGTCTACACCACCAGCTATCTGACGACTTTTGTCTACCACAAGGAAGGCTTCCAGCCTACTCCTGCCATTCAGAAAATGATCGAAAACCCGGATGATTACGGCTATGCCAATATTTCTGCCGAGCTGCTTCCCAAGATTTCCGGTGACCGAATCTTTATTGTGTACTTTGATGATGCCGAGCTGGCGGAAGTCAAAAATATGATTAAAGGACCTATTTGGAGCAGTCTGCCCGCAATCAAAGCCGATAAAGTGTATTTCATCCATGGCGGACTAGGCATTACAACAGACCCGCTTGCAAGGGAAGAGCTGATTAAAGAGCTTCCCGTCATTTTAAAGAAGTAATTTTATAACGATCCGATTCAGTTTGGAGGCTAACGATGACAGAATCTCTTGAATTATTTGATGTAACCATTATTGGCGGCGGACCCGCCGGACTATATACTGCTTTTTACAGCGGAATGCGAGAACTGAAAACGAAGATTATAGAAGCTCAGCCAGAGCTGGGCGGACGGGTTCTGACCTATCCGGAGAAAATGATATGGGATGTCGGGGCCATGCCGCCCATTCGCGGCGAGCAACTCATTGCGCAGCTCATCGGACAGGCACGTACGTTTGATCCTGTGATTGTGCTTGGTCAGCGTGTGACGGGCTTTGATCCACAGGTGAATGGCACCATCCTCCTCACGACTCAGAGCGGTGAACAACATCTGACCAGAACGGTCATTCTCGCCATCGGCTATGGCGCTCGCCAAACGGTCAAGCTGGAGCTGGATGGTGCCGACCGCTACGAAGTAACCAACCTGTACTACACTGTGCAGGAGCTGGAACATTTCCGCGGACAACGGGTACTGATTTCGGGCGGGGGCGATTCTGCGGTGGATTGGGCCAATGAGCTGGAGCCAATAGCCGAGAGCGTGACCATCGTGCACCGACGAGATAGCTTCGGCGGTTTGGAACGAAGTGTCACGACGATGAAAAATTCCTCCGTTCGGGTCTGCACGCCTTATACGGTTGAAGCGCTCCATAGCAGCAACGGGACCAGCATTGACAGCGTAACCCTGTCTCATACGGAGACCAATGAGCGTGAGCAGCTAGAGGTCGACGCTGTGATCGTCAATCATGGGATGAAATGCGATTACGGTTCGATACGGGAATGGGGCCTGGACCTTGGTGAATGGAACTTGCAGGTTGGAGAGGGAATGACGACGAACATCCCTGGGGTCTTCGCCGCAGGAGACTTTGTAGCTTACGACAACAAGGTTGAACTGATCGCAGGCACCTTCACCAGTGGCATTCTGGCCCTGAACAGTGCCAAGCTGTATATGGACCCGGAAGCGCCTATTATGGCGTATGTATCCTCCCACAATGAGCGATTTAAAGAGAAGAACCGCGCTTTGGGAGTCATTGAGGAAGAAGCGTAAAACAACCAGGCCCGACATTCGAAAATAAAGTCTTAATCACTACTACTATCAATTGTATTTTGGTTTACTTATCAGCTATTTGATAGAATTCATTAACTCGAAGAAGTATTTTGGTTCATGAGTCTGATAAAGATTGAACCATGAATGTAATGTTTCTGGTGCAAATACATCTAGCACCTTCAATACATGCATCGCAAATTCCAACGGAGCTATTCCTGATGCAGTAACTAAATTCCCATCAGTTACTGCTGGCTCCATTTCATAATATTTGTCTCCAATATAATTAGGACAAATCATTTTCATATATTCCAGATTGTTGCTTGTATGCCTTCTTGAGTCTAGCAATCCCATCTTTGCAAGTCCCACTGTTGCACCACAAATCGCCGCAACAACAGTACCTTCTTTTAAAGATTTAGAAACTTTTTTCAATATAGGTTCGTGAATTGCTTCTATCCAAGTATTACCGCCTGGAAGAACTAAAACATCAGTACTTTCCAAAATACACTCATCAATAGAAATACTAGGTAGTATTTTCAATCCTCCCATTGTAGTAACAGGATTTTTATCAACGCCTACTACAACCACCTCTAAAGGCGCTAATTCTTTTTTAAAATACCTTCCCGAGTTTAGTTCAGCAATTAAATAACCTACCTCCCAGTCTGACATCGTATCAAATACATAAAGATATACTTTTTTTGTATGCATAATACACACTCCTTTTGTAATTAATTAATCGATATACCCTATTATAAAAAAACTTTACTGACATCTTCCGTCAGTAAAGTTTTTAAACTTGAAAATAATTAATTAACTCATCATGTAAAAACAAATCACTTGATGGGCATATAGATACCATTAAGTGATCTGTTTTATGATGTTGGGCTATTTCACTATCGTACCCATTAATTTAGCATTGGGGAAGGAGATGTTTTAGTACCCAATGCGATTATTGTTCCAACACCTTTTCAAACTCGCCGAACCAATTACTCCAACCATACTTAGCACCTGCGAGTGCTTGATCATTTGAGATTCCGGTTTGTTCGAGATGAAGGTTAACCTTTCCGTCCCCTAAATCCTGTAGCTTCCAGGTAACCGTGTGCTTCTCTCCGCTTTCCCAAGTATAGGACAACCGGTTTGGTGCGTCCACGATAAGCACTTCGCCGTCAATAATTCCATTCCACCATTCGGTCGGCTGCGTGCGAAACTGAAAACGGTGTCCAACGAAGGGCTTAAAATCATTTTCCATGACCCACTTGGCAAGCTTGCTTGAATCGGTTAAGGCGGACCAAACTTTCTTGATCGATGTCGTGAACTGAAAATCCAAGGATAATGTTAAACTCATTCTGCTTCCTCCTCTAATAGTTGGTTCAAGCGCAACATATTCGTACTCCAGAACTTGCTGTAGACAGCCACTCAATCTTGAATTTCTCTGAGTGGAGAGGCGTTTAGCCTGAATCTCGTTTCTATGCCTCTGCTAACAGACGAATCAGTCGGCGCCTAGTTGGATCTGCAATCGCGTCAAACACATCCCGCAACTGGTTGTTCTCGCTCACAACACACTCTCCTAAATATTATTACCAAGGGACAGCCGTTAATTCACACTTCCTTTAAAGGGTGTGGCCCTTCGTACGTAGCGCCCACGAGTCGAGAACTCCTTAAATACTCCCCGTCCAAATGGCCCTTGTTGTAGCGGCCAAGGTTGGTGATATAGGCTTCAATCACGCTCATTGGCTTCCGACCTCCCTGCGTCTCTGTCCCTGGTCAAAGCTCAACCATCTTTGTTGCGACATTGTTGCAGAACTCGCTGTCATGTTCCACAAAAAGTATCGTTGGAGAATACTCCAGTAGCAGCTCTTCAATTTGCATACGGGAAATGACATCGATGAAATTCAGCGGCTCATCCCAGATATGCAGATGAACCTGCTCGCTCAGGCTTTTGGCAATCAGTACCTTCTTCTTCTGGCCGCCGCTATAAGCGGATAGATCCTTCTCGAATTGCACTCTGGAGAAATCAAGCTTTCTCAGAATAGATTTGAAAAGGCTTTCGTCAATCCCGTTGTCCCGGGCGTAATCTGTCAGACTGCCCTGCAAATGCGAGGTATCTTGGGACACGTAGGATATTTTTAGCTGACTGTCCTTTGTGAAGCTGCCAGTGTAGTCTATATCCACGCCGCAGATTAGTTTGAGGATACTTGATTTTCCTGAGCCATTTTTACCCGAAAGCGCGATTCGCTCCCCCTGTTCAATCGTAAAACTCACGTCTGCACAAACCTGCTTTTCTCCATAAAATATAGTGACCTGTTCAAGCTCAGCAAGCACATTTTTATGATAAGCAAGCTGTGAGATTTCCAAGGTGTCCGAGCTTTCTATATTTTTCAGCAGTTTGGACTTTTCGGTAATCGCCGATTGCTGTCTTTGCTCAATGGATTTAGAACGTTTCATCATCTTGGCAGCCTTATGGCCAATATAGCCTTTGTCTACCTTGGAGCCGGAATTTCTGGTTCCGTTTTTGGTTTTTTCCACTTCGTGAGACCAGTTCCCCGTACGCTTGGAAGAATCCGATAGGCGCTTAATGTCTTTTCTAAGCTTCTCGTTCTGTGCAAATTCAAAGTTATCCTGTCTCTTCTTATTCTCCCACCAGCTGGAAAAATCACCTTTTTGAATCTCAATGTTGGTTTTGTTGATGGACAGGATGTGATCCACACAGTTATCCAGAAAGGATCTGTCGTGAGATACCAGAATATATCCGCTTTTGGTATTCAGATAATTACTGACCCATTTTCTAGCATTCATGTCCAGATGATTCGTAGGCTCATCGATCAACAGAAAACTGTTTTCCTTAATAAACAAGGCGGCCAGGAGCACTTTCGTCTGCTCACCGTTTGACAAAGAAGCAAATGGACGATATAGAACGTCTTCATCAACCTTCAGCAACGAGAGCTCACGCATGAATTGCCAGTGAACATAGTCCGGAAAGATTTCGTTGATTACATCCAGCGTATGATTATTCTTGTTTGGCACAGGATACGGAAAGTATTCAAAATTGACATTAGCAGAGATAGCTCCACTGTATTCATGTTTGCCGAGCAGTAACTGAAGAAATGTGGTCTTCCCTCTTCCGTTCCTTCCCGTAAACCCCAGCTTCCAATCGGTGTCGATCTGAAAATTCACGTTTTCGAATATGTTATCGTAGCTGCCCTCATAGGCAAACGTCAGGTTGGTAACATTAATTAATGACATCAAGTTGTCCTCCTGTATAAAAAAAATAAAAGCCGCAAGAAAGTTAATTTCTCGCAGCTCAAATAGATACAGAAAAACCAGCCTCCCAATGGAAGGCAGATGATTAAGGACCTAATGTTTGAGTGAAAAGAAAATGTAACTTTCTTGCTTATAAAGCAATAAAACATGCGAAACCAATCGCACTAAATGTTTTATTAGTTTATAGATCAGCAAGAAAATCCTACATTATTCTTCTCAACCCCAATCATTAAAGTAAATGTATATTATCATACCGTTTTATTAAACACAACTCCTCAACATGATACCATGTGGACTTTTTTGAGTGTCTACTTGAAGGGGATATTACCAAAGGACGGTTTTTATATCACTTATACATTTGTACAAAATAGTGAAGGTGCCTTTTTCATCGCACTTATTTTATTCCTTCCATAAATCCCCTGAAGTTTTCAGCGATTTCCTTTGACCTGGTATGGTGCAAATAATGTCCTCCTTCAAATGTCATCACTTTTCCATGTACAGAATTTTTGACTTGCTCTTCATGCAGTGGTAACCATCCTTTAATATCTGTATTATTCGCTTGTAAAAAGAATATAACGGGAAGATTTTTTGGGAATGTTAAATTTTCAGCTGCTTTAAAATTAGAAGAAATATGCTCCATTTCATTCAAGGTCGTGGCATTATTGCCGTTTTTATTCGAAATCATTCTCATTTGTTCTTTGGTTTGATCATCAAATGATAATGAAGCATATGGATCACCACTTAGATTCTTGATCATTCTTAAGAGACCTGATTTTTTAAGAAATTCAAACGTTTTTATTGGGAATTTAACATCCATCCCACCTTGTGTTGGAACACTGCTATCGATTCCGACAAATGCACTCACTTCGTTTGGATATTTGTTCACATAATCCAGTCCGTAAATGCCCGCAATGGAATGGCCCATTAGCGTGTAACGGTCAATATTAAGCTGCTGTAAAGCTTCATGAATTTCACTTACAATATTCTCAGTGCTTCGCTCTTTTTCGGTTTCATCACTTAATCCATAACCGAAAGGCTCAATCACGACAACTTTGTAAAATGGAGATAGTTCATCTACTAGCAGCTTAAAATCAAGAGCTGGTGCTGCTGTTCCATAACCAGGCAGGAGCACGACTGTTTCTTCGCCCTCTCCTTGAATGGTAACATTCATATGTTTCCCATCTACAGGTACTAACTGGCCATAGGGTTCTATTTTTCCTTGCTCCGATTTGTTCGAGATCATATTAACGATAAAAACAATGGCTAGAAAAAGCACTATGGCTATTGCTATAACTCCTATGGATTTAAGTATAATGGTAAGTATTTTTTTCATCATTTATGCACGAGGGGTTTGAGCGACCTTTGAAGCTCGTTATCTACCTGTACTCGTGCCTACCCTCCTTTTTATGGCCTCTCTGTGTTCCACTCTCATCTTCTCCTGACCTCATCTGTTTATTCGGCTACTTTAATATGTGCTGTTAAGGATAGCTTATACGACGAAGATGTACTCCCTATGACGACAATATGAACGGAGTATGAACAAGCAAAAAATGCTGCGACGTCACATGCAAGGAAGCTTACACATGATGCCGTAGCATGGAGAATGCAGTTTAGACCATCCGAATGGTGCCATATGAATCTAACTAATCTGTCGGCGCTATGATTGGCAAGGTGACAATGACGGTCGTTCCTCGGCCGGGCTCGCTTTCCACTCGGATGTCGCCTTGATGAAGCGATACGATCTGTTTAACGATGGCAAGTCCCATACCGCTACCGCCATACTTGCGACTGTGGGAACGATCGGCCTTAAAAAACCGTTCGAATATACGCTTCTGGTCCTCGGGGGAAATACCAATGCCCGTATCGGATATTCGGACTGTCACATTTTTGATATCTTGTTTGATGCTGACGTTAATAATGCCGCCATCCATGGAAAATTTGATGCTATTGCCAATGATGTTCGTCCATACCTGGTTTAATAGATCGTGATCAGCCATTAATTGAACGGCTTTCAAATTGAGGTCGAAACGGATGCTGCGAGCCGACCATTGCGGCTGGATCGCCACGATGACTCGTCTGATCTGTTCATCAAGGCTGAAGGTGATGAGCCGCAGTTGCCGGGACTGTGATTCAAGCAAACTTAGCTTGAGCAGGCTATCGCTCATCTTGGACATTCGACCTGCTTCAGCGATGATAATATCGAGATAACGGCTTCGCTCGTGATCTGCAATATCCACTTGTTTGAGCGCCAAAGCATAACCGGATATCGAGGTGAGCGGCGACTGAACTTCGTGCGACACGTTCGATACAAATTCCTTACGCATCTGTTCAAGTTGCTGCAGATCGTGCATCATTTCTTCGAAGCTGCGAGCCAAGGTACCTAGCTCACCCTTTTGCTTAATATTCAGCTTTACGTTGAAATCTCCCGCTGCTATTCGCTTGGTCGCTGTTGTCAGCTTTTTGATCGGCCTGATCAGGAATATGGCGGCAACCAGGATCAATAAGCTTCCTGCGATCAACGAATAGGTCAAAAAAGTAAGTAACCATTTTACGGCAAAAGTGGAGGAAGGAGACGTGAGCGGCTCCACAAACATCGCTTTCGTTCCCATTTCCGTTTTTAATGGCAGTCCCAAGAGGTTCGTTGCAACAGTACTCGGATTGACTTGAACAACTTCTCCACCCAATACCTTCTTTACTTGATCCATCGTCACAGTCGCAGGATTTTGTCCGTTAAGCGTTCCGTAAGACTGGAACTGACCCGTTTCATCGAAAATTCGAATATGATAGGAATCGAGTTGTTTCATTCCACTTACGAACAAGTTCGCTTCACGTAACGGAATGGTTTCGTAAACCCGGACGATGTCCTGACCAAAGTTAAGTAAGGTGGTTTGCAAATTTTCGTTCAATTTTTCCTCAAACACCCAAAATGTAATTAAAAAAGCAATGATTATGCCCACGATGACGGAGACCAGAAATGTTAGGACAACACGTATATATAAGGATCTGATCATTCGTAAACCTCAAGCCGGTAGCCAAGCCCGCGCACTGTTTCGATCCGAAAATCGGTTGTAGTGGCGAAACGTTCTCGCAGGCGTTTAATATGTACGTCTATCGTTCGATCATCTCCAGCGTAATCAATCCCCCAGATTTGATCAATCAACTGCTCACGCGTATAGACTTGTCCGGGTGTTCCAGCGAGCTTATACAGCAATTCGAACTCCTTGAGCGGCAACGTGAGCGACTCCGTCCCTCTCATCACCTTATAGGTCTGCCGATCAAGGATGACGTTGCCGAACTGAATCGTCTGTGTGGAGCCAATCCGGTATCGTTTCAATAATGCCCTGACACGAGCCGTCAACTCCAACGGATCGAATGGTTTCGTCAAATAATCGTCCGTTCCAAGTTCGAACCCTTTCACTTTCTCCCATGTTTCGCCTCTCGCAGTCAGCATAAGTAACGGAAGATCAGGATTGGCTCTTCTGAGTTCCTTGCATAACGTCCAACCATCCATAATCGGCATCATAATATCGAGCACGACGAGATCGACATGCGTTGAGGCGTAGACGGTCAGTGCTTGCTTGCCGTCCGCGGCTTCGGCTGTTTCGAATCCGTCGTTGCGTAGAAATAAACAGACGAGTTCGCGAATGTTCGCATCATCGTCAGCAACCAGTATAGTAGGCATCCGTTCCCTCTTTCCCTGTTTTCCATCCCATATTGAAGTAACCATTATACTATAAATAAAATTGAATTCCCCCTATTCTTCCTATAATCTTACAGTGTTATTCCTCCTGGTATCCGCGGGCCTCAGGCGGCAAAGTGACAGCAAAAAACACCCTGATGAAGGAAAGAAAACAGTTCCTCCCCGATCAGGGTGTTTTTAATGTGTACTGTTAGGGCCATGCCCCGTTCCTGGATCACCAGCCGATGGCCGCTCCATCGCAGCGGGGGTCCGTGCCGCCGATCCGAAAGCCGCTGTCATCAATCAAAATGGCATGCGCGTGCCCCATGGCTCCGGAAAAATCCTCAACCGGTCCAGGTTCTCAAAATATAGGATCCTATATATCTCACTTATGGCGAATGGAAAATAGAGCTGATTTAAATCGTTCTTCGAATCACGCTTTTGGTTGCTGCCGCCTCAAAAATCGTCTCAATCAGTACCAGCACACGATGCACTTCTTCGCTTTTGATCGCAAGCTCCGCTTTTCCTTCGATGGCAGAGACAAAATTTTCATAAAAGCTTTCTGCTACCGCAGGTATTTTTTCAATTGGAAAATTCAGGGTGGATTCCTCTGACGGTGGCGCCATCGTTTTCGTCAATCCTTGGCCTGCTTGAATCGGTTTTGGTTCCACATGAGCAACATCCGGATTTCGGGTGACGATCTCTCCGCTCAAGTCCCAATCCCGGATCACTGCGGTACCCTCGGTTCCTTTAATATACCAACGCGGCAGCTTTACATAATTGGTCGTACCCACTTCAATGACCGCTGTCAGGCCGTCCTTGAACTCAATAAAGCTGGTAAAGCCGTCATCCACTTCAGTTCCCAAAATATAGCTTAACTTAGCAGCTACGCTTTCTATTTGGCTGTCCGTAATCTGAAGCAGCTGGTCCAACAGATGCACTCCCCAATCCAGTAGCATTCCTCCACCGTACGCCTTCAGTTGCCGCCAGTCACCCGGAATGCCGTTAGCCCCCTGAACCCGCGATTCCACTTGGAAAAGCTCGCCCACGGTCTTCTTGCCGATCATATCTTTGATAATTCGGAAGTCTTCATCCCATCGGCGGTTCTGATGTACCGTAAATACGCGGTTTTCTTTCTTCGCCACCTCGACAATATCCAAGAAATCCGTGCTCGTTATCGTAACCGGCTTTTCGCAAATGACATGTTTTCCGGCTTGCAGTGCCTGGATCGCTATTTCTTTATGAACGTCATTAGGCGTTGCTATCAAAACAATATCCACGGCCTGATCGGCCAGAACGGCCTCCAGACTTTCGTAGGTTTTATAGCCGCCAGCGGCAGCCAGTTCCATTCGGTAATCGACAATATCATATACACCGCCAATGGCAAGCTGCTGAATAGGTTCGATTAATTGAACATGGTAGCTTCCCATGCCTCCATAACCGATAATGACTACATTATATATCCGATTGCCCATTTTCATTTTCCTTTCACTCCTGATTTAAGCCCACCACATATCAAGCGGTTGCTCACGGGTCAAAATCGATTGCAGATTGGTTACTACACGATTAAACCCTTCTTCGACGGACATCAAAGGATCTTCGTGTTTGAGGCTTATTACATATTATACACATAAATCCGCAAAACGCTGATTATGTCGGACCATTTCTACAACCAATAATCCCAATTCATAATGTCATCGTAACTCTCCTTGCGGACTTGTTCAATGCATTTTACTTCCAGACCTGACTTTAAGAATTGACAAGCTTTTCTTTACTGACAAAATAATGATACAGCGCCCCGTACAGGTTGGCGTCGTTGCGGAATTGGCAGGCTACCACCTTGGGATTTGCGATATGCAAAGGATTGGCCTCTTTCACGTCGGCGATCGCCCGCTGAATCCGTTCAATCAGAACGGGCTGCGCGCTGATTCCGCCCCCGATCGCGATAACTTCGGGGTCCAAAATGTACTGCAGATTTAATATTTGAATGGCCAGGTACAGGCAGTATTCATCAAAAATCGCATTGGCCTCTGCGTCCCCTTGCATAATATATTCAAATATCACTTCTCCGTCAGAGGAATCGACTTTCTTGATTTCGGCAATACGGCGGATCATGTTGACCGCAGAGCAATCCAGTCCAAAGTACTGTCCCGTCTTAGTTTCGGGATTGAATTGATGCATGATATAGCTGACTTCTCCGGCGGAGAGATTGACCCCGCGGTGAAGCTTACCGTCAATGATAATACCGCCGCCGATCCCGCTTCCGAGAATTAACACCACGGAATCTTTGGCGTTTTTTACGCTTCCAAGCCAGAGTTCGGCCAGAGCCGCGCTCTTTCCGTCATTTTCGACGAAAGCGTCTATTCCGTATCTTCGTTCGATTTCCTGTTTTAAATTGACCTCGTGCAGAAAAGGCAGAGAACCGCCATGGTAGATGACGCCCCGATCCGCATCGACCGTTCCAGGGCAGCTAAGGGCGATTCCCTTAACCGCAGACAAATCATGCCCATCTATAATGGAACACAATTTATCCATAAATCCTGCTAAATGTACTCTAGGTGTTGATTGTCTGCCTTTAGTCACGATCGTTCCAGCTGAATCCATCAGCGCATATTTTATAAAGGTGCCTCCTATATCGATTGCAAGATACATAAGCATTCTCCTATCCTGTTGTTGTTACAAGAGATGGGACCTCTCCCTCCGGGGAGCAACTCCATCTCTTATACCAGTATTTTTACACTTGAGCTCTTCTAGCCTCCAATTCGGCCACAATTTCATCATGAGGCTTATCCCACCTGTAGATAAAGACCATGATCAGAATCGACAATACACTGAAGACAATCGGCAGCCAAATGTAGTTAAGCGTAATCATCTGCAATGCAGAATCGGTTTGCTTTTGTTTGGCGACATACCCGCCGGCTGCAAGCAGCCAGGCCGGAATGGCGCTGCCCAGACCGGAGCCAAGCTTGATCCCGATACCGGCAGCCGAGACAAGAATACCTTGGGCGCGGATACCCGATTTCCATTCGCCGTAATCAACCGTATCTGCCATAAGGGCAAACAGCAATCCGCCTGGGAGTCCCAAACCGATACCGCCGACGATCGTTCCCAAGATGATCATGGCGACATTGTGTCCACCCACATAGATAATGAGCTGCCCGATAATATTGATGCCAATACCTGTGATAATCAGCGATTTTTTACTGAACCGTTTGGACAAGAAAGGAACCGCCAGCATTCCGAGCACCGTTACCATCGACAGCGTGTTTACCAAGGAAACGATTTCAGGTTTCTCTAAGGTGTATGTCATGTAATAAATGCCTGCGGAGAGCTTCATGATATACATCAGGAAAAAGACGATACCGAGCAGAGAAACGGCCATCCACGGACGATTTCCTTTGATCGCTTTCAGACTTTCCTTCACAGAAAGGCTTTGGTCCTGTCCGGCGATGTTCTGCACACGCTCTCTGGTGTTCAGGAATGTGACGATGAACAGGATCAATCCCACAATAGCGAAGAGCGTCATCGTATAGAAGAAGCCTTTTTGCTGATTCCCAGCACCCAAGTAGGCGACCAGAGGCAGCAGCGTGAGGTTAACGATCAAGCCGCCAACCTGTCCACCAATCATACGGAACGTATTGGCCACGGTTCTCTCCTGGACATCGCTCGACATGCTTGGCAACATCGTCGTCAGTGGATTATTGACAGCCGCATACAGCACGTTCGCCGCGATGTAAAAAATGTAAGCGTATGCAAGTTTGCCGGAAGCGCTTAATTCTGGCCCCATAAAGAGCAGTATGGAAACGATTGCAAAAGGAAAGCTGGACCAGAGAATCCAGGGTCTTGATTTCCCCCATTTTGTATTGGTCCTGTCAATCAGTACCCCGAAGATCGGGCTGTCGATCATGTCGACGAATCTGGCGATCAGCATCAGCGTACCGACCGCAGCCGCCCCGAGTCCATACACGTCCGTAAAGTAAAAGGTCAAGTAGGTCGTAATAACTGTGTAAATCAAGTTGGAACCCGCATCCCCTAAACCGTAACTTACTTTCTCCAACAAAGACAATTTCTGATTTGAGCTTACAGCCTGCTTACCCTTCTTCAGGTCTGCTTCTACCACTGCCATTTTACATCCCCCCTAAAAGCGTTTTCAAATCTTCTTAACATTAGAGCTTGATTAAAACCTTGCCCCAACTCGGAAAGCGTTTTATTTGTTTACAGTTTAAATATATTTGTTCATGATTTATGGTATTATTTAAGGAGAAGTTGTAATTTTATATTTTTTTTATGGAGAGGAACACCATGAACCCATCTCAAAGAGACCTAGAAACCCTCTGCAAGCTCGTCTATAACGCGACCCATATTCCGATCTTCTTTATAAAAAAAGGCTGGGAAAGATCCCAGACCTTCAGCAATAATTATTCTTCTCTGATGGTCCGGGAGACGCTGCCTCAGACATTGATTGACCACTTATTCTCCCTGAATTTGAGCAAGCCGGTACAGATGGTTTATATCAATAACCGTGAGGACATTATTGCCATGCTCCCCCATCCAGAGCATGAGAATGAACGGATCATTCTGTGGCCGCATGCCGAAAAATATGTCTCGACAAACACTTTGATTGAGCCATTCGAACAGCAGGATGCTTTTGATACGAACCAGCTGTTTAATACCGCGATCCTGCTGCATCATCTGTTCTACAACGAAACCTTGTCCTTAAATAAGGTCAAACAGGATAACGAGAACCTGAATCCTTCCCTAATCTCTGAATTGATTGAACTCAAAATTATCGAGCAGCGGGAGAACAGCGATTACCACAGCTCCTTTCTGGCCGAGAGGAAGATCTGGGAGCATCTTAAAACCGGAAATATTGAAAAAATGCTGTATTACATGAAGCTGCATTCCCAGGAAGGCAGCTACGGAACCTTGTCCAAAAAAGACTCCTTGCGGAACAAGAAAAATCTTCTGATTACAGCAGTGACCCTGGCGACCCGAGCGGCCATCGAGGGCGGACTCTACCCGGAAATCGCCTATAACCTGAGCGATGCCTATATCCAGCATATCGAAGAGCTAAAGAAGATCGATTCCATCACCAAGATGCTGGAAGAGATTTTGCCCGATTTTGCCGAACGGGTCACCAAAGCCAACCGCTCCAGCTTCTCGAAGACGATCCTGCTATGTCAGGACTATATCTTCAACCACCTGCATGAACACTTGACGCTGGAATCCTTGGCCAAGCAGCTGCGGATCAGCCCCTCCTATCTGTCCAACAAGTTTAAGGAAGAGACGGGGGAGACCCTAAAAGCCTATATCCAGCGCCAAAAAATCGAAGAGGCCAAGAATCTCATCGTCTACTCTGACCTATCGATTAGCGAAATCTATTCCCTGCTCAACTTTCACGATCAAAGCTATTTCACTAAGGTATTCAAAAAAATCACGGGCCTGACTCCCAAGCAGTATAAGAATAATTTGATTATTCAGCAGAGTTGAATAAAAGAGAACGAAACCGCACAAAAGCTGACAACCGATATTACACCCGTTCTTCATACAGAATTCCGGTTTTAATCGACCGTATCTTACATTGACACAAAGTTCCCTACTTTAGCTTATGATTTAAAGCATTATAATCTGATCTCAATAACACAAGAACGTATTTCGCCAAAATATAAGATCATTTATACATTGTTATCTGCTGTGTTTTTCATTTTTCAGACGTATAGACCTTTTTGTTCCCTTAAGTCCTCCGCATACTTTGTAATTTATCGGATTCCACTTTATTTGGACTGGAGTTGATTCAAGTACTCCAGATACATCTCTTTAAAAGTAGCATCTTTTTCCAAATCGATGAGCACTTCCAGCCTTTTAATCAGGCTTTTTTCATACCACTGGATTAATTTTTCCATCGTATTCAACTCCGATGCTAAAGGGTTTTGTTCACATATTTTCAATCAGCCATTTTAATAAAAATGATTTTTCATCCACTATGTTCAGGTTTATTCATTACCAGGCTGTGGTGAACTTTCGTCTATAATTATATAAAGAAATACACCGTTTATATATTGCATTCCTTTTTATTTTAATAGGGTGTAAACTCATTATGCAGCAATGGCAGAGCAAACCGTTATCACATTTATCTTGAATAATTGCCTGATTCTCTTACGGCTATTTTTATAATAAATACTGATGGCTTATAATGAACATGATCAACGAATAAGGAGGTACTTCATGTCTCAGGTAATAAGTAGGCAGCAAAATGAACTTGCCGGGCTGATTCAGCGTCACTGCCTTGGGGAGGGAGTTCAGAAGACGGCGATCCCTTCTTTATTTTTTATCCGCTATTCCAACACGACTGAACCAGACTACGGAGTCTACAAGCCGAGCTTCTGTTTTATAACTAAAGGTTCGAAAGAAATATTTCTGGCACAGGAACGTTTTACATATAACCCTGCTAATTACCTGATTGCATCCATGAATCTGCCGGTGGTTGGCCAGGTGATTAAAGCTTCGCCTGATGACCCTTACTTAAGTTTTAAGCTTGAATTTACACAGAACCAGATTTTAGAGATTTTAAACGACTTGGAAATTCAGCCAATGCCTAAGGAAAATTTGAAGCGGGCTTTATTTGTCGGCCAGATGGAGTCGGATCTGATGGATGCAATCCTTAGATTAGCCCGTCTGCTGGACAATCCGAAGCATATACCGTTTTTAGCTCCTATGTTTATCAGAGAAATACTATATCGGCTCCTACAGGGCCAATATGGGGTTACACTGGGACAGATTGCAATGGAGGGAAGCAGCTCGTACCGAATCAGGGAGGCTATTGAACAAATTATTCATCATTATGATAAGTCTTTGCGGGTCGAGGAGCTTGCCGAATTAGCCAGTATGAGCGTTTCCTCATTTCACCGGAACTTTAAAGAAGTAACCGCTATGAGCCCTCTTCAATTTCAAAAACAACTGCGTTTGCAAGAGGCCCGCCGTCTCCTATTATCTGAGTCAGCAGATGCCGCTGATGTCGCTTTTCGAGTGGGATATGAAAGCGCGTCTCAATTTAGCCGTGAATATTCTCGAATGTTTGGTTCTCCTCCTAGGGCAGACATCAAATATCTTAAGGAAAAATATTATAGATACTGAACGCTTAATTCTCTTTGTTGAGGCTTCAAAATGTCGAGAAACCCACGTCTCAAAAAGACGGGGATTCTCGACATTTTGAGAAAAAGTATACTTCTTCTCTTCTTCAGGTGAAGCGTATTGAATGCACTTCGTGTTATAGAGATGAAGCTACTAATCCTCAAATCTTCTGTTTCCAAGCGCTTTGACCATTTCTGGATCATTATGCGAGAAGAAGCTGCTTTGTTTTGTATCTAACGTTGCCATCTTCTCCATATCTTCCTGACTTAATTCAAAGTCAAAGATATTGAAGTTTTCAATAATTCTTTCTTTGTGAACCGATTTTGGAATTACCACAACTTCTCTTTGCGTCAACCAGCGTAAAATGACCTGCGCAACAGATTTGTTGTACTTTTGAGCCAGTGATGTTAAAACGTCATTCTGAAACATATTGTTTCTTCCTTCGGCAATGGGTCCCCAGGACTCAATCTGAACATTGTACTCTTGCATAAGTTCAGCACTATGGATTTGCTGACAGAAAGGATGCGTTTCGACCTGGTTTACTGCAGGCGTGACTTCATTATGGACAATCAAGTCAACCAGACGGTCCATCTGGAAGTTACTCACGCCAATGGCTTTGATTTTTCCCTCACGATACAATTCCTCCATAGCACGCCAGGAACCATACACATCTCCGAATGGTTGTATCGATCAGACGGTAGCCTGCCATAATAGCATCGTAAACGGATTGTTCACACTCATTCGCATCTTTAATTTGATAAACACCAAAACCAAGTATTGGCATTTCAACACCATTGTTCAGAATTACTTTGTTCATATGAAATCCTCCTGTCGTTGAGTACTCAGAGGCCTGTTCTTCTTTCCAATTCCTCTGGATATCGGTCACCCATCAGTATGATTTTTGATGCAACAGAATCGATTTTCATCAAATCTTCCGAGGTAAGTTCTATATTAGCCGCTCCCAAGTTTTCTTCCAGGCGGCTTAATTTACGTGTACCCGGAATCGGAACAATCCACGGTTTTTGAGAGAGCAGCCAGGCCAGTGCAATTTGGGCAGGTGTCGCATTTTTCTGCTCCGCTACTTCTTTTAGCAGATCTACGAGTGCCTGGTTGGCCTCAAGCGCCTCCGGCGTAAAGCGCGGAAGAGTATTGCGAAAATCTCCCTTCGAAAAGGAGGTACTGGCATCGAAGCTCCCCGTTAAGTATCCCTTACCTAGAGGACTGAACGGAACAAAACCTATACCCAGCTCCTCCAGAGTTGGCAAAAGCTCTTCTTCAGGACGTCTCCACCACAGAGAGTATTCGCTCTGCACTGCAGTGAGCGGCTGAACTGCATGTGCCCGGCGGATCGTCTTCACACCAGCCTCGGATAGACCCCAGTGCTTAACTTTTCCTTCCCGGATCAGATCCTGCACTGCTCCTGCTACTTCCTCGATTGGCACATCGGGATCAACACGATGTTGATAGTAGAGATCAATCACGTCGGTATTGAGACGTTTTAAGGATTCCTCGGCAACCTTCTTAATATGCTCAGGCCGGCTGTTCATCCCTGCCTGTTTGCCATCCTGAATGTTAAAGCCAAACTTGGTTGCAATGACTATCTGATCCCGAACAGGAAGTAGTGCTTCCCCGACAAGCTCCTCATTGGTATATGGTCCGTATACTTCAGCGGTATCAAAAAAAGTAACACCACGTTCAACGGCATCTCGAATAACGGAGATCATTTCCTGCTTATCCAGAGCAGGTCCATAGCCATAGCTCATTCCCATACAGCCGAGACCGATTGCGGATACGTTCAGACCGCTTTTCCCAAGTATTCGTTTTTGCATTATTCCTCTTCCTTTCCAATGAACGAATTGACCAACTTAGTTTCAAGCCAATGCCATATATCGGTTAATTTGATAGGGTGTAAACCAATTATGCAGTAACTGTACTGTAGATCGTTATATCATTTGTCTTAAATGATTGCCTAATTCTCTTAAAACTTCAGGAATCAGGGGTTAGATGAGGATGTGATCGTTCGTTTCTGGTTCATTTTTATTTATACAAAATGAATAAATAATGTAGATGCCCTATTCCTGAAACACCCCAACACGAATTCATCGGTATATATCCCGCTTCATTTGAACGGTTAGTTTACGTATGTTCAGCTTTTCTGTCTTCTTTGGTAATCAGAGAACTGTAGGCTGGAATCACGACCGTTCCTTTCTTCGCCTTCATATCCTTCGAGGTGGAGAAGACCACTTTCCACTTGCCCTTATCCCAATCTTTGATCTGCAGGGTAACCGGCTCTCCGGACAGGTTATGATATACATACAATGTTTCTTTGCCTGAAGTGCGTTTAAATGCAGTTACGCTGGCAGAACCTGATTGGATCGGTTCCAAACTGTCGCTGCGGAGGGCTTCATGTTCTTCCCTCAGACGGATGAGCGAGCGGTAGCTTTCCAGCAGGGAATCATTGTCCCTTAGCTGCGCTTCGACCGATATTTCGCCTGTGTTGTATTGGGGTTCCTCCCACGTCGTTTGACCGGGGCCATCTCCTTTGTACCAGCGCATAGGCTCCCGTAGATACTCATCGGGCTTCTCTCCCTTCATACCGATTTCTTCCCCGTAATAAAGGAACGGCTGCCCTGGCAACGTCAAAAGAATCGAAGCGGCCAGCTTGGCTTTTCGCACATCCCCGCCCAGCTCACTCATGACACGGGTCTGGTCATGGTTGCTCAGGAATGGAGCATCGAGTGCCGCCTTATTGTACGATTTATACAATTTCAGTGTTTTCTCAGCGAATGTCGCAATACCCTGATCCTGACCATTTTTTATAGAGTTCAAAATCGTTCCGCCCATGTCAAAATTAAACAGGGAGTGAAGTGGTCCGTAGTAAGGAGCTATTGTCTCCGGTTTGTCCCATACCTCCCCCGCTAGATATACATTTGGATTTACCTTCTCCATCTCGGAACGGAACTCATTCCACCAGGCGATGTTTTTTTCGGCACCCTCCTTCGTCTGTCCTTTAAAAATGTGCATCGCCGCGTCAAGCCGGAACCCGTCTGCACCTTGCTGTAGCCAATACTTCCCGACCTTGATCATTTCTTTGCGAACTTCGGGATTGTCGAAGTTCAAATCCGGCATTCCCGACCAGAACGTGCCGTAGAAATGCCCTTCACCATTCGGATTCTTATGCCATACCTGTTGTCCCCACGAGCCTTTTTCATCCAGATCTGTGTTCTTATCCGCCCATACGTAATAGTCGTGGTATTTGCTTTGCGGGTTGACGCTGCCCTCTTTGAACCAAGGGTGCTCACTGCTCGAATGATTAATAACAAGGTCCATAATCACCTTGATGCCCTTTCGGTCCGCTTCTTTCATCAAGGTGCGGAAATCATTCAGATTCCCATATTGCGGATCGACCTGATAATAGTCGGTTACATCGTATTTATGGTAGCTTGGAGACGGATTTAGGGGCATGAGCCAGAGGCCGTTGATCTGCAGATCCTTGCCCGAACGGGGGTTGCCGTCGTTTAAGTAATCAAGCTTTTGTGTAATTCCTTTCAAATCACCGTGTCCGTCTCCATTCGAATCATAAAAAGAATTAATATAAATTTCATAAAACACGCCGCTTCCAGTAGAAACCGGAGACTTATGTCCGTTCATTTCCTGCTCGGCCATTGCACCTGAAGCAAACATCGTGAGCATAGGCACCGTTAACATGGCGGTGGACAATCTTCTTAAGCGTTTGTTACGTGTCAAAACATATCAACTCCTTTGATTGTTATGGATGCGTCTTCATTATAAAGATAAAAAATCCAAGAAAGGGGGTATATTATTATCTATTTTGGTGGAAAATATCGCTCTTCTTGTTTTATCTCTGTATTCAACTGCAAATGATGAGGTGGCATTTCGGAGCCATACAAGGAGATATCCTTCACAGAATGCTACTTTTAGACTACTTATCGTCATAATCAGAATCACTATAGAGTGCTATGAGAAGACTGAGTTGGCGATAAAGCATAAAAAACACCCCCACAGCATTCGGAACAGTAAGCGGTGCCTTCCACTGCATGAATGATGTGCAGAAAAGAAATATCCACTTTCTGCCCTTCAACCGATACCTCCGTTGGCACCCGAATCCGACTCGACCAGTTCAGTTTTCACCAGCAACGTGATATTTTCGATAGTTATGTGGGAGATAGACCCTGATTGACGGCAATCAATTAAAGATAGGTTCCTCGTCGCTTGTAATCAGCAGTTCGATCATTTGCTTCTTACTACTAAAAGTAGCTTATTCTAGTCTGTATTTATTTCCCGGACTGGAAACAGCAGAAGAGACCCACATCACGTAGATCTCTTCTGAGTTTCTTGCTAATGATGTTCAATATGACACGGGATTCCCGGTCTATCAATCTGTATTGTAATATGCTTGATCTCGTATCGTTCTTTCAACAACCTCTGTGCCCGCTCCAGCACAACACTGCTGTACTTTGGATCTTGAATGAGGATATGGCAACTCAGCAACGGAACATCTGATGATAACGCCCATACATGAAGGTCGTGCACTTCTACAACATACTCAAGATCAAGCAGGGATTGCTTAATTTGATCTGTGTTCATATTCAGTGGCGTACCTTCCATCAGAATATGAATAGAATCCCGAGTTACCCGATAAGCACTGATAATCACCAGAACCGCCACCAAAATACTGGCGATCGGATCAGCCAAATTCCAGCCGAAGAACATAATCAGCAATGCCGCCACAATCGCACCTACAGAACCTAACAAATCCCCTATTACATGTAGAAAGGCACTGCGAATATTGAGATTTTCAGATGTATCTCCCCTCGTAAGGATAAAGGCAGCAGCTATATTGACGAGCAAGCCAAGCACTGCGATGATCAGCATTCCTGAAGTCATGATTCCAGGCGGGTCAGAAAGCCGTTTGAAAGCTTCCCAGAAAATATAAATCGATATCAGGGCAAGCGCTAAGCCATTTATAAAAGCGGCCAGTACTTCAAATCGTTTGTATCCAAACGTCTTTGACATACTCGCTTGCCGTTGTCCCCAGGTCATCGCCAAATAACTTAACCCCAATGCACCTGCATCACTCAACATATGCCCCGCATCAGATAATAGTGCCAGGCTGTTCGTCAGTAATCCACCAATAAATTCAATGATCATATAACCAGCAATTAAAAAGAATGATAACTTTAGAGCATTTTTGTTCGCTCCATGTCCATGAGAATGCCCGTGGCTATGGGAATGCCCCTGCCCGTGAGCATGTGAATGCTCACTGCCTTTAGAATGATTATGTTGATGATGTTGGTTGCAGTCATGTTCGCATGCCGTATTATGGTCGTGTGTGTGACTTTTCTTACTCATCTACCTGCCCTCTCCTCTATAAAATTCTGATGATTCACAATCGAATTAATATATGAGCACTTATTCATATATTATAAATAATACAAATGTAATCTGCAAGAATAATATGAAATGTGAATAGTTGTATTTTTTGATTTCCATGTCTCGTTTTATTATTGAACTCACGGGCTTGTCTTTGTTAAAGCGCCGCTTGAGTCAAGCTCTGTTGATTCGGTTTTTAATTAGTGTGACGGCTACGATCAATAGTAGAGGAAGAACGTATGCCAGATTATTGAATAAGGTCCAAACCACGTATCCGTCTTCGTTAAAGGACGCTTGATCGTGGTACATGGTAACCGAGAGAAGTAAGCAGATACATGCTATGGGAAAGGTTAAAATACAGTAATTTTTCACTTTAAAAAATCGCGAAAATAAATTTGTCAATATAAATATCATGATGATTGTTTGCTGATAGTAGTCCTCACTGGACGCGAGGAATTCAAAAAAAATTCCCGGACATATCAATATTGTTGGAGTTCCATTTACCATTACGATAATCTTTCCATCCAGCAGAGCAGCCACAGCGGTATCTGGCCGTTCGGTGTAGCGCACCTGAGGAAAAGGAGGATACTAAAAAAGCTTGAGGACAAGTCCTCAAGCTTCATGGAACAAAATATGCGCTTAATTCCTAATTCACTTGTCTGTCTCCCAATTCATTATGTTTTTGATCATAGGCTAACTCCTCCTTTTTATGAAGGGTCTGA
Organism: Paenibacillus sp. RC73; assembly: GCF_044908085.1. Taxonomy (NCBI): domain Bacteria; kingdom Bacillati; phylum Bacillota; class Bacilli; order Caryophanales; family Paenibacillaceae; genus Paenibacillus; species Paenibacillus sp. RC73. The sequence continues at coordinate 333,966 of NZ_JBIYCV010000005.1, forward strand.
TCGACATACACCAAATATTACATTATATTCTATATTTTGATTGTACATAAATGACTATCAATTATGGAGTATAGGCGCCTGTCCATATCCCAAATTTGCATAATCTTCGCTTGCAAAGAGGCAAACACGGTTATTATTCAAATATCAAACCGAATTTTACAAAGCTTTTATACAATCCATCTTCCTCAACGTTGTCAGTAATATCATCTGCAATTTCCATCAAACCCGGCTTTGCATTACCCATAGCAATGCCTAGGGCGCAATATTCGAGCATCTCAGCATCGTTCATCCCATCTCCAATGGCAATCGTCTGTTCCTGGGGCAGGCCCAAATGATTCAGCAAATCAGCAATGGCGATTGCCTTGTGAATACCAGGAATCATCATTTCCCCACTGTCCTTACCAAAGATCGGAACAGTGCACTGGATGACCTCAAATTTCCCCTGGAATTCTTCCTTGATGCGTTCAAAGGGTACATCACTTTCCAGAAAGCAAACCTTATTGACATCGTCTTTATACAAATCAGTCTCTCCATATGTCAAACCCGCGATAAATGGGTGGGGGGAACACTCCATTTTTTCTCTGGCCACAGGGTCGTTCTCAACATCTCCATAGATCCGCCTCTCCAGATGAGGTCTTAATTTCTGGCTAGCATAGAGCGCCGAATTGGACTCCAGATAAAAATCAATTCCATGTGTATTAAAGAAATCCACCATTTGCCGAACATCCTCAGGCGTGACTTTTTTATGATAAAGAATCTCATCTCCGGATTCTACATATCCCCCTCCTGCTCCAATGAGACCATCAAATCCGACATTCCAAATAGCGTCGTAGATTTCAGCTTTCGAACGACCTGTACACAGATAAAGCAGATGACCATTCTCGCGTGCTATTTTGCAGGCTTTTTGTGCCGATTCAGGCACCATACCGTCATCACCGACAAGTGTCCCATCAATGTCGATAAATACAATTTTTTGAGTATTTCTATCCATTAGTATGCTGTCTCCCTTGTTTAAACGAATGATGTTTTATGAGATGATTGTCGTTATGTTCTACAATTACACTGTAATTTGTGTAACGCATTACATGTCAAATCTTTTTTTGATCTCCGAACAGGATCATCATTATGTTCTTTGGTACTTTAAACCTGGCTGCTCGACAACTTCTAGTAAATGAAGCTCTTTCCTGAGACTCGGAGAAGAAACTTATATCGTTAAAACAAAAAAAGCCGCCAAAATGGCGACTTCTTTTATGCCTAAAACCTGCTATCCTCATTGGGAATCGTTAAGTTTAAATATTTAAAATTGACCCTGCAACCTGATCCCATCGGTGACTGGGCCAGTGCACCTGCTATAAACTGATCAGAAATTTCCATTCCAAAGTAGCGGACTAATTTCCAATCCTCACCATCGGTCGAATAGTAAAAAGAAATAATGCTCCCAATTTTCGTGATTCTTAAATGTGGGTTATCAACCACAACGCGCTCAGAATTACAATCATCGGAGGAGCCATTCTTTGTTACAACAGACACAATCGTAGCATAATCACCGTTAAATTCATAACATAGTTTAGCCCAATTGTTCTCGTCCGCCATCAACATTAAGCACCCTGAATCATAAAGATGACGCATGTCTACCTGAAGCTGTGTCGTAAGCTGAAATGACGTATCAACCTGGAGATGTAGGAAAGGAGCCGAATGGGCTACATGCTTTCCTCCAGGATCCTTGAAAAAATCAACTTTAGCCGGTGCATCAATGATCAATCCATCTTCTTTGGTGTATTCCCAGTGCTCGGGTTCATTCATCCACTTCAAATTTTCTCTTATCTCAGGTTGAAACAAATTATAACTCATATGAATACATTCCCCCATTTGAATTAATCTGTATAAATATAATGTCATTATACTTACATCCATTTCGCTTATAAATATAATATAAGTGCTGGCTCATATAATAATAAGGAAATGAAGGGACGATTTATTAGTTCGTAATAACTTAATTATACAGATTGGACTCGCTGCTATTGATAAAAGCCGAGATTGTATAAATACTTGTTGCTGCACTCGCTGTATTTGGGCTTAGAATGCCGTACAGAATCATTGTTGTAAGAAATACGATGAATACTGACTCGCATGTTTTCAATAACCATGTGCGTTCTTTCATAACAGTTAACATAGAGCTCTCTCCTTTACGCTAGATGATGGCCAGCTTTGGTATTCCAAAGCTTCACTTCCTGGGGTTCTAACATGTGATCATATGACATACCCTCCTTTTACAGAACGGATGTTTATAAAATGTAAGCGATTGCATTAATAAACAACACTTGTGCGATTTCAACACAGTATCGACGCGACTCCGTACAGCCTGAGTATTACTATGACTGTCGTTATGTTTTACATTTTTAGATTGCATAAATGCATAGGCTTCTTCTATATTATGAGTATCTATGATTCTCAGCATAGATTATGCTGTCCAGCACAATACGTGTTCCATTCATCGGAACGATGTACAAATGTCCAAATAAAATCCCTCCATCGGAAGGCAACCCCAATATCTCACAGTACCAATTTGATTTAAAATGGGATCCATGCAATTCCCTCCTTTTCGATAAACTCGTCTTTGGTTGCGCTTATGATAGCCCATATTGTGGAATTTGCAAAAGTTTGTTTTCGAACATCGTAACTAAAAATAGCCCCGGCAAAATTATCCTGCCGGAGGCTATCATCTATTTTATAACATCATATCATGACTAATCATTCTGGGTATTGAGGTTTGGTCACGTTATTGGGAACAGATTCGTCATAAGCGTCCTGGCCGGGATAATCCCGAACTTCCTCCTCATGCAACTCATGATTTTCATAATCAAAACGATGCGCGGTTCTCTGATCCACTCTCCACGGCGAGCTTTTTCCAAGAGATTCAGACATCAGAGCTGAACCATAAGGACCTTCAGGGAACTCTTCGAGAACCAGATCATTTCGCTGTGACTCCACCGTAGATACATCGGTATACTCTTGCCTTTCTTCCTGCAAAAATTTATCCTTCATCGTTGCCCCTCCTATCCGCTTTGAGACGATCAAAGCAAGCTTATTTTGAGCGAAAACGAATTCATGTATGCATGATGTTTGAAAAACACTGCGTTTCAGGCTCTGATTCAGGTTTGGTTCTGTTTCAATAATTTTCCACTTTAGAGGTTCCGAATTGATATAAATAACGCAAAAACAATAAAGCCTATGATACAGATCATCGTATCCCGCTTGGACCATACCAGCAAGGCGGAACGTGCTCCAAGCAGGGAATGCTCTCTAACTTTCCGCATTTCCATCGCAATCGTCATGTCCTCCGCACGCTGAAACAGCGACAACAGCAAGGGAATCACCATCGGTCCAAGATCCCGCACCCGCACCGTGTTCGGTCGTAGCGCAGCTTTGCCGCGTGCCCGGACAATCAGCGAGAATCGCTGCCATTCACTCCAGATCATCGGGATGAACCGAAAGATTAATGATACGGCAAGTGCAAACGAGGTAACGGGAAGCCTCAATTTTTTGCCAACACCAAGCACCCAATTCAATCCTTCCACCATGCGTCCATAAGGCGTAGTCAGCGAAAACCAGAGACTGGCCAAGGTGACAATAAACAAACGGTACACATTCAGCAAAGTAGCCTCCGCCTGCATCAGGGAGAAACCGAACTGGAGACCGCCCCTTTCTGTTGAAAGTGTTGTTCCTGACAAAGCGGTGGATATGAGAAAAAACAACAATAGAGGCTTCATTAACTTCACGCAGCCAGCCAGAGCTTGTCGAGGCAGAGCAGCTAGTGCCAGCGCTACCGGCACCAATGTGAGTGACAGGCCCAGCCAGCGATGTTGAAGCATCGACGCAGTCACGAGCAAAATATACAAAATCCATTTGAGACGCGGGTCCATGGCACCGTACAATCCGATGCTTGAAACTGCCTGGCTGTCTGCGGATGCCAGATTAGTAATTTCTGCGGCTTCATTACCTTGAGCCAGTGCAGAAGTTGCCGATTCATGGGTGTGCACCTTTTCCCGTTCCATCTTTTCTGCTGCATGCAGCTCATCATCCGACTTGACCTCCTGCACCACATCCCATCCATGTAACCTGGAAAAAACGATATGTTCAGCCATCTCCTCCGGCGTCAATGCGGTAAAAGGCAGCTCAATACCTGCCGCAGCGAATTGCTGTGCCAATCGCATGGAAGGTGGCAGTCCAAGCCCAGCCTGCTCCAGCAGGTCTGGCCGTGAATGGATTTCTTTGGGCGTCAGATCAGCGATCAGACACCCTTCCCGAAGCAAAAGAACCCGATCCGCACGCGGCAAAAAAGTATCCAAGTCGTGCGTAGCCACAACGGCTCCCCCACCTGCATACCGATGCTGATCCAGCGCTTTGAGCAGAAGCACTACACTTTGCGCTTCCAATCCGGCGCTGGGTTCATCCAGAAGCAGCCAATGCGGCTCGACAGCGGTTCCCAATGCAAGACCAAGTTTTCTCCGTTCTCCTCCGCTCAGTGCAAATGGCGATCTGTCCAGATTGAACCGCCGCTCCGACTCTTTGCCTGCTGGCGGGTCCCACTGTTCAAGGGTACTGGCAATTTGGCGTTTTTTTTGCTCCTCGGTAATTCGATATGGACGCAAAGAATACGCGAATTCACGCTGAACGCTGCGGGCAAACAGTTGTTGCTCCGGGAATTGAAATACCAGCCCCATCCGCAAAAGAATAGACTGCGGCACTTTTTCGTTTTGCCAGAAGGGCTCATCATCCAGCAGAATACTCCCTTCATTTGGTGGTTTTAGGCCAGCTATCGTTTGCAGCAGTGTAGTTTTTCCCGACCCTGTGCAACCCAGCAGCAGGGTGATTTCCCCACTGTTCATTGTAACGGACACATCTTGAAGCAGTGCACGTTTATGGGGTTCCGGCGCTGCTACACTTAAATGATTCAATTCGATATGCAACAGGCTACCTCCTTAACCAGCTGCTCAGGTCGCAGTGGGGTGGCATGCCGAAGCATGCCTTGCTGCTTCAGCAGGAGCGCCGTTTGCACAGTGAAAGGTGGATCAAGCCCAAGTCGCTCACAAGGTGATCGCTGCTCATCTTCTTTGGCAGCGATCACCTCCTTCTCACGTCCATAAAAGAAGGACGAAGGCACTCCGTCATACACACAACGTCCTCGTTCCATAGCAATGATTCGATCACACAAGGTGGCTTCTTCCAGATGATGCGTAATCCAGATTACCGCCGTCCCCTTGCGGACAACGGCATGCACAATGGCTTCCATTCGTTCTCTCGCTCCGGGATCCAGCATGGCTGTTGGTTCGTCCAGAATGAGTACGTCCGGTTTGGCTGCCAGCGCTACCGCAATGTTGAGCAATTGTTTTTGCCCTCCAGAAAGCTGTGAGATTGCCGCTCCCGGCGGGAAGTCAAGCCCTACGGTATGTAATGCGTGTTCTCTACGCCGTAATTGTTCGTCTACGGATCCAAGCAATGGCGATAAGGCGAAATGAAATTCCTCTTCAATGGTGTCACCGAGCACCTGCGCATCAGGCTGCTGCAGGACTCCACGAACGACAAGTTCTGAGGAAGCCTGCCTTGCTCCACCGGATAACGGAGTGAACCCAATCAACAGCCCGGCCAGCGTACTTTTGCCACTTCCATTGGCTCCTACAACACTGATCCATTCTCCTGCATGCAGTCTCAGGGAAACTCCATCAACCGCCTTACGAATACGTCCAGACTCTGACTCATAATGAACACGAGCATTCTCCAGCGTGATTAATGGTATAACGTCTTGCATCGCAAATGGGTCCTTTCCCTTTTGATTCATTTGTGGTACGATCCAAATCGTTAACCTAATTATATTTATTTGGTTAACAATAAGACTACCAAAATTGAAAGGAATGTTCAAACATGAAATTATCTTTGCGAGGTATTGTATTTAGCGCACTCATGGCAGCCATACTTGTCCTTTTCGGTTACATAAGCATTCCGATCGGTTTCTCACCTGTCCCGATTACATTGCAGACTCTTGCCGTGATGCTGGCTGGAGGATTGCTGGGCCCATTGTACGGTTTTCTAAGCATTGCTCTGGTCGTTATTTTGACTGCACTTGGCTTCCCTCTTCTGCATGGAACCGGAGGGCTGGCCGTTCTTCTGGGTCCTACAGGAGGATACGTCATGATGTGGCCCATATCCGCTCTCCTGATTGGATGGCTACTCGCTCGAATCAAACTGAAAAGCTTCTTCGGTTACTTCCTGGCATTTATCGTATTTGAGCTGTTCGGTTCAATGCTGATCTATGTTTCAGGTGTGCCCTGGCTTGCCTTTGCCTATAAAATGTCGTTCTCCGAAGCCATGATTCAGGGTTTCTATCCTTATATTATCGGGGATCTGGTCAAAGTCTTGTTCGCTGCTATTATCATTGCACCAGTGCGAACGGTTTTCCCTCCACAACGACTGACAGGCCACACGAATTCGTCGGTTGTACAAGCGGATTCCTAAGGCTTTCAACCTGATCCATTTCGGATATACAATGATCCGAGTATGCAAAAATAAGCCGCCAAAAAACATATTGAAGGCTAAATGTTGACCAATCAGTATGTCTATCCGGGGAATCGACCTTCCGCGCCTTGGTCAGCATACGAACGGCGTCTTTGCTTGCGCAGTATGGGCCGGATCCGCTTCCGCTTAGGTCCGCTCATTGGTGGGTGTGCTAAAGACCAAACAACAAGTGTTTGGTCTTTAGCACATCCATGATTCTTTTTTTAGTTAATCCTTCTAATGGGCTATGAATACAATTCTTGTCCTTTTCCGCTAATGATATAAGTTTTTATTGATCGCCCACGATCACATGTACATTTTCATCATAATCTTTTTCTGATCCTCAAGCCCAGGCAGTCTGCGCACAAATTCCTTTTATCCTTTCACAGCGGAACCTACTGTCATCGCCCGCTCCACTTGTTCACTCAAGAATAGATAGACAAGTACCATCGGCAGGGAAGCTATAGTCATAACAGCCCCCATGGCCCCCCAATCCGTGCTGTAGGAGCCCTGGAAGAAAAGCAAGCCTAGCGGCAAGGTCTTCATGTTCTCATCAGAAATCAGAATATAGGCCAAAGTGAACTCATTCCAGTTGTTCAAGAACTGAAAAATGGCTACAGTCGCAATTGCAGGCAAGGCAAGCGGCAAAATGATCTTCAGGAACAGGCTATAAATACTAGCTCCATCTATGCATGCCGCCTCTTCGATCTCCTTAGGGATTCCTACAAGAAAACCAAAGAAAACCATTGACGAGAAAGGAAGTCCAATTGCGATATAGGGAAGAATAAGAGCTCCATACGTATTCGTAAGGTGAAAATCGCGAACCAGAATGGCCAGTGGTATCATGATAACCTGCAGCGGCATAAACATTCCTATGATCATATAAGTCCGTACGGCAGAACGAAACCTCCACCTCATGCGAGCAACTGCAAAGGCAAACATCAGAGCCAGCAAAAGGATGAACAGAGTCGAGATCATCGATACGACAAGACTGTTCAGAAAGTAACGGGGAACATTAAATTGCGTCCAGGCATTGATATAATTTTCGTAACGAAAATGCATTGGTAGTCCGAATGGGTTGGTGACGAAAATCTCATCATTGTTCTTCAACGAGTAGGAAACCATCCAGAACAACGGATAGACGGAAACAATCAGATACAGCCACAGCGGTATCTGCAGGACAGCTTGTCTGAACTTGCCCAAAGCGGTTTTACTCATTTCGTTCTCCTTTTCAATACACGCCTTATCAGGCGGTTTGTCCGCGGTTGAACACCTTATTGATAACTACAGTTGCCAGCAGCGAGATCAGCACAAGCAACACGGATACAGCACATGCATAGCCATAGTTGCTCTCCATAAAGGCATAGCGGTAAATCATGAATGTCAATGTATAGTTTGTAGTACCAGGTCCTCCGTTTGTCATAATTAGCATTTGCACAAAGGCACCTATTCCGGAGGTAATCGCAATAATGAAGCAGAATTTGTACGTTTCCCTCATTAAAGGAAGCGTGACATGCAGGTGCGCCCTCCATTTGCTGCAACCGTCAATCGTCGCGGCTTCAAAGTAGTCCTCGGGTACTGATTTTACCCCTGCATATAGCAGGGAGAATTGATACCCCATAAACTGCCAGGCGTTAACGAAGGCGATGGCAATGATCGATGTTGTCGGAGAGCTCAGCCAATTTTGCTGATATGGGATATTCAAGAGATCGAACAGCCGGTTGATCAGACCGTGGGTCGGGTCGTAGATTGCGATCCACAGCTGGCATACCACGGTTACAGATAGAACCACCGGGATAAAATAAGCCGTTTTCAGTATTTTCCGCCCGCGCGTACGCGGGTCCGCACAGATCAGTGCCAATAGAGTTCCCAATCCGATCTGAAAGACCGCCAGCACAATTGCAAAGATCAATCCGTTCTTAAGCGAATTGGCAAGTAGAGGATCGGAGAACAGCTCCCGGTAATTACTCAATCCCGAAAAGGTCGGCGTACTAAGGCCATCCCAATCATAAAAGCTACGAAGAACGGTCTGCAGAACCGGATAAATCAGGATCACACTGTACAGGATCAAAGCAGGGAGCAGAAACAGTGCCAGCGCCGGTTTGTTCCCCAAATATTTATTCATGTCTTGCTTCCACCCCTTATCTTCGGAACAGCCCCCTAGCGACTTATGCCGCCAAGGGTTGCTTGTCCCTGGATTATCAGTTTTCTTTCTCCTCAGTTTTCTTTCTCCAATGTACTGTTCAAATTGTTCACAAAATCCTCTGCCGAGAAGTCGTTCACTAACAGATTCTGGGTATTGTCATTGATTACGTTCTGAATTTTAGTATTACTCAGAAGCTGAGCATATTTCTGGGCGTTTGGCAGCAACTCTTTGGCGACCCGCTGCATCATTGCTGGAACATTGGAGGCGATTTGCTTATCGACCTTAGGCGAAATGATGGGACTTCCGAGTTGGGTATATCTGTACTCGGCTGATTTTGTTGCAAGGAATGCTGCTACCTTTACGGCCGTTTCCTTACTCTTGCTACTCGGCGATACTGCATAACCCTGCGGCGCCCCCGCGCCATCGATGAAGTATTTGGACTTCTCGTAGGTTTCTTCATCCTTTGCAGGCCAATACATCCAGTCAACCTGGTCGCCCAGCTTTTCCTGTGAGCTGTAAATTTCCCATTGTCCGTTCACGAACATGGCAGCTTTGCCCTGATAGAACAGGGACGATGCCTGGTCATAATTGGTATTCGTGGCGTTCGCGTCGAACAATCCGGCTTCCTGCAATTGCTTCATCTGTTGTGCCGCTGTTACGTACGCTTCCGGCAAGGCTTTTACACCTTCCTGATCAAGTGCTCCGAATCCTTGTGGCTGCTCTCTTGTGACCAACCCATTATAAAAAGCGGTCGTAATCCACTTCTCCTTGGCAAAGATCGACATGGGCACATAACCAGCAGCTTCCAACTTTTTCGATGCTTCGGCCATCTGCTCTATCGTCTTAATTGGCGTTTTGATTCCGACCTTCTCGAAAATCGACTTATTGTAATAGAGAAGCTGGAATTCAATACCGGTATCCGGATAAGCATACACATGATTGTCTGGAGCTACTAAACGCGATTCAACACCCGGGTTAAGATTCTCCTTGAATCGGGCCGTTGTGTCATATTTGTCCAGCACCTCGACATTTTTCGATTTCGCCAAAGTTTGCAGGGTCGGCCAATCCGTGAAATAGATATCCGGCATGTTTCCCGTCGCCGCATAAGTCTTCAGCTTCTGGTATCCATCCTGAACAGCAGAATCCAGTTCAATCTCGACGTTTGGCATTTCCTTTTTGAGCTCTTCCACTGCATAATCGAACGGCTTGGTGGTATCGGCGTCGAAATGCTGCGCATATACCTTCAATTTGATCGTTCCGTCTCCCGCCTTCGTCTCAGAGGAGCTTGAGTTATCCCCGCCACAAGCGGCCAATCCAACGGACATGGTAAGCACTAGCAATGCTGCACTCCAACGTTTGTAAGTTTTTTTCATTTGTTTATATCCCCCTCATGTGTTTCTTGTTGATTGCGCTTTCATTTACATGGCTAAAGTATACTCCTGCCTCTTCTCTTCTTTAAGGAATAAAACGGGCCTTATCAGTAAAAAACGGGACAAAAGAGCGAGCGGCCCTCCCATAAGGAGAACCGCTTGTCTGTAAATTGGATTGTCCTGCCTCGCAGGGCAGCTACCTTTTTTTGAGTTGCTCATATTCAGTCGGCGTCATGCCAAAGCGTTTTTTGAAGCACTTGCTGAAATAATTGGGGTCGCTGTATCCGACACTTTCAGCGATTTCCGACAGCTTCCGATTTCCGTTCAGCAAGAGTTCCTTGGCCTTCTTCATCCGGATGTGTGTAATATGATCCACTATGGAGAAGCCGGACTCTTTGCGGAAGATGCGCCGCAAATAGCTGGGATCGACGAATACCCCGCCCGAAACCTGCTCAGCGGACAGTTCTGTGCCTGCATAATGTTCCTCGATATAGGCGATCGCCGCAGCAAAGAGATTGGAAGCCTTCGTAGGGCGCATATCCTCCATCAACTGGATCAGCCTGCGGTAGAGGGTGAGCATCCACCCTTCAGCAGCCTCCCAGGAATCTAACTCCCGCAGTCGGTCGTAAGGAGATTTGTCTCCTCCGTTCTCCCATAATCGATCATAAGAAATGCCGCGTTCACTTGCAAAGGAAAGTGCAAGAGATACAATCCCCATAAGCATGGCATCGGCGTACTCATCTCCCCACTTGCATACGCTTAGCTGACGGATTGCCTTGCGGACCTCCTCTAACGTTTCACTGTCTTTCATACGGAGGTCAAGCACGACCGCATCGCGCAGGTGGCCCAAATCAGGCATACATGCTCTACTATGCAACGCTTCACCACTATGATCCCTCCACTCTCCGGTTTCGCTTTCCCGCGGAAGCTCCGGTAATTTCGGCTTGATACGATCCAGCATCAAGATCATTTCTTCTGCATTGAACGGCTTCAGCAAATAATCCTGCACTCCGGTTCGAACCGCCTTCTGTAGATATTCAAATTCGTTATGTCCGGAAATGAATACAATAACGATGCGTTCGAACTTGACTTTCAACCTCTCGGCTAACTCTATTCCGTCAATGAAGGGCATATTGATATCAACGAGGGCGAGATGAGGCTGGTGCCGCTCGGCTTCCTGAAGCGCTTCCCGCCCATTCCTTGCCTCACAGCAAACCCGAAATCCGTGACTTTTCCAGTCTATCTTAATTCGCAGAAAGTCCCGGAACAGCGGCTCATCATCGACAATCATCACTTTATACATCTTTGTGCTCACTCCCCTTTTGGCAGCGTCGGCAGCGAAAGGTCAACAATGGTTCCTTCTCCGGGAACACTCTGCACCGATATCCCATACTCCTCACCGAAGTACAGACTCAGTCGCTGCTGAACGCTGTAGGTGCCAATTGACCGTATTCCTTCTTCCGGTAAATGTCTGGACATAATGGTCTGAACCTGGATTTCGTCCATCCCCACACCGTTATCCTCCACTCGAACGACCACTTTATCGCCCTGTTTAAAGGCATAAATGCGGATAAAACCTTTGGTTTCTTTCTTCTTAAGACCATGGTAAATCGAATTCTCGACAAGCGGCTGGAGCGAGAGCTTCGGAATCGGTGTACCCGCAAGTTCTGGTGGAATATCCACCTCATAGCGAAACACATCGGGATAACGGATTTGCAGAATCGTCAGGTAATCATCAGTAATCTGAGCTTCCTTCTCTAGAATAATGAGCTCCCGTCCCTTATTCAGCACCATACGATAAAAATCTGCCAGCGCCTTTGTAGTATCTCTAGCCTCATCATTACGGTCCAACTCATTGAGCGCGTAAATGGTATCCAAAGTGTTGTACAGAAAATGCGGTTTAATTTGGGCGCTCATCAGTGCAAGCTCATATTCACGCTTACGGTTCTGTTCCTGCCTCACCTCATCCAGTAGCTCCCGGACCCGTCTTACCATAAAGTTAAACGCTTCAGCAATGGTACCGATTTCATCCTCAGTGCGGACTGTCGCAACCGGTTGCAAATCACCGGTTACTACTTTTCGCATTGCCTTAGTCAGTTGTTCGAGAGGACTAACAACCATTCTGGACAGAAAGCTGGCGCCCAGCCAGGAAAAAACAAGGCATAATACGCCGATTAAAAGCGACAGCCTAACATTTTGCCGGACATCAGCCGTAAGCAGGCTGAGAGATACAATATTGACCAGCTTCCAATCCATCCGGTCATAATCAATGACCGTTACCAGATTGCCCTCATCCTCAAAAGAGCACGTTTCTTGGGACATATCAGGCGCGCAACGTTGAATGGCCTCAGCCAGATGTGGATTCACCGGATTCATCAGCCTCTCATTGTCTTTTGCCACGACCACGCGAGTTCCGTTATTCAAAAAATAATAGGATTTGGGCACATCCGGATCACTGGAACGAAAAAAAGCGGACAGACCTTCTTCCTTCACTAGCAGAAAAAGCGTTCCATACGGTTCGCCGGTGTCTATATTAATGACCGTCTTCCCCAGCGTCAAAACCGGGAGGTTCGGATCTGGTGTTAGGAAATCTCTCCTCTCCATATCAAACCAGAGTGCCTGTCCATAACTTTTGGATTCCCTTACCTGCTTAATCATGCTATAAACTTTGCTCTCATCCCCACTCTCGGTGTAAGAGGCGAAAATTGTCCCTTTATTATCAATGAATACAGCGGCATCCACCTCGCGAAAGATTGACAAGTCAATGGATAGGCGGCTCTGCATCAGGTTTCCAAACTGAATATGCTCCATGGCTGTATCAGGTTTGGCACCGTATGAATCATACATCCGGTTAATATTCGTGACCATAATATTGGCCGCCGTTTCCACACTGCTGAATATGTAATCGGTCCGAGATAGGATAAGCTGAGACTCGTCCACCACGTTGCTGGTGGTTCGGTCTATCAAAGAACGACTAAAGAGTTGGTTAGATAACAGTCCAAGAATGAGGAGAGAAACAATGATTAGCGGAAGAAATACCGTAATAACCTTGCTTTTGAATCGAAGCCGACCAAACCATTTTCGAGCTAGTGACAGAATATTCAATTTGAAACCCCTCCGTCATCAAGAGAATATTCATCATGTTAACACAACTAATCTGCACAGTAGTAGATTAAAAGTAAATTCAACAGCCATCTTGAAAGCATAAAGGGGATGTGTTAGGATGAAGTTGATTTTTAGTAAAATTATTAACTAAAAAGGTGTGAGCTCTTTGGCAACAATAAAAGACATTGCCCAAGAAGCGGGAGTGTCTGCCGCAACAGTTTCAAGGGTTTTAAATAACGATCAGTCTCTGGCTGTGAGCCCAGACACCAGAAACAGAATTTTTTCGGTTGCCGAACAGCTTGGGTATAAGCCTTCCCGGCTGAGACAATTAAAGCAGAACACGGAACGTGCTGGAAAGACGGTCTCCCTCCTGTTGTGGTGTTCCATTGAAGAGGAACGGGACGATCCGTATTACGCCTCGATCCGTCGTGGAATCGAGCTGCGCTGTGAAGAGCTTGGCCTGACGTTGGGACAGACCCTGCGGGGCCGCTCTTCCATCTCCACCTTGCAGAAGACAGACGGTCTGATTGTTGTGGGCGGCGTCGATCCTGAAGAGGTGATCAAGCTGCATCCCGACAAGAACTCCATTGTCCTTGTGGACCAGTACCATGAACAGCTGGAGTACGATTCTGTACGCCTCCACTTCCGTCAAGCTGTTGATCAGGCACTCGGACATCTAATCGAGCTTGGCCACCAACAAATCGGGTTTATCGGCGGCAAAAGCGACGGAGAGCGACGTGCGCATTATTTTGAACGGTTCATGCGGGAACAGGAATTGTACAATCCTCAATTCGTCCGTGTAGGCGCATGGAGTACCGCGGATGGATATCTGATGATGAACAATCTCCTTACCGAACAGGAAAGACCGACGGCTTGCTTCGTTGCAAGCGACCCGCTGGCCATCGGAGCCCTTCGCGCCCTGCATGGACATGGAATCCGGGTGCCCGAGGATATGGCTGTCGTCGGCTTCGACGACATTGAGATGGCGGCCTTCGTACAGCCTCCGCTCACCACCGTACGTGCCTACCCCGAAGAGATGGGAAAGGCTGCCGTTCAACTGCTCTCTGAACGGTTTGAGGGACGTGAACCACCTTCGCACAGCGTGATCGGGACTAAGCTTGTCATACGGGAGAGCTCGTGCAGAAACGGCTAAAATCAGCAAGTGAAATTCTCAATGTTTTTGATAAAATCCTTACATGAAAACAAATTGATATGATGAACCCTCAAGGAGTGAATACCATGAACATTCATGTAGACGAGACGCTTGGTTTGTTCCATCTGCAGTCCAAGGATTGCAGTTATATTATCCAGCTTGTAGAAGGATATCCCGCACATGTTTATTGGGGAGCACGACTTCATCATGACAAAAGTCTGGCAAGTATACTGGAGCTTAGGGAGCGGTGCTCCTTTTCTCCCAATCCTGTTCCTTCCAATCGTACGATTTCCCTGGATACGCTTCCCCAGGAATATCCCCAGTATGGAACAAGCGACTTTCGTCAGCCTGCTTACCAGGCTGCACTTGCGGACGGAACCCGGATTACGGAGCTAAAATATAGTGGTTACCGTATTGTAGCGGGTAAACCACAGCTCGAAGGACTTCCTGCCGTCTATACCGAATCGGATGATGAAGCGGCAACCCTCTTTCTAATCCTTGAGGACAAATACTCGGGTCTTAAGACTACACTGCTCTATACCGTATTTGCGAATCACAGCGCTATTGCCCGGTCTACACTTTTTGAGCATAAGGGAAGCGCTGTCATGAATATTGAGCATGCAATGAGCGCCTCTGTCGATTTCGCCGATTCCAACTACCAGGCTCTCTATCTGTCCGGAGCGTGGGTGCGGGAAAGACATATCCAGCGCCGCGACCTCGGACCCGGGGCCATTCGGTTGGAAAGCCGTCGGGGCTCCAGCAGTCACCAGATGAATCCCTTTCTGGCATTGCTTCGTCCTGATGCAACTGAAGATCACGGAGATGTGTACGGCTTCAGTCTGGTCTACAGCAGCAACTTCGTCGCACAGGCAGAAGTAGAGCAATTCAACCAGACCCGTGTAAGTATCGGAATCAATCCCTTTGACTTCTCCTGGCGACTTGAACCGGGTCAGTCATTCCAGACCCCTGAAGCCGTTCTGGTCTTTTCCGAAGAAGGTCTTGGAGGCATGTCGCGCACCTATCATCGTCTCTACCGCACACGTCTGTGCCGGGGCGTTTACCGTGACAAAGAGCGACCTATTCTTGTAAACAATTGGGAAGCCACTTATTTCAACTTCGACGCCGATAAAATCGAAGCGATTGCTAAGGAAGCGGGTCCCCTTGGTATTGAGCTCTTTGTTCTGGATGACGGTTGGTTTGGCAAACGTGACAACGACGATAATTCACTTGGAGACTGGTTTGAGGATCACCGCAAGCTGCCTGGCGGTCTTGCCGACCTAGCCAAAAGGGTTAATGAACAAGGATTACAGTTTGGCTTGTGGGTAGAGCCGGAAATGGTATCTCCTGATAGTGAATTGTACCGCAACCATCCTGACTGGTGCCTGCATGCTGAGGGTCGGCGGCGGACGGAAGGCCGATCCCAATTGGTGCTCGATCTCTCCCGCAAGGAAGTATGCGACTATTTGTACGATACGCTCAGCTCCGTTTTTTCGATCGCTCCAATTACTTATGTCAAGTGGGACATGAACCGTAATATGACGGAGATTGCTTCGGCTACAGCTTCTAGCGAACGGCAAAAGGAAACCGCACACCGTTATATGCTCGGACTTTACGATCTGCTGGAACGCCTGACCTCCCGGTTTCCGGACATCTTGTTCGAAAGCTGCTCCGGAGGAGGCGGACGATTTGATCCCGGAATGCTCTACTATATGCCGCAAACATGGACCAGCGACGATACCGATGCAATTGAAAGATTGGCTATCCAGTACGGAACAAGCATCGTGTATCCAGCCAGCACCATGGGAGCACACGTATCGAGCGTACCGAACCACCAGGTGGGACGAATGACCTCCCTCGCCATACGTGGTGACGTGGCAATGAGTGGCAACTTTGGCTACGAGCTTGACCTTACTGCATTTACAAAGGAAGAAAAAGAGCTCGCTGCCAAACAAATCGCCCAGTATAAGGAGATTCGCTCCCTTGTACAGCAGGGGAATATGTATCGGCTTCTTAGCCCGTTTGAAGGCCGAGGCGATACGGCTTGGATGTTCGTTAGCGAGGACCAGTCGGAAGCGTTTGTTGCTTATTTCCGCGTACTGGCTGAGCCCAATGGTCCAATCCTGCGATTAACTTTAAAAGGACTTAACCCAGAGAAAAAGTATAAGATCGAAACCGGCGCAGCAGGCAATACTACTGACCATACGGGTAATACCTTGGGGGAAGACGCTGGTTCCCCCTTCCACGAAGCGTTCGGCGGCGAAATCTTTGGAGGTGACCGCTTAATGAAAATTGGGCTTGTTGTCTCGGATCTGTCAGGAGATTTTGTCAGCTCCACCTTCCGCCTTAAGGCTGTCCCCCGCGGATAAACGATGCAGCCAGTGACGATAATAGGACGATAAAAAAATTAAAACAAGGCAGTCCGATTCTCTGGTCTGCCTTGTTTCATCATTAATCCGATAATTTAGGTATATTCATTCACTTTCGTTTGCTTCAAACCCTGTCTGCCACAGTGCGTGAAACCATCTCATCACTTGCCAACTTCTCGATGTATTTCTGAACGACCGTTGGCTCTTTCACTTCGGGGGATTCTGTATGCGCACACAGGTGGTATTATTTCCGTCAGTCTGTTCACTGTGCTTTGTTGCAGCATGTCACTGATCCTATTCCTGCGAAGCGGAGTTTTACCAAACTCCTTCCGTTCACCCGGTTCCTGATTAAACACCTGCAAGCCAATATAACGTAAGGCGATCAGAAATACAGTTTTAAATTTTACAAAACCGGGCTGGAATAACAGCTCGACTTTCATTTTAACCGTATAAGAATTGGCAAACCCTAATCGAGTACCCTACTTCGCCGCATTTAATTAATGTTAATTTGTATTATTGTCCTCCGACAAATGTACAGTTGTTATACTGTTTTGATCAGCAAACTGTTGCTGATATTCCGGGAGTTTTCAATGCCGAAGCAAACAGCCTAATGTACGATCGGGTAGATGCTCAAGCAAAGCTATGACCTATCTGTCTTTTGTATCAGTTACAAAGACAATGAGCTATCGTTATTTGTATGCATTTCCTTCTTCTGCTTCCGTTTCAGCTTCAGATTAGCTACGACCATATAAAGAGTAGGCACTACAAACAAAGTTAAGATGGTTGAAAAAATCAGTCCGAATATAATGGTCGTTGCCAACGGTTTGAACAAGATCTCCCCTATTGTGGCAATGGGGATCATACCGACAATCGCAGTTAACGAAGTAAGCAAGATCGGACGGAAACGGGCAGAGCATGCCATTAGAATCGCGTCTGTTAAATTAGCTCCTTCACGCCGCGCATCTTCAATAAACTCTATCAATACGATACCGTTACGCACGACGATACCAGCAAGTGAAATGATACCCATAATACTCATAAATCCAATCGGCATACCTGAAATAAAGCTTCCAAGGATTCCCCCTGCCGCTGCCAGATAAACAGTGGTCATAATAATTAGCGGTGTGGAAACCGAGTAAAACTGCATTGTGATCAAAAGGAGAATAAGAAAAATAACAATAACAGCTAATTTGCCCAAATCCTTAAACATATCGGACTGCGCGGATGTTTCCCCCCCCATCTCCCAGGTGTAGCCTGGTTCAAACTGTGTATTTGTAAGTTTGCTACGGATGTCCTGAGTGAGTTCTGTAGCCGTACGCCCATTTGCATTGGCTGAGATCGTTACAGTCCGTTCCAAATCATAGCGGTGGATTTGCTGGATGGAAAAGTCCGGTTTCATCGTGGCTAACTGGGATAAGGGGATTTGCTCCCTTGCTGAATTGTTCACACTTAATTGTTGGAATAATACCTCAGGATCATTGTTTGGTTTGTTCATATATACATTTACATCAAGTAATTCCTTACCCGTATCAAAATCCGTTACATTCACCCCGTCACCCATTAATAGCAAAGTACGCGTTAAATCGGAATAGCTAACCCGATATTTATCCAAGGCTTGCTGATTGATTTGGAAATTCAGATTATAGCTTTGCATACCCATATTATCGGTCACATCTACAGCTCCGGGGGTCCCCGCAACGATTTCTTTTACTTTAGTTGTCATATTTTGCAGTTTTCCGATGTCTTCTCCTTTAATACGGATAGACACCGCACTGCCGACCGGAATACCTAATTGAGGAACGCGAATGCTTATCAATGCAGATGGATATTTAGCTTGTAGCGTATGGGTCCAATTATCCACTGTTTTTTTGAGATCAAATAGCCCCTCTTTTCCAACGACAGCAAGTTGACCGTTTACCGCTCCCCCAGAGCCGTGACCACCTGCAACATCACTGTACAGCTGAGGCGCTCCTCCACCTGCCGTTGCCGCCAGCCGCTCTGTTTCCGGCTGTTTTTTGACCCAGTTCCCAATCTCCTTTACAACCTGATTGGTTGCCTGCAACGACGTTCCTTCTGGCATCGTTACGCTGATCGTGGCATCCGCTTGATCGGAATCCGGAAATAATTCAATGGGAACAATAGCAAGTAGTCCATAAGCTGCTGTACCAATCATAAGACCAATAAGCGCTGTTAAAAGTGGACGTCGCAGTATTCTTGGCATCCAGTTTTTAGAGTACACATTGGAGAGTGACTGTATTTGATTACCAAGAAGCCCAGGTGGCTTGGTCGTTTTGCTACGTTCTTTACCCTTACGGCGGCTATCATACCATTGACGGAAAATAGGAATGATCGTTAGCGACATAATCATGGAAGCCAGCATCGTTAACGAAATAACGGTAGGTATCGGTTTAATAAAGTCTCCAATAGTGCCCGGCAGGAATAAAAGCGGGGCAAATGCCGCAACCGTAGCTAACGTAGCTGTAATGATCGATAAGGATACCTCTTTCGTTCCTTTAATTGCCGCCTCCGTAGCATCTTCCCCAAATTCAGAGCGTCGGCGTTCAATGTTGTCATTTACCACGACGGCATCATCAACCAATATCCCTAGCACGATGATTAATCCGATGACTGAAATTTGATTCAGTGTGGTTCCTGTTGTGGGCAAGAAAATAAAACCGATGGCGATGGAAACAGGAATTGCCAAGGCCACAAATGCAGAAGTCAGCAAATTCAAACCTAATGTACATATAACAATGACCGATATAATAGCGATGAGCATCTCTTTGGTGAGATTACCAAACATTTCACTTACTCGATCATTTTGCGCAAAAAGCAGCTCAAAATGTACATTCTTCGGCAAACTGCTCGCAAGTTCATTAATTTTGGCTGCTGCCGCTTTAGATACCGTTGGCACGTCTGTGCCTGTATCTCCACTCACACTGATCGAAATAGCAGGCTTGTTATTCATATACGTATAACTAGCCGCTTTTTTAAATACAAGTGAGGCTGTACCTACATCTTTCAGAGATATCGGGAATCCATCGTCATTGCTTGAAATCTGGACGTTATTTAGAATAGATGGATCAGTTGAGGTATTTACCGTCAGTTGATAAGTACGCTCATTGAAATCCATACTTCCTGTAGGAACTCTGTCATTCTCATTTTTGATCGCTTGAACAACCTGCTCCCAGGAGATGTTATATTGTTGCATCTTTTGTGTGTCTAAACTGATTCGTACTTCTTGATCCGGTATTCCTTGAATATTAACCTGCGAAACACCCGAAACCGCTTTTAATTGATCCTTCCATTTGTTCATCAATTCATTCAACGAGTATAAATTCTCAACTTTATCAGAAGTAATCGCATATGAACCGATGAAAGAGCTTGTCATGCTATCATTGATAATGGGCTGCATCGCATCATCTGGAAGCTCAGACTGTGCATCCTGTACCTTTGTACGAAGATCAGCCCACACCTTTGTCGGGTCCGCATCTTCAAAAGCTTCTATCATTATACTGGATTGGCCTTTAGATGAAGTGGAAGAAATCGTTTTGACACCTTGTACTGCTTTAATTTTCTGTTCCATTACCTTAGTAATGGTTTGCTCGATTCTTTCAGGAGAGGCGCCCGGATAGACGGTTGTAACACTGGCTGACAAGGGAATAACATCAGGCTGCTCCTGTTTAGGTAGCGATGTAAAATTGTAGAGTCCTAGCAGAATACACATACCAAAGAAAATAAGTGTAATTTTCTGCTTTTTAACGATGTATTTAATCATTTAGACGATTCCTCCGATTTCCCAAGTACATCATTCCCAAGTAAATCGCCATTAAATAAAGTTCCTGCTCCTTGGGTAACAATTTGATCGCCTGCTTGTAGTCCAGAGACAACTTCGAACTGATTATTAGTCACTTTTCCAACTTTAATCGCTGTTTTAACGGCCTTGCCATTTACAGCTTTAAAGACATAAGGATCATCTCCGGTGCTAATTACAGCCTCTACTGGCACTAACAATGCTTCAGATTGATTCATCCTTTTAGATGCGCTGATGACTTGACCAGGCTTCCAATTTAGCTCAGGATTAGGAATGCTGACCTCCACATTGATGCTTCCCGTTTTGGAATTAGTCGATGGATAGATCTGGGTAACGGTCCCTGTTCTAATTTCATTATAGAGAGATATATTTACTTTTTGATCTTTCTTCCACGATAAGATTTCACTGTCCGGTACAGGCAGGAGCACTTTTAAAGTACTAATATTTCCGACAATAAACGCTTCACTCCCGCTGGAGCCCAGTTGACCATCAGATACCTTTTTCTCAATCACAACACCAGATATGGGGGATGTTAAAGTAGCTTTCTTAAGAGCTAAAGCCGTTTGTTCATAAGCAGCTACCGCATCCTCGTAGGAAGCCTGTGCCTGAGCTTTACTGGCTAGACCTTGTTGCTGAGTAGCCATAGCCGATTCCAGCCCTGCCCTGGCCTGATCGACGCCAGCCGAAGCTTGTGTACGCTGTTCCTGGGAAGCCCCTGCAAGCAAAAGGGACAATTTCTCTTGCGCATCACTTAAACTTTTTTGTGCGTTTGTTACTTCCAGCTGCGCATTTTCATTTTCCGTTAAGGATACTGCACCTGCCTGGAATAGACTTTGGGTCCGGGCGGCATCTGCCTTTTTCTTGTTGTACATATTGGTTGCCGCAGTAACCGCATTTTGAGACTGTGCAATTTCCTGTTTTTTGGCTCCATTGTTCAATTCCTGCAATTTGGATTGGGCTGAATTAATCTGGGATTGTGCATTATGAATGCTTGCCTGTGCCGATTGAACAGAAGCGTCCGCTTGGCTGACACCGGCTTTGGCCTTTTCCAAAGTTGCCTTGGCCTGTGCAAGCTGGAGCTGATAAGTGGTTGTGTCCAATTTCGCGAGGACTGCCCCTTTCTGTACCTGATCTCCCACTTCAACCGTCGTATTTAAAATACGTCCATTCGCTTCAAGGGAAACTGCGGTTTGATTGCTGGCCTGCAATGTTCCCGCCAGATTAAATTCATTAGTTAAAGGCTTCATCGCTACTTTTTGAATGTGTACCGGTTGACCGGATTTTACAGCGGTATCCTCCGAAGCACTTGAGCAACCGGAAACCACCATAGCGAAAGTTATTCCCGTGACTAGCATTTTGATTCGTGTCCTATTCAACAATTTCATCCTCCTCGACTTCCTCTAAGCAGTTTCAGCAATCCATAATATTAAACTGCATTTATTCTCTTTTAAGAGTACAACGGTTTATAAACAAAAAAATCGTACATAAGGGCAAGCACCTCATGTACGATAGGGCAAATTCAAAATGAATATATGTTTTTATTACCAATTTTAAAGATGCAGAATGCCTCGTTCCAGAGACACGGCTACCGCTTCAGATCGGGAATCTACACCGAGTTTATTGTAAATGTTTGTTAAATGCGCTTTCACGGTCCGCTCCGAAATCCCCATGTCGAACGCAATTTCTTTGCTCCTAAGCCCCCGTGCAACGGACTGTAATATAATCCTTTCTTTCTCGGTCAAGATAGAAGTATCTTCATGCTGCTCGCTCTTGACCTCTCTCTCACTTGTTTTAGCAAAAACTCTTGCTGTAATTTCCGGCTGAAGAAGTGTCTCTCCCCTTAATGCTGATTCAATAGTCCGAAATAGATTCTCACGGCTGGTATCCTTTAATAAATATCCTTTCGCTCCCAAGGACAGTCCCTGAATCATTAAATCATCCTCGTTATAGGTAGTCAGGATAATAACCGGTGTTTCATTTTGTCGCTCTTTTAAAGCTTTCATCGTTTCCAAGCCGCTCATTTGGGGCATATATAGATCCATTAGTATGACATCCGGCTGAAGTTCCTCAATCAGGGTAAGAGCTGTTGCCCCTTCTTCCGCTTCACCAACAACTTCGTAGCTGTCATTTGTCTCTAGTACAAGCTTTAGCCCTTCTCTAACCACCCAATGATCATCAACAATTAATATTTTAAATTTCATGATACGTCTCCTTTAGTAAGGGGGGCCTCTACTTTAATAGACGTCCCTTCTCTCACTGTGCTGTTGATACTTATTGTTCCGCCCAGCAGACGCGCACGCTCATGAATGCCTATTAGTCCATAGTGTCCTGCTTGTCTGGCAATGATATCTGGGTTAAATCCTTTCCCATCATCACTGACCTCTATAGAAATTATACCTTGACTATCCAAAATATTGATCCATACGTTCTTGGCATGCGAATGCTTGGCTATGTTCGTTAGACATTCACTTATGATGTGCAGCGCATGTTCAATCAACAGCCTGGATACCGAGGATTTGATCTTGATGTCCAGCGCTGTTCGGATTCCGGTAGCCATCGTAAAGCGCTGCGTTTCTTCCCGGACTGCATCAGCAAAGTCGACTTCCGAGGCCGATTTTGAACGCAGGTTGTCTATAGCCCGGCGTGAGTCAGCCAACGCTTTGCGTGCCTGGGACATGGACTGCTGAACGATCTCATGTGCTCTCTGTGAGCTGCCTTTTGTCAGATGGGCATCTATGGCTTCCAACTGCATAATAAGCCCAGCAAGACCTTGAGCCAGTGTATCATGCAAATCCCGTGCCATACGTTGCCGTTCATTGGCTAGCGTAAGCTCTTCCACTTTTTGATGTGCAAGCTCCAGCTCAGCAAGAAAGTTTTGGGTACGAATCCGAGCATTAACCTGCCTGTAGAAAAGATTAGCGTAGGCAGCTACGATAATGGTTAGCAGAATGAGCATTGAAATAAATAACACGGAGCTATCGCTATCGTAGCTCCATATAAAGTAAGAACAAAAAAGAAGATAGAAACTAAAAAACACCAATACAACTTTTTTCGCTTGATAATAAACACCTAGGCTTTGACCGAGTAATACCGGGATTAATCCAACCAGCACAATTGAAAAGCTTTTAGGCAGAAGAAAAGCGCTTGAAAAGATGAAGGCTCCTTGAATAATAAAATAAAACCATGAACAGTAGTGTAGAACTTTACGAACATGCCAGTACAAAAGTACATGCACAATCAGGGCCAGGGAGAACAAAAAACTCTGAAACGGCAGTAGTGTATATTTATTCTGAAAAATAAGCCCTTCACTATGAATCAAAATGACCCATATTATAATAGGAACTCTGGATGTACTAATTCGATCACTTTCTCCATCGTTTATTTTTAAGTCTACATTTTGTCCTTGTTCCTTGGATTCGTTGCCCATAATCCACCTCTTTATTCCTTTGGTCCAACTAAAATAACTGAAATGAAAAGTCATACAACTAACTTATATGCTTACAAAAAAACATTATATTTATATTTTATCACTTTGTAGCTTAGTTAAAAGTAAGTCAGACTTTCTCAAGCTATTTTACAAAATAATGGAGTTAACCCTTCATATCATAAAAAGAAAATTCGCATCATTAACATCCTGCTAATTTACTTTGATTTCTCATATTTATCTTAAATCGAATACCAAATAAAAAAATCGTACTTAAGGGTATAAATCTCATGTACGATAGGGCAAATTATTTTTTTGTAACTTTGCAAAGTGCTCGGAGAATCTTTATTTTATCTTTAGTCATATTCGTTCAAGCATTCAAAAAATCCCCTTCCCGAAAAGCCGGGCGAATCCGAATGTGGGGAACGCCTAGGCTTATCAGCAAGGGGAACTTTGTCTATATTCGTATAAAGGCTATACTTTTAAATCACCATCATAGGTAGCAATCATTTTATATAGTTCCGGGCGGCGGTCACGGAAAATGCCCCATTCAATCCGCCCCACTTCCAGCTCATCCAGATCAAATTCGGCAGTAAGCACTTCCTGATCCGTACGACCAGCTTCTGCAATTTTGTTACCCTGTGGCCCAGCAATAAAGGATGAACCGTAGAATGTGATACTGGAGTCCTCATCTGTCTCCATTCCAATGCGATTAGAAGCAACAACTGGCATCAGATTGGAAGCAGCATGACCGAGCATGCAAGTCTGCCAGTGATCCTTGGAGTCAATGGAAGAATCCTGCGGTTCCGAACCAATCGCTGTCGGATAGAACAAAATTTCTGCACCCATCAGCGCCATACAACGGGCAGCTTCAGGATACCACTGATCCCAACATACGCCTATTCCAATTTTGGCATATCGTGTATTCCACACTTTAAAACCGGTATCGCCCGGATTAAAATAAAACTTTTCCTCATACCCGGGACCGTCCGGGATGTGGCTCTTGCGGTATTTACCCAGCACTTCACCGTCCGCATCAATCACAGCAAGGCTGTTGTAGCGGGCGTAGTTTTTTTTCTCATAAAAGCTGATTGGCAGCACAACCTGCAATTCCTTGGCAATCTTCTTAAAATGGTTAACCGCCTTGTTATGCTCCAGTTCGGTTGCATATGCAAAATAATCGGACTTTTCCTTCTGGCAGAAGTACGGAGTCTCGAACAATTCCTGAAGTAAAATAATCTGCGCGCCTTGCGCAGCCGCTTCACGTACCAGCTTCTCAGCTTTGCTTATATTTTCATCAATGTTGGTAGAGCAGCTCATTTGGGTTGCTGCCACTTTTACTTTTCTCACGTCAGTCCTCCTCTTGGATTTATATAGATCAATTATTTACAGCGGGCATCTGCTGGGTAGTGCAGTGTACGTTACCGCCTTCACGGATGACCGCCATGCCGTCCACGGTACGAATGGTACGTTCAGGAAATACATTTGCCAGCACCTGCTCGGCTGCGCGGTCGCTTTCAGTAGCAGTGCCGCCAAACACGGGCAAAATAATGCCGCCGTTCACAAAATAGAAGTTGATATAGCTCAGCGTCAACCGACTGTCGTCAAAATCCACGCGCGGAGGTTGCCCGATTTGGATCACTTCCAGCTTGCGGCCTTTTGCATCCGTTGCCTGCTCCAGAATGCGCAGATTTTCCTGCGTGATTTGGTAATTTTCATCCATAGGATCATCGCATACTTGCATAATGACCTTGCCAGGAGCAGCAAAGCAAGCAATATTGTCCACATGCCCATCCGTTTCGTCGCCACTAAGTCCACGTTTCAGCCAGATAATCTTCTCAACGCCTGTATATTCGCACACATACCGTTCGATTTCTTCCCTGCTTAATTCCGGGTTGCGGTTCGGATTAAGCAAACACTCTTCTGTTGTAATTAATGTGCCTTCGCCGTCTACGTGCAGCGAGCCGCCTTCCATCACAAGCGGTGCATCAAGCCTCGGTAATCCAAGCTTGTCCAAAATTTGCGGCGCTACCTGATCATCCAGGTCCCACGGAGCGTATTTGCCGCCCCAGGCATTAAACTTCCAGTTCACACCTGCCAACTGTCCATGCTCATTCGTTAGAAAAGTAGGACCGTTGTCGCGCAGCCACGCATCACTATGCTCTATTGGAAGCAGCTCCACCCGTTCCCCGAGCTCAAGTGCCTGGACGCTCTCCAGATCATCTGGATTTACGACCACGGTAACTGGTTCAAACTCAGCCATGGCACGTACAATTCCAGCGTAGCCCATGCATACATCTGCATGCATATCCGGGTAAACCATGGAAGACTGTACAGGCCAGGAAATATACGTACGTTCATGCGGCGCCCATTCAGGCGGCATTTTATACTGTGAATCCTTAATTTGCATGTGTTGAAGCTCTCTTTCTTCATCATAATGTTGAGTCTTTTCTGTAGCTGGAAAACGTTGTCTACATAAACAAGACGGACGGACTCCGTTCCTATCATACAATAATATGATCTTTGTCTCAATCAGATCGAAAAAGTTTTGAATGAATCCCATTCAAGCTAAAATGGATTACATTGAAAATGTGATCGTTTTAATCGTGTCGCCATCAAAATCCTTAACCGTGAATTGCACTCCCTCCAATAGCCCATAGGATGGAGGATAGTTTTCCTTCGGCAACGCTATCGAACCGGGGTTCAGCACAAAGACGCCCTTTTCCACATCCGCTACCGGAATATGGGTATGTCCCTGGATGAACACATCCCCCTTTTCCAGTGGTGGTAAGTTCCCAATGCTGAAGCCATGTCCGTGCGTGACATAGATGCGCCGACCTTCATGGTACAATAAAGCATAATCGCCCATCATCGGGAACTCCAGCAGCATCTGATCCACTTCTGCATCGCAGTTACCGCGTACAGCCACTGCAATATGAGACTTGTACTGATTCAGCACAGCGGCCACTTCCGCCGGATTGTACCCTTCCGGTAGCCGATTACGCGGTCCATGGTACATATAGTCTCCAAGCAGGACAAGACGGTCTGCTTTTTCCTCCCTGAACTTTTCCAGTGCCAGCTGCAACCAGTGCAGCGAGCCGTGAATATCCGATACAAACATAAGCTTCATAATGGTTCATTCCTTTCTGGATATGCTTCTCACCGTATCATAGCCTTTCTGACAATCGCTCGTCAGTAATAAAATTATCAGCTAAGTGCCTGATCGTGATGCAAACAAAACTAAGCGACCGCTTCCCTGTACAATAGCAGGAAGCGGTCGCTGTATAAAATCCTTTTTCGTTGAATTGCTGCCTTGATCAAGCAAGCAGCATCTTATTTCCGTCGCAAGCTTGCACCATTGGTCGAAATAATATCTTTGTACCAATGGAACGATTTCTTCCGATATCTTTCAAGTGTGCCGCTTCCATCATCATGACGATCTACATAAATGTATCCATAACGTTTTTTAAGCTGAGCTGTCGATGCACTAACAACGTCGATGCAACCCCAAGACGTATAGCCCATAATTTCTACTCCGTCGTCAATAGCTTCGCCAACTTGAACCAGATGATCATTCAGATAGTTGATCCGATAGTCATCTTCAACGGTTTTTTCGCCTTTTTCATTGGTGATAAGCTCGTCAACGGCGCCCAAACCATTTTCAACTATGAATAGTGGTTTTTGGAAGCGGTCATAGAATGTGTTCAGTACATAACGCAAGCCTTGCGGATCAATTTGCCAGCCCCACTCGCTTGCCTCAAGATGCGGATTGCTGACACCACCGAGGATGTTGCCTTCACCTTTCGCTTTCTTGGCTTCGTCAGCCGTTTCACAAGTGCTCATGTAATAGCTGAACGAGATAAAATCAACGGTATGCTTCAAATCTTCGGCATCTCCTGGTTCAAAATGAATAGAGATTCCGTTTTCTCTAAAGAAACGTTTCATGTAACCTGGGTATTGACCTCTGGCATGAATATCTGCAAAGGCCATATTTCTGTGATCAAACTCCATCGCAGCGATCACATCGTCTGGATTAGGTGTCAGCGGATAAGTAGGCATACTCAGCACCATACATCCGATTTTGAAATCAGGATTGATCTGGTGACCGATTTTTACCGCTCTTGCACTCGCAACAAGCTCATGGTGAATGGCTTGATAAAGATCTTGCTTAGTAAGCTGATCTTTTGGTGTGCTAATCCCGCCACTCATGAATGGAGCTTCAAGAATGGAGTTGATTTCATTAAATGTCAACCAGTATTTTACTTTATTTTTGTAACGGTTAAATACCGTTGTAGCATAGCGCTCATAAAAATCAACAAGCTTGCGGTTTACCCAACCATCGTATTCTCTGGACAAATGTAGCGGTGTTTCATAATGAGATAATGTAACGAGCGGTTCAATTCCATATTTATGAAGTTCATCAAACAAATTATCATAAAATTGCAGTCCTTTTTCGTTAGGCTCCAGCTCGTCCCCTTTAGGAAAAATACGCGACCATGCGATAGAGGTCCGGAACACCTTGAAACCCATTTCTGCAAAAAGTTTAATATCTTCTTTATAATGGTGATAAAAATCAATACCAATCAACTTCATATTATCTTCTGTTGGCACATCCGTAATGGGTCCCCAACCACCACGAGGGGTTACATCCTGAATAGACCAGCCTTTTCCATCTTCTTGATAAGCGCCTTCCAGCTGATTAGCAGCAACTGCGCCGCCCCACAGGAAATCTTTTGGAAATTGTATACTCATTGTTCTCTCCGCCTTTACTTATGTTTTTTCATTAACCAGGGGAGGACCTTGTCCCCTTATGCTAATGTGTTATAAAGTGTTTCTATCTTAGATTCTAAGTTTTGTAACGCGTTTCATGTCAAGTGTTTTTTTAAACAGGGTTTCTGGATAGATCCGACTTTTTCTCTTCCCCGTGAGCACGTCTGGCAAAGTTGACAAATTGGAATTTGTCCAGCCGATGCCTTGACTCGGTGTACTGGAACAAGGTGGTATCTTCCAGATAGACATAATTACGCACTACTACCACGTGAATATAGTCGTTGAGATCCATCAACTTATGATCCTCTTCACTTGCATCTTCTACGGATACTACTTTTTTAGCATAACTGATTTGAAGATGAAGCTCATTCTCCAGATATTCATAAATGGATCCGCTACTAATCTCCTTGGTAAGCACAGGCACAATGTCTGATCGAAAATAATCTTTATCCAGAATAACGGATTCGTCTTCAATCTCACGCGCGCGAATCACTTCCCAGACAAGATGCCTATGCTTGTCGAGCTCAAGATGACCGGCTATCTCGTCTGAAGCCGGAATCAGGCGATTCTCATGCACAATCGTACGTGATTTACGCCCGATTCGTTCGGACATCTCTTTGAAGCTGACCAATCCGCCAACTGGAAAATCCATACGCCCGATATCCAGTACAAAGGAGCCTTTAGCTTTTATTTTATGGATATACCCATTTTGCGCAAGCAAGTGAAGTGCCTTACGTACGGTCTCACGGGAAGTATTATATTCCCTGGCCAGCTCATTTTCAGAGGGCATCTTCGTGCCTGAGGCTAATTCACCTGCCCGGATTTGTTCCAAATAATCCTGATAAATTTGCAGAAAAATATTCGTTGTCAATTATCATCACCACGTTTATTGTAGCATTCTTTCACTTCAATTTGGCGACCTGTGTGCTTTTTAAGTTTGTGGTTTATTCTTGTCTACAGATAAAGGCTTTAAGTGAATTTTCATAGAGATATATTGCAAAGTGTTCGCCTCACCTGGCAGTTCTTCAACGGACTCAATCATTTCCTGACCATCCGGAACAATTACTGGTGTAATAACCGGGTATCCGGATTCCTGGATTAGATCACGGTCGAATTCCATCAGCAATTGTCCCTGTTCAACTGTTTGGCCTGTCTTCACATGCATAGTGAAACCTTCGCCCTTCAGTGACACGGTATTAACGCCCACATGCACCAGAATCTGTACACCTGACGCATGTTCCAGAATCAGGGCATGCTTGCTCTTCATCATAATATGGATGACCTTTCCGCTGAAAGGGGCAAAAATTTTACCCTCCTCCGGTTGCACCGCAATTCCCTGTCCCATCTGACGATCGGCAAAAGCCGGATCAGGAACCTGTTCCAGAGGCACAATACGTCCCCGAACCGGAGTCATGACTTCAAGTACATCGAGCGCGGAAGTCTTATGGTCAGTTCCTTTTGTCTCGGCAGGTATGTTAGCTGGACTGTTCTGATTTGTGAATGAAGAAGTTGAATGATTAGCATTTGGCAACTCTTCCTTAGTAAGATCTGATTGTTGCTGGCGCTTATTTAATAATTTTCCATACGCTAAAGTTAAGCTGAACGGCAGAATTAACACGATCGCCATTCCAATGAAGAACACGCCCCAGTTCATAGGGAAAATAGACAGGAAGCCTGGAATACCCCCAACACCGATTGAAGAAGCCATAACATGATTCACCGTTAGCAAGACACCCGCAATACCTGAACCAATCATTCCGAACACAAATGGATATTTATAACGGATGTTTACCCCAAAGATCGCCGGTTCCGTGACACCCAGAAAAGCAGACACGGATGAAGTAAAGGCCAGCCCTTTGCCCTTCTGATCCTTTAATACCAGCATCATAGCCAATGCACCAGCACCTTGAGCAATGTTGGAAAGCGCCAGCATTGGCCATAGAAATGTCCCGCCCTGTGTTCCAATTAATTGTACGTCTACGGCCAAGAAAGTATGGTGCATTCCCGTAATGACGAGCAGCGCGTAAAGACCTCCATAAATCAGCCCTCCCAGCGCAGGAGCCAGAGAGAAAACGTATACAAGACCGCCCGTAATCGCATTGCCGATCATAAAAGTAACCGGTCCGATAACCGTAAATGCAAGAAATCCCGTAATTAATAATGTAATCGGCGCGACCAATAACAGCTTAAATGAATCAGCTATTCTGTTGTTCAAGAATTTTTCAATTTGTGCCAACACGTAAGCGGATACAAGAACCGGCAGAACCTGTCCTTGATAGCCAATCTTGTTCACTTCCCAGCCAAACAGATTCCATACCGGAACCGTTCCCTTAGTCACTGCATCTGCATAATTGTAAGCACTCAGCAGGTCTGGATGAACCAGAATCAGACCAAGTACAATCCCGAGTAATGGGCTGCCACCAAATCGGATAACTGCCGACCATCCGATCAAGGCGGGCAAGAACGTAAAAGCTGTGCTGGCGATGGTATTAATAATAGCAGCAAAATCAGTCCATTGAGGATAGACCTGAACCAGAGACATTCCCTCGAAGAAAATTCCCTGACCCGTCAGAATATTGTTAATTCCAAGCAGCAGGCCTGCGGTCACAATCGCGGGCAAGATAGGAATAAAAATATCTGCCAGTGTCTTGATGGCACGCTGAATCGGATTCTGTTTCTTGCTGGCCGCATTTTTAACATCATCTTTGGAAGCCCGGTTGCCGCCTGTAATTGCAATCATTTCGTCATACACCTTATCAACCAGACCTGGCCCAATGACGACCTGATACTGTCCTTGTGAGGAAAATTGGCCTTTGACCAAATCATTTTGATCCAATGCATTTTTATCGACCAGTTTGTCATCATAGAGGGCAAACCTCAGACGGGTTACACAATGGGTAGCAGCCTCAATATTATCTTTGCCGCCAACGGCTTCTATAATTCGTTCCACCTGTGCTCTTTCAATCGGCATTTAACTCACTCCCTTAATTTTAATGAAGTAGCAGCCCCGGTCGCCGTGACAGTAAGGAACCCGGGGCTATTGGTTGTTGCCACACTATAAACTGCGTCTAACGAAGTAGCCACATATAGGAAGCATATGGGGACAATGTGATAGACTGCTTTAATTCCGGCACTTGCTCGGTATTGCCAATTAACAGTTCAGCAGAAACCAATGCCTGATCTTTTAGTTGTAAGTAGCATGAATCAGGTATATGGAATTTGGCCTCCTGCCCGCTAAAATTAGAGATGACGATCATAGTCTCCTTTTCATTGCTGCGTTGGTAGGCATATATCTGAGGATGGGCCTCGTCCAGTCGCTGATAATTCCCATCAGTAATGACTTGCACCGTCTTGCGCAGTCTGATCAGCTTTTGGTAATGATGGTAGATGGAGTTCGGATCCTTTAACTGGGCCTGCACATTAATTTGTGGATAACGCTCATCTACCTTGATCCAAGGAGTACCTGAAGTGAACCCCGCATTTGGACTATCATCCCATTGCATCGGCGTCCTCGAATTATCACGGGATCGCTCCCGGATCATATTTAATGCTTCTTCAGCACTCTTACCCTGTTCTTGCAGAATACGATACATATTTAGAGATTCCACATCTCGAAATTCTTCGATATCTGACCATTTCGGATTGGCCATACCAATTTCTTCGCCTTGGAATATATAGGGCGTTCCTTGAAGTCCATGTAGTGTGGTCGCCAGCAGCTTAGCGCTTTCGGCATGGTATACGCCATCATCTAGAAAACGGGAGATCGCTCGTGGCTGATCATGGTTGTTAAAGAACAATGCACTCCAGCCACCACCCTGCTGCATACCCATTTGCCATTCCGAGAATAGGCTTTTCAGCATTTCAAAATCATAGGGCATCAGTTCCCACTTTCGACCATTCGGATAATCTACTTTCAAATGATGAAAATTGAAGGTCATAGACAATTCTTTTTTCTCTGGATTGGAGTAACGGATGCAGTGCTCCAGTGACGTAGAGGACATCTCACCCACCGTCACGTTATTATACTTTTGAAATACTTTTTCATATAGCTCGTGAATGTAGTCATGTACGCGCGGACCGTCCGTATAGTACTTGCGTCCGTCGCCTGGAGCCGTGCTGCGATCATCATTCAGGAATCGCTGATCTTTGGAAATTAAATTAATCACATCCAGCCGAAATCCGCTGACTCCCTTTTCAGCCCAAAACTCCAGCAGATTTACGACTTCCTGACGTACTTTCGGATTTTCCCAGTTTAGATCTGCCTGAGTCTTGTCAAACAGGGTTAGAAAATATTGATCTGTTGTTTGATCATACTGCCAAGCGGGTCCACCGAATTTAGACTTCCAGTTGTTAGGGGGCCCGCCATCGGGTGCAGGATCACGCCAAATGTAATAGTCCCTGTATGCATTATCCCTTGATTGTCGTGCCTCCTGAAACCAGACATGTTCTGTCGAAGAATGATTTACTACAATATCTATCATCAGACGCATTCCACGCGCTTGGATCTCCTGACTCAATTCCTCAAAGTCCTTCATAGTCCCAAAATCGGGGTTGATCCTGCAATAATCGGCTACATCATACCCGTTATCACGCTGCGGGGAGACATAAACCGGCTGTAACCAGATAATATCAACACCCAGTTCATATAAATAATCCAGCTTTTGTGTTAATCCTCGTATATCACCTGTTCCATTACCCGTTGTATCACTAAAGCTTTTGGGATAAACCTGATAGACCACCGATTTGCGCCACCAGTCCGTATCTTGATGAATCAAAGCTTTGTTTATCGCTTGCATCATACTCGTTCCTTTCTCCCTAAATTAAACATTATAACGCTTTCATCTTTCTTGTATATACAAGAATATATCATGTATATACAAGTTGTCAACAGATTTAAAATCGCATTCTGATTTGTAATGAGGACGATATTTTTCAATAACTTGTTGTCGGATAACAAAAAAAACAAAGGTTGATCATCATAAAACTGAAGATCAACCTTTGTCTGAGAGTTTGAATTTTTTTGAAATTACTCGGCTGTTATTGTCTCTCCCTGCACAGGAGCAATTCGGTTCTTCCAATTGATGTTGATCGAACGAGACTTGAATAAATCTGCACCGTCTGACACCTGAAAATGAAGATGGGCTTCGCTGGAATTGCCTGAATTACCAAGTAGCCCGATTTCATCGCCACTCTTCACCTTATCCCCTACCTTCACTTTAACAGAGCCTTTCTTCATATGAGCTAGCACGCTATATTCCCCGCCATGGTCAATCACAACTTCATTCCCGGCAGGCACCTTCTCGTTCATCACGCCGACAGGTTCGTTATCAGGAATGTTATTTACAACTGAGACCACGGTTCCGCTTGTCGGCGCATGAATCGGTTGGCCGAAAGCATAATAGCTTGTATTTTTCAGCGGATCACCTTTATAGGAATAGCCATCTTTTTTCTGTATAAGGTCATAGGCATATCGCTGGCTTTCATATTCATAGTGGTAATTCACAAGCGCATTGGTTCCACCCCAGGTAACAAACCATTCCCCCTTCAATGGCCAATCGTATTTGATTTTGGTCAGGCGATTGTCTGTTTCCGGCGAAGGGGAAAGTTTCTTGGCCTGAAGCCCCAATATAGTTCCCTTCTCATCAAAAACAGTGATCAGGCCTATTTTCCCTGAGTCGCTTATCCATGAACGTTGTTCGCTGCCATTGAGTTTCATGACTGACGCCTGCTTAAATGAATCAACACCTTTTAGAGAATCAGGAGCCATTTTTACAAAATCGGCTTCGCTCAGTTGTTGTTTAAACTCATTGCTGAATTGGTCATAAACCTCCGCATACTTGCCCTCAAGCAGTTTTTCCGGTACCTCCTCTGGCTTCACCGTTTGGTCCTTTGTATTTGTTGTTTCATTCGGTATATCTTTGGCCACTTCCGAGTTCCCCCCTCCTCCTCCGCATGCCGTTATAAAAGCAGCAAACGCACTTGCCACCAGTACCATTTTGCCATAGTGGAAGATTTCTATCCTGTTCTTTCTAGTTGCCTTCTTCACTGCTGCACCCCCGTTTTTGTGTATATTATTATTTTATCTATCCCATTCTAACAAGACGGTCTTAGATCCCGTGTAACATCACTTTAACTAAGCCTTAACTCTTTTTCAGATCTGCAGAGCACAATTAAGCTTCCGTTAAGACAACGCTTCGTTCATCCCTGAGGAATCATGATATTATGGAAGGAATAAAGATAGAGAAGAAAGGAATGAAAGCATGAACAATGCGGCAATTTTACTTGTCGACGACGAGCAATCCATTCTTGAACTCATGCTGACCGTCCTATATAAGGAAGGCTACACGAATGTCGATACAGTGATGACAGGTGAAGCGGCCATTACTGCCTGTGAAGGAAAAATCTACGATTTGATCATATTAGATGTCATGTTGCCAGGACGCAGTGGAATCGAAATATGTCCGTTTCTCCGTCAAACGACGGATGCTCCCATCTTGTTTTTAACCGCTCGGGAATCTGATTTTGATAAGCTGACTGGGTTCGCTGTTGGCGGCGATGATTACATTACCAAACCGTTTAATCCGTTAGAGATTGTCGCACGCATACGTTCACAACTACGGCGTTACTTGACCATTAATAATACAACCAAAGAATCTGGAACTGCACAGCCCTCCAGCAAAATGAACGCCATTTATGACTATGGACATTTTCAGATCGATGAAACAGCCGGTGAGCTTCGTGTTGAGCAAACAGTCGTAGCCTGTCCTGCGCTAGTCTTCCAATTATTGCTTTTCTTATGCAAAAACCCCAATCGAATTTTCAGTAAAAGCGAGCTATATGAAGCCGTCTGGGGAGAAGAAGCATTAAGCGATGACAATACCGTCATGGTACATATTCATCGCATCCGGGAACGAATTGAACCTGATCCTGCCAATCCAAGCTTTATCGTAAATGTTAGAGGACTTGGCTATAAGCTGGTACAAGCGAAAATAGGGAGTTCCCAACGATTATGAATATTAAACGCAAGCTAATGATGCGATTCGTGCTACAGTTGGCTACCGCTGAAGCTTTTGCGTTCCTGATTGCTGCTGTTACGTTCTTTTGGGCGTATCAACGCTTGGTCGATATCCGCCTCTCCAATGATTTTGCCTCTACTGGATTAGAACAGCTTGTAGCGTCCTCCGAAATAGGCAAGGACGGCATACACTTTGATCCACTTTTGCTAGAGCAGGTCAAGAAAAACGGCGGCTGGCTGCAAAGTCTTGACGAAAACGGGCAGGTGAATCAGTCCTACAATACACCGCAAGATGTACCGAAGAAATATGCACCCGGCGAGTTCGTCTCTTATTGGACAGGTACCCGCTCCTTCCCCTATGGGCTTTCTCTTTGGGTTCAGGAGAAAGATGGTCGAACTTTCACACTGCTATATGGTCAGCCTAATCCTATGGGAACCCTATTAAAAACAGTAAGCAGTCAGGGAACATTGTCTTCGAATGGAAAGCTGATATTGCCCCATGAAGTCACTGCCCGTCTCAAGCAGCTTGGTGGCTACATACAGTTACTGGATGCAACCGGGTCGGAGCTTGCTTCCTACAATCGTCCAACATCTGCACCGACAGCCTATACTCTTCAGGAGCTTTCCCTTCGCACCATGTACAGTGAAAGATACGGCTTCCACCTTTCCTCCGAATATATGGAAGAAACGGGTCGTACATGGGTCATTAGTCTTCCAAATGCTGGCGGTGTTGCTACAGGCAATAGCTGGCTTCCTCCTGAGGAAGAAAGAACGATACTAAAGTCCATAGTCGCCATGTTCTCAGCTATTTTTCTCTTATTCCTGCTTCTCTCACTGTGGCAGGCGCATCGCTTCGGAGTCCCGTTACTTCATATGCTCTCCTGGCTCGATGCACTCGGTAAATCCGTATATCAAGAGCCTGTTGATCATAGAGGCATTCAACGCAGCCGGTTGGGTTCAGGCAAATGGAAGCGACGTTACCTCATTTTTGCGGATGTGATGGATTCTATTGATAAGCTCTCAGGTACGCTGCAAAGAGATCAGGTACTGCGTCAGCAAACCGATAGTCTCAGAGAGGAATGGATTGCCGGGATCACCCATGATCTGAAAACACCGCTCGTTTCCATCAAAGGTTACGCTCACTTACTGGCTGAGCCGCAATATGATTGGACCGCAGAAGAAGTTCGTAAATTTTCGGGTACAATGCTGGAAAAATCCGCGCACATGGATATGTTGATTAATGATCTTGCCATGAGTTATCGCTTAAAAAGCGGTGCCCGTCCCCCGGAATCTGAGGAAATTGAGTTGAATAGCTGGCTACGGGAAACGTTAGAGCGGGTGGGTACCGACCCTTTTTATAAGGAAGAAGCCATTTTGTTCCGGCCTGCTCCTGTCGACATCTTCGTTAAGCTATATACGCCTTGGCTAGAAAGGGTCATTAACAATTTGACTGCCAATGCTCTGCTTCATAATCCGCCTGAAACGACACTTACCGTCTCGGTTATATCCAGCGAAGGTGGTAAAGGGTTCACGATTGAATTTGCTGATAACGGGAGAGGAATGGATGAAAATACGGTAAGCCGATTATTTGAGCGTTATTACCGGGGAACCAATACCTCTACTACGCCGAATGGGACGGGTCTTGGTATGGCTGTATCCAAAGGGCTGATTGAAGCCATGGGAGGGCAAATTACGGTCGACACGGCTTTAGGGAAAGGCACGGTCATTCGCCTTATTTGGCATGACGTTATGGCTAACAGTGAAAGTTGACTGGGCAGGAAATGAAGAACTATTTATGATGTACACGTATAAAGGCCGCCCTCGATCGATTTGAGGACGGCTCTTTTCATGGATACGATTTTATCGTTTCTATGGGGATCGAATATTTTGGAATGATCCATACATATCTATATATTAATAAGGAATTAGGTGAGATTAAGTATTAATGGATTTTCAGTTAGCACCTTGCATATTCTTCTTAGTCCCTCTTCCAGCGTGGACCTCGGACAAGCCAGATTCAGACGAATGTATCCCTCAGCGTTGGCAACAAACATCTTCCCGTCTTCCAACAAAACTCCGGCATGATTGGCAAAAAACAAAGGTAAATTCTCTTCTTTTGGTACATAGGCGCTGATATCAACCCATGCCAGATAAGTCGCCTCTGGAATATGGAATATAGCTTCTGGCAAGTAACGGTTCAAATATTGCTTGGTAAATATAAAATTCTCGTCCAAATAATTTTTTAATTGCCGCAGCCACTCATCTCCATGCAGGTATGCAGCTTGTGTTGCGACAATACTAAGCGGATTTTCAAAGCCGTAATGACGCGCTTTCCAGGTTCCCCTGAGCGTTTCATTGGGAATGATGACATTCGAAAACATCAGCCCGGCCATATTAAAGGTTTTACTAGGAGCCATACAAGTGATAATCCGATCTGAGTCCGGGAAAAGTTTGGCCATCGGGGTGTGGACTTGCCCGTTCCTCAACAAATCGCAGTGTATTTCATCCGATATAATCCAGACTCCATTTTCAAGACAAATCTTCCCTACTCTCTGTAACTCTTCCTTGGTCCATACACGGCCAGATGGATTATGCGGATTACAGAAAATGCATAGAGACACCTTTTCATCTCTAGCTTTTGCTTCCAGGTCTTCATAATTAATCGTATAATGACCCTCTTGATTGATTAGTTCTGAACACACCAGTTCCAAGCCGTTATAATCCGCCGCAGCCTTGAAGAAGGCATAGGATGGGGTAAGGATCAGTACTTTTTCATCCGACTTGCAAATGTATTCAGCCAGCTCATAGAGAGCAGGAATGATCCCTGGTGAAGTAACCAGCTGCTCCTCTGAAAAAGTCCAGTTATAATACCGCTGCGTCCAGCCGACCACAGCAAGGTAATAGTTGGGATCAAACACCTGGCTATAGCCAAAAATTCGTTTATCCAGCCGTTCCTTGATGGCTTCAATAATCTCAGGAGGTGTGGCAAACTCCATGTCAGCGATCCACATGCGAATAAATTCATCATCCTTATAAGGAAAGACCATATCACCCTCCGCCTTAAAAATATACTCCCGGAAGCCGTCAGTGTTCATGGCGTTGGTTCCTCTACGGTCAATAACCTCATCAAAATCATACTTCACGCTTTTTGTTCCCCTTCCTGTTTCCGTCCCTGCTTCTCATGAATGGATTCATTATGGCATACAGCTCTCCATTGACTCAAACACAATAAAATCTATTCATATGAAACAAATCATCATTTTTGTTTCGTCAGAATACTAAAATTGCTTATGAAATGGTATAATTATTATGAATATAGCGAAACGTATACAAAATCATCATTTGTAATATTCTCAGGAAACATATTGGGAGAGTGAACAATGCATACTATCAATCAGGAAGTGGGTAAAAAAATCAGAATCTTCCGCAAAATTAAGGGATTGACCGTTCAACAACTGGCAGACATGATTTACAAAAGCAAAGCTACGTTATCCAAATATGAGAGTGGCGATATTACCATTGACCTCGTCATCTTGTACAGCATTGCAAAAGCGTTAAACGTTCAGGTAGAGCAGCTTCTCTATATCGAACCGAGACAGCCCTCCGCGTTGATTAACACACTTCCCTCCACTTTTTTCAAGAATTCCACCCGGTTTTATTCTTATTTTTATGATGGACGAATTAATAAGCTGGTAAGATGTGTAGTGGACATGCTGGCGCAGCCGGATGACAATCGTTATAAGACGATGTTATATATGAATGTTAAAAATTTTGAACATTATCAGGAATGCGAAAATACATATTGGGGGCATACGGAGCACTATGACACACTGACCACCCTTATGCTCAAAAATCAGGCTACCCCTCTCGAAAATCTGACCATCAATATTCTGGCTTCTTTCCTGGAATCTGAGCAGAAGTGGGGTCTCATGTCCGGCGTTTCCTTCCGTCCCTTTATGCCGATTGCTTTAAAAATGCTTTTTTCGAGAACACCCATACCAGAAACTCCCGAGCTAATTCATGAGCTTAAAATTTCCAAAGATGATGTGCGAACCATGAAAATATACAATATGCTCGCTGTGACCTGATATTATCTGATGTTCGTATATATAAAAAAAGGCTATCCCAAAGGCCACAAAAATGGCGAACGGGACAGCCTCCTTTAGGTGAGCTGATAGTTGTTATGAAATCTAGTTGTAGTCCAAATGAGCAAATTGCTTCTCTGATTTTTCATCATAAGAATGTTCCTTTACATAGGTGGATCTATATGAAGATCGGCATCCGGCATTGTAGTTACCCAGCGTGTAAAGGTAACCTCAAAGCCGACACGAGTTGGCGAACATAAAAAAGGACCAGCTTGTTTTGCAGATTTATAAGGAAAAGGCGCCACACGCACTGTGCGCCAGCCGTGGGCTTCTGTCCGGGCACGGATAATCACTGCATCGT
Source organism: Paenibacillus sp. RC73 (assembly GCF_044908085.1). Classification (NCBI taxonomy): domain Bacteria; kingdom Bacillati; phylum Bacillota; class Bacilli; order Caryophanales; family Paenibacillaceae; genus Paenibacillus; species Paenibacillus sp. RC73. The sequence goes on from NZ_JBIYCV010000005.1 coordinate 374,127, forward strand.
TCATCCGCGAAGCGCGCAAGGTCACTTCCTCACCGACCCAATCCGGCACAGCGGACAATGACCAATCTGAATAACCGTTAGTTACCACGACAGCCAATTGGGGAATATTGTCATTGATTTCAATCCCCGCTTTAATCCATTGCTCAGGTCCTTGATACAGCATAATTCCAGCCTGGTCATAGAGTTCATTAAAGGATGCAAGCTGAAATGTGACCTCTATGGCCTCAGAATCTTCCCAATTTGCCAATAAAGCATGTCCGCTGCTGCGATCAAATCCGTATAATGTATTTTTCCAGTAGTCACTTCCCTCTTTGGCTGTCACCTTGAGGGTGTCGCCATCTTGACAAGTTGACAATGGAGCATTGGTCCATGTTCCCGTTTCCCATAATAATGTTTTTTTCATAATAGATATCATCCTCTCCGGAATTATAGATGTATATCATCTCTCTATTTTCTTTTTTCTACCAATTGCAAATTGTATGTCAGACTTTCAAGAGTCACCGAAATCAACCCGTTCATGTATTCATCATACGTATCGTTTTTCACAAAAATCTCAGGCATATGCTCTGCTGGTATATCCTTAAGACAGCCAGTATAAATATCGTTCAATACAGCAGGCTTGGATAACTCTCCGGTCAAAGCGATAGCTACAGGATCAATAACAGCAATAATGGAAGTGATCGTCTTTATAGCCAGTGGAACGAATCCCTGAGCACTTTTTATCTGCTTGAGCTGTTCTTCTCTTGTCATATCAAAGGGTAAAAAGGAAACTTCGCCTGCAAATTTAGTATTTCCTTTTAATAAGTGTCCATCGACAATAAAGCCGGCTCCCGGAAAGTTATCCTTGGGAAAAGCAACAATGGCAAAGGTTTTGTCCTCATCATAATTTTGCATTTTATAAAATCCATAGACTGTTAAATGCATATCATTTTCAATGGTGATTTCCAGTCCGTATTTATTGTGAAGCTGCGGACCCAGAGGAATTCCTATGAGCGGATCGATATCACACACACCGATAACCCCTTGATGTACAACCCCGGGAATACCAATGCCAACCGCTTTGACATTTCCATAGATGTTAATGAGTTCTCCAATTTGGTTCTCTATGACCTCATAATCAATATAAGGCACAATCGAGGTCTTCTCTACAATGATTTCGCCCAGCAAATTGGCAACCGCATAAGTGAGAGTATGCACTCCGCCTTCTGTTTTCACATGTAAACAGAGAATATAGGAATAATCGGCGTTATATCTATACCGCCTTGCCGGGCGTCCACCGTTGGATTCCTCCAGCTCTGTCTCTAACACTTCCCCGGTTTGAAGAAGCTCTTTCAGAATATTACCGCAGGTAGCCACACTGAGTCCTGTTATGCTCGCTATGGACGATTTGGTGGCATATTCAAGAGACTTCAATGTATTTTTGACTAACTCCACATTAATTTGTTTGACTCGGATTGCATTATTGGAGACTGGCAGTATTTGAATCCTCTCCTTTTCCGGCACTTATTAAAAGCATTACAATAAGCTGTAATATAACGCTCTGTCTGTAAAAAGTCAATTCGTAGCCTTCCATGGTTGGGAGTAGCAACGGGTTCAAGAATATTCCCCACTCCGTACTCACGTAAATTCAGCGATTCCAGATAATATAACGTAAATCATCATGCTATACTATTTATATTGAGCAGATTCCAGTGTGGCATCTCTGGGATAAAATCAAGTGAAAAAGGGGGAACTTTAGTGGAAACTATGGAATTTATAGCATTGATCGCGCTGATCATCTCCGTCATACTTTTGATCAAAGTCTATAGCTTGCAAGCTCGGCTTAATGACTTGAAATCCGATGTAGAGCGTCTTGAGAATCGTTCTGGAATGTCGGGAATATCGCTGTCAGGCACAACCGCTACCGCGCCACCACATGTGCTAAACACAGCAGTTTCGGAGGATATCAATGAAAGGCTGCTCCTGCTGATTAGAGAAGGCAAAAAGATTCAGGCGATAAAAGAGCTAAGAGTAGCTAGAGACCTCTCTTTAAAGGAAGCAAAGGACTATGTAGATGACCTGGAACGGCTCTAAGTGAGAGTAGAATGATTCCGCCGAGGTATATTTGCAACAAATGCGATGCGAATATTGGATGGACAGAATGTAAACTACAAAATCCTGAGTTATGATCATCAGGATGTAAAAATAGATGGTATGAACGTAGCCGGGAAAATTGGAACCCAACTGGAATTAATTCCGCAGGATTTAGCTCAGCTCATGGATGCCCAGTTTACGGATCTGACTCAGAAAGCATAAAACCCTCCAAGAGTTCATAAAATCTTTATGCGGATTTTCTCTTATTCTAAGATTGATGAAGCTTCAACTTGGAGAGGAAGATCAAATGATGCATAATGATTGCTCGAAAAATGCCAGAGTGCCGCAGCCCATCAGAAGTGATGGTGCTGGAGGCATCGACAAGGGTCCCCGGGATGTGATGAGGGATTTGCAAAATCCCGACATGCTGGTTCCACCCGTAACAGATAATGGACTCATTCCGAACATGAGGTTTTCTTTTTCAGATGCCCATATGCAGTTGAATCACGGTGGATGGTCAAGAGAAGTTACCGCAAGGGAGCTCCCCATTGCCACAACCCTTGCCGGCGTGAACATGAGTTTGACACCGGGCGGCGTACGCGAACTTCATTGGCACCAGCAGGCGGAATGGTCTTATATGCTGTTGGGGAGTGCCCGTATTACAGCCGTCGACCAAAATGGTCGGAATTTTATTGCTGATGTGGGTCCTGGTGATCTCTGGTATTTCCCACCCGGCATTCCACACTCTATACAAGGTCTTGAGGAAGGCTGCGAATTTTTGCTGGTTTTTGATGACGGCAGCTTTTCTGATCTGAACACGTTATCCATCTCCGATTGGTTTGCACATACTCCAAAAGATGTACTGTCTGCCAATTTCGGCGTTCCTGAAGCTGATTTTTCGCCCATTCCTCAAGAACAAGTATACATTTATCAGGATGCCGTTCCCGGCTCTCTTCAAAGCCAAGCGGTTTCCTCTCCCTATGGTACGATACCTCAATCCTTTAAGCATGAATTACTCGCTCAGCCCCCCATCAAAACGCCGGGTGGAAGCGTACGAATCGTCGATTCTTCCAATTTTCCGATATCCCAAACGATCGCAGCTGCTCTGGTTGAGATTGAGCCTGGAGCCATGCGGGAAATGCACTGGCATCCCAATAATGACGAATGGCAATACTATCTTACCGGGCAAGGCCGAATGACTGTTTTTGGCGGAAATGGCGCGGCGCGTACATTTGATTTCAGAGCCGGGGATGTTGGATATGTGCCTTTTGCTTACGGTCATTACATCCAAAATACAGGCTCGAGCACGCTATGGTTTCTTGAAATGTTTAAAAGTGACCGTTTCGCTGATGTTTCCCTGAACCAATGGATGGCTCTTACCCCCACAGAGCTCATTCAGAGCAATTTAAATGTTGGTGCCGATGTGACCTCTAAATTGCGGAAGGTAAAATGGCCTGTCGTCAAGTATCCCGGTTATTCTTTTTATCCAAAGGATGAACTCTGAACAATCCGGTGAACGTGCATCTTGTCTGTGCTCTCAGAAAAAAAGCATATCCTCATGCATTTCTTACTGCTATCTGATGTGAATATAATCCCTGTACCGTTATTCGTTATCCATAGCTATTTAGCATACAAAGATATAGGCTCCGATTTTAGCCGGCAGCCTATATCTTTGTAGCATTATGACTGGGGCTGACTAATCCCTCCCCTAATCATATACTGTATAAAATCAAACTCATCCCGTGTTTATCTACTTTACAATTCCGTTACGAATGGCAAATACAACCGCTTGCGTGCGGTCTTCGACCGCGCATTTTTGAAGAATTCGATGAACATGTGTCTTAACCGTGCTCTCACCGATATAAAGCCTGGCGGCGATCTCTTCGTTACGTAATCCGTAAGCCATCTGTTGCAAAACTTCCAGTTCCCTATCTGTAAAAGGTTCAGGCGGCATAGTAACTGATATCTGATCTGGTGCCCGAACCGCATCTACAAGTTCATCAGGTGCCGCGTCCTTTAGTAAATACCCGATTGCTCCCGCACGGATGCCATCATACACATAATCCTCCTGATCGAATATGGTCAGAATGACAACCTTGCAATCCGGTATAGCGTCTATGATGTCACGGGTTGCTTCAATTCCTCCCCCTAGATGGAGCATTGAATACATTGAAATTCCTCATTCCTAATCAGTTTCTAATCTAAGCTTAAATGTTCTATGTTTTTTCACATGTAATTCTCACTATCGTTTCATGTTCTTTATGTACATTGTTCAGGAGGGACAAGTATCTAAATAGGTTCCCCAGAACATGAGGAGGATTATGAATGAAAAAAGAGGAACAGGATCAGAACATGAAAAGCGAGAGTCTCTCCATTTCCACGGAGGAGACTGCGAACATATCCATAATCCGCAAAATGCTAAACAAGGTGCCGGAGGTCACCATTTTCTTTTGGATTATTAAGATTATGACGACGACCGTGGGAGAAACCGCTGCCGACTTTCTTAACTTTAATTTGCATTGGGGCTTGACTCGTACAACTGTGGTCATGGTTGTTCTCTTACTCGTCACACTTCTATTTCAGTTTAGGTCGCGCAAATATATACCTGGAATCTACTGGCTCGTGGTGACTCTCATCAGTGTTGTGGGCACGCTTGTCTCAGATAACCTTGTGGACCACATAGGGATCTCGCTGCAAGTTACCACGACTGTCTTTGCCCTTGCTCTCCTGGTGACTTTTACACTTTGGTATGGGAGCGAGAAAACATTATCCATTCATTCTATTTACACGACCAAGCGTGAAATATTCTACTGGGCAACGATATTCTTTACCTTTGCCTTGGGTACAGCAGCTGGTGATCTTATATCAGAAGGCCTTGACTTAGGTTACTGGAGGTCAGCGCTTATGTTTGCTTCACTGATTGGTATCGTAACGATTGCCCGCTATCGGTTTAAATTCAATGCCGTGTGGTCCTTCTGGATGGCGTACATTGTGACCCGGCCTCTCGGCGCCTCTCTTGGGGATTATCTGTCACAATCTCACACCGATGGCGGACTCGGCCTGGGTACGGCCGGAACCAGCGTGATTTTTCTCGTAACTATTTTAACCTTGGTGATCTACCTGACGAAATCCGGAATAGATCAAACCCAACCATCATCATAATCAGCTAAAAAGCATAGAAGAAAACGTACCCGGGACATAGCCGGAATAATCCCGGGTAGATTGCATCTTGACTCTAATGCTATATTTTCACAATGAAAATATAGTAAAAATATTGAAATTAATAACCAAATGCCTTATAATTACAACAAATAATATCTCCTAACAATTATAATCCGCAAGTCTCAGCCAGATTTATGTTCAGGTTTTTCTTTTTCTCACATCGCTAAATTTATACTATTTTTGCGTTATTATTCCATTATCAGGAGAGTGGCTGTAATTATGTTTAAAAATGAGATTTTAACAGGCTCACTACAGGAGCGCAAACAGATCGTAATCGACGATGTAGCAGCATTGGGCTACCCTTACAGTGAGTATGATCAGGGCCGAAAGGTCGGTGGTTATGCGGCTATGGCGCAATTTTCCAAAGGAGATATCAGCACTGGACTTGCCTACGTCAACATTCATTTGGATCGGAATAAAGACATGTTCTGGGGAATTAACGTAATGGAAGCTTATATGAAGTATAAAGAGTATTACACACCCGCATTAAAGGATAAAGTAAAAGCAAAAATGCTCAGTTTTAACATTTTGAATGCCGATGGGACGGCTCTGTCGGGAAATACAGAAAATCAACGGCTCATGTATGCGGCAGTCGGGGTTGTCGGAGCGGAAGAATGGCCAGATTATCCGGTGAATTATGCTACCATCGCCAGAAGTTATCTGCTGTCCGAACTTTCCACAATTACAAAACAGGGGTACTTTGAATACGACTCCCCAACATATTTTATCCATCATGTAGGACCGCTATTGTTCATTACCGAACACTTGACAGATGCGACATTGCGGAATATGGCCAAACTGACGTTGGAGTGGTATTTTGCCAGTATTGTAGGGGAGTGGCTGCATGGGTACTGGGTGACCAGTCAGGCCAGAACATATAATGCGCAGCAAGAGCCGGGATATACACTTGATGAGAGTGCAGTGCTACTGTGGATGTTGTTTGGAGACAGTCGTAAGCCGATATATCTCGGCAATGAAACCAATCTGAAATTTACCACGATTCCATTTACGGTTGCGAACTACGAGTTACCAGACATTTTCAAGAGTATAGCGACAGCCCGTTCTACAACTTACACACATAAGGAACGGATGCCTAGAAACAGTAACAAACCGTATAAGACAAGCTACATCACCCCGGATTACGCCGTATTCAGTCAAAAGGACAATCGGCTCGCACAAAACCAGCTTCATCGTTGGGGCATCAAATGGGTGGGAGATACATACAGTGACGAACCAAATACGTTCTTCATGAAGCAACACTTCAGTGAGTCGATTAACTTGAATCCGTCCAACTCGGAATATTGGATTGGCGGAACGAATATGGAGGAAGTGCTTCAGGACGACGGTGCACTCATTGCGGTATACAATATCACAAATTCAAATACATGGATCGACGGCCCTGTTTCATATAACGGAATCAAAGCAACGATCGAACAGGACCCATTCAATAGGAACGGCTGGATATTCTTCCATACAGGTAAAATGCTGATTGCTGTCAGGACGGCACAACCTTACGATTGGCCTTATGACACGGAATCGTGGAAATACGGAGGTTATCAGAGAGCGTTGCGGAGTGACGGGGCAAAAAATGCGGTCATCGTTGAAACAGCACCTCTTATGGACTACGCAGGCGGTTCTTGCATTAGAGAGCTTGACTGCTTTGCTGAGGCTGTGCTGACGAAAACCGTAGTGGATTTCAGCGGTGTTAACGATACCAATCCCCGGGTCTATTACAAAGGATTAACAGGTAAAGAGATGGAAATCGTATATGCCACCTCACGTAAAATTCAGGGTGCAGAAGTCAATTATGCTAATTGGCCTCTGCTGGATGATCCGTGGATGCATCAGAATTATAATGGAAATAAACTCGATTTGGTTCATGATAGAGAGAGGCGGACCTATGATTTCAATAACTGGAAGGTAACATCAAGCATTATGTAAAGTGTCTGTCGCCAACTGACAAGGGCGTCTCAATCAGGCTATCAGATCTGTTTGAGACGCCCCTACATTTACTTCCAAGTGCCTACGTGGGTTTGCACAAACTGATCAAATGAGATCGGGCTGCGCCCAGTGACACGCTCCACGATATCGGACGCTTGGTCTTCACTTCCGTTTTCACGTATCCTTCTATCCAATCCCGCCAGCATGGCAGCGTAGTTCGCAGGTATACCTGCCTGAATCATGCCAACTTTCAGTTCTTCGTCAGACAGCGAGATATGCTGAATCGTTTTTCCTATAACATGGCTGATCAACTGGGCAACTTCACCATATGTCAACGAATGAGGCCCAGTGATCACATGAGCTGTGTTATGAGGCTTATCGTCAATCAGGGCTCTTACCCCCACTTCTGCAATGTCATCTGCGCTGACGAAACCCACTCTCCCATCCCCTGTCGCACTATAAATCGTACCGATGTTTTTGATGGTGCTTACATGCTGACCTTCGGTAAAGTTCTGCATAAAATAGGATGGCTGTAATACTGTCCACTCAGGAGCTAAATTGCTGAGGGCTTGATGCACTGGCCCGAATACCGGGTCATCCGCAGGGACAGATGCGCTATCCAGAAGCACGAACCTTTTCACGCCTTCATGAATGGCTTTTTCAATAAAAGGAATCATGACCTTGGCAGGATTTATGTCCATTACAGGCACAACCAAATAAACTTTATCTACATTTCTCCTTATCGAAAACGAATTTTTCAGACTAAACAGTCTAGAATATTCAAAAAAATTTTGACTAATCAGTCTAAAATGATTAAAAAATAAACGCTATAAAGCGTTCATAAAAATCAATCCAAAATCGACAGCGTCGTACGCACGACATCTTTAAGCACCTCAGGGCTTGCGGCTGTCTTGGCGGTAAATGTCAACGATAGCCGGGCATGATTTAGAAATCTGGCGATTGACAATAGCTCAGACTCCGTAGAATGAAGCTCTCCCTCTTTTTGAGCGCGGACCAAGGCGTTGTAGAAAGCAAGCTCAAGCCTTTCTGTATTCGCAGATATAAAAACTTTGATTTCATGATGATGCGGAACCTGTTCAATAGCACTGTTCATAATAAAGCATTCCTTGGATAGCTTGGGATCCGTCAAAACCCTGACAGATTCATTAAAAATCATCGTTATGGCTTCCTTAATGCTCCCTGGTTGACTTAGAAGATGAACTACGGCTTCGGTTTTGTCACCTATATAGAGCTGAATAGCCGAAAAGAACAAATCATATTTCGTTCCGTAGGTGCCTATGATCATATTTTTATCAGACTAATCAGTCAAGAAAAAATATTTTTTTATCCAAACATAGGCCCGTTGCCCAATTACACAGAAATAGCTGTATTTACGCAAAAAACACCGTATCGGAATACGATGTTTATGTTACTTATAAGTGAGGATTTTGCAAAATCCTGAAGTAATTATTCCTCAGAGTCTACGTTGTGGTAAACCTGCTGAACATCCTCCAAATCTTCTAATGCATCAATCAATTTGTCAAATTGAAGCTGTGCATCTTCTGGAAGTGTAATATCATTTTGGGCAAGCATGGTAAGTTCGGCCACTGTAAATTCTGTAACTCCCGCCTGCTTGAAAGCTTCCTGTACAGCATGGAATTGGTCAGGCTCTGCGTATACGATAACTGCTTCATCTTCTTCGATGATGTCACGTACCTCTACATCTGCCTCCATCAACAGCTCCAACACTTCATCTGCGGTTTTACCTACCAGACCAATAACCGCCGTTGAATCAAACATATAGGCTACAGATCCGCTTACACCCAGACTGCCGCCATTTTTAGTAAAAGCAGAGCGCACATCAGATGCCGTACGGTTTACGTTATTGGTGAGTGCATCTACAATGACCATGGAACCATTCGGTCCGAAGCCTTCATAGCGAAGCTCAACATAGTTTTCATCCCCGGCACCTTTTGCTTTTTCAATAGCCCGGTCAATGATGGCTTTCGGTACATTGTACGTTTTTGCACGTTCTAGTACGACTCTTAAAACCCGATTGGATTCAGGATCAGGCTCGCCCTGTTTGGCTGCTACATAGATTTCTACGCCAAATTTAGCATATATACGACTCGTATTAGCATCCTTGGATGCCTTTTTTTCTTTAATATTGTTCCACTTACGTCCCATAATATCCCGCTCTCTTTCTATATGAATATACACAACGGTATTCATTATATCCTTGAGCATTTTGCATAAATCCCAAGAGCGATTTTAGATCAGCAATATATAGATCGAAACGGTTTAGTTCGTCTATATATTGTACTTTCAAGCGTTGGGAATCGAATTATGCAAAATGCTGCCTTGTATATTATATCTCCTAAAGGACGCTTGAACAAGTTCAAAGGATTTAGTGATAAAAATATCTCCTTTTCTCATGAAATTCTAATTTTCATCTAAAGGTGCTCCCATGTTCAAGAGTTATGATCATATTACTTTCAACTTTTGAATCATATAAGAAAAGGAGTAATCTCTAATATGTTATCTAACCTGGACTATCAGATTTTCCACTTCATTAATGAACAAGCGAATAGCTTTTCTGTTTTGAATGGGCTGATGCGTTTTTTCGCCGAAGATGCCCAATATGTATTCGCCTTGGGCTTGCTCCTGTACTGGTTTTCAAGAAATAAACTCAACCGGAAAATGATCATATCGGCTGTGGTATCCGTATGTCTAGGCATGGGGATCAGCTTTATTATCGGACATCTTGTGTACCGGGATCGTCCCTTCGTCGCCCACGCCGTCATTCAGCTAATCAAGCACCCGGCCAATGCCTCCTTCCCGAGCGACCATGCCATTGGAGCTTTTGCGCTGGCGGCCACGTTTTGGCTGTACGGTAAGAGGTTTAGATTGTTGTGGCTCGCCGCAGCTTTACTTATCGGTTTTTCCCGTATCTGGGCTGGCGTTCATTACCCGTCAGATATTGCGGCTGGTGCACTGATTGGCACCTTGTGTGCAGTTAGTACCCAATATCTGCTCCTGCGTTTCAAACGTCCTCAGCAACTGGCAGACTCGTGCCTGAAACTGTACGAAAAAATAGAATATAAAATTTGGAACAAAACGACAAAACCTCAATCTGAGGATGCTTGAGTGTGATTAAGCCCATAAACCATCGATATGGTTTATGGGCTTCTTTAATTTATCCAATATGTTCAGACCCTGTACGCCCGAAAACAAAGCGTTACAGTTGCCCCTATATGTTCAATACTGCTTACTCTGATGTCACCGTTATATCGCTTGACCAGCTGCTTGGCTATCGCAAGGCCCAAACCTGTCCCGCCCTGCTCGCGGCTTCTGGCCTTATCCACCCGATAAAATCGGTCGAATAAATATGGCAAGTCCTCCGCCGGAATTCCGATTCCGTAATCGGTAATATGAATATAAACCTCATTTCGTTCCAGCGTCCCCGTTACAAGGATTTCTTTCGAAGAGCCAGAATATTTAACGGCGTTATCCAGCACGATCAGTAACAGTTGTTCCAGATGCTGAGGCGTGATGTGAATCTGCACCTTTTCGAGGGGAGTCAGTTCCTCTCGGAATATCATATCAGGATGCAGCATGGCAAAATTGGTGAGCGTATACTGAACGGTCTGACGGATATCTATTGCAGGCACATTCTGTTCAGAAGTTCCCGATTCGGCCCGCGTCAACTCCAGAAGATCGTTTACAATCCCTTTCAAACGTTCAAGCTCCTGAACGGACACACTGAGCGACTCATCCAATATAGCCGGATCGTGTTTGCCCCAACGGTTTAATAAGGAGATATGGCCTTCAATAATCGAAATGGGTGTACGTAATTCATGGGAGGCATCCTCAACAAACTGCTTTTGCTGTAGGAAAGAACGCTCCAACTGATCAATCAGCCCATTAAACACTCTTCCCAGATTTGACAGCTCGTCATTGTTATCGGATACTTGGACACGTTCCTCATGCAGCCCTTTTTTCCGTATTCTTGTCATCGTATCCGTCATGGACTGAATCGGCCGAATTAACTGGCGTGAAAGAAAAATTCCTCCTAGGGCGCTTAAAACAATAGCACCTATACCGCCCACAATCATGACACCTTTTATTTTGTCACTCACCTTCTCTAAATTTTCCATATTATTGATAATTTCAATTGTTCCCGTAAAACCACCTGAATTCAGCGGACTTCGCATGATCAAAACCTGATCCTCCAGATGCCAAGCAGTCATAATACGGGTGCTTTGCGCCGTTTGCGGCGGAAACCAATCCTCAGGCATCTCGTCGCTGACGCTCAATAGCGGGGTTCCTTGCTCGTTCAAAATACGAATCATTTGATGCGGATCATTCATATCCTCAATAAATCGTCGACTGTTCACGATTTCCTGTGCGGACATTTGTTTTACCTGAAAAAAACTTTGGATTTCATTCATACTCTTGCGGATGCTCACTTCTCCCTCACTGACCATCCATTGGTTAATCGTAAAGTATTGGACACCGTTGTACAAAACAAACAAAATACATAGCAGCAACGAAGACCACACCGCCATTTTCCAACGAATGGGCAGCCGGGAGAATATGGATTTTAACGTTGTCATTTTCGGATCACATACCCCAATCCGCGTAGTGTCTGAATAAAGCTCGGTTCCCCAGGCTCGTCGATTTTGCTTCGCAGGTAACGAATATACACATCTACGACATTCGTTTCCACCTCTGAATCATAGCCCCATATGAGTTCCATTAGCCTCTCCCGGGTCATGACGCGCCCAATATTCTGCATTAATATGGACAGCAGATCAAATTCACGCTTCGTCAATTCAATAATCTGCTGGTCTTTGGTCAAAATGCGGGCCTCGCTGTCCAGTACCAGTCCATTGTAGATAATTTGATTGGTATCTTCCACAGAGCCACTGCGTCGCAGCAAAGAACGCATCCGTGCCAGCAACTCTTCAATAGCAAAAGGCTTAGGGATATAATCATCTGCCCCGCTGTCCAGCCCCATCACTTTGTCCATCACACCGTCTCTGGCGGTCAGCATAATGATTGGAGTTTGTTTCGTTTTGCGAATCCGTCGGCATACTTCGATTCCGTTGAGGCCTGGGAGCATTAAATCCAGCAGGATGATATCCCATTCCTCGCTTAATGCAGACTCCAGCCCCTTCCGCCCTTCATAATTAACAGTTACCTCGTAAGATTCATGCTTTAGTTCCAGTTCAATGAAACGGGCCAAATTTTTCTCATCCTCGATCAGCAGTATCTTCTTCATAGCTATCCTTTCTATGCTCGGGGCGACTTCTCCTAGTATGCTTGTTTTAGAAACCAGTTTACTCTATGTACATTAAAAAATAATGATCTTTTCACTTTATTTTTCTCATGATATTTTAATGTGTCCTGAGTAAGTTTAATCATGAATCTATGAACACAGCTCTGTGCTCATCCGCCCCCTTTATGAATTACCTGATGAAAAACGGTGTCTCTCTGTTCCCAACCTGAACCACGATATGCACGACGGCACGATCCGGGAAGCAGATCAATGGCTGCAAGCCCATTTATCTGCTTATGCCCGCTGGGCACCGCAGCATAACAGTCTTTTAATCGTAACATGGGACGAAGATGACATGAGCAGTAACAACAAAATCCCGACTATGATTATAGGTCCTCATTTGAAAAACGGCCCTTACAACGGGAAAAGCACTCATTTCTCCGTGCTGCGCATGATCGAACAATTATATGGATTGGAGCTGCTCGGCAAGAGCAGAACGGCACCGCCGCTTAATATATGGACAACAGGCTCATAAATGTCTAATATGATGGTGGAGTATGACTTGAAGGGGATAGATCATTTGGAGGTACTATACAAAAAGCTGAGCAATAATCATGAAATAACGATATACGACACCACAGAGCTGTATGGTGAAAAGGGATTATTCCGGGTGATGCAGTTTTCAAATGCAGCCGTACAAGGCGCGGTGGATTTGAATCATCCGCAACGCATTCTGTTCGAATATCCGAGAGCCATCATCCATCTGATGGAGCTGAACGATCCGTCATTTGAAGACGTGTTTGTGATTGGGCATGGCATAGGTACGATTGCGGGTCATTTTACAGATAAACGCTTTAAGATTGCCGAGCTGGATGCACAAGTCGTGGAGTTCAGTCGAACATTCTTTGGATACGATAAGGACAATGTGACCGTTGGTGATGGACGTCGCATGTTGGAGAAGGAAGCGCCGGATGCATATGATTATATTATTTTGGACGCCTTCACAGATCAGGGAACGCCGCCGCATTTAATATCCCTGGAATTTTTCAGGATGGCCAAAGAAAAGCTAGATTCCGAAGGCTCCATGATTATGAATGTAATGGGCAAAAGTGAGCACGATCATCTGATGAATGCCATTCATACAACGTTGCGTGAGGTATTCGCTTATGTCACAGCTTTCTCCCTCCCCTCGGAAGGAGCTGCCGACATTCAAAATATTATTGTGATAGGCCGGGACAAGCCAATCCGGTTTCAGGCACGCCATATGGCAGGCTTTAATGAGATTGCACTTGGAGAAGGTCACATTCTACAGGACACAGATACGTAATGCTTGTACAGTAATTGTTGGTAAAGATACGCCCAAACGATTGTAGTCCGGGCGTATTGGATTGTAGAACCGGATATGGTACAGGCTTGTAAATTAATAAGCTGTGTGGCTATTGTTGAATAAGTTCCAATATCCGTCGCTCTACATCTTGGATATGAATCGTCTCTTTGCTGCTGGATCTTCGCTCCACTAACTCTATTTTCCCGTGTTCAGCATCTTTGCCAACAACAATGCGCACGGGAATACCCACTAAAGTCCAATCTCAATCCCACGATGGAGCTTCAATTTCCCTTTGTCACAGTGAGGACATGGGTCCCCTTCCACGAGGGGGTTCCAGTCGCCTTTGACACGGCATCTGAACTTGCTATTTCGAATTTTTCACTACCTAAAATATGTTTAACTTTTACTTCGTTGACCTCATGATCTCCCCTGACGACTACAGCAATGGGTTGATCGTCAGCCATATAAATCAATGTTTTGATCATATCTTGTGGCTGTATTTGCAGCGATTCAACCAGTTGATCTATCGTGCGCAGACCTGGAGTATGAAACTTTTCCATTTTGTCTGTATTGAGAGAAGGGTTGGTGTCTGATTTTTCCATTCTCCGTGGCTCAGCTTTTTCAAGATTAGCAGCATAGTCACAGCAGGTACAAGCGGCTATCGTATCCTCTCCAATGTCAGCCAGCGCCATAAATTCATGTGTTCCGCCTTTGCCGCCAATAGCACCCGCATCTGCTTCAACTGCGCGAAAGTTCAGACCACAACGGGTAAAAATACGATGATAGGCCTTAAACATGGTCCGATAAGCTTGATCCAGCCCTTCCCAGCTCGCATCAAACGAATAGGCATCCTTCATCAAAAATTCTCTGCTGCGGAGCAAGCCAAATCGTGGACGTCGTTCATCCCGAAACTTGGTTTGAATTTGATACAGCATTACAGGTAATTTTCCATATGAATTCACCTCATTCCGTACTAATGACGTAATGACCTCTTCATGGGTAGGACCCAAAGCAAACTCCCGATCATGTCGGTCTTGAATACGCATCAGCTCTGGACCGTACACCTCGTATCTCCCTGACTCTTGCCACAGCTCAGCAGGCTGCAATGCAGGCATTAACAACTCCCCAGCCCCTGCACGGTCCATTTCATCCCGTACGATTTGCTCCACTTTTCGGAGAACACGTCTGCCGAGTGGCATGTAGGTATACATTCCAGCTGCAAGTTGCCGGATAAACCCTGCACGCAGCATAAGCTGATGGCTGACCACTTCGGCTTCTGCGGGCGATTCACGTAATGTTGTCAGTAATAATCGACTTTGGCGCATGTGTGACTGCCTCCTTGTATGAACGATAAAATATACGCAAAAAAGACACATCCGTCAGGGACGAATGTGTCTGGTACCACCCTTAATTTGACCATATCCATAGCATGGAACAGCCCTTCATCAGATAACGGCGTCTAGCCGGTAACGCTCTAAAATACACTCCGCTACAGCTCGCAAGGCAGGGAAACGTTCATTCGCGGCGGAGAAACCTTTCAGCCCATGGATTTCTTCTCTGTACGGCGATTGTTGAACCTTTGATCCTTGGTCTACACTATTCCTGTATATTACAATTTTCATTACCTTACACGAAACGGAAACCGTGGTCAAGGAGATAATTATCTATCTGGAATTCATCCAGAGACATGAACGATATTTTGATTTCAAAATAATTAAACTTCGTTGTTTTCCATATTGCATAAGGAATGGCCAAATTTTAGGACGTATACGCCTGCGAAAACCCAAAACAAAGCGGACAAACCGAGGCGAAATGTCCCAAATACGAATCGCTTCCTGCTTTACTCCTTTGGGCAACTCATTGGAGAAAAGAAAGCGGTTAAGCGATCGTGTAATAACTCCTGTTATCGCTTCAATCGTGCTGACATCCATCACAATGATCGTATCAGAGCGCTGGAGCCGCTCCGTAAAATAATAATCATGATAATTCCCTTCGATGATCCATTCTTCCTTTTCGAGCACTTCGCCCAGCTGTTTGAAAAATTGTTTATCCGTGCTCCGCTTCCACTCGGGTCCCCAATACAAATCATCCAGAGAGATGTACGGCAAATGAGTCCACTTGGATAGACGTTTGGCAAAAAAGGTTTTGCCGCTCCCCGGCGAACCGATCACGATAATACGTTTGGCGTGCTGCACAGCAAAAATTTCGTCATTCACCCTCCGATGTAAGGGCAGCATTGCATAAATCAGTCGATAAAGCGAACCTACCACGAAAGAACCTCCCTTTAAAAACATATACAGGAGGAACAGCGGCAAAAAAACGATAGCGTATTTTACACTGTTCATCAAGCGACCTGCTCCTTTTACAATTTCAGCAACAAAAAGTAGGTTAGATTCTCTTCTTTATTTATGTATCTTTCTCCTTAAAATACATACCCTTAAAAAACACAAAATTTTGCGGATGCATGCCGTACAGCTCCTTGAACATGGAATGAAGATTATTTAGAGAAATGGTCTCTGAAACCGTCCGATCCGTTTGAATGGTCAAGGCCACACAGCTGATTCCGAATTGACACACTTGCTCCATAGGGTATCCTTGGATAATTCCATATATCATTCCGGCAATAAATGCATCATCTGCGCCCGTGACATCCATAACTTCCGGAACTGGGTGCATAAAAATTTGTCCATGAAATCCATCCTGCGAGGCAAACAAAACACTGTCTGCTCCCCGAATAAGAATTACATTTTGAACCCCGAGTTGATGAAAAATCCGGGTTGCATCCAGCATTTGCTGATCATCCTTAAGTTCTATTCCCAAATAGGATTCAGCTTCTACCTGGTTACATACCAGCCAACCCACCCCATTCAAATTTCGAGGAAGCCTTCTCATTTTGGAGGCGGACACTGAAGAAACGACGAGCGGAATCCGATGTTCATGGCATAGCCGTATGGTGGATGCAATTACGTTCATAGAGAAATTCGTGTCCAACAGCACAAGTCGGGACGAGGCGATCAAAGGAGTATTTTCAAAGATTACTGAAGGACGGATCTGATCATAAATCTCCATTTCTGCTGTCGCTACAATCAGCTCCCCACGTTCGTCCAGCAAAGCAGTGTAAACCCCGGTTGACGGTTCACCTTTGACTTGCAGAGGAACCACTTTCATATAATGTCTAGACTGCTCGACTATAAATTCACCTTCCGCATCATCCCCAACTGCGGTTAACAGGCTGACCTGTTGGCTTAGCCTCCCCAAATTTTCGGCAACATTGCGAGCCACCCCACCGCAAGATTGCTGCCTGGTGCTGCTCGGGTTGGAGGTGTGAAGCTGAAATGTACCTTTAAGCATAATTTTACGGTCAAGATTGGCCCCCCCGATACATAGTATTTTTTGTCTAGAAGGCCAAGGCTCGTCCAGTTCATTTTTGTGAATCTGTTTTAATTTCATCATTTGACTCCTTTCGCAAGTCTATTGGCATTGGATGTTTTAAATTTGTACAGAAATAGGCACTATATAAAATTAACATGTTCCAAATGTCAAATTCTCAAGAATAATGTCGATTGCATTAAAAAATCACCTATTCGTAAAAATACCAGCCATTTTACGAATAGGTGATTTGATTAAAAATACAGCCTAAATCCTTCGTTACGATATGCTATTTCAAAATAAATAGAGCAGCTCCATGAGGAGGTACCTCTGCGGACAGCTCTTGCTCTAAAGTGCCCAGATTCACACGATTCCATAAGTCTCTGCCACTTGTCTGTCCTTCAATGTCCAGGTCTTGCAGCGATACACAGACCCGCGAAGCTTCGTCTCCAGCATTAAACAAAGCCGCATATACATGACCTTCCACGTTATGTGAAGTCCAGACGATATGTTCATCCTTTCTGTACACCTGCCGGGCATCCAAACCGTTGCGGTGAGCATCCAGCACCTCTTCATTGGTCAGCAGAGAAAGCGTCCACGCATCGTTATCCCGCAGTTCTCCCCCAAACATTAGAGGGGATCGGAAAATACTCCACAAGGTCATCATCGTCAGTTGTTCATCCTTCGTAAAGCGTGTCCAGCGGTCATGGCTACCGGAATCTACAGAATCGACCGAGCGAATACCCAAATGACCCAGTGGCAGCATGTCGCAATCCGGCCAATGGCCCTGGCCCACGTGCTCTGCCCACTTCTCGCAGCGCTCAAACATGCCGTGCAGCAAAGGCCATACATCCCAGAAATCGTCGGTCATGCGCCACATATTGGCGTTGGCGATTAATTCGGATGCATGCTCCAGCGGTGCCGGACCTGGCGACAGACTCAAAACCATCGGACGTCCGCATTGGGCGATGGCCTGCCTAATCAGTTCAATTTCCGCCAAATGAGTATCATAGAGTCGTGAAGCTGCGATGTCATCCACCTTTACAAAATCAACACCCCATTCCGCATAGAGGTCAAACAGCGAATTATAATATTCCTGTGCGCCTTCCTTGGTAGCATCTACCCCATACATATCTGTATTCCAGGGACAAATGGAGTTGGGATGTGCAATCTGTCTCGCAGTTGCCTGGGTTCCCAAAATCGGCGTATCCTGATGTACCGCCTGTCTCGGAATGCCTCTCATAATATGTATACCGAATTTCAAGCCCAGACTGTGTACATATTCCGCAAGAGCCTGGAAGCCACGTCCATCCGCTGCGGAAGGAAAACGATTTACCGCTGGAATGAGACGTGAAAATGAATCCATTTCCAGCGGAACAAATGAGCGATATTGTGAAGAAACAGCTCCCGGCTCATACCACTGAATATCTACCACGACATATTCCCAACCGTATTCCTTCAAGTGCTCTGCCATATACTGCGCATTTCCCCGTACTTCTTCCTCACGCACCGCTGCGCCGTAGCAATCCCAGCTATTCCACCCCATAGGTGATGTATGCGCTACCAAATGATGCTTCATTCCGATTCATCCTTTCATCATAAGAATACTCATCCTGCTGCCAAAATCCACCTCGTCACTACGGTATTATTATAATGTAAACCCTTACTTTTGTCGCTCGTCACCTGCCTCTTTATTTTCCAGTCCCCCTTTTCATACAAATTAGTTGACTAACTTAAAGAATGTGGTACATTTAAAATTGGTTGTAAAAAAACTTTGACTTGAATCAGAGGGTGATTTTACGTGTGCGAGCATGCTTACAGAATTTTGTTGTTTTACAAATATGTCAATATTGAAGATCCTGCCACCTTTACAGCAGAGCATCTGGCTTACTGCAAGGAGCTGGGCGTCAAGGGAAGAATTTTGATTGCTCAGGAAGGAATTAACGGAACACTGTCTGGTACGGTAGAGCAAACCGAGCAATACATCCGTGATTTGCGCGCCAATCCGAAATTCCACGATATGGTTATTAAAATAGATGAGTCTGACGGTCATGCGTTCAAGAAAATATTTGTACGCCATCGTCAGGAGTTGGTTACGCTACGTCATGAGGATGAGCTGGACCCTAACGAAATCAGTGGCAAGCGTTTGTCACCGAAGGAGTTTTATGAGCAGCTTCAAGGTGAAGATGTGGTTGTGCTGGACGGACGTAACGACTATGAATATGACATCGGTCATTTCCGTGGCGCCATTCGTCCGGAAGTCGAATCTTTCCGTGAGTTTCCACAGTGGATTCGCGACAATATGAGTCAGTTCAAGGACAAGAAAATACTGACGTATTGTACTGGCGGAATCCGGTGCGAAAAGCTGTCCGGTCTTCTGATCAAAGAAGGCTTTGATGATGTGGGCCAGCTGGATGGCGGCATTGTAACCTACAGCAAGGACCCGGAGGTCCAAGGTCGTTTGTTTGACGGTAAATGTTATGTGTTTGATGAACGCATCTCGATCCCGATCAACCATACCGACGAGGACGTTATTGTCGGCACGTGCTTCCATTGTGAATCACCAAACGATCACTATATCAACTGTCCGGTGTGCAATCTCCAGCATATCGTATGTCCGGACTGTGAAGAGCAGCATCAACATTATTGCTCTGATGAGTGCCGGACCAAAGCGGAAACCGTTGCTTCTGCATAAATCAGCAAGATAATTGCTTTTATTGTAAAAAAGGGATGTTCCTATTAGCCTTTCAACATGGCTGTGGACATCCCTTTTGTTGTACACCTCGGTGCATTACATAGAATAACTACCACAAGCTTCATAGTATTTGCCTATGACCTTGATCGTATTTTCATCTTGGACGGGCTCAAAAGCTGCGCCTTATAATGAAAAATGTCATTACAAGAAAGGATTGGTGGATTTCATGATTCAAATCGTACTTTCAACCCTTCTATCCGTTATCGTTCCACTGTCCATTCCGGTGATCGCCGGGTTTTTACTCGGCAAATTCATGAAGCTGGAAACGAAACCGCTCTCGACTTTATACTTATATTTTTTAAGTCCCGCGATGATTCTGGACACGCTGCTCAAGGCACAGCTTTCTTTGCATGATGTGGCGCAAACTGCCGCCTTTTCGATCTTGAATCTGCTGCTGTTATGGGGAATTGCGCAGATTGCAGGGAAAATGTTTAAGCTAAGCGCCCCTGAAACGGCCGGACTCACCTTAATCTCCACGCTGACCAATAGCGCAAATTATGGCCTGCCCCTTATTTTACTTGCCTTTGGGCAGCTTGGATTGGATAAAGCCTCTGTATATGTTGTCATCCAGATAATTCTGGTCAATACCCTTGGAGTTTACTTTGCAGCCCGCTCTGAGTTTTCCGTTCAAAGCGCCGTTAAGTCAGTATTCTCGCTGCCTGCGATCTATGCAGCTTTACTCGCCCTGGGGCTTCGAATGCTAGATTGGCATCTGCCCTCAGGCATACAAGCGGGCGTTTCGATGATTGCTGCCGCCTATTCACCAGTCGTGCTGGCAATCCTTGGAACCCAGATGGCTTATGTAAAAATATTCAAGCTGGAGCCGTCTATTAAAAAAGCCAGCTACGCAGGACTCATCATCCGGCTTCTGCTCTCTCCGCTTGCGGCCTGTCTTGCCATGCTGATACTGGGGATATCAGGCCTTTTGTTCTCCGTGCTCTTTATTCTGGCTTCCATGCCTGTTGCCGTGAATGCTGTCATCTTGGCAGAAAAATTCAATGCATCGCCCAAACTCGTGTCCACCTGTATCCTGTGGAGCACTTTAGCCTCATTCCTGATTTTGCCTATCCTCATTATGATCGTAGCATGATAACTAGAAAAAAAGACTCTCTAGGGTGTAGTGAATCCAGTATGCAGCCTGCTGTCGACTTAGGCTGCATACAATTGATTAGCGTATTCGTGGAAAACTGATCCAGCCCAGCAGATTTAATCTTGATTTTTTTCCCTTTTCCCGGATTTGTCCCATAAATTCTCCAAGAAATCGTTCCCACTTTAAACCTATTTCTTTTTTCGCGCTATCGTTTTCAAGCACGCATCTTACACTCTGGTTTAAGGCAGATTCCAAGTGCGATAAGGCTTCGCGTAAATGATTATCTATACTTTGTTCGTTCATTTATCCGTTCTCCTCACTTTTGGGTATTGTCAAGCAATGAGATTTCTTGGTCAAGCTGCTTTTTCATTCTTTCAAATTGGGCTTCGGCAACGATATCTTCCACTTCTTGCCGGGCTAATTCAATGAAAGATTTGCTCCGATTGATCAAGTTGGCTCCACCTTGCATACCAGCTTCGGCAAGAGGGCGGAAAGTAGTTTTAGCAATAGGAAGCAAAGCAGAAGCGGCAAAAGCGAGCGCAGTGCCAATTACAATTTTATCCATGTTATTTTGCAGCATTGTGATCCTCCTGGTAATTAAGTATTACTGCGGCCGTTAAGCCGCAGCATAGGTTTGGTTTGCAGGCAAAGCGCTGATTGCTTGCTTTTTTGAAATTAGAGCCAAAATCGGTTTGGACAAAAGAGATACCGATCCGGCTACGCCAAGGATGGGAATCCAATATTTCAGCGGCAGACTGGCGGTATGGAAAAATCCGGCCAATGGCGGGATATACAGTGCTCCTAGCAAAGCCAGCCAAGAAACGCAGAGAGCCCCGATCAAAAAGCGATCTTTCGTCCAATCGCGCACTGTTTCTTCAGAGCCTTCCTGTCGCCACGAAAAGGTTTGGATCAACTGCCCTGCGACCAATGTTGCAAAAGCAACGCTCTGAGCGATAGGCATTGGCGTACCGACTGCAAGGCTTGCAGCAAATAAGCCGAGCGATCCCAATCCCAGCAAAACCCCTCTTGTAATCACTTTCTGGTACAGGTCTTTATCGATGAAATCGGTTCGTTTCTGCTGCTTCGTTTTCTGCCCTGGATTTACAGCTAGAACCATTGCTGGCAAAGCATCGGTCAACAAATTCATCAGCAGAATTTGAATAGGAACCAGAGGGATCGGCAATCCAACCATCACGGCAACGCTGGTGACGATAATCTCGGCCAGATTTCCGGTTAACAGACAGCCGAGTGCCTTACGAATATTGCCGATAATGGTTCGGCCTTCTTTGACCCCCTCTAGAATCGTGCCAAAATGATCTTCCGTTAGCACCATATCCGCAGTTTCCTTCGTTACTTCCGTTCCTGTTCTTCCCATTGCGATACCAACGTTGGCTTGTTTGATAGCAGGCGTATCGTTGACACCATCGCCAGTCATGGCAACGATTTGTCCTCCTTTTTGCAGCGCTGTTACAATGCGAAGCTTATGCTCAGGCGTGACCCGGGCAAAAATGGATACCTGGTCCACAATTTGGCTCAACTCTTCGTCTGATAAACGGTCAAGCTCATGCCCAGTTACAACACTCTGCGCATCACTGTAAATTCCGAGTTGCTTCGCGATGGCAATGGCGGTAATCGGGTGGTCACCAGTAATCATCACAGGTTTTAGCCCAAGTGCAAAAGCTTCCTGAATATTTTGTTCTACTTCAGGTTTGGGAGGATCCATCATGCCGGTCATGCCGACATAAATTAATTCACGTTCGTCATCAATGGACTCGTTATCGATACTCTCATCCAAAGGTCGATACGCGAAAGCAAGCACACGCAACGCTGCCGCTGAAAACTTTTCATTTTGCTGTATAATGTGCTGCTTCTGTTCTTCAGATAGAGGCAATATTTCTCCGTTCTTTTGATATCGATTGCAATGGCGGAGAATCGTCTCAACAGCCCCTTTGGAAAAGAGATAGCATTCCTGTTCCGCCTGAACATCCTTGCAAACCACGCTCATTTTCGCGGTTTTAGAATCAAATGGAATTTCATGCCCGCGATGCCAATGGGTCATATCGTTAAGCCACAGTCCGTTTTTGGCTGCAAGGGTCAAAAGCGCGCCCTCAGTCGGATCCCCTTTGGTCATCCACTGTCCTTCCTGCTGCTCAAGCTTGCTGTTGTTGCATAGCAAGCAGATTTGCAGCAAGCGAGTCAAATCAGGATGGGCTGAAGGGTTTTCGTAACTTCCTACATTTTTGAGCCCTGCCGCTGCAGCGGCAGCCTCTGGAGCAAGCTCCTCCAATGCTCCCGTCGGTTCGTAACCATCGCCTGTTACAGTCCACGCGCGATCCGCGGTAGAGAGCGCTTTTACCGTCATTTCATTTTTAGTTAACGTGCCTGTCTTGTCTGTGCAAATAACCGTAGTCCTTCCTAATGTTTCCAGTGAGGAGAGCTTTCGGATCAGCGCGTTTTTCTTCGCCATACGGAAGATGCCTGCGCTGAGGGCAATAGTGATGGTAACCGGAAGCCCTTCAGGGATGGCAGAAGCCGCCAGTGTGATCGAAGTCGAAATCATTTGTGGAAAAGGGATGCCACGGAGCATACCAATTGCGAATACGATCCCTCCAACGATAAGAGCGCCTTTCACAAATTTTTTGCTAATTGACGTTACTTTTTCCTGTAAAGGGGTTACTTCTTTTTCCTGCTGCTTCAAAAGCGACATTAAATGCCCCATCTCGGTACTCATCCCGGTTTGTACAACAATACCAATTCCCTTGCCTCCGCACACGTCGGTTCCCATGAAGAGCATGTTGGTTCTCTCAGATAAAGCACAATCCTCTGGCAAAGAGGACTCATTCTTTTCGACGGGAAGAGATTCCCCGGTGAGGGTCGACTCGTTGGCTCGCATGTTCCATGAGTTAATTAACCGGATATCCGCTGGAACGCGGTCCCCTGCTTCCAGGGAAACGATATCGCCGGGCACCAATTCCACAGCATTTAGCTCTACGTGCTGGCCTTGTCTGATGGCCTTACATACTGGGGGTTGAAATTGATTCAGCTTGTCCACAACTTTTTCCGCTTTGCGTTCCTGAATCGTTCCAATAGCAGCATTCGCGAGCAGGATTGCCCCCATTGCGAGTCCATCGAATACTCCCCCCGTAAGAAAGGCCAATGCACTTGTACCAAGGAGGATCAGCGTTGTGAATTCCTTGAATTGGCCTAAATATGAAATGAGCCAAGGAGTAGGTTTTTTACTCTCAAGCCGATTTGAACCATATTGGTTTCTTATAGAAAGAACCTGATCAGAGGTCAACCCGCTTTGCAGGTTGGTTTGTAACTTCGCGATGATTTGTTCGTTAGGTAGTTGATACCAGGCAAAAGCTTCGGAGGCGACCGCAGCCTCGTTCTTATACGCCATTTCCGGTGGAGATGGCAAGGCTTCACTCCTGTTTTTCGTTCTGGATATAAACACAAGCGATAAAGCATCTCCGATCAAATTGATCACTGGAGCACTGATCATGCCTAATGTAGCAAAAACGGACCCTATAATATTCCATTTTTTAGCAATTGAAGCATGCTCGTTTACGATTTGCTCTGTTTTCTCGGCGTACATAGCACTTTCCTGTATATGTTGCAGCTCATGAATGGAAATCGTCTGGATTCCTGCTTTTTTATAAAACTCATTGAGCGGATTTTGCTCCAGACCGGTGACAAATAAAACCTCTTCGCCATGCTGCTTGAGCTCAGCAATCCGTTCAATCACTTCGCCTTGTTCAAACGATGACCAGCTTGTATCCATTCGGTATTGGGAAAGCTCGTCAGTACTGATATGAAGGCTGTTATGCAACAGACCAAGCCGCCAGCCTTTTTCGCTGAGTGAAAAGGCGGCAGAGCCATATTCATTGACCGGTGATAGCCGATGTCTGGCAATTAACCCAAGACATTCGCCTTTGGCATCCCCCTGGCTTCCGACCAAAAGAACGTCGTATTCTTTTCTGGCAAGCCTCTTTGATTTAAGCTCATAGAAACTGCAATCAATACCGTGTTCCTCCATGTATTTGTAGCTGCCAATGATAACCTGTCTATCATTGACTTTTCCTTTTATACCCTGTGGCTCTTCTTTCACATGAAAAGCTGTGCGGATCGTCCGGCAAGTCCGTTTCGCCTTGCTGAACACCTCTTCTTTCCAAGGATGTTCTGTTTTCTCCATTAATGAAGCTGCCAAACAAATCGCTTTATCCGCATCTTGCTCCTTCTCCACCATGCATTGAATTTCTTCAATCTCTGTACGGTTAAACAGGAGTGATGCATCTTCGAATAAAATCGTTTTCGTTCGAGCGAGTTGGGATAATGATCCTTTTTCCGGAATCACGTATTTTCTTTCTCCTGAAACAAGCTCGGCCTGTTTCCAGGCATGCTCAGCAGGTACGGTCATCACCCGCGGATTTGCTGCCAGAAGCACAGCGATTGCACGAAGCGGATTCCGGGTAACGGCCCACGTCATTCCGGCTGCAATAAAACCTAATCTGCCTGCTTTATCGCTATATGTTTGAATTTCCGGTGACAAAGAAACCTCTTGCTGTCCATTTAATGCAGTGCAGTTTCGCTTCCAGTTCACATATTGCAAAATGCTGAGTCCGGCAAGCACTACAAGATTTTCGCGCATAAGCGCGAGAGCGAGAGCGCTTGTACCTAAAATGAGATCCGAGTTTATTTTTTTCTTTTCCGAATAGGTCTGAATTCCTCTTTTGAGAAAAGGGTAGCCGGTTACGACAGATACGAGCGCCGATAAAAAGAACGGCGCCGGGCTTCTTGCCAGGGCTGAACGTCCGAAAAAGACCTGCTTGATTCCCAGCACGGCTAAACCGCTCATGGAAATAGCCAATGCAATGGGGATTTTTCCTCTTGGCTCGCCCGTATTGGTCTTAGGTGTCGTAGGGATCATCGGCAGATCACAAGGAATATCCAATTCAATCTGGGTAGCGGCAGCTTCCCGCTCCGCTTTCTTCGACCCGGTAGCCTCGTTTTGGATATCCGGGCGGGCTGTTAGATTGGCCGAACAAATCCGATCTTCTGTTTCACGGAGTATATGGAAAATGTGCTGCTCAGAAACAAGCTTTACATCGTAAAGAAGCAGCACTCTGCCCGTCACAGTACAGGGTTCCGCTCTGGAAATTCCACTACAAGCGGACAGACTTTTGGATAAAAGCTCTGCGCCAGCTTTGCTTCCCTGCAAACCGTAAATTTCCATCCGTATCCTGCCAGGAAGGACATGAAGAAACCTGTTTTTGTTTCGCAGCAATACCATATTTAACCCCTCTTCCATATCAAAAGCCAAAATCAACTTTGCTTATGGTTAACAATAGTTAGCAAAATATGCATTTTATTTTCTAAATGTAATCTAGTATAAAATTCTTATTTAAAGGAATTATTTTACTAACAACTTTTTAAGGAGAGTGTATTGTGGTTAAATCACCGCTCGGTATTATTTTCGCTGCTGCGGCCGTAGCACTTGCTGTGTCCCCCGAAGCCCGAAAAGCCGCACGCAAACTTGCCGTTAAAGGAGCTGGAATTGTGCTTGAGCTCGCGGATCAAGTCAAAGACAGCACTAGAGAGCTACAGTCCGCAGAAGCAGTACAAATCGAAGAAAAGAATACAAATGAAAATAATTAAAAAACGCATAATGGGGAACTAATATTCGGGAGTAACAAAAAATCAAATAAAGGAGTGATCAGCATGCTTCAAGGCGGTTCATTATGGGGAGGTCTTATCTCCGGAGGTATAACCCAACTGCAGAATACCATTAGCTTGACGAAAGGACAAATGGATAACAAAGATTATATGGTTCATACGTCGGGGAATTTGACAGGAGCACTCGGCGTCATGGCCGGTATTGAGTATGGGGCTATCCTTGGAACTTCGTTGCTGCCAGGAGTAGGGACAGTCCTTGGTTCCGTTGTTGGTGGGTTGTTAGGGAACAGTATGGGCCAAACAGTTGGAATGCAAGCAGGCAATGTGCTTCTTAACAATCGTTTGGTCAGCAACATGACACAGTACGCATCGAAAGTAACCGAGTCCATAACGAGCCCGGTCGTGGATGCAATGCAGACGACAGCATCTCACGAATAAATAACAAAATATCCATATAACTCGCTAACTTCGTTTAGCGAGTTTTCCCCATTTTAAAAACGAGAGGAACCTAACAATTATGACTAAAAACGAACATGAGAATATTCCCGACACGATCACGATTCGCCTTAGCGCCACATGGCAATTGTTCCAAAAAATACGGTATTTATTATTTAGAAAAAAAGAATAAGCAGATGGAGGCATACGCTGTGAACTATATTAATCGTGAAATAAGCTGGCTTCGATTTAACAGACGTGTTCTTGAGGAAGCGCAAGACGAAAGCACTCCTCTGCTGGAGCGAACAAAGTTCATATCGATTGTTTCCACCAATCTGGATGAGTTTGTCAGTGTCAGGGTCGCAGGACTCATGGATAAAATTAGAGCGGGCAATCAAGAGATCGATTTCACTGGCTTTACCCCGCAACAGTTACAAAATAAAGTAATCGCCATGATTGAGCAATTAGTAGCAGATCAGTATGCAACCCATGCACGGATTATTCAACTGCTAAAGGCAGAGCGCCTTGTTTTTACTGCTTATTGCGAGCTTAATCCTGCTCAGCAGAAAGAAATGGAAACCTATTATCTTGAAAAAGTATTTCCCGTGCTAACTCCTCTAGCTATCGATAAAAGCCGCCCTTTTCCTCTGATTCGTTCGAAAAGTGTATATTTGGCCGTCGGTTTGAAGCCGCCTTCCGATGCATCGGGCAAGGACTGTTATATTGCCTTGGTTGAAATTCCGTCCAATCTGCCTCGCTATATTAAAGTTCCGTCTCTATCAGATCATGATGATTGGCAGTTTATTTTGCTCGAAGATTTGATTAAGCAGCATATTCACACTTTGTTTACTACGTATACGCCTGTTACTTTCCATACATTCCGTTTAACTCGAAATGCAGACCTTGATCTAAACGAGGAAGAGGCTGAAGATATCCTTGATGAAGTGGAGAAAGTATTGCGCGCAAGAAAATGGGGCACTCCGATTCGTTTGGAAATAGAAAAGGGATTTGATCCATTTGCACTGGAATTACTAGAAAAAGAACTGGAAATTGAAAGCCAGTTTTTAATTACGAATGATGGACCTATTGACTTAAGCTACTTCATGTCATTCGCCAATTCGATCGAGGGTTATGAGCATCTCAAGCATTCGAGATTTGATCCTCTTTATCCGCGAGAGTTTACGAAGACAGACGATTTTTTTTCAGTGCTGCGGAAAAGAGATGTTCTCTTATTTCATCCGTATGAATCGTTTGACGTTGTTAACGATTTTGTCGAACATTCTGCTGCCGATCCATCAGTTATGGCTATTAAAATGACCTTGTATCGCGTAAACGGTAATTCACGGATTATCCGATCTTTGAATCGAGCTGCCGAAGCAGGAAAGCAGGTCACTGTAGTCGTCGAATTGAAAGCACGGTTCGATGAAGCCCGAAATATCGAATGGGCAAAAGAATTGGAAAAAGCAGGTTGCCATGTCGTTTACGGCCTGCCCGGGTTAAAAATTCATGCCAAAATGATTTTGGTTGTACGTAAGGAAGCGGATTCTCTTAGACGTTACATTCATGTTGCCACCGGAAATTACAATGAAGTATCGGCGCAAATATTTACAGATATCGGACTGTTCTCTTCCTATCCGGAGATCGGCGAAGATGTCTCCAGCTTATTCAACAAAATTACGGGATTTTCCGCCCCGAGCCAGTGGCATTACCTCAGTGTAGCTCCGGCGCATTTGAAACAACGGTTGTTGGGCTGCATTCAGCGCGAAGTGGAAAATGCCTTGAGCGGCAAACCTGCAAGGATTATAGCCAAAATGAACTCGCTATCGAATAAACAGTTGGTCGACGAACTATATTCCGCTTCCCAGGCAGGCGTTCGAATTGATCTGATCGTTCGTGGCATCTGCTGCTTGCGTCCAGGAATTCCCGGACTGAGCGACAATATTACCGTTCGCAGTATTGTCGGCCGATTTTTGGAGCATTCCCGAATTTTTTATTTTGAGAATGCCGGCACGCCCCAATTGTGGCTATCCAGTGCGGACTGGATGACCAGAAATATGGACAAGCGGATTGAATTAATGTGCCCGCTATTGAATGAAGAACATCAATCTGTCGTCATCCAATATTTATTGCTGTTGCTGAACGATAATATTAAAGCCCGACAGCTGCTTCCCGATGGACAATATGTTATGGCGCACAATGAACAGCCCCCCTGCCGTAGCCAGTCAGAGGCCAAAAATCTGGTAGTAAGGAAAAACAACTCTTTTCCTATTCAAAACGACTGCATAACCCCGTTGGCAGCCTCTGCATACCCAAACGAGTCAGACCTGATTCACTGACTGTTATCATCTCCTGTTTGGTATTGCTTAATAAGATTGTTCAATTTATCCAAAAGATGTGGCGCCATATCCAAAATCTTGTCGTATACAGTAGGAGAGTTATCCAGGTAGATTGTTTGAACGCCCATTTTGCCGATTATTAAAATTGCGAGAGGTGTTACGGACACACCTCCGCCCATACCTCCGCCGAATGACGGCGTCACCCTTGCGGCTTGCTGATTGCGCCTTTCCCAATCGCTTCCACCTGCCGCAAAGCCATAGCTCACTTTACAAACCGGTATGATAATGGTGCCGTCAGACACCGTAACCGGTTCTCCAAGGGTCGTATTGACGTTCATCATGTCCTCTAAGTGATCTTTCGCCGTTTTTACAAAAGATTGTAATGGATGCTCTGACATTCATTCACCTCTCTACAATGGTTCTCTTATGTCATTGTAGTCAGGAATGAAAAAGAATAAACTGCATTGACTCTCTACACCATAGAGAGCCATGCACGATCCTGTCTCCACTCCACCTGCACCGGTGTTTCAAAAAAATCGCTAAGCGTTTCACTGCTCAGAATATCAGTCGTTTTGCCTTTGGCAAAAACGGTACCCCGGCGTATCAGTATGGTATGCGTGTACATAGGTAGAATTTCTTCTATGTGATGCGTGACATACAGCAAATTCGGCGCACCCGGCGACTCGGACAACTGACGGATACTAGTTAGTAAAGCTTCCCGGGAAAAGAAGTCCAGTCCGTTACACGCCTCGTCCAAAATCAGCAGCTTGGGCGAGGCCATCAGCGCACGGGCAATAAGCACTTTTTGCTTTTCCCCCTGTGAGCACCCCTGATACAATCGGTCCACGAGGTGAGCACAGCCCAGTTGGGTCATGAGTTGTACGGCCTGCTCATAATCTGTATCCGTTGTTTGATCATAAAGTCCAATGGAGGCAAATTTGCCGCTAATGACAACATCCTGCGTGCGCTGACTGCCATTGATTCTTTCCTGTAAAGAGGAACTGACCCAACCGATGGATTTGCGCAGTTCCCTCAGATCCACATCCCCGAAGGTATGACCCAGCACACCGACACTGCCTGTAGTTGGCCATATGTAACCATTAATTATGTTAAGCATCGTTGTTTTGCCTGATCCATTCAATCCGAGTACAGCCCAATGCTCTCCTTCGGCTACTTGCCAGTTAATTTGATCCAGTATGGTGCGATTGTCCCTTTTCCAGCTTACATTGTTAAGTTCAATGACAGAATTCATGTTTATCCTCCTATTGATCATATCATCTGATGTTTATGAGCATAATAAAAAATCACTTTTACTACGTTAATCTTCACTTTCGTATTAGAATAGCACAGGGTTGCAGGTTGTTCAATTCTAAATTCACTGTGTAAAATTTTAATAGTAACAGAAACGAAACCATGACTAATAGCCCACTTTCTGCTCACCCATACATACGGGAGCAAAAAGCAGGCTGTTTCGTTGTTTTATGATTTGGATTTTGAAGCGATAAAGACCGATTTATGAGGCAGTTTATTCGCTATTTCTCTAGGAAGGCTCAGATTCGTTGCTAATACATCAACAGGGTTCCCAGCCAGCCACTCACTCAAATCAATGGCTTCGTAATGACCGCTGTTAAAGCCAATCAAAATGCGGCATACCTCAGAACCGATATTTTTAATATAATGTCCGGCTCCCATGGGTACATACCCCACATCTCCGGCTTCAAACTGCTCTGTCACTGCATTCCCTTCAGCGAGAAATACAGTCATTTCTGCATTACCATCCAAATAATATTGCCATTCATCCGCATTGGGATGCCAGTGCATTTCTCGCAATCCGCCCGGCTCCAGCTCAATCACAGATCCTGCCATAGTCGAAGAAATCGGAAAATCTTCTACCGTAACCGTCCGCTGTGTCCCTCCGCCCGGTGCCAATCTGGGCTGTTTGGCCATTAAAGGATACCGATGTTTAGTGATCAGATCGGAAGAAACGCGAGGATATGCATTATGAGAATCGTTAGAAGGTACAGGTCCTTTTACAAAATAGGCTTCCTTATCTGGCAAAAG
The DNA here is from genome assembly GCF_044908085.1 of Paenibacillus sp. RC73. Taxonomy (NCBI): domain Bacteria; kingdom Bacillati; phylum Bacillota; class Bacilli; order Caryophanales; family Paenibacillaceae; genus Paenibacillus; species Paenibacillus sp. RC73. The sequence continues at coordinate 405,693 of NZ_JBIYCV010000005.1, forward strand.
AGCCAGTTCGTCGGCTGCAAGTCCCAGATTCTGCATGAGAACCTCCGCAGGAGTCTGAGCGATGAAATCCGTTATGCTGAACGTGTGGTCCTCCGAAAAATCTCCATTATCAAAAATCAGTATAAAATGACACTCACCAGGACCAAGACCTTGAATTGAATGACCATAACCACGAGGAAAATACCAGACATCACCGGGATTGAAAATATCGACATATGAAGAACCGTCCGGATGGATAACCGTTGTCCGACAGGAGCCGCTAATCACATAGGCCCATTCAGCCGCATTAGCATGCCAGTGAAGCTCACGCATTCCACCCGGCTCCAAACGCATAGAAACCCCTGCTATTCCTTCCGATACAGGAAAATCATGGACCGAAGCCCCACGTGTGATACCTCCCGGTCCGGTTCTGGGTTCCTTTTTCTCCAAAGCATACTTAAATGATTTCATAGCCGATTCCTCCTCCAAATCATTTTATATGTCTATATTTACTTATTATAACATATCTATTATATACCTTTAATGTTAATGAAATAAAATTCATTCATTCTTTATCAACAGGATGTTTGATTCGATCCTTATATTCATCAAAATATATACTTCCATTAGAACTGATTACAGCATAATTGATGTTTTCAATCGAAAGCCCCTTCTTTTTTATCTGGGAATGTAGCCACTCTGTTGTAATGTCATTGTCCTTCAAATTAGCTTCAATAATGCTCCCATCCATAATCAATTCAATAGGAAAAATATGCTCGGAACGATCGTCCAAATGCAAATCTTTTCTGGTTACAGGTTTACTTTCCCACTTGGGTAATACGGAAATGGCTCCATTCATTTCGAGTACGGCATAGTGAACGTCTTGAATATTAAAAATATTTTTACTTCTTAGCTCCTGATTCAGTGTATCCAGTGTAATCTTAAGCTTTCTCATATTGCTCTCCAAAATTTTTCCTTCCTGAATCAACACGGTTGGTTTTCCCGAAAGCCAGTCCCTCAGTTTCCGGTTCTTCATGGCAAAAAACATCAGCAAGTAAGAAATTCCGGTAAATACAAGCAGGGATGTTAGTAAAATCCTTATACTTATTGTGTTATTAAAGGCAAGATTCGCGGTAATGGCCCCCAATGTAATGGCAGCCACAAAATCATGGTAGGTCATTTGCGCAATAGTCGATTTGCCCAATATACGTGCTATAAGCATCATTAGGGTAAATGCGGATATTGACCTTAACAGGGTTTCCCATAGTTCCATATATCAAGACCTCAGTTCTCATTGTTTTAATATAGCTTTTCCAATTCCACTTTTCTCATTACATTCATTTTCGATCAGCAATAAAACAGGAAAATCGAGTATGTAAAAAGGATGAATCGACAAGGCATTCATCCTTTTATTTCTCCATTCAGAGCTACAGTCACCGGAGTAATTCCTCGCTCATGAACTTTTTGCTTTTTTAGAGTCTATTTTTTTAGCCTTATCCTCATTCTTATTTCTATCTTTATCCTTATTTTTATCTTTGCTTGGAACTGTAGCCTTTCTCTTTTCATTGGCCAGTCGCCAATAGCTTAAAACTTTGCGGTACATCGACTTATCCTTTAATTGATTAAAAATATACGGATCAGGCTTCGTATTCACTTCAATAATCCATGGGGTAAAGGTGCGCTCCAGTCCAATGTCCACTCCAATTTGACGGAAATTCGGATATGTTTTTTGCAGTTGTGTGGCAATGGTAATGCCCAGGGCATTCAGCTTCTTTATCAGCTCAGCCTGCTTGCTTTGAGATAAATGGGTCTTTAGCAGCTCCGCCAGTGCCATCGGCTTACCGCCGCTATGATAATTGGTTACAATTTTACGAGGATGACCTAGCCGGCCAATAATTCCGGTAGATTCCCATGGACCTTTTGCATTGCGCTGCACCATGACCCGGATATCAAAATAACGCTTCTGATGGCGTAGTAAATGGATTCCCTTTTGAATGAGATAGCTTTTCTTCCCCGTTTTTTTCGACAGGCTGGCATGTAGTGCCTCTACATTTTTGAACTCCAAACGCTTTTCCTCATGTTGATAGGCAAAACGCTGACCTTCCTGCTCTACTCTCATTACACCTTTACCGAATGTACCTCGGTCGGGTTTTACATAGACCATACCGTACTTCTCCAGCATTGACTTCAAATTGGCTTTGGTATATTTCCGGGTATCCGGCACAAACGGCTTGATGCCACGATGCGGGAGCAGCAATTTGGTCTTATGCCACTTGCTGCGCAAAGCCTGTGCTTGTGAAGATTTCACTTGCTCCTCTCCTCTCTAATCTCAGGGTAGAACGCTCCTGTTAAAAAAAGATCAATCCATCGTATGCACCAACTCCCCATCCGAAAGCTACATCAGCCCTGTGCTGCTTAGAAATAGACGACTGGCCTTGCCCGGTCGGGTTCGCCTGACCAGGCATACGATATTGTAAGACGCCAGACGCGTACATTTGCATATATAGGGAGTGAATAGCATGTCAGCGCAATCGGATGGGCCACGGAAGGGTTCCCTTGCAATCGATGTTCTGATTCCTGCAATTGATAAAGATATTGCCACATTACCGCTGGTGATAGACAGTCTGCGCCGTCACGTACAGCACCGAATTGGAACGATTTATATCGTTTCACCGCAAAGCACTGGAATTCGTCGACTGTGTACCAGCAAAAGCTGTACATTTGTAGACGAAAAGACGGTGCTGCCCATCACAAAAAATCATATTCGTTACGGTACAGCACGCTGGGACCGCTCAGGCTGGCTATATCAGCAATTGCTCAAAATGAACGGCGATAAAATTAGTAAAGCTCCTTTCTTTCTCGTCATTGATGCGGATACGATTTTGATTCGTCCACATGCGTTTCGGAAGGACGGCAAAACGATATTTTACTATCGGAGCTGGAGCCAGCCTGAGTATTTCCGCACCTACCGCAAGCTGATGGGCGTGAAAGCTCCCTCGCCGAAGTCCTTTGTTACTCACTATATGCTGTTTGAAAAAGCGCAGCTCACCCGCCTCAAGCAGGTTATTGAGGCCCGTCATGGAAAACCTTGGTATAACGCGATTATCCAAAGTATAGACCGGAAAAAGCAGTTTGGTTTTTCCGAATATGAGACGTATGCCAACGATCTGTACAGCAAGCAGCCCTCTCGGATGATTTTGCGCAAGTCACTTAATAAAGCGCTTCATAGTCGGGCTTCTTCCCTCTCGCAAAAACAATTGGATGCCTTTGCTAAAAGCCATCGTTCTTTATCCTTTCATCAACGTAAGGTATATCAGATCGTTAAAAAGCAACAAAATTCCGCAAAATGATTCGTTCCACAATGAATCTGTATCAAAGGAGGAAGTGCCTGTGCACATCGTATTGTTATGCGGTGGTGCTGGAAAACGGCTGTGGCCATTGTCCAACGATATCCGCTCGAAGCTGTTTCTCCGGCTGCTGCCTGCCCCTGACGGGCAACAGGAATCTATGCTCAGTCGGGTGGTTCGACAGCTTACTATAGCCGGGCTGGATTCCTCTGCCCTGCTGCTGGCTCATCGGAGCCAGGTAAATTTAGCATTTCGCCATACGGAAGGACGTCTGCCCGTTCTAGGCGAACCGGCCAAACGGGGAACCTTCACCGCAGCTGCACTGGCAGCTGCTCATTTTCACGCCAGAGGCGTGGGACTGGACGAAATTGTTTGTATCGCTCCAGCGGATATGTTTGCGGGGGAGGATTTCTTCCACAGTGTAGCGGCACTCTCCAGTCTGTTGCTGGATAGTGGAGCCGATCTTGCCATGCTTGGGACAAGGCCTACTCATCCCTCCGACCAATACGGCTATATCGTTCCAGATCAGGGAGGGATAAAGAAAGGGAATATCTCCTATGCGTCAGTAGCCGGCTTCACAGAAAAGCCGGATCGCACGGGAGCGCAGCAGCTTATCAGCCAAGGTGCGCTCTGGAACTGCGGCATTTACGCTTTTAAGCTGCGGTATATGCTGGCCTGCATGGAGCGTAGTAATTTGCCGCTGAACGACAAGGCATTATGCGTGATGTATGACAGCCTCCCTGTTCGCAGCTTTGACGAGGAGATTGCGGAGCGTGCCGAGCGTGCCGTCGTTCTCCCCTACGAGGGTGAATGGCGCGATATCGGCAGCTGGCAGGCATTATCAGAGCAGCTTGGCAACCGAGTGATTGGACGTGGTCAGATCAGCGGTCCCGCTCATGGCACCCATATCGTCAATGAGCTGCCCTATCCACTCCATGTCATTGGCGTGGAGGATATTATTGCTGCTGCCAGCCCTGACGGTATCCTCATTGCCGCCAAGAGTCATGCCCACGCGATCAAGGAGAAGCTGGGAACACTTCTGCTACGCCCTATGCATGGTGAAACCGCTTGGGGCAGCTACCGGGTGCTGGACGAATTTGATCATCGGAGTTTGAACGATATTCTTGCCATACGCTTGACAGTTCTGCCAGATCATCGCTTAAACGGCCATTGTCACGGCAGTGGGCTGAAAGTGTGGACGATCGTTTCCGGCCGGGGTGAGGTCATGCTAAACGGAGAACGCTTTGCAGCGGCAAGCGGTTCAGTCTTTCGTATACCGGTTGATACGTATCACGCGATCCGTGCCGATATGGATAGACCATTGGAGCTGATCGAGGTTCGTCTGGGGGAAAGCTTGGTCACCGCCTTCTATAAATCCGAATCCTGACGCATAGATATGTCACATGAATGGCAAATAAAAAAATCGCTTTTGAGTATGGGAAAGGAGAATCCCTTGCTTCAGAAGCGATTTTTATTTTGTAATACATTTTCATTAATACACGCCCTAGGTAACAGCTCTAACCTTGGCAGATAAATATACCTCGTTGGCCTTGATCATCCCGGCTTCTCTTAAAAAATGCCGCACGATCTCCAACTGATACTTGATACGTACATTCTTGGGCAAACTCCAGCCTGTTTCTACTGTGACCGCGCGTGCGCCCAGGATACGGGCTGCCGCCGTACGGGAGGAACCTGGAAGCTCATGCAGCCGAAGGTTAAAATGTCGGTCTTTATTCTTGATGGAACGGTTCATTCGTTTTATAGTTCGACGCACCGCAGGGACTGCCGGATTGTCCTTATTGGAAATTAGCGTTTGACCCAGCACCTTGGCATCCTTTTGTGACAATCCGTTGGCTTCATGCAGGTCAAGATACCACTCGGGTTGATGCCTTTGTGTTAATTGGAATACCGCAGCGGAAAGTGGATTGGATGCCGCCTGCTTTTTTGTGCGTGGAAAGGTTCGGTTGAGATCAGGTACGCCCCTGATTCGTTTGCGGTAAGCCGCCTGGTTCACGATCGGTACGATAATCAGCTTGCCTTGGCTAATTTGCAGCTTCTGCTGCTTCAACAGCTCCACCAGCTTCTCAGCCGCGCGGATGCTTGCGATTTCCTTGCCGTGGATGCCCGCGACCACCATCACATGCGGACCGCCCTGTTCCCCAGTGGCTATATAATAAGGAGTCGCCCAAGAATAACCCTTTCCAAGCATAAGCTTTGTTACCTTCATTCCCTTCACCTCCGTCTAGGCTCAGGCTTTCGATGCCCTTTTCCCCTCTGCCTGTCGGCGGATAATTTCACGGTATAGATTCTCATATTTATCGGTCATCTGTTTGTTGGTAAATCTTTGCGTCACATACAGGCGAAGCTTGGCTGGTGGTGGGTAGTTTTTTTGCTGCACCTTTCGCGCCATTTGCTCAATCGACTTGCAAATAAGCTGTGGAAAGCCTGAGAGCACCTCGGGAACCGAGCCATTTTTCAGAGCCAGTACGGGTGTTCCAGAAGCCATCGCCTCCACCATCACAAGTCCGAATGGCTCTTCCCACAAGGTCGGAAACAACAGACATTCCGCGTATTTGAGCAATTCCTGCTTTTGTTTGCCTCCCACGGCTCCCACATAGCGGATATTGGGATTACGCTGAATTCGTTTCTGAATCTCCTGACGAAAAAATACCGGAGCTTTGATAGGGCCGGCAATGAGCAGTCTTTTTCCTGTTCGTTCTGCAACTTGAATAGCTTGCAATACGCCTTTATTACGTATAATCCTGCCCATGAACAGCAAATAGCCGCGCTTCTCGCTGCTGAACTCGTATTCATGTGTGTTGATACCATTATAGACATAAAATCCTTTGCCCCCGCCCATAAGCTGGCGTGCCCGTTTACTGACAAATACCGGGTTTTTACCGTGTCTCTTCACGGGAAGATGAACTGTGCATACCGATGGACAAGGCAGTTGCCTGCGTCCCAGAGCAGAGCGAAAGGTATGATCGTGAATGATTTGTGTGCCAGTAGGCATGTGCTGAAGGACGTACTGATGGATCTGCTCGTGCTTTAATCCCTTGGGATAAGCAATCAGCCTTGCACTGCTCCTGCTGCCGCGGGCGGCAAACAAAGATACATGATGTCCTCGTCTTACCAGTTCCTCCGTTAATTCATACACGACCTTTTCCGTTCCACCCTTGATGGAGGGTACCGGCTGTGCATTGGGATAGTTGGAGATGATCTGAACAATGGTTAGAGGTCGGCCTTTGGGCATTTTAATCTGCTTTGAAGCCATATGAATTCCCCTTCCTGAACAGAAATACGGTGTGATCTTCACGGTATGAACGGGAACCTTAGCTTACTCCCGTACAAGTTATAAACTGTAGTATATATGTATGTATATTTTTCGTGATTGCTTGTGCGAATCATCTTTAGGTCATTTTTTGTCATAGGTACCCAGTGATAAGGAGGAACTGCATATTTTGTCAATCCAAAATTAAGGTGAAAATTCTCATCGTTTTCTAATAATAGGGGGAAAAGCATTGAGGTTACAGGACTGTAACCTTGAGTGGTAAATTCAGGATATTTTATTTGTGTTATTGTCATCTCAAGACATCACAGCAAGATACAAAATACGAAATAATGGAGGAATGTTATATGACACACACTTCAAAAAAACTATGGATGGGCATTTGCTTTACGATGACTTTGGCATTCGGCGCCGGGAGTTTCGTTGTTGGACCTGACACCACACATGCCGCTTCTGTGAGCAAAGCTGATCAGATTATTTCCACTGGTTCACAGTTTATGGGTGTACGCTATCAGCATGGAGCACCAGCAGGGAACACAAGCTCTTTTGATTGCTCTTCATTTACTCAATATGTTTTTGGACAAAACGCTATCAATCTGCCGCGCTCTTCCAGACAGCAATCGACCGTCGGCACTTTTGTACCACGTAGTCAGCTGCAAAAAGGCGATCTGGTCTTTTTCTATGCGCCAATTCACCATGTAGCGATTTATATGGGGGACGGCAAAATTTTACACACATTCGGTAAAGGCGGCGTAACGATTACGGACCTTAATTCGGGCTGGTGGAATTCCCATTACACTACAGCACGTCGTGTCCTCTAGGACAAATGTAGATGCATTCTCAATCATCTGTAATCCCTTACAAAATATCAACAAATAAGGGCTGTTCCGCGAGTAGATATGTCTACTGGATGGACAGCCCTTCCTGTTATATTCGAGGCAGTGTGACGGTCACCTCCGTTCCTTCTCCTTCCACGCTTTCCATACCTATTGTCCCCTGATGGATGTCTGTAATAGCCTTGGCAATCGGCAGCCCAAGCCCGGTTCCTCCGGTTTTACGATGTCGAGAGCTGTCTACCCGATAAAATCGTTCAAAGACTCGCTTGACCTCGCCCACTGGTATCCCGATTCCATAATCCTTGACCCGGATGTACACATCCTTTTCATCTGTAGACAGCAATATTTCGATTGGAGCCGAGCTATACTTTAAAGCATTATCAAGCAAGATAACTAGTAGCTGGTTGATTTTTGCAAGGTTGGCATCAAGCCAGATTTCTTTTTCATCTGTAAAAATAGTTATTTGACGATCATGTACAGGCTTGAAATGCGCTATTACCTGTTGACAGCAACCGATCAGCTCTATCCGTTCATACGGCTCGGGTTCTTTTTGCTGTGAGGAAGCCAAAGTCAGTAATTGCTGTGTCATCGTTCGCATGCGCTGAGTTTCTTCATAGATGGATTCAATGGATTCCTTATAGATGTCCTCGTCACGCGTGCCCCACCGCCGCAGCATGTTAGCATAGCCCTCAATGATCATTAATGTCGTATTCAGCTCATGCGAAGCATCTGAGACGAATTGTTGCTGGCTTTGAAAGCTCTCTTCCAATCTGTCCATCATTCGATTAAAGGTCGCGGTCATTTGAGACAATTCATCTTGATTGTGAGTGCGAGCCGGGATTTTTTTGAATTTAAGGCTTCTTTCAATTTCCTGCATTGTCTGTATACTGCTCGAAATCGGTAGCAATATCGCATTCGCTAAAATCGTGCTGCCTACCAGACTAAGCAGCATAGCGCCTGTAGTTGAGGTGACCAAAATCGTATCTAAAATATCGAGATTATTTTCAAGCGCATCCCATTTTTCTACGATCTCCAGCGTTCCCTCCTGATTGCCTTCCGGTGAAAGCACTGGGAGATGAATTACTAAAATTTTATGACCCTGTACATCTGTCAGCTGTGAGCTTTGAGAAGGGTTAAAACGTATATCGCCCAGCTTAAAGCGGGACTGACGACTTACTTCATACAGAAGACGGGATTGCTGGTCAAAAACCCTCAGGATTGTGTCTCCTGAAAGCTCATCTTTCAACTCGGGTCCCCATGCATTTTTCAGAATCATCGCGGAACCGGTTTCGGCAATGATTTCAGTCCACTTATTTTGCAGCACTTCTCTTTCATTGCGAGTGGCGATTTTGACAAATAACAGATGAACGGTGACGTCCACAAACAGGAGAATGGTCATCACCAGAACCGAGCTGAGCAGAGTAATTTTGGTCCGCAGCTTCAATGGTCTTCCTCCCTGATGCAATACCCTACGCCACGCACGGTTTTAATCAGCTTTTTTTTGTAGCCATGGTCGATTTTTTTACGAACATATCGGATATACACATCGACTACATTCGTATCGCCGACAAAATCAAACCCCCATACGTCCTGAATCATTTGATCTCGCTGCAATACTTGATTTTTGTGCTCCATGAGGTAATGAAGCAGATCAAATTCTTTGGGCGTCAGTTCGATTCGCTTTCCTTCTCGCACCACAGAACGTGTCTTGGGTTCCAGCATCAAGCTATCGACCTGAAGATACGGCGGCTTGTCCTCTTCTTGTGAAGAGGTAGCTTTGGACTCCAATTGATGTCTCATACTGGCCCGCATCCGTGCTAATAATTCCTCGATTTCAAAAGGCTTCGTAATGTAATCATTTGCACCTTCATCCAGACCAGAAACCTTATCCGTAGTTGCGTTACGTGCAGTGACCATAATTACGGGCGTATGCTTGTCCACTTTTCGAATCTGCTTTAGCACCTCGACCCCGTTGATTTCCGGCAGCATCACATCCAAAATGATGATATTCCATGTGTGTGCCAAAGCTTTTTCTAATCCTTCTTTACCCGTTTGAGCAATTTCAACTGCATATCCTTCGTGGGATAACTCCAATTGGAGTAATCTGGATATTTTCTCTTCATCATCAATGACCAGTACCGATTTTTTCACCGCAAAACCACCTGATTTCTATAGAAAAACAAATTGAGTTATGGAGAAGACATGCATTTTTTTATTTGATTTTAAGCTCTTATCCGTGCAGTCGCTCTATAAAATAACTTTGTAATTCAATTTTTTGATGTTAAGGAGAAATTTATTCATGTTGAGCATTTTGCATAAATCCCAAGAGCGATTTCAAATCAGCAATATATAGATCAAAATGTTCTAGTTTGTCTATATATTGTACTTTTAAGCGTTGGGAATCGAATGATGCAAAATGCTGATGTTAATTATTGTAGACTATGTTTTGTTTCACTGGGTCAATGAACTGGCTAATATACGCTGATAAAACCAAATACAGGCCGCCATCCAGCAGCCACTCATAAAATAGCCACCCACAACGTCGCTCGGATAGTGCACGCCCAAATAAATGCGGCTTGTCCCTATCGCTATAATCAGCAGGCTACTGAGCACAATCAGAAGGATACGGCCTGGCCTGGAAGGAACATGTTTCCACACTAAAAACGTCAACGCCGCATACATACTAAAAGCGGTCATGGAATGTCCGCTCGGAAAGCTGTATCCATTCGCTTCAATAATACGGTTAATTTCGGGTCTCGCACGCTGAAATAGCCATTTTAAAACCGTATTCAGCAGCGCTGATCCCAGCACAGCAATCGCCAAAAATAGCAGTTCTCTGCGATGTCCCAATACTCTGTGCAGCACAAACATGGCGATTAAAATAATAATCACAACCGGAATTCCGCTGCCGATCATGGTGAAAAATTTCATTAGACGGGTCATGGCAGGCGACTCCAATTGTTGAATATCCGTAATGATTTTCTGGTCAAAATGCTGTACTTGGTGGTCGCTAACCCATAAGGCGATTAAACCAAAACCGAGCGCACATACTACACATGTGAGCAGGGCCAAGGATATAGGGAGCTTTGTTGGTGTTTGTTTCATGTCTTGTTGGTCCTCCATGAGGTTCGTTTCGTGTCTTTACTTTACCCACATTCCTTTTATAATTTCACCAAAAGAATTAGCTTTTAGCGTAAAACATGCTCAGCTTTTTGGCAAAAGAACGCGGGGTCAGCCTGTGATATGAAATCAACTCTCCGTTACAGTATGCCTGCCTTCTCAGCCGCTTCAATTACGTTTTGCGTGGTAATCTCCAAATAGGGGCATTGATGAGTTCGCAAGATGGTCAAGCCTTCACTAAAGCGCTCTAGCCGCTGTAGCCAGTTATTTGGAAAATAAGGATCAGAGTGGTCCCTATCAAGCTTGTATACATACATCTGAAAAGAATAAGGTGCGTCTTCCACATGCTGAAATCCATTTTCCAGAAAAATGTCCGGTGTCTTTTGCATGCTTCTCATGCAATAGCAGCCGTCCTCCCTGATTTGATTTTCATACCATTCAATGGACGTGGTTGAAGTTTTCATATAGCCTCTCCCAACTTTAAGAATTAACTTATCCAATAAGGATTTCATAATGACTAAAATAACGCAAGCGAATTGTCCACAATAAGCATAGGAAAAAAGGATGCCACTCAAGCCTTATAACGGCCCGAATGGCATCCTGTCATTATAAATTACATGCTACAAAATATAAACGCAATTTCCATATTAAACAAACATCATCTTCTTTTTAGGTTGGCGTAACTTCTCCAAGCTTAACCTTATCCTCTGCTTCCTGCGTTGGATAGCGTCTACGGAACCATAGCGACTGGAGCAGCAAAAAGGTACCACTTACCGTCCAGTATAACGGCATGGCGGCAGGCGCATTAAAAGAAAAAACAGCCATCATAATGGGCGAAAGATATCCCATGATCGCAAACTGCTTGCGCTGGTCAGCCGTCATTTGAAGCTGGGATAGCTTGGCCTGTGCCAAGTAAACGACTGCGACGAAGATTGCCAAAATCCAGTCCGGCTGCCCAAGTCGGAACCATAGGAACGAATGAGACGCCAGCTCCGGGGTTAAGCGGATGGCTGTGTACATACCGCTCAATATCGGGAGCTGAATGAGAATAGGCAGACAACCGATATTCAGCGGATTAAATTGATGCTCTTTGTATAACGACATCATTTCCTGCTGCATACTCTGCTGGCTGGCAGTATCCTTCTTATTTTCGTATTTTTTCTTAATGCGGTCCAAATCAGGCTGCATAGCGCTCATTTTGCGCTTCATCCCCTGTTGGGCGCGCGTTTGTCGCATCATAAGAGGTAGTAACGCCAGACGGACGATTAACGTCAATGACATGATCGCCAGCCCAAAGCTTCCGCCAAACCATTGCGCTAGTTGCTGAATGAGCCAGGATAGCGGGAACACCACGTAATGATTAAAAAATCCGGGTGTCTGTGCATTAATTTCCGCAGCATTCGCACCGCAGCCGGAAAGCAGCATAACCACCGCCAACGTTAACATGATTCCAAATATCCGTTCTTTTTTACCCCAAAAAGTGAATCCCTTGAATCGTTTCATATGTTCCTCCTCGTTGATTGGCTGTGCCATCGTTCAACGAGAGGGAACAATCTGACGCGTCTTCATCCGGCGCTTCCTTCCGCCGGATATGACGTGCCAGCCGGACAGGCATGTCCTGCCCACGGGCAGTTAACGGCATCAGCGGAGAAGCATGCGACCGTACGGCCCCGCCTTCTATCCAGCATTCGGGCACATTGCCGTACAAATGAGCGAGATATGCGTAGGTTACCGTACACAGCAAGCCGATCGTAAATAAATAGGGGAGCAGGTCCTGAAGCTCAAACAAGGGATTCACCTCCTTCGGTTCGTTGCTCCGATTATAGCACGAAACCAGACAAGCGACTATTACATTAGAAAGAGGTTCAACGGGTTGGCGTACTACTGAATTGAAGCATCCCTCTTACTCGAAAAAAACTGAAATGAAATGGATTATGAAACTTTTGGTTTTTTTTACAGTCTAATCAAAGAGAAGTTTACCAAAAGCCTTACTCACCAATTAACTATTAAAGGAGCAAGCATGTATGAAAAAAACGGTACATAGCTCATTGCTAACAGGATTGGCGATAGTCAGCATCGGGCTGCCTTTGACTGGCGGTGGTTTTGCCTTAACAGCAAATGCAGAGCAATCGACAGTCTCTATGAGCAACGGGGCTTATAGTTCTCCAATCCAAGCGCCTGTGATTAAACCTTCCTGGTCTTTTCCCGTTATCCCAATCGATAGAAATCAGGTTTCGGAACAGGCGGTTGCGGTTGCGGAAAACGGTAAGGTATTCGCAGTGGATTCTAACCACAGACTAGTTGCCCTTGAAGGTACTTCGGGCCGGAAATTGTGGCAATATGGCGATCAGCTTACCCCTGTTTTGATTTATAGCAACGGCTCCATCTACGGAATGACACAAAGTGGCTCCATCTATGCCGTTACAGAATCAGGCAAGAAAGCATGGACCACTTCGTTAGGATTTACTAAGGCAGATCATATTTATAGAATCGACTCTACAGTATACATTACACAGTCGGAGCAAACGGCTGCCGTTGATGCTGCCAGCGGCAAGCTCAAATGGAAAATCAGTGAGGATAAGGACTCGTACCACGGTCTGAACGAGCTAATGGAAACTAATGGTGTCCTTATCCGCAATTATAACGTACAGGGCAGCCTAACCTATGAACAGATCAATGCATATGACGCTAAAACTGGCAAAAAGCTTTGGGAAAGCTTCAGAACATCCTTTCCACTAACCGTTAAAGACGGGGTCGTCTACTCTGTTGTCAACACGTTTATGATTGATGACGACCCGGTAAACAGAAAGATTACGATAGCACAGTATAATCTCAAGACAGGAGAATCCAAAGGAGAGCGTCAATACCGCTGGACTGACCCTGAGAATAAAGACGGTATCTTCCGATCCGGGGGCATTTATGGCTCTGCTTTTCTGGACGGCAAAGACCTTTATGTTTTTCAGGGAAAGGCACTGGCTTCCTATGACTTCTGGAACTACAAGCCAGACAGCAAACCTGCTCGCAAGTGGTCGCAAAATGGCTATGAGCAGCTTGTTCCTTTATGGTCCATTCATGAAGGTCGCATGTTCTACCAGGATTTTAGTACGGGCGGACTGATTGCCATGAAGCTGGCTTCCGGGCAATTCATCCATTATGATTACGGTGATAATCCAACCATTCAGGCTGACGTATTCGGCAAAGGGGTCTATGTTGGACAATCAGATGGCGTGTTTCATGGTTATGACCTGATGACCTTGAAACCCGTGTTTACCGTCAACATTGGATCACGCTCCTTCGGTCCAACGCTCAAATCCGGCGGAATGATATTTATTCAAAGCGGCAACCGTCTGCATGCTGTCAAGCTCCCTGCTTCTTTAAAATAATTTCAAACCTTAACGAATAGCAAGCATACGGTTCAGGGCCAGCACAGCATCCTGCCTAATCTGATCGTTAACACGAATCACACCCACAGGCTCTCCACGGTCAATCTGCTCCATCGCCCACAGCAGATGGGGAAGATCAATCCGGTTCATCGTCAGGCAGGGACACATATCGGGATTGAGCGATTCAATTTGCTGTTCGGGGTACTGCTGCCGGATACGCTGCACGAGATTCATTTCCGTGCCAACGGCCCATTTTGTCCCCGGCTCTGCCGCATGGATCGTGTCGATGATGAATTTCGTGGAGCCTGCGCAATCTGCAAGCTGAACAACCTCATAGGAGCATTCGGGGTGAACGATGACCCGGATGCTCTCGTCACGCTCACGGATACGATGGATATTTTCGACTGTAAATTTTTCATGAACAGAGCAATGCCCTTTCCATAAAATAATTTTTACTTCTGCCGGGTCACGGTCCGTCTCCAGTTGATCGGTCATTGGATTCCACACCGCCATTTCATTCAGCGGAACTCCAAGATCATAAGCTGTGTTGCGGCCCAGGTGCTGATCCGGCAAAAACAAAATGCGTTCCTTCTGCTTCAGCGCCCAGTCCAGCACTTGCTTGGCATTCGAAGAGGTCACCGTAGCCCCGCCATGTCTCCCCACAAAAGCTTTAATTTCTGCCGTGGAATTCACATAGGTCAGTGGGATGATCGTGTCGCCCACCATCTCCTGCAAATGCTTCCAGGCCCGCTCTGTCTGCTCCATATTGGCCATATCTGCCATCGAGCATCCTGCGCGCATATCCGGCAGCACGACCGTTTGCCGATCCGTAGTCAGCATATCCGCTGTTTCTGCCATAAAATGTACTCCACAAAACACAATAAATTCTGCTTCCTGATTTTGTGCCGCCATTTGGGCAAGCTGAAGGGAATCCCCTGTCATATCTGCAAACTGAATAACCTCATCCTTCTGATAGTGATGGCCCGGAATTAGCAGCTTTTGCCCCCATTTTTGCTTTAGTTGGGCAACACGCTGCTCCATATCAGCAATCGCCAGTGTCT
Source organism: Paenibacillus sp. RC73 (assembly GCF_044908085.1). Taxonomy (NCBI): domain Bacteria; kingdom Bacillati; phylum Bacillota; class Bacilli; order Caryophanales; family Paenibacillaceae; genus Paenibacillus; species Paenibacillus sp. RC73. Next base: position 420,708 of record NZ_JBIYCV010000005.1, read on the forward strand.
TGTAGTACTCTGGCATGAGTCCACGATTTCCTTGTAAAACGTCAAGCATAGACATTTGAATCCCTCCATTATCTCTGCGGCTGTCTGCCCGTCTTCCCAGTAACAGACAAGCGTTGTGTGTTCATATATGTTTACAAGTGTCTTGACACTTATATTTACACATGCCTACAATAATCTCAAGGCTTTTTGGATGGAATTATTTTTAGCAGGGGGAGATTCGCCATGATTTATCTGGACTACGCCGCTTCTACACCGATGTGTGACGAAGCTTTGAATATGTATAACACATTAAATAAGGAAATGTTCGGAAATGCCAGCAGCCTCCATGATGCAGGCGGTCAAGCGGCTTATGCACTGGATTTAAGCAGACAACGGATCGCAGACATGACTGGAGGCCAAAAGGAAGGAGTTTATTTTACAACAGGGGGAACGGAGTCTAACATGCTGGCTGTACAGTCCATCCTGAACGGCCTGCCACAGCATAAAAAGCACTGGATCATGAGCGCTCTGGAGCACCATTCGATGTACAATCTGGCTGCTTTGCTGGAGCGGCAGGGCTATGAGCTGACCATTGTACAGCCGGACAAGGCAGGACGAATCACCCGTGATATTCTCTTACCTCATCTCAGAGAAAACACCGGGCTTGTATCCGTACAGCACGCCAACTCGGAAACCGGGCTTATTCAGGATCTTGCTGCCTTGTCTCCCCTGCTACGCGAACGAGGGATTCTGCTGCATAGCGATGCGGTGCAAACCTTTGGCAACATTCCCATTGATGTAGCAGCCATGGGGGTGGATGCCCTCTCCGTATCAAGCCATAAAGTGTATGGTCCCAAGGGTGTGGGGGCGGTATATCTCAGGCCGGGAACGCCGTGGCGCCCTGTGTATCCTGAAACACTGCATGAAAACGGGTTTCGCCCCGGAACGGTCAACGTTCCCGGCATTGCGGCGTTTGTTGCGGCAGCGGAAATGATGACAAAACAAATGGAGCTACATCAGGAACGATACGCTAGGTTAAGACAGTATTTTTTCACCAAAATTCAGGAAAGATCAATTCCATTGCGTTTGGCCGCACCAGAAAACAATAAGATTGAGAGACTCAGTCATATACTGGGATGTTTTTTTCACGGTTATGAGGGACAATATGTTATGCTGGAATGTAACCGTAGCGGTGTCTGTATATCCACCGGAAGCGCCTGTTCCGCCGGACATCATGAGCCTTCTCCTGCCTTGCAAGCGCTTGGAGCATCCGGTCGTGAAGCATTGCAATTTATCCGTATTTCCTTCGGAAAAACGACAACCACCGGGGATCTGGATGTGTTGGTGGATATTTTAACAGACCTGACAAGTAGACAAGAAAGGAGCTTATCCCGTTGATTGAACCTTTAAAACGGATGGGCACGGAACGCCGCGAACAGCTACTGCTGTGGCTTAAGAGCGAGTCCCCGCTGACCGGGAGCGAGCTGGCACGCAGGGCTTCCGTCTCCAGACAAGTAATCGTACAGGATATTTCCCTGTTAAAAGCTAGCCAAGAGCCTATTCTTGCGACAAGCCAAGGATATATTTATATGGAACCTGCGGGCCAGGAAGCTCCCCCGGCCTCACGTATTATCGTGTGCAAGCACCGACCTGAACAGACAGAAGAGGAACTAAAGCTGATCGTCGACTATGGCGTAAGTGTACAGGATGTTATTGTAGAGCATCCCGTATACGGTGATCTGACTGCTCCGATTCGGGTCGGAACCCGCAAGGAAGTGGACGATTTTATCCGCAAAATCAGCTCCACCCAAGCGACCTATCTGTCCCAGCTGACCGGAGGTATTCACCTTCATACCTTGCATGCCCCTGATGAAGCTAAAATTAATGAAGCCTGTGCCGCATTGGAGAATGCCGGTTTTCTAATGACGGACTAGCTTGCAGTGTTATAGCAGATACTATGTAACCCCTGTCTCGCATGTGGAGCGCACTCTGCGCTCCTGTGGGGGCGGCTTTAGCCCTAAAATTATGCTCATTAAAAAGTAAAAATCCCGGCCCCCTCATAAAAGGGAATCGGGAACGGATTACGTCAGCTTAATTTCGAGCAGTTCGTATTTGATGACAGCCATGGGTGCATTCACATGAACGATACTGCCTACTTCTTTACCCAAAAGTTCCTTTCCTAGAGGGCTTTCGTAGGAAATTTTATTATCCAGCACGTCCGCCTCAGCAGGACTTACAATTTTGTACTCCATCTTCTCAGAAAATTCGATGTCATTCAGAATGACTGTCGATCCGATACTAACGGTTCTAAGATCCAAACTGCTCTCATCCACGACCCGAGCTTTGGTCAGCATCTTCTCCAATATGAGAATCCGGGTTTCCATAAATGCTTGGTCGTCCTTCGCTGAGTGATACTCACTATTTTCTTTCAAATCGCCGTAGCTGATAGCCAGCTTAAGCCGTTCGGCGAGTTCCTTGCGTTTTACGGTCTTTAGTTCCTTAAGCTCATCCTCCAGCTTGGTCAATCCCTCTTTAGTCAACAAAACTTCTTCATTCGACATATTTTATCTACAACTCCTATTTCAGCATTTTGCATCATTCGATTACCAACGCATTTGGCTTTCTTTATTGTAGTTTACTCTATATTGAGCCAACATGCGAAAAGAAATTACAGGGTGATAGGAGTCGGGTTCAACCAGACAGGGTTATTCTTACAGTAACCAACGCTCTCTGGTTCGCATATCATATGAATATAACGGCATTTTGAATGAGCACGTGCAGTTCCGTTGTCCTTGTCCCGCAATGGCAAGGACAACATATGGCGGGAGGAAGATTCAATGACTTCCTTAGGAAAGAATGGAAACCAAAATCGCAATCAAAAATCCAAATCATCCCCTAACCCCAACGGACAAAAGAAAAATGGGTTAAATAGTAACTCGGCTATCTTCTCCGCCCTGCATGGAAAAAATGTGGAGGTCATCGTAGCAGCCCTGTTATTAACAGGAAAGCTACATGTCGATTCCGTTACTTTATACAGACAAGCAACGCTGCTTGTGGGATTAACGGGAAAATACAAAACATTAGCAGCAGACTCTTCCAATGTCGATAATATGGTGAAATTTTTAAATGATAACGGGAATATGACGCTGGATCAAGTGATACAAGCCTTTCAAAAGAAAATGCAAAAGTAATATGCCGATTACGAAAGGGGTTATTTGTGGTGAGTGAGCTTGTACCAAGTGAGTTTGATGGAGAGCATTTTGCAGAGTTTGTTATTATTACAATTCTGGTTGTTTTATTCTTCTTTGGCTCCACCAATATAGAGAATCTCTCGGCTCAACCAACCCAACCTTAAATGGTCAGGTCCCCGTTTCCGGGGGCTTTTTTGTAATAATACCGATATACAATATGAGAAGCGATGGTCAGACATAGGAGTAACAGCCTGAATTAAAAAAAGAGCATCTATCGACAATTGAGAAGTCAATAGATGCTCTTACGATTTAACGGTCCTTCACTTCGACGATTATCGTTTTGCCAAAAGTTTCTCCTGAGGCATTGACCAGCTCGGCCCGATACTCATAAGTGCCCGATTTGCGGCCTTGGATATCTGTGACTGCACTTTGAGCCTGCGGCGTTTGGTTCGGTAGCTCTTGCGTGTCGATCAGCTCGCCATTTTCATATAAATTGTATTGGGTCGCATTCGTGCCCCACCACATGTTCACAGCAACGGTGTAATTGCCGTCACCATCCCAGTTGTTGTGAGACAGCACCGGAATGCCGGGCGAAGCATCGGTCACTTCGACGGTTAACGGATCACTAACCGTTTTACCGGAAGCGTTGATCAGCTCGGCGTTGTACGTATAAGTGCCATTTGCCTTGCCCGTTACCGGGATGACTGCTTTCTGTGCCCCGGGGGAGGCGGATTTCAACGGTTGAGTCCCGATCAGCTCGCCGTTTTCATACAGCTTGAGTTCATCACCGTTCGTACCCCACCATAGATTCATAGTGATATTATAATCGCCGTCCTTCAATCCGGTATTCTGCCCGTTATCATGGGACAATACAGGTTTGCCCGGCACTTCGCCTGCAGCAGCTTTCCGGACTGTAACGGTTACTGGATTGGATACGACGGTTTTACCGTCCAGGGTTACGCTGGCCGTAATTTCGGCGCTCCCCTCTTTTTCTGCCTTAATTTGTCCATACGTATCGAGGGTAACAGACTCATGACTGCTGGCATACTGAACGGAAGCATGACTTAAATCCGCTTTGCTGCCATCTGTGAGCGTACCACTGAGATGTGTTACTGCTGTATCCCCAACATTAAGGGTTGTTTGATCCAGCGAAAGCTTCACTTCTTGCAATGCCGCCCCTGCCTGAGCTGTAAAATCAGCAAGACCACGAGGCTTTAACTGGTAATTCCCTTTGAAAATCGCTGAAATTCCCTTAATCCTCACTTGCTGTCCTTCTTGATATGGAAAAGAGGTCCGTGTTACGCCTGTACGTGCATCCACACGCACATGGTGGCTTACTTCGCCGGACACCGCATCAAATTCAAACGAACCGATGGGAGTCGCGTCTGCTACATTACGAATGATGGCCTGTGGAAGCTCGACCAACTGCCCTTGGTTAGCATCGCTTAGTTCGGTGATCTGTAGAGCTTCCGGAAGCTGTCCTTCTCCTGTTTTTTCAATAGCCACCGGATCGGTCAGCTCCAGCTCGCTGTTATACAGCGCCAAGGTTGCCGTAATCTTCACCTGATCGCCTTGGTGAAAACCGCTTTGGTTTTGATATACATAAATACCGCCGCTTTCATCCTGCATATAAAAGGCTTGACCGCCATATGCACCCGGCTCGGTCGTCACCGTACCTGCCAATGTAACAACTTTGCCAGCCGGGAGGCTCCGTGCTTCTGCAACACTGATACGAGCCGGAACAGTATTCCCTTCCTCTGGCAACGGCTGGGCCGGAACATCTGCCAGCACGACCGATTGGGTCAACAGGTTGCTGCCGTTTTGTCTCAGCCTAAGACTGGCCGAACCGCTGGTTCCCGGCTTAATCCGTACGGTGAGGTCTTTGTAGGCATGTCCCTTGCTGTCGGACTCCAGGCTGAATGCTCCGCTATAGCCGTACGAGGTCGGCCAGGTGCCATCCTGGTTTTGAATCTGGGCTACCTGATTGCCGCCCGCTACATAAATGCCTGCGCTGAATCCGCTAATCGTGGTATTCGGAGCCAGTTGGTCCGCAGTAATTCGAATTTGAAAAGGCTCTGCATTGGGCAGCTGATCCTGACGGACGATGCTGTAAACAGGCTGCGTACTGGCTGTCGAGCTACCATAGGCTCCAGGCTTGTACGTCTGCTGATCCCACCACTTGTAACCTGCTGCAGGAGCAGACCAAGGCTCGGCTTGTGGCTCCGTCGAAGCCTGCGGCTCCTCAAAAGGCAGCAGTGCTGTCGGCTGATCAAGCTGCAAGCTTTTCACATCCGTCAGACTGGTGTAGTTCTCCTTCTTGGATAACCAATCGACGATATTAACCAGCAACACGGCATCATCCTGCTCCTTAAAGCCGTCATACGTCGTCTTCTTGGTTCCTGTCTCTTCGCGCAGATATTTTGGCGTCGCATCTTCAACAGGAGATGAGTCCCCTAGAAAGGCAGCTTTACCGAGTCCTACTTTGGATACGGCTGCATAGGGTCCTTCCGGTATGCCGCCTCCGTTATAGACGCCCTGATCTACCGCGTTGCCCCAAGCCTGATTGGTTTTAGGGAGATATACGATCCCCTTGGCTTTCGCCGGGTCGATAATCGCCAGTGTTGATCCTGCATGCATTGCGACATTGCTCACTCCAGCTGTAATGCCGAACGCCTGCGCTGGCTCGACAACTTGATTAGCGGTAATATCGCCTAATGCATTGTAGCGAAAACGCACACCAAACTGGCTACCCAGCCAATCCGAGCTGACTACGCCCTGCATCGCCGCCGAGCTTCTTTCTTCCGCGCCCATTCCCTTCGCAGGATCTTCCCATGCTCCGCGACGGTAGCCGTTAATACTCTCCGATCCGTCCCAACGGTTCTTGTTGCGGTCCGCATTATAGTGATCTCCAATGAAGAAAATGCTGTTGCCTGCTTTGACATACTGCTCCATCGCAGCCTGTTCGCTTTGTTTGAAAGGAATATTCGGCTCTGCTGTCACAAATACATCATAATCCTTCAGATCATTGTAAGTAATCGGCGTAGATTTGCGAAGCTCATGTACATCATAGCCACGATTCGCGAGGGCCTGTCCAAAGTCTGAAAAACCTCCGTCAATGACCCAGTCTGCAGCGCCAGCTGTCTGTCCGTGTGTATTATCGAACAATACTTTTTTGCCAGCATTCTCATTGACCACCTTGGCGGCGATAAAAGGGGCCGGATCAGCCGGACCTTCCGCCGATGCAGGGTTTAGGCTGCTCGCAACACCAGCGTACAATGACAAAGTGAACACCATAGCGGTTACATATTTGAAGCCACGGGATGTAAAACTGCGAAAGATTCCCATTCTATTCCTCCTGTATGTTAGTTTGCGCCCCCGGTTGATGGGGAACCAAGTATAAATTTTAGCATTCATTTATGATCGGACATGCAATGTTTTGTAAATTAGTTTCCATCTCTATATGGCTGATTAAAAAATGGCTCTTGGGATTTATGCAAAATGCTTAGAATGTTTAGGAATAATGGACAGGGAGAAAATTCCAATAAAAAAGATATACGGTATGCAGCAATGTGAGCACCGCAAACAGGATTTTGCCTGTGGCTCTACCTCTCCTTTCCCCCGTAATCAGCTTTGCACCATTCACGATCAATACCCATACAGCAATGAGCGCTGAAATCAGTGGGAGCGTACAAATCCCCCAGACATACCAGGCCGGATAGCCATATACAATCTGACTATTTCCATAAATAAACTGTACGCCGAGAAAAATCGTATTCAGTAACGCGATGAATGCAAGGGTTGAAGAAATGTGGGTTTTATCTTTGCGGATAGATCTTATTGCATACCTTACGACCCAAATCAGCAGGGTTGTGATAAAAAACAAGGAGGCAGCAGCGTAGTTGACAAGCAGCGTCCAGGTACGGTGCCAAAGTGCCGTCTGCTTCATGGTCTTGCTATCCGGGGCGACCATCATCCATGTACCGTTTTGCGGATACAGCAAAATTTTAAGCTGGCCCCCCTTTTCCACAAACAGCCCATCGCCTGCTGCTTGAAAAACTTTGTTCGTTGCTTCATTTTCATTCGGGTACACACCGTTAACAATTAACGTATGATCATCTTGAATCTGAACGGTGTATTTAATGCTTCCCAGCATCCGAATCCATTTCCCCCACCCATGAACGGGGTTCACATTCACCTGATATACGCCCTCGATCTCTGGCGGAAGCTTCACTTGGGTAGCAGAAGGAGCCAGTGACTGAGAATCGGCCTGCGGCTCTGCGGGCAGCATTTGGGCTATCGCATTTATGACTTCTCCATGAAGCAGGGTGTCCGTGTCAGCCGTATTAATGGTCACAAAAATTCCAATCTTTTGAGACGGAATCAGTACCATTTCGGAAATAAAATCATCAATTTCCCCGGTAGCCCACAGCATGGGTACGCCCGTCTCCAGTTGGCCACGGAAAAATCCGTAGCCCACGCCATCCAGACGTGGATCTGCTGCAAATTGCTGTGTATGCATGGCTTTTACCGTTTGGGGCTGGAGCACCGCCCTCCCCTCATATCTGCCTTCGTTTAAATGAGTGATCAGATAATGTGAAAATTCGTTGGGTGTGACGTTCAACGCTCCTGCTCCCGGCAGATTAATATACGAAAAAGGCTGTTTCAAATATGCTCCATGTTTCCACCGATACGATTGAGCCAGTGCCGGATTATTTAGCGGCAAATCCAGTGTCGCGCCAGGCATATTCATCGGCTGGAACAGATGTGTACGGAGGTAATCATTCAGTCCCTGACCGCTCACTTGCTCCACTATATTACCGACCAGACCGTAGGCGACATTACTGTAATCAAACTGAATTCCGGGCTCGCGAATGGGCGGCTGATTTTGAAAATAAGTGCTGAGATACTGCTCTGTAGGCAAAGAGCCTGCCTTGGTCGAGCTGTTAATGCCGTACAGCGCTTCGTCCAATCCCGAGGTATGTGTCAAAAGCTGATGCAGATTAAAAGGCTGATTCTGGTATTGAGAAGCTTTATAGCTGTAGAGATAGCTGTTCACGTCTTCATTCAGATCAAGCTTGTTTCGCTCGACCATCTGCATAGCGGCGCTTGCACTATAAGATTTGGTTAGAGAGCCGACACGAACAATGGTCTTTGCCGGGTCGAAGGCTGTTTTTCTCTCCAGGTCTGCATATCCATACCCTTTGCTAAAAAGTATTTGATCTCCCTGGGTCACGACGACGGCAGCCCCCGGAATATGCCATTTGTCCAATTTTGTGTTCATGATGTGATCCACTGCTTTTTCCAATGAATTCGGCGTTATGTTGCCTGCTGCCCCTGCCGGAGCAATGAGCAGATTCCAGAGAAACAACGATGCAATGAATGCGGATAGGCAACAAATGCCTCTATTCTTCATGTGAAGTACCATCCTTACGTATGAAGTTGGCTTCTTGATTGAACGGTGCGGTGATTGCATAGCGGAGCAGATGTTTTCACTCGGATTCGGAGCCATCAGCATGGCGCTATGGAATCATCGCACTTCCCATAGAGAGAGTGCAGATGATAGAGCGAATCCTGAGCGAATCACGTAAGCAGCAGGCTTCTTACATGTTCGATCAGGATTCATGGGTTACAGATTAAAAATTAGTGAACTCCAGTCAAATCATCGACCGTAGTTTTTCAAGAATTATGATGTGCCAGATCTTGTGCCATGTCTTTGTCCATGTTCCGGATTATGTTTTGTATTGCGGCACGGATACTTTTTACATTTTCCTCGATAAATCCGGGTTCCAGCAGTTCATAATGATTGCCAATCAAGCTATGCTCTTCATAGCTTCCTTGTGTAGCGTCTTTCCATAAAAGTCGATTGTCTTCTGTACCCTTGACCGTTTCCGATCCAACGGCGACAAAGCCGTGAATATTCGCCTGAACGCTCTCTGTATTCACAAGCTGGTTGCCATACACCGCGTAAGCGATCATTTTACGCTGGTATGTTTCATTCAACAGCTCACGGTAGGATTCGGGAACCTGTTCCAGCATGGCATGAATTTCGTGCTCTGTTTCTTCGACTGTGAAGGGCAGGGCTTCCTTCCTTTTGACCGAATCGAGCATCAAAATGTCGGATACAGCATGACCTTGACGCTCCAGTGTGTCGGCAACCTTATGCGCCAGGTTACCGCCTATGGAATAACCAAGCAGCACATACGGACCTTGCGCTTGCGTGCTGACGATCAAATCAACATACCGTGCCAGCATTTCCTGCTCATCCGCTGCATCATCTACGAACTCCAATCCATACACGACTGCATCCTGATCCAGTTGTTTCGCAAGCTCCGCGAACGACAGCCCGTATCCAAGCATGGGCGGAAAGCAGAAGATGGAGACAGGACCGTGTTCATTCAATCGAATGATTGGACTATCTGCCTTAGATTGCAAATCCGATTTCAATAATGCGAGCGCCTGCTCTTCGATGGTCGGGAACTCCAGAACACTGCGGATTGGAAGCTCGATGTCTGTGGCAAGGTGGACTTTGCGTACAAGCTCCAGCACTTTCAAGGAATGTCCCCCCAACGTGAAAAAGTCATCGTGGATACCCACTTGCGGGATTTCGAGCACTTCCTGCCAAATGGCTGCCAGCAACTGCTCCACATCGGTTCGCGGTGCGACATATTCTATGCCCGTGTGCAGCGCTTTGTCCGGCACAGGTAAAGCTTTGCGGTCGATTTTGCCGTTTGTCGTCAGCGGTAACCGATCCAGCTGTACGAATGCGGATGGAATCATATAGTTCGGCAGACTGGCCGACATCACAGCTCGAATCTCACGGATGGTCAGCTGTTCATCGGAAGTGAAGTAAGCACATAATTGCTGCTGGCCTGTTTCATCTGCACGGGCCATGACGACCGCTTCTCGTACCGACTCCACCTTCAACAACTGCGATTCGACCTCGCCCAGCTCGATCCGGTACCCCCGGATTTTCACCTGATGGTCGATCCGGCCCAAATATTCGATGTTGCCGTCCGGCATCCATCTCGCCAAATCGCCCGTGCGGTACATCCGCTCATCGCCTGCTTCGCCACCGGCAAACGGATCAGCAACGAATTTCTCTGCCGTCAGTTCTGGACGGTTCAGATAGCCTCGCGCTACGCCTACACCGCCGATGCACAGCTCCCCTGCTACCCCAATCGGCTGCAATTGCTCCGTCCCTTCCTTCACGATGTACAGACGGATGTTCTGAATCGGTTTTCCGATTGGAATAACGGCATATTCCTCCGTCGGCTCGCAATCGAAATACGATACGTCCACCGTGGCTTCCGTCGGTCCGTACAGGTTGATCAGCTTCGCTCCAGCGATTCCTGACACGAGCCGTTGGAAACGTGCCACATGCTGCGGAGGCAACGCTTCCCCACTGGCAAATACATGACGCAGCGTTCCCAGCTTCGCTTGCATTACTTCCTGCGGCTGCTGCTCCACATACTCCAGGAATGCATGCAGCATCGCAGGCACAAAGTGCATCGTGCTTACGCTATCGCGGGCAATCGTTTCGACGATGTCCTCCGGATTCTTTTCCCCGCCAACCGACAACAGACTCACCTTCGAGCCAACCATCGACCACCAGAACAGTTCCCACACCGACACGTCGAAGGTGAAGGCGGTCTTTTGCAGGATCGTATCCTCCGCACTCAAGCCGTAACGGTCATGCATCCACAAAATCCGGTTCAGCACGGAATGGTGTTCGACCATAACGCCCTTCGGTTTTCCAGTGGAGCCGGAGGTGTAGATGACATAGGCTACATGGTGCGGACCAGCCAGCGGTGCCAAATTCGAGCCGTCTTCTTGGTAAATTTCTTCGCTGTCCAGCACCAGCACCTTGCCGTCGAAGCTCAGCGACGCTTGCTCGGCCAAATGCGATTGCGTCAGCACCAGCTTCGCTCCCGAGTCCTCCAGCATGAAACGGATCCGGTCCGTCGGATATTCCGGGTCAATTGGTACATATGCGCCGCCTGCCTTGAGGATCGCATAGATGCCCACGATCATTTCCAGCGAGCGCTGTACTAAAATGCCTACCGGCTGATCCGGTTCAACGCCTTCCGCACGCAGGGTACGTGCAAGACGGTTGGCCGTCTCATTGAGTTCTCGATAGGTCAATGATTGATGACCCAAAGCTACAGCAATATGATCCGGCGTGCGCTCTGCCTGCTCCTCAAACAGTTTTTGGATCGTGTGATTGCTTGGATATGCAGAGGCAGTGTCATTAAACTCTCCTGTAATTTGTTGTTTTTCCGCCGCTGTAACCAGTTCCAGCTCTTCTACGCAAACATTCGGGTTAAGCAAAACTTGCTCCAACAGGTTCACAAAATGTCCATGCAGACGCTCAATGTCTGTTTGATCAAAGCTTAACGCGTTATACATAAAACGAATCTTTATGCATTCTCCCGGCATAACGACGAGGTTCAGTTCGTAGTTGGTCTGCTCTGCAGCCACCACGTTGGAAATCGGGAATGGTTCCTGCCCGTCAATTCCCAGTTCCTCGACCTGCTCCTCCACCGGATAATTTTCAAACACCATAATATGGTTAATTAAATCCTGCTTCTGGTCGGTCAATGCCTGAATTTCAAACAGTGGATACGTATCATATGCATGAGAAGCCAGCGCCTGCTCTTGCATTTTCTTCATAACTTCTGCAAAAGATTCCCCTGCCTCGCAGCGGATGCGAACGGGAATGGTATTAATGAACAAGCCGATAATATCCTCGACCCCGATAATATCCGATGGACGACCTGAGACAACACTGCCAAATACGACATCACTGTGGTTGTTATATTTTTGCAGCACAATCCCCCATGCGGTTTGTAATAACGTATTCATGGTCACCTGATACCGCTTAGCCGTCTCCTCCACCCGGAGGGTCAGCTCACGCTCCAAATCCGTCGCCCAATCGCTGGCCTTGTAGCCTTCACTCTTTCGACCGGATTTTATAGCTGGTAGTGCTGTTTGCTGCTCATACCCGGATAAATAGCTGCTCCAGTAGTCGGCTGCCGCCTTGCCATCCTGTGCTTCCAGCCATTCAATAAAGCTGCTGTACGGCACTGCCGGTGCCAGCTCTGGCACTCTGCCCTCCTGAAGTGCTGCATAGCTTTCAAACACTTCTTTATTTATAAGGGACAGACACCAGCCGTCCATGACGATATGATGGAAGCTCCATACAAAATGATAGCTGTCTTCTCCGGTACGTAAAATCGCTACACGCAGCAGGACATCTCGACGCAGATCAAAGCCCCGTGCTCTATCCTCCAACTCGAAGTTTTTCACCCAGGTATCTCTTGTACCCACATCCAGCTTGTGTAAATCCTCATATTGAAAGCCGCAATCCCGACTTCGATACACCACCTGCAACGGCTCCGTATCCCGGCCAAAATAAAAATGTGTACGCAGCGCCTCATGTCGCCGAACCAGAATATTCAGGCTTTCTGCAAAAGCCCGAATGTCCATCCGACCTCGCATATCATAAGAAACCTGCTCAAAATACGCGTCATTCGCGGCTGCTTGACTATCCAGTTGGCTGTGAAACAGCATTCCTTTTTGCATCGGGGTCAGTGCATATACATTGTCAACCTCACCCGCAGCACCCATTTCAGATAACAGGCTGTCCAAGCCCTCCACACTCATTCCTTTATAGGAAATATCACTTGGGGTCAGCTCCGGGTGTTCTTTATGAATGCAATGCGTCAAAATTTCACGCAGACTCGATTCCAGTAATTTCGCCAATCGCTCTATCGTCTCCGGTCGATAGCAGGTACGGCTATAGCTAATCGTCAGACCCAACTGACCTCCCGAAATGATGCCGCCAAAATCCAGCGTATACGTCCGAGCCATGGTCGGGCTCAGCGGCATCCCACCCCCATATGAGGATGATTGCAAGTCGTTCCCTTTCATATCCTGATCGAACTGTCCCAAATAGTTAAAGCTGATTTCGGGATCTGTCGTAAATAGGGCTGGAGATGCCTCCGGTGCCTGTGTCTGGCGGTCGGCTAAATATTTCAGTACACCGTAGCCAATCCCTTTTTTCGGGATGCCGCGCAGTCCTTCCTTCACATGCTTAATCCGTTGCGAAAGAGTAATTTCTTGCGGCATATTAAGCAAAACAGGATATTGGCTTGTAAACCACCCAATTGTTCGGGTAATGTCTACCTCAGGTAAAATAGCTTCGCGTCCATGCCCCTCCAGATGTATCAGGAAACGCTCATATCCGCTCCACGCTTGCAATGCCATCCCTACCGCCGTCAGCAACAGATCGTTAACCTCCGTGTGGTAGGCACGATTGGCCTGCTTGAGCAGCTGCTCTGTCTCCGCACTAGTCCATACAGCGGTAACCGACTCACTGTCACCAATCAACGGCTTTTTGTGCTCATGATGCCCGTAATCCTGCGGCAAGGGAGCCAGCTCGGCTTGTGCAAGCTCCTCCCAGTACGAGCGCTCACGTTCCATGGCTGGGCTATTGGCATAAGCGTACAGCTGCTGGGCCCACGTTTGGAACGAATCCGTTTTATGAGGTAACTGAATCACCGGTTCCCCCTTGGAGGCCTGATCATAAGCAGTTGCCAAATCCTCGAATAAAATGCGCCAGGATACCCCGTCCACCACCAAATGGTGAATCGCGACCAGCAGATGATCTCCATCCGGGCAACGGAACAGCCCCAGCCTCATGAGCGGCCCTTCGCTTAGGGAAATGCTGGATTGAATTTCATTGCAATTGGCTTCAACCATCTTCGCCAAATCGCCCTCGTTTACTTTGCTGTCCCTATAATCAAAGATTTCCAGATGGTATGGTTCGCCTTCCTCTATACCACGATTCCATGCCGTATACCCATTCTCCGACGAACGAAAAACCATACGCAATGCATCATGGTGCGATGTAATCTGGTTGAGTGCCTGCCGAAGTGCCTGTTCATCGTAGCCTTCTTGTCGATAAAGCATGACAGATTGGTTAAAATAGTGCGGCTCTGCCGTTGACTGTTCAAAAAACCAGCGCTGAATCGGTGTAAGCAAAACAGAACCTGTAACCTCTCCCTGCTCTGCTATTCGGTTAACAGGCTGAATAAATTTGCTTAGTCCCGCAATCGTCGGGTATTTGAACAAGTCCTTCATTTCCAGCTTGTATCCAGCCTGAAACAATCGGGACGACACTTGAATGGCCTTGATGGAGTCGCCACCCAGATGGAAAAAGTTATCCTGTATGCCCACTCGCTGAATCCCAAGAATTGCCCCCCAGGCGGTAGCCAGTGCTTGCTGAACATCCGTCTCGGGTGCTACATAATCCATGCCTGTATCGACGTTTTGCTCCGGTGCAGGCAGAGCCCTGCGGTCTACTTTACCATTCAGCGTCAAAGGCAGTCTGGAAAGTTGCACAAAATAGGAAGGCACCATATAGCCAGGCAGATCCTGCGACAAAACGTTACGTAAGTCACTGGCGCTCAATTCGCTGTCTGTTACAAAATAAGCACACAACTGTTTTTGCCCGTTATCATCCTGCCGTACGGTAACAATCGATTCCTTCACTCCTGCAATCGTGGACAAACGGGTTTCTATTTCACCCAGCTCAATGCGGTAGCCGCGAATTTTGACCTGCTCATCCATTCTTCCCTTGTACTCCAACACGCCATCTGCACGCCAACGCACTAAATCCCCTGTACGATAGCAGTGCTCCCCGGGCCGGAACGGACTTTCTATAAACTTTTCCGCCGTGAGCTCCGGCCGATTCAGATATCCACGTCCCACACCGTCACCACCGACGATCAGTTCCCCCCAGGCTCCGATCGGCTGCAGCTTCAACGAACGATTGACCACATACGCGGTCGAATGATCAATCGGACGCCCAATGGGAATAGCTTGGGTTTGCGGTTCTGTAATGTCATAGATGGTGGAAAAGGTGGCGTTTTCCGTCGGCCCATAAATATTGGCCAAACGAAGCTGCGGGTGCTCCTTCAGCACACGATTGACGTGTGGTATGGATAACACATCACCACCCACAAGCAATTCCTTCAGGGAGGAAAACACTCCAATAGCTTGCTGTGAATGCTGATTGAATAAAGCCGTGGTCATGAACATGGTGTTAATACGATACTTGTCAATCGCCTGTTTGAGCTTGGCGGCGTCCAAAATAGTGTCATGACTTACCACATACAGTTGACCTCCGTTCAGCAGCGTTCCCCAGATTTCAAACGTGGAGGCATCGAACACCACGGCACCCATTTGCAGCATACGCGTATTTTCGTCAAGCGTGGCATAGCTTTTGTTTTTCACCAAACGCACGACATTACGGTGATCGATCATCACGCCCTTCGGCTTGCCTGTCGTACCAGAGGTGTAGATCACATACGCAAGATCCGAGGAAGATCCCTCCATTGGAACAGCAGCAGATTCATCCACATGAGCGTAAAGTTCAGATTCGCTACTCCATCGTTGTTCATCACTCAAATCTATGATCGGAATACCTGGTTCAAAAGGAACCTGCTCACGTCGCTGTGAAAGTAACAGCCGAGTACTGGAATCCTCCAGTAAATAACGGATACGCTCCTCAGGATATTCGGGATCAATGGGAACGTAAGCCCCTCCGGCCTTCAAAATCGCCAGCATACCCACGATCATTTCAATGGAGCGCTCCGCCATAATCCCTACTCGCTGTATCTCTGGCTCGGAGCCGCGCCGTATCCCATGAGAAGCGAGTATACGTGCCAGACGGTCGGAGCGTTCTTTCAGTTCGTGGTAGGTGAGCTGTGTGTCCGCAAAGGTGACAGCCAGCCGATCCGGTGATTGTGCGGCCTGTTCCTCGAACAGCACATGCAGCACTTGATCACGTGGATACGGATAGTCTGCTACTGTATCGTTGAATTGCATTACAATCTGCTCTTTTTCTTGGTACGAAACCATTTCAATAGCCGAAAGAGCGATATCCGGCTGTTCTATCACCGCATGGATAAGCTGCTGCAAATGTACAGCCAGTCGTTCGATGGTTTCCCGTTTGTACAGTCGGGTTCCGTATTGAAGACCGCAGGCAATTTGCTCCCCATCCTCCATCGCGAACAGACTCAAATCAAATTTTGCAGTATTTTGTTCACTCGGATAGGGTGTCAATTGCAAGCCTTCCAGTTGCTGCTCCTTTTGCTCCAAATTTTGCAGAGCAAACATGGTATCAAATAACGGATTACGGCTTAAATCTCGATCCACGCCCAGCTTGTCCACCAGCTCTTCAAACGGATAATCCTGATGTTCAAATGCCTTCAGCGCATTTTCCTTGACCTCCAATACATAATCGCGGAAGGTCTTACTGCCTTCCGGAACATTGCGGATTGCCAGTGTATTCACAAACATCCCGATCAGGCTACCAAGATCAGCATGGGGCCGCCCCGCAATCGGTGAACCGACGATAATATCCTCCTGCCCGCTGTAGTGGCTAAGCAAAGTCGTATAAGCTGCCAATAGCACCATATATAATGTCGATTCCGTCTGTACCGCAATGCTTTTTAAACCTTCGCTCTGCCGTTGATCGAGCGTAAATTCCAGCAAATCTCCTTCAAAGCTTCTCGTCGCCGGACGTGGATAATCGGTTGGTATATCCAGCACAGGCAGCTCTCCTGCGAAGGTATTCAGCCAGTAGCTTTCCTGCTGCCGATAGCGTTCACTTTGCTGCTGCTCCTGTTGCCAAGCAGCGTAGTCCTTATACTGAATGCGCAATGGTGGCAGTGTGTCACCTGTATATAAATGGATGAAGTCCTGAATCATCACATTTATAGAGGTACCGTCCGAAATGATGTGATGCATATCCAGTAGTAAAATATGATGCTCTGGATCTGTTTCAATCAAACCGACTCGGAAAAGCGGAGCCTGTCCAAGATCGAACGGCTGGACAAAGTCGCGTACTAGTTCGTCCGTCTCCTTTGGGTCAGCTCCATGGGCATGAATCAACTCCATACGAAAAGAAACTTCGTCATGTACTCGCTGGACAGGTTCACCGTTCATGGTCTCAAAGCTGGTACGCAATATTTCATGGCGGTCAATAAGCTGGCGGAACGCATTGTCCAGTGCATTATGATCAAATGAACCTGTCAGTGTCAGAGCGCCAGGAATGTTATAGCTAATTCCCGCTCCATCAAGCTGATTGAGGATATACATCCGTTTTTGTGCCGAGGACACCGCATAAAATGGCTTATTCTCCGTAACAGGTATGGATTCATAGGCGGTTTGCTCCAGCGCTTCAATCACCTGCGCAAGCTGTTCAATCGTCGGGTGCTGAAACAGGTCCTTTAGCTGCACATTTTTATGCAATTCCTTATGAATAAGTGATATAACATGTGTCGCTCGCAGGGAGTGCCCTCCTGCTTCAAAAAAGTTATCCTTAATCCCAATGCGCTCAAGCTCCAGCACATCTTTCCAGATACTCGCCAGTTGTACTTGTAATTGATTTTGAGGAGCTACATATTCTGCGCCTGAGCTTATACTTCCCTCCGGCTGCGGCAACGCCCGGCGATCCACCTTGCCGTTCGGTGTCAGTGGCAATTGCTCCAGCTGTACAAAATATGACGGCACCATGTAGCCCGGTAATTCTTGGCTCAAAGCGCTGCGCAACTCACTTGCTGTTACTTCCTCATGGGTCACCACATAAGCGCAGAGCTGCTTTTGCCCCTGCTCATCCTCATGTGCAATAACGACGGATTCTTGCACCGCCTCCAGCTTCAACAGCTGCGCTTCCACCTCGCCCAGCTCGATCCGGTAGCCCCGAATTTTCACCTGGGCGTCGATCCGTCCCTTGTATTCCAGCGCCCCGTCCGCCTTCCAGCGTACCAGGTCGCCTGTGCGATAGCAGCGTTCTCCGCTGCGGAACGGACTGTCGATGAACTTTTCAGCCGTCAGGTCCGGACGGTTGCGGTAGCCACGTGCTACCCCGTCACCGCCGACGATCAGCTCACCCCACGCCCCGACAGGCTGGAGCTGCATCGAGCGATCCACGACATACGCCGTTGAGTTAGTGATTGGGCGGCCAATTGGCACCGATTCGGATTGCACACCGGCGATCGCATGCATGGTGGAGAAGGTCGTATTTTCGGTTGGGCCATAGATGTTACTGATCCGCAGGGAAGGATGAGCCTCCAGCACCCGGTTCATATGCGGAACGGACATCACATCCCCGCCGACCAGCAGCTCCCGTATCCCCTCGAACAGCGCCAGATCCTGCTGGGACAACTGGTTAAAGAGCGGTGTGGTCAGAAACATCGTGGTAATGCCGTGGCTGCGGACCGCTTCCTTGAGCTTCGGCGCGTCCAGAATGACATCCTGACTCACCAGCACCAGCTGTCCACCGTTCAATAGCGCACCCCAAATTTCAAAGGTGGACGCGTCAAAGACAACGGCCCCGGTCTGCAAAATACGCGTATCGGCATTCAATTGCGCGTAGTTTGTATTTTTCACTAGACGGACGACATTGCGGTGTTCCACCATAACCCCTTTCGGCTGGCCAGTTGTTCCAGAGGTGTACATGATATAGGCCAAGCGATCAGCAGCGGTTGCCTCCACTTGTTCTGATTGCGTAACTTCTGGTTGTATAATTTCTGGTTGTGTGGTTGTAGTAGAAGCAAGCTCAGGACTAGCGGAAATGGAGTAGAGCGGGTTTAAGCAATCTACATATCCGATGCCAGTTACGTCAGCATACGTCTCGTTGTCGTTCCGCAAAACCGGATCGAAACGATCAGCATCATCCGTTCCATAAATTGCGGAATCGCTCAGGTCGAGCACAGTTCCCTTAAAATCAACGGGCCGATGCTCCATTCGCTGTACGAGCAGTATGTTAGCACCAGAATCCTCCAGCAAATAGCGTACGCGCTCATTCGGGTATTCGGAGTCAATCGGGACATATGCTCCGCCTGCCTTGAGAATTGCAAGCATACCGACGATCATCTCAATCGAGCGTTCAGCCACAATGCCGACAGTCTGCTCGGTGCAGATCCCTTGCTTACGTAATGTATGAGCTAGACGGTTGGCCTTTTCATTCAATTCTCCATAGGTTAGGCTATCTTTTCCGAACACTACCGCCACCTGCTGTGGGACCTGCTTCACCTGTTTCTGGAACAATTCATGAATGGACGCATGACGTGGATAATCCACAGCTGTATCGTTGAAGGTATGAAGCAGCTGCTCCACTTCTTGCTCTGACAGCAGTTGTGCTGCGGAAATCTCCAGTTCTGGCTGATGCAGAACAACGCTGTACAAGCGCAACAGTTGCTCAACAAAGCGTTCAATCGTCGCCTCGTTATAACGGTCGCTACTGTACTTCACGTTCAGGGAAACCGCTGCATTTTCCCACTGAAATTGCAAATCAAACTCAGACTGTACATAATTCGAAAAATCAGGAATATGGATATTTTGCATAGACGCCGTGGTGTAAATCAGAGGCTTTTCATCCTCGTTACGTGGAATTTCAAGCCCCTCGGTATAGTTCCAAAAAGGTATATTTTGGTGCTCAATCGCTTCGCTGACAGAGGTTTTGATTTGAGACAGCAAGGCTTTGAAGGTCGTTGTGGAATCCAGTGTGTTTTTCAGTATAAGCAGATGATTGATCGGCTTTGTAGCACCGTTGCCAGACTTGGCTACCGGAATGCCCAGCAGCACACGTTCCTCACCTGTGTACTTATGTAACAGACTTTCTACTCCAGCAAGCAGAACCATAAACACTGCCCATGGAGCGCCACCTGTTATAGACAATATTCGCTCGGAAATTTCAGATGGAAATGTGAGCGTGTACGTAAGGGAATTTAAATTCGTTACAATTGCATCCTTGGACACGTTGTTGGTGTATGGAAGGCAGATGATATGATCCTCGGATTCCAGCTTATGACTCCAGTAATTTTTTTCCTTCTCAAATAAGGCTTTCAATGACATCCCTCCTGCTTTATGGGGTCTGTACCCCGGTTGGAATGGTGCGTTGTTACGTAGATGAGCGTTGTGTCGGAAAAATAATACTTTGCGGGCAAGGGCAGTCGGATAAGCCGCCGCCCTCTGCACACGCAAAGTGAAATCATTGCATTTTAGAAAATGATTTAGAAAACAAAGTCGATGGAATCCGGTGAGAAGCCTTCCGGCTGCTCGCCCGAGTTCACCTGAATTTCGCTTAACAGCAGATCCGGGTTTGCCCCAACCTGTGACAGAATCGCTATCAAATCTTCCGTTAATCGTTCAATCGCCTCTGCCCCAAACAGCTTCGTGCAATATTCAAAGGAACCCTTGATCACCCCGTCTTCATCGCTCATGGACAAGGTCAAATCAAATTTGGAGATACGATGCTCCCGAACATACGGACTGAAGGACAGGGTCTCAAGCTTCGCTTCCTGCGACTCCGTATTTTCCAGTGCAAACATGGTGTCAAACAATGGGTTACGGCTTGTATCCCGTGCTACATCCAGCTTTTCCACTAACTCTTCCAGTGGATAATCCTGATGCTCGAAGGCTTGCAGCGTACGATCTCTGGCTTCCAGCAAGTAGTTGTGGAACGTTTGGTTGCCCTTCGGCTGATGCCGGATGGCTAGCGTATTGACGAACATTCCGATCAGTGGCTCCAACTCAGGCAACAAGCGGCCTGCTACCGGAGTACCGATGATCAAATCGTCCTGACCGCTGTATTTGGACAGCAGAACGGTGTAGGCGCTCAATAGCACCATGTACAACGTACTTCCGGTCTGTGCCGCCATTCGGTGCAGTTGTTCGGATACATTCGGGTCAACTGTAAATTCATACAGCACACCCTCGAAGCTGCGAACAGCAGGTCTTGGATAAGCAATCGGCAAATCCAGTACCGGCAATTCTCCGGCTAAATGCTCCAGCCAGAAGTGTTCCCGGCGTTGATATGACTCACGCTGCATTTCCTGCTGCTGCCACACGGCATAGTCCTTGTACTGAATCGGCAGCGGCTCCAATTCCTGCTCCTCGTACAGCTGTACCAGTTCCTGCACGATATTGTTAGACGATACACCGTCTGAAATAATATGGTGCATGTCGTACATCAGGAAATGGCGCTCTGGTCCGGTTTGAATGATCCGGACACGCAGCAGTGGTGCCTGCCGAAGATCAAAGCTGCGTACAAAGGATTCGATATACGCTTCGGCTTCAGATTCACTAACCTGCAGGCGCTCTACTGCAAACTCAACCTGATCGTAAACCCGCTGAACAACCTCGCCTTCCACCATTTCAAAGGAAGTCCGCAACGTTTCATGGCGGGCTATTAACTGACGGAATGCTTCCTCCAGTCGATCTGCCTGAAGCGGTCCTTCCACCGTTAGCACATCCGGCATGTTGTAGCTGACATCCCCACCTTCCAGATGGCTCAAAATGTACAGACGTTTTTGAGCCGAGGAAACCGGGTAGTAGGCCTGTTTCGCCGCCGCAGGGATCACCGTATAGGTGTCTGTGCCGTGCGTAGCTATGAGCTGGGCTTGCTGCTCAATCGTAATGTGCTGGAACACCTCACGCAGTGTAATCCGGCTGTCCAGTTCCTGATGGATTTTGGTCACCAGCGTTGTTGCTCGCAGGGAGTGTCCACCCATGTCGAAGAATGAGTCGGTGACTCCAACGCTGGACAGCTTCAACACATCCTGCCAAATTTGAGCAAGCTTGGCTTCGAGCGGCGTCCGCGGCGCAACGTATTCCATGCCACCTTCGAGGCGCGTTTCCGGCGCTGGCAACGCCTTGCGGTCAATTTTTCCGCTTGGGGTCAGCTGGAAACGATCCAGTTGTACAACATATATCGGGATCATGTAATCCGGCAGCTTCGGCTGCAGCGCATTGCGCAGCTCCGGCAGACTCAGCGGTGCTGTGGCTACGATGTAGGCACACAGGTCCTTATGTCCGTCTTCGCTTTCCCATGCCGTGACCACGGCTTTCTGAATGCCGTCTACGGTCAGCAGCTGTGCTTCCACCTCGCCCAGCTCGATCCGGTACCCCCGGATTTTCACCTGGTGGTCGATCCGGCCTAAATACTCGATGCTTCCATCTGGCAGCCATCGGGCCAGGTCGCCCGTCCGATACATCCGGTGGATGTGGGCATCTGGAGCTTGTTCAGCTTCCACTGAAGCTGAGGCAAACGGATTCGGTATGAACTTCTCTGCCGTCAGTTCCGGCAGGTTCAGGTATCCTCTTCCTACACCTGCACCTCCAATATAGAGCTCACCTGCGATACCGATCGGCACCAGTTGCTGCTGGCTGTTCAGGATGTACACAGACTGGTTCGCTATCGGCGTTCCGATGGATACGGTGTGTTCACCTTTTTCCAGCAGCACGTTCAGGGCTTCTACATCTTCAATCGTATAAGCTGTTGCATCTACCGTCGTTTCGGTCGGACCATACACATTAGTAATTACCGGGCGGTACCCGGACCACTTGTGCAGGAACACATTGACCAGTTGTACAGATAATGCTTCACCGCCGATCAGGTAATGCTTCACTTCTGGCGCTTCCGTCACACTGACGCTTTCGTTCAAAATATGCAGATGCGCAGGTGTGCCGTCCGACAGATCAATTCGGTGCGTTCGGTAGTAGGCGATCAAATGCTCCCCGCTCAGGCTGACGTCACGGGATACCACATGCAAGGTGTGGCCTAATAACAAGCTGGCAAAGATTTGCTTCACCGAAGCGTCAAATACAAATGCCGACAGCCATGCGACATGAAGCGGCTGTTCATAACGGCTGTATACTCGCTCAAATAAAGCATCTACCAGATTGCTGACACTGCCCTGCTCGATCATGACACCTTTCGGCTGACCGGTTGTGCCTGACGTGTAAATCATATAGGCCAGGTTATGCGGGCGGGCCACAGGGATCAGGTTGCTCGCATCCTGTGCTCCCAGTTGAGCTTGAACGTTCTCATCGTCAAGAACTACTGCTCGAACTGTGGATGGCAAGCTGAGTGAGAGATTGGCGACTCTGCTTGTAATCACGACCTTTGCCCCGCTGTCTTGGAGCATGTAGTCGATACGTTCCTGCGGATACATGGTATCCATCGGCACATACGCGCCTCCGGCCTTAAGTACTCCTAGAATGCTCACCAGGATATCGGCAGAACGTTCCAGTAACACGCCTACCGGTTGATCTGCATCGATTCCTTCCGCTCGTAACACACGGGCCAATCGGTTCGCACGCTCGTTCAGCTCGGCGTAGGTCAGCGTCGTGCCCCCAGACACGACCGCTACCCGATCAGGGCTGCGCTTCGCTTGCTCTTCAAATCGTTCGCTGAGCGAGCGACCTTGTTCTGTTTCACGCACGCTATGCGCGTTCGGGTCATTGAACACCTTCAGAATCCGCTCGGTTTCTTCCGCTGTAATCAGCTCCAGCTCGCCCAACTTCGCATCCGGGTTCGCTGCCACGGCTTCGGCCAAACGAATGAAGTGACGTGTCATCCGTTCTACGGTTTCCCGTTGATACAACGCGGTTGCATACTGCAATCCAAACTGGATGCCTACCCCTTCCTCCCTGGCTTCCAGCATCAAATCAAACTTGACTGGCGTTTGTTCCAAGCCGTATGGACGGAAGCTTAGGTCTGCCAGCTGCAATTCGCTTTCCTCAGTGGTTTGCAGCGTAAACATCGTATCGAACAGCGGATGGCGGCTCATATCCCGCTTCACGTTCAGCTTTTCCACCAGTTCCTCAAATGGATAGTCCTGATGTTCGTATGCTTGCAGGGCACGATCTTTCACTTCTTCCACGTAGCTGCGGAAGGTATGCTCTGCCGTCGGATAGTTTCGCAATGCCAACGTACCAACGAACATCCCAAGGATCGACTCCAGATCTGCATGCGGTCGTCCTGCAATCGGCGTGCCGACTACCATGTCCTCTTGGCCGCTGTATTGGTGCAAGAGTGCGGTGTACGCAGCCAGCAGCACCATGTACAATGTAGAGCCTGTGTGCGCCGCCAGTTCTTTCAGGCGTTCGCTAACTTCATGCTCCAGTCCGAACACGACCGTATCCCCTGCCGTACTGCGTACCGCCGGACGGGCAAAGTCCGTAGGTACATCCAGTACAGGCAACTCACCCCGGAAGGTGTCGAGCCAGTACGCTTCCTGACGCTGCATCCACTCCTGATGGGCTTCGCTTTGCTGCCATACCGCATAATCCTTGTACTGAATCCGCAATGGCGATAGCTCTTCACCCTCATACAAGCGGACAAATTCATCAGTCAGTACGCCCATGGACACACCATCCGAGACGATATGGTGCATATCGAGCATAAGCAAATGCTGTTGTTCTTGTTCCACTCCTTGTACGCCCAGGTCCACCAAGCCTACCCGCAGCAGCGGCGCTGCTTGCAGAACGAACGGACGGACAAAGCGCCGTACCAGTTCTTGCGTTTCCTTGCTGACCATCATGTCCGTATCCGTAGTCGCACCCTCTGCCTGTACCTTTGCATATTCCACCTCGAACGGCACGATCTCCTCAATCCATTGCATCGGCTCACTGTCCACTAGTTCAAAGCGGGTACGCAAGGTTGCATGGCGGGCGATCAGTTGCCGGAACGCGTCTTCTACTCGTTTCACATCGAGCGGACCACTCACTTGCAGCACCGACGGCATGTTGTAGTTCACATCATTCGGGTCGAACTGATGCAGCACATACAGTCGTTTTTGCGCCGAGGATAACGGGTAGAAGCCACGGGCTTCTGTCACCGGAATGGACGCATAGTTCACTTGATCCAGCTGTTCCAAAACGGCTGCCAGTTGTTCAATCGTTGGTGCTTCAAAAATACTGCGCAATGGAAGCGGCTTATTCAGCTCCTTGTGAATCTTCGAGGCCAGGGTTGTCGCCCGCAGTGAATGTCCGCCAATCTCAAAGAAGTTTTCCTTCACTCCAACCTGTGCCAATCCAAGTACATTTTGCCAAATTTGGGCCAACTTCACTTCCACCCATGTCCGCGGTGCAACATAATCCGCTCCGCTTTGCAGACTGACCTCTGGTGCCGGTAGTGCTTTGCGGTCGATTTTACCGTTTGGTGTCAGCGGCACCTGCTCCAAGTGGATGAAATATGACGGCATCATGTAGCCTGGCAGCTCCTGGCTTAAAGCGCTGCGTAGCTCACTTGCCACAACTTCCTCATCGGTGACCACATAAGCGCAGAGCTGCTTCTGCCCTTGCTCATCTTCTCGTGCGATGACCACAGCTTCTCGCACCGCCTCCAGCTTCAGCAGCTGGGTTTCTACCTCGCCCAGCTCGATCCGGTAGCCGCGAATTTTCACCTGTGCGTCGATCCGTCCCTTATATTCCAGGGTCCCGTCCACATTCAAGCGTACTAGGTCGCCTGTGCGATAGCAGCGTTCTCCGCTGCGGAACGGGCTGTCGATGAACTTTTCGGCCGTCAGATCCGGACGGTTGAGGTATCCACGTGCCACCCCGTCACCGCCCACGATCAGTTCTCCCCATACCCCGATAGGCTGGAGCCGCATCGAACGGTCCACGACATACGCCGTCGAGTTATGGATCGGTCTGCCAATTGGTACCGATCCTGATTGCACGCCAGTAATCGTATGTGTTGTGGAGAAGGTCGTATTTTCGGTCGGGCCGTAGCCGTTAATAATCTGCAGGTTCGGATGGGCTATCATTACCCGGTTAATATGCGGTACAGACAGCACATCACCACCGACCAACAGCTCCCGTACCCCCTCAAACAGATCAAGATCCTGCTGGGACAGCTGGTTAAAGAGCGGCGCGGTCAGCCACATCGTGGTAATGCCATGATTGCGAACAGCTTCCTTAAGCTTAGGCCCGTCCAAAATGACATCCTGACTTACCAGCACCAGCTGTCCACCATTCAATAGCGCACCCCAAATTTCAAAGGTGGATGCGTCGAAGACAATAGCCCCTGTCTGCAAAATGCGCGTGTCGGCATCCAACTGCGCATAGTTAGTATTTTTCACCAAACGTACAACATTACGGTGTTCTACCATGACGCCCTTTGGCTGGCCCGTCGTACCCGACGTATAAATCACATACGCAAGGTCGTTCGGACCAGACAACGGCTCTAGATGGGAGCCATCCTCGTGGTACACACCCTGTGCCCCATCCAACACCAGCACGTTGCCATTAAAAGCAGCTTTGTCCAGCAGATGGCTTTGCGTCAACAACAGCTCTGCCCCCGAGTCATTCAGCATGTAGCGGATACGCTCCTCTGGATACGTCGGATCGATCGGAACATATGCACCCCCGGCTTTCAAAATGCCTAAGATACCCACGATCAAGTCTACCGAACGCTCGGTCATCAGTCCCACCAGGCGATCCTTCGTCACGCCTTGATTGCGCAGAGTACGAGCCAGACGAGTCGCGCGTTCATTCAGCTCGCGATAGGTCAACTGCTCTCCTTCGAAGAACAACGCTGCCTGCTCCGGTGTCTGCGCTGCTTGTGTTTCGAACAAGCCATGGATCGTTTGCTCCCTTGGATACTTGACGGCTGTATCTCCCCATACGCCCAGAATTTGCTCGCGCTCCTGCTCACTTAAAACATCCAACTCATGCACTTGAATGTCTGGCTTCGCTGTCACTTGCTCCAGCAGCTGCACCAGATGGCTCTGAGTCCGTTCAACGGCTTCACGATCATAGAGCTTCGCATTGTATTCAAATCGGATTTTCATCGCTTCCAGCGGAATGACGAGCAAATTGAAATCATAGTTGGTTTGTTCAATCATACCTGCGTTGCTAATTTCAAAATCCGATTCTGCACCTTCGCCAAGTTGCTCGACCTGCTCCTCCACCGGATAGTTTTCGAACACGATAATGTGGTTGATCAAGTCTTGCTTTTGCTCGCTTAAGGCTTGAATTTCATATAGCGGATACGTTTCATAAGCTTGAGAAGCCAGCGCCTGCTTCTGATTCGCTCTGATCATGTCGGCAAATGTATCCTCAGCTCCACTACGGATACGTACTGGAATGGTGTTAATGAACAAGCCCACCATATTTTCAATACCCGAAATATCAGCCGGACGACCCGACACTACACCGCCAAAAACAGCGTCATCACTACCGTTGTACTTTTGAAGCAGCAAGCCCCATGCCGTTTGCAGTAATGTATTCGTGGTCACGTGGTGCTCCTTGGCAACCATTTCAATGCGGCCTGTCAAATCCTTGCCCAGATCGCACAGCACATGCTCAAATTGTGCACCTTCCGCTTTCACGCCTACTTTTCCGGTCGGAATCGAAGTTTGCTGATCATAGTCGAGCAAATAATCCTTCCAGTATGAAGATGCAGCCTCTACATCCTGTGCTTCAAGCCACTCAATATATTGACTGTACGGAGTAACTGGGGCAAGCTTCGGTTCTCTATGCTCGACGGCTGCAAAATAAGCCTCAAACACCTCATCCGTTACCAACGCCACACACCAGCCATCCATCAAGATGTGATGAGAGCTCCACACAAAATAATAATCCTCATCACCTGTTCGTAAAATCGCCACGCGCATCAATGCATCCTGGGACAAATCGAATCCGGCTGCCTTGTCTTTGCGAATAAATTCCTTCACGTACGCGTCACGCTCCTGCTTAGCCAAATGACGCAGATCCTCATATTTGAAACCAATATCCTTGCGGCGGAAAATGACCTGCACCGGCTCATCCTGCCAACCACTGTAGAAATTAGCTCTAAAAATCTCATGCCGCTGCGCCAAATGATTCAAGCTATCTTGGAAAATATCCGCTTGGAAGCGTCCGCGCAAATCAAATGTCGTTTGTTCAAAATAAGCACCTGACTTTGCATCCATCAGATTATGGAACAGCATACCTTTTTGCATCGGCGTTAACGCATATACATTTTCCAGTTCGCCAATGTCACGAGTCCGCTCTACCAATTGATCCAGCTCAGCCATGGTTACATTTTTAAGCATTACATCGCTTGGAGTCAGCTCCTGTTGTTTGCGGCCTGCGCAATGCGCAATGATTTCCCGCAAGCTGGTTCTGAACTCCTCGGCTAGCTGCTCCATCGTTTCTCGGCGATATTCCTGATTGCTGTAGCTGATCGTCAATTGCAGTTCGCCTTCCGAAATCATTCCATTAATGTCTAGCGTGTGCGATCTGGCTGCATGTGCGCCAAGCTCTTCACCGCTGGAGTAAGGAGATACGTCAATGGATTGATTTTGCATATCTTGATCAAATTGTCCCAAATAGTTAAAGCTGATTTCAGGCTCGGTTACAAAACGCTCTTGCTCACGTGCGGCGGACAGGTATCTCAAAATACCGTAGCCGATACCCTTTTGCGGAATGCGACGCAGCCCTTCCTTCACATGTTTGATGCACTGTGAAAGGTCTTGTCCCACGCTCATATCCAGCACAACCGGGAATTGAGTCGTGAACCAGCCGACGGTGCGAGTAATATCCAGCTCTGGCAAAATGGACTCCCGTCCATGACCTTCCAGGTTGACGAGCACTCGTCCAATGCCAGCCCAGCGATGAATCGTCATTCCTAATGCTGTAAGCAGCAAATCATTCATATCCGTGTTGTAGGCACGATGCGCCTGTTTTAACAGCTGCTCCGTTTCCTGAGCTGTCCACGTGGCAGTAACGATATCGCTGTCTCTATTTAAGGAATAGGACTGTGGCTGGTCTTTTGGAAGCGGCTCATACATTCCCTGTTCAATTTCTTGCCAGAATGTGAGTTCCGCTGCAATTTCCGGACCGTTCGCATATTGAGATTGTCCATCAGCCCAGGTGCGGAACGAATCCGTTTTGTACGGAAGACGAATCGCTTGTCCGTTCAATGCCTGCTCATAGGCTGTTGTAATATCCTCGAACAAAATGCGCCAGGATACGGTGTCCACCACTAAGTGATGAATCGCAATCAGCAAATGGTCTCCATCTGGGCAATGGAACAGCCCCAGCTTCACCAGCGGTCCTTCACTCAAATCAATTCCAGCTTGAATTTCATTCGCTTTGGCCTCAATGGCCGCAGACACCTCAGTCTCATTGCGGAAGTCCGTCTGCTCCAGCGTGTACAGCTTACCCTCACCAATCGCACGGCTCCATGCTTCGTATCCGTGATCGGTAGGACGGAAAATGGTACGCAGCGCGTCGTGATGGCTAACAATTTGCTCCATCGCTGTACGCAATGCCGTTTCATCAAAACCGTCCTTGCTATGCAGCATGATGGACTGGTTATGGTGATGAGCATCCGTCAGGTTTTGCTCAAAGAACCATTGTTGAACTGGTGTCAGCTTCACAGCGCCCACCACTTCGCTCTGATCTGCCAATCTTGTCACAGATTGGACTTTCAGCGCCAATGCAGACACCGTTGGATTGCTGAACAGGTCTTTCATGTTCAGTCGATAGCCTGCTTGCAGCAATCGGGACGATACCTGCAGGGCCTTGATCGAATCGCCGCCCAGCTCGAAGAAGTTATCCTGCGTGCCTACCGCTTCCACGCCGAGCACCCCTGCCCATACCGAAGCCAGTACCTGCTCGACCGTTGTACGCGGTGCCACATAGGCTGCACCTGTATGGATGCTGCCTTCCGGATCCGGCAACGCCTTACGGTCGATTTTGCCGTTGCTCGTCAGCGGGATCGTCTCCAGTCGCATCAAGCGTGCTGGCACCATGTGTGTCGGCAGTCCTGCTTCCAGCTCAGCCTGTACCTCCTCGATCCGCAGCTCCGCTTCTCCCGTGATATAGCCGCACAAATACTTGTGCCCACGCTCATCTGTCCGGTCGATCACGACCGCTTGACGCACACCCGGCACCCGCTGGATCACGGTTTCGATCTCGCCCAGCTCAATCCGGTAGCCCCGGATTTTGACCTGATAGTCCATCCGGCCGATAAAGTCCACGTTCCCGTCCGGCATCCACCGTGCCAGGTCACCTGTGCGATACAATCGTTCACCCGGCACGTACGGATTCGCCACGAATTTCTCGGCCGTCAGGTCGGCACGGTTCAGGTACCCGCGTGCTACCCCGGCTCCGCCAATGCATAGCTCGCCCAGTACGCCGATAGGTACCGGATTCAATTGGCTGTCCACGATATAAAAACGTGCATTCAGCCACGCCTGACCAATCGGCACACTGCCGCTGCTTGGCAGCTTCGATAGCTCTTCGTCATAGAAGCTGGAGTCAATCGCTGCTTCCGTTACGCCGTAGCTGTTAATGATGCGAATATCTGCACCAAATCGTTCTTGTAGCACCCGGTAATCTGTCACGCTACAGCTATCCGAGCTGGTGATCAGCAGCTCCAGACTGCTCATGTCCAGTCCGTGTTCATGCACATGCTGCATGAATGGTACGATCAAGGCCGGTGTCGATTCGAACACCGTAACCTGATAGTCACGAATCCAGCTGTATAGACGGCTCGGATCAATCCGGTCGTCTTTCGGGCAGATGACCATTGTTCCGCCGTTATAGAGCGCCCGTGCGATATCCCCGACGAATACGTCAAAGGAGAAGCTTGCCAGTTGCAGCAATCGTACCGGGAATTGGTTCAGACGGTAATCCCGCCGATACGCCGCAGCCGTATTCACCAAGCTCCGATGCTCAATCATGACTCCCTTCGGACGTCCCGTTGTTCCGGAGGTGTAGATCACATACGCCAGATCCTGCGGCTCGTTGATATGCTCGATATCCGCAGTATCCCCGGTGTACAGCGACTCATCGTCCAACGCCAGTACGGTATGCAGACGCAGTCCTGTTGCTGGTTCGGATGTTGCTTTGTTTTCCTCCAGCCATCCCTGCGCACGCTCCTGCAAGCCTGTTTGAGTCAAGAGTACCGTCGCACCGCTGTCCTCCAGCATGAAACGAATACGTTCTGACGGATAATCGGCATCCAGCGGCACATACGCGCCTCCTGCCTTCCATACCGCCAGTACGCCGACCAGCATATCCACCGAGCGTTCGCTCAAGATGCCGACAATCGACTCGCGTTCAATGCCTTCATTTCGCAATCTACGAGCCAACTGGTTCGCACGCTCGTTCAGTTTGCGGTACGTAAGCTGTTGCTCCTCGTACACAACCGCCACGTGATCCGGTACAAGCTGCGCCTGTTCCTCCACAAAGGTATGGAACAGGGCTCCTGCTTCAACGGCAGCAACATCCGATACCCCCACATCTCCAAAACCGTAGATGATTTGTGCTTTTTCCTCGACGGTTACCATATCCAAAGCTGCCAGTGGCTGCTGTGGATGAAGTGTAATGGCACGAACAAGTTCGGTAAAATGCTTGGCCAATCGCGCGATGGTTTCAGGCTTGTACAGCGCCGTGCTGTATTCCAGACTGCACAGGATACCTTCCGGCTGCTCCACTGCATCCAGAGTCAAATCAAATTTGGCAGTATTATTTTCCGTCGGATACGGCTTTAAGGTCAGACCTTCCAGCTCCAACTCCTGCTGCTCAAATGTTTTCAACTCAAACATCGTGTCAAACAGCGCATTTCGGCTCGTATCCCGTGTCAAATTCAGCTTTTCAACCAGCTCTTCAAAAGGATAGTCTTGATGCTCATAGGCACTGAGCGCATGCTCTTTGACCTCTCGCAGATGATCAAGGAACGTTTTCTCGCCAGATGGATAATTGCGGATCGCCAGCGTGTTAAGGAATACGCCTATCAGGCCCCCCAACTCCGCATGTGGTCTTCCCGCAATCGGCGTTCCGACGATAATGTCCTCCTGCCCCGAATATTTATGCAAGAGCGTGCTATACGCTGCAAGCAACACCATGTACAAGGTTGATCCGGTTTGAGCGGCCAGCTGCTTCAACTGCTCGCTGTCCTCCATGCTGATGGCAAAATCCAATCGAGTTCCTTCCAGACGCTGTACGGCTGGTCTTGCAAAATCTGTTGGCATATCCAGCGCCGGAATTTCACCAGCCATGGTTTTCAGCCAATAGCTTTCTTGCTCATGAAGACGTTCACTTTGCATATCTGCATGCTGCCAAACGGCATAGTCCTTGTACTGGATGCGAAGCGGCAGCAGCTCCTTGCCTGCATACAATTGAGAAAGCTCCTGCACGATAATTCCCTCAGTAACGCCATCCGAAATAATATGGTGCATGTCATAGAGCATAACGTGACGTTGCGGTCCGTTTTCTACCAACTGAACCCGCAGCAACGGTGCTTGCGCGAGATCAAATGCACGTACAAAGTCCAGTGCATACTGCTGTGTCTCTTCTTCGCTTGCACGCACATGCTCGACGTTGAATTCGACATTTGGTTCAATACGTTGAACAACCTCGCCATCCACCATATCGAATCTGGTTCGCAGGGTTTCATGACGGGCAATCAGCTGACGGAAGGCTTGCTCCAGTCGCGTTTTATCCAGGGAACCTTCAATAATCAAAGCTTCCGGCATGTTGTAGCTAACCTCTCCACCTTCCAGATGACTCAAAACATACATCCGTTTTTGCGCCGAGGAAACTGGATAATATGCGCGCTCCTCCACAACAGGTATGGATACATACGTGTGCTGTGTCTGATGTTCACCCATCACCTGTACCAGTTGCTCAATCGTCGGATATTGGAAAATATCTCGCAGCGCCAGCTTGTGATGCAGCTCCTGATGAATTTTCGCCACCAGTGTTGTAGCACGCAGAGAATGTCCTCCCACTTCAAAGAAGTTATCCTTAATGCCTATCTGCGAATGATTCAGCACACTTTGCCAGATACGTACCAGTTGCTCTTCCAGCAATGTCCGCGGTGCAGCGTACTCCGTACCTCCCAAGCGTGCTTCCGGCGCAGGCAACGCTTTGCGGTCGATTTTTCCGTTAGGTGTCAGCGGGAAATGATCCAGTTGTACGACATACGTCGGGATCATATAGCCCGGCAGCTTTGGCTGCAGCGCATTGCGTAGCTCCGGCAAGCTCAATGCCTCTGAGGCTACGAGATACGCACACAGGTCCTTGTTGCCATCTTCGTTTTCCCAGGCGGTGACCATCGCTTTTTCAATACCATCCACGGTCAGCAGCTGCGCTTCCACCTCGCCCAGTTCAATCCGGTAGCCCCGGATTTTGACTTGATAGTCCATCCGGCCGATAAAGTCCACATTTCCGTCCGGCATCCACCGCGCCAAATCGCCTGTGCGGTACAATCGTTCACCCGGCACATACGGATTCGCGACGAATTTCTCGGCCGTCAGATCCGCACGGTTCAGGTACCCACGCGCTACCCCAGCTCCGCCAATGCATAGCTCGCCCAGTACGCCGATAGGTACTGGATTCAATTGGCTGTCCACGATATAAAAACGTGCATTCAGCCACGCCTGACCAATCGGCACACTGCCGCTGCTTGGCAGCTTCGATAGCTCTTCGTCGTAGAAGCTGGAGTCAATCGCCGCTTCCGTTACGCCATAGCTGTTAATAATCCGAGTAGCTGCGCCAAACCGCTCTTGCAGCACTCGGTAATCCGCCACATTGCAGCTATCCGAGCTGGTGATGAGTAGCTCCAGACTGCTCATGTCCAGTCCCTGTTCATGCACATGCTGCATGAACGGTACGATCAGAGCTGGTGTCGATTCAAACACCGTAATCTGATAATCGTGAATCCAGTCATACAGACGGCTGAGATCAATCCGGTCGTCTTTCGGACAAATCACCATCGTTCCGCCGTTATAGAGCGCCCGTGCGATATCCCCGACGAATA
This sequence comes from Paenibacillus sp. RC73, assembly GCF_044908085.1. NCBI lineage: Bacteria > Bacillati > Bacillota > Bacilli > Caryophanales > Paenibacillaceae > Paenibacillus > Paenibacillus sp. RC73. The sequence goes on from NZ_JBIYCV010000005.1 coordinate 454,494, forward strand.
CGTCGAAGGAGAAGCTCGCCAGCTGCAGCAGCCGTACCGGGAACTGGTTCAGACGGTAATCCCGGCGATACGCCGCAGCCGTATTCACCAAGCTGCGATGCTCGATCATGACTCCCTTCGGACGTCCCGTTGTTCCGGAGGTGTAGATCACATACGCCAGATCCTGCGGTTCATTGATAGGTTCGATATCCGTGGTGTCTCCGGTGTACAGCGACTCATCATCCAACGCCAGCATTGTCTGCAAGCACAGTCCAGTTGCTGGTTCGGATGTTGCTTTACTGTCAGATGGCGAGTCTAATGTTAAACTCAGGTCTCCATGGAGGGTATCTGATTCCACCGTCTCAGCGCTAACCGCCGTTTCCAGTTGGCCCTCAGACTTCCCTCCGGCCAAGGCCCCTCGGCTTTCCTCCAGCCATACCTGCGCACGCTCCTGCAAGCCTGTTTGGGTCAACAGTACCGTCGCACCGCTGTCCTCCAGCATGAAACGAATACGTTCTGACGGATAGTCTGCATCCAGCGGCACATATGCGCCTCCAGCCTTCCACACCGCCAGTACGCCGACCAGCATGTCTACCGAACGTTCGCTCAAGATGCCGACAATCGACTCGCGTCCAATGCCTTCATTTCTCAATCTACGAGCCAATTGGTTCGCACGCTCGTTCAGTTTGCGGTACGTAAGTTGTTGCTCCTCGTACACAACCGCCACGTGATCCGGTACAAGCTGCGCCTGTTCTTCCACAAAGGTATGGAACAGGGCTCCTGCTTCAACAGCAGCAACCTCCGATACCCCCACATCTCCAAAACCGTAGATGATTTGTGCTTTTTCCTCCACGGTTACCATATCCAAAGCTGCCAGTGGCTGCTGCGGATCAAGTGTAATCGCACGAACGAGCTCGGTAAAATGCTTGGCCAATCGTGCGATGGTTTCAGGCTTATACAGCGCCGTGCTGTATTCCAGACTGCACAGAATACCTTCCGGCTGCTCCACTGCATCCAGAGTCAAATCAAATTTGGCAGTATTATTTTCCATCGGATACGAATTTAGAGTAAGACCTTCCAACTGCAACTCCTGCTGCTCCAATGTTTTCAACTCAAACATCGTGTCAAACAGCGCATTTCGACTTGTATCCCGCGTTAAATTCAGCTTCTCAACCAGCTCTTCAAAAGGATAGTCTTGATGCTCATAAGCACTGAGCGCATGCTCTTTGACCTCTTGCAGATAATCAAGATATGATTTGTCGCCAGACGGATAATTACGGATCGCCAACGTGTTGATGAATACACCTACCAGGCTCTCCAGTTCCGCATGCGGTCTTCCGGCAATCGGCGTTCCAACCACGATGTCCTCTTGGCCCGTGTATTTATGCAAGAGCGCGGTGTACGCCGCCAGCAGCACCATATACAGTGTTGCGCCTGTTTGTGCGGCCAGCTCTTTCAGACGTTCGCTAACTTCACGCTCCAGTCCGAATTCGATCGTATTTCCTGCTGTACTCTGCATCGCCGGACGGGCAAAGTCGGTTGCCAGATCCAGCACAGGCAGTTCGCCTCGGAAGGTGTCGAGCCAGTACGCTTCCTGACGCTGCATCCACTCCTGATGGGCTTCGCTTTGCTGCCATACCGCATAATCCTTGTACTGAATCCGCAATGGCGACAGCTCTTCACCGTCATACAAGCGAACAAATTCATCGGTCAGTACCTCCATGGACACACCATCCGAAACGATATGATGCATGTCGAGCATGAGCAAATGCTGCGGTTCTTGCTCCACTCCTTGTACGCCAAGGTCCACCAAGCCTACCCGCAGCAGCGGCGCAGCTTCCAGATCGAACGGACGGACAAAGCGTCGCACCCGCTCTCTCGTTTCCTTGCTGACCATCGTGTCTGTATCCGTAGTAGTCGTATCCTCTGCCTGAATCTTTGCATATTCCACCTCGAACGGCACTGTGTCCTCAATCCATTGCATCGGCTCACTGTACATCAGCTCAAAGCGGGTACGCAAGGTCGCATGGCGGGCGATCAGTTGACGGAACACATCTTCTACTCGTTTCACGTCCAGCGGGCCACTCACTTGCAGCACCGACGGCATGTTGTAATTCACATCATTCGGGTCGAACTGATGCAGCACATACAGTCGTTTTTGCGCCGAGGATAACGGGTAGAAATCACGGGCTTCCGTCACCGGAATGGACGCATACGCCACTTGATCCAGACTTTCCAGAACTGCTGCCAGTTGTTCAATCGTTGGTGCTTCAAAAATACTCCGCAATGGAAGCGGCTTGTTCAGCTCCTTGTGAATCTTCGAGGCCAGTGTCGTCGCACGCAGCGAATGTCCGCCAATCTCAAAGAAGTTTTCCTTCACGCCGACCTGCGCCAAGCCCAGCACATCCTGCCAAATTTGCGCCAGCTTCACTTCCACCCACGTCCGCGGTGCAACATAATCCGCTTCGTTTTGCAGGCTGCCTTCCGGTGCTGGCAGTGCCTTGCGGTCGATTTTGCCGTTCGGACTCAGTGGCATCTGCTCCAGTTGTACAAAGTACGATGGCACCATATAGCTTGGCAGCCCCCGGCCCAGCTCACTTCTCAGCTCGCTGGCTCCGAGCTCTTGACCCGCGACGTAGTACGCTACCATTTGTTTTTGGCCTGTTTCGTCCGCACGAGCCATGACTACGGCTTCGCGTACCGACTCCACCTTCAACAACTGCGATTCGACCTCACCCAGCTCGATCCGGTACCCCCGGATTTTCACCTGATGGTCGATCCGGCCCAAGTACTCGATGTTGCCGTCCGGCATCCATCTCGCCAAATCGCCCGTGCGGTACATCCGCTCATAGCCTGCTTCGCCATCCGCAAACGGATCGGCAACGAATTTCTCTGCCGTCAGCTCTGGACGGTTCAGATAGCCGCGTGCTACGCCTACACCGCCGATGCACAGTTCCCCTGCAACCCCGATCGGCTGCAATTGCTCCGTGCCTTCCTTCACGATGTACAGACGGATGTTCTGAATCGGTTTTCCGATTGGAATGACGGTATATTCCTCCGTCGGCTCGCAATCAAAGTACGATACGTCCACCGTCGCTTCGGTTGGGCCATACAGGTTGATCAGCTTCGCTCCAGCGATACCTGACACGAGTCGTTGGAACCGCGCCACATGCTGCGGCGGCAACGCTTCCCCGCTGGCAAATACATGGCGTAGTGTTCCCAGCTTCGCTTGCATCACTTCCTGCGGCTGCTGCTCCACATACTCCAGGAATGCATGCAGCATCGCAGGCACAAAGTGCATCGTGCTTACGCTATCGCGGGCAATCGTGTCTACGATGTCCTCCGGATTCTTTTCCCCGCCAACCGACAGCAGACTCACCTTCGAGCCAACCATCGACCACCAGAACAGCTCCCACACCGACACGTCGAATGTGAAGGCAGTCTTTTGCAGGATCGTATCCTCTGCACTCAAGCCGTAACGGTCATGCATCCACAAAATCCGGTTCAGCACGGAATGGTGCTCAACCATAACGCCCTTCGGTTTTCCAGTCGAGCCGGAGGTGTAGATGACATAGGCTACATGACGCGGACCAGCCAGTGGCTCCAGATTCGAGCCGTCTTCGTGGTACATGTCCTTGCCACCCTGCACCGGACGATCCAGCACCAGCACCTTGCCGTCGAAGCTCAGCGACGCTTGCTCGGCCAAATGCGATTGCGTCAATACCAGCTTCGCTCCCGAGTCTTCCAGCATAAAGCGAATACGGTCCGCCGGATATTCCGGATCAATCGGCACGTAGGCTCCACCTGCCTTGAGGATCGCATAGATGCCTACGATCATTTCCAGCGAGCGCTGTACTAAAATGCCTACCGGCTGATCCGGTTCAACGCCTTCCGCACGCAGGGTGCGTGCGAGACGGTTGGCCCGCTCGTTCAGTTCACCGTAGGTCAACGTCTCTGCTCCAAACAGCACCGCCACCTGATCCGGTGTTCGTGCCGCCTGTTCCTCGAACAGCGCACTTAACGTCTGACCCTGCGGATAAGCTGCCGCCGTAGCTCCCCAAACCTGAACAATCTGCGCTTGTTCTTCCGGTGTTACCAATTCCAGCTCATTCACACGGATATGCGGATTGTTCACGATTTGCTCAATCACATGCAATACATGTCCTTGCATACGCTCCACGGTAGCCCGATCGTACACATTAGCGTTATATCTGAACATGATGCTGAAGACTTCATCAGGCATCACAATCAAGTCCAGATCATAATTCGTTTGCTCGACAACCTCTACATTCGTAATTTCAAAAGCGGACGGACGAACTTCGCCAAGCTGCTCCACCTGCTGCTCTACCGGATAGTTTTCAAACACCATAATGTGGTTAATCAGATTTTGCTTCTGCTCCGTCAGCGCCTGAATCTCATACAGCGGGAAACTGTCGTATACTCCTGAGGCCAGTGCCTGCTCCTGCGTTTTCCGCATAACCTCCACAAAAGTGGCATTCCGTTCACTTTGAATCCGAACTGGTATCGTATTAATGAACAAACCGATCATATTCTCTACACCAGCAATATCTGTCGGGCGTCCAGATACGACACTACCGAAAATAACATCCTCATTGTTGTTATATTTCTGCAAAATAAGGCCCCACACGCTTTGCATCAGCGTATTAATCGTCACCTGCTGCTGCTTCGCAATCCGGTACATGGCTTCGCTCCACGTTTGATCCAGCTCCACCGTTATTTTTTCAGAAATATATTCGCTGGTTTCACTAGCTGTAGTGGATAGAGCATTTTCCCTGCTGTCCACGGCTTGATCTTTTGATGAAGCATCCGAGCCAGGTAGCAAAGTCTGCTGTTCAAAGCCCGCCAAATAGCTGCTCCAATAATCTTTTGCCGCACGTTCATCCTGACGCTCCAGCCATTCGATATATTGGCCATATGGGGTGATATTAGCAAGCTTCGGCTGCTTCTGCTCCACCAGCGCAAAGTACGTACCGAACACTTCACCTGTAACTAGCGACAAGCACCAGCCGTCCATGACAATGTGATGGAAGCTCCACACCAAATGATACGTTTCTTCATTTGTCTGCAACACCTGTACGCGCATGAGCGCATCGGTACCGAGATTAAAGCCCCGGGCCTGGTCCTCCTGCTTGAACGCATGGATATACGCCTTTTGCTCCGCTTCCTGCATTCCACGTAAATCCTTGAAGGAAAGGTCGCTATCTTTGTGACGGAACACGATCTGTAATGGCTCCTCACTGTGCCCTGTCTCAAACATATGGAAATTCGTCCGCAGCGCCTCATGACGCTGTGTCAGTAGATCAAGACTCTTCCGGAAAACAGCAACATCAAAGCTGCCTTTTTGATCAAACGACGCTTGCTGGAAGTATGCGCCTGATTCCGGCTCCATCAAGCTATGGAAAAGCATCCCCTTCTGCATAGGCGAGAGAGCATAAACATTTTCCAGTTCACCCACAGCAGCCATTTGCTCCGTCAATTGTTCCAGCTGCTCCAACGTCAAGCCCTTGAACAATACATCGCTTGGTGTTAGCTCACTCCGCTCTTTGGAGGCACAATGAACGATCACTTCCTGCAAGCTCTCCTGCAGCAATTGTGCAAATTTTTCCACGTTTTGTTGATGATATACCTTGCTGTCATAGCGAATTTCCAACGTGAGCACGCCTGCTGTAATCATCCCGTTCACATTCAGTGGATGCTCCAGAGCGGTATTGTCACTCATCGGCTCTCCACCTGTATGTGAAGACAGAGTGATATCACCATTTTCCAAATCCTGATCAAATTGCCCCAAATAGTTAAAGCTAATTTCAGGCTGCAAGGTCAAGGAAGGATTGGCAGCATGCTGAGACATATATTTCAAAATACCGTAGCTAATGCCCTTATGTGGCACATGACGCAGATCTTCCTTCACCCGTTTGATTCGCTGACCAACTTCTGCCTTACCGTCAACATCGAGCAGCAGCGGATATTGGCTTGTAAACCAGCCCACTGTACGTGTGATGTCGATATCTGGAATAATGGCTTCCCGGCCATGTCCTTCCAGGTTGACCAGCACACGCTCCTGACCGCTCCAGTTGTATAACGCTGTACCCAGTGCGGTTAACAGCAGATCATTGACCTCTGTGTTATACGCACGGTGTGCTTCCTGAAGCAGTAGTCGTGTTTCCTGCTCGCTCCAAGCCACGGTCACAGTCTCACTGTCTCTTATCAGAGAATGCTGTCCTTCCGTGCTCTCTTGATCCTTAGGCAACGATGCGAATTCCATTTGGGCGAGATGCTGCCAATATTCGCGTTCGTTTTCGATGGCCGGACTATTCGCATATTGAGACAAGCGCTCTGCCCAAGCGGAGAAAGAGTCCGTTTTATATGGCAGACGAATCGCTTCTCCCCGAACCGCCTGCTCATATCCGGTGGCAAAATCCTCAAACACAATCCGCCATGAAATGCCGTCTACGACCAAATGGTGGATCGCAATCAGTAAATGATCTCCGTCCGTGCAATGGAACAGCCCCAGCTTGACCAGTGGTCCCTCGTCCAGACGAATGGAACTTTGAATAGCATTCGCTTTCTCTTCAATGGCCTTCACCACGTCCGCAGCGTCTTCGTTGCCCGTCAAATCAACAACGTCCAGACTATAGAACTTGCCTTCGTTCAAGCCACGATTCCTCGCTTCATAGCCCTGTTCGGTCTGACGGAAGACCATGCGCAGCGCATCATGATGCTCGGTCACCTTGGTCACCGTTTGATGCAATGCGGCTTCATCGAAGCCTTGCTCTCTATACAGCATCACCGACTGATTGAAATAATGCGGCTCTGCTAAAAATTGTCCAAAGAACCATTGCTGAATCGGGGTCAGCTTGACCGCTCCCGAAACCGCACGCTGATCGGCTGTACGGCTGACCTTGTGGACATGACCACTCAGCAGCGATACGGAAGGATATTGGAACAGATCCTTCATTTCCAGCTTGTAGCCAGCTTGCAGCAAACGGGAGGATACCTGGATCGCTTTGATCGAATCTCCACCCAGATCAAAGAAATTATCCAAAATCCCGACTCTCTTTGCCCCTAATACGGCCTGCCAAATGGAAACCAAAGTCTGCTCCAGCGCTGTACGCGGCTCTATATAATCCGCTCCGCTTTGCAGGCTGCCTTCCGGTGCCGGCAGTGCCTTGCGGTCGATCTTACCGTTCGGTGTTAGTGGCATCTGTTCCAACTGGATGAAATACGAAGGCACCATGTAATTTGGAAGCTCCTCGCCCAGTAAGCTGCGAAGCTCTCCTGCGTTCACGTCCCGTTCGGCAACATAGTACGCCACCAGTTGGTTTTGCCCCTGCTCGTCCGCCTGGGCCAGTACGATGACCTCTTGCACATCTTCCACTTTCAGCATTTGGGCCTCAACCTCGCCCAGCTCGATCCGGTAGCCCCGGATTTTCACCTGATGGTCGATCCGGCCTAAATATTCGATATTGCCATCCGGCATCCATCTCGCCAAGTCACCCGTACGATACATCCGTTCATAGCCCGCTTCGCCAGCCGCAAACGGATTCGGTACAAATTTCTCAGCCGTCAGCTCTGGACGATCCAGATAACCACGGGCCAGACCCGGACCGGACACGCACAGCTCACCCGCTACGCCTACCGGAGCCAAATGTCCATGCACATCCAACATGTATACCCGGTGATTCGGCACAGGGCGTCCGATGGAAATCAGTTGGCCTGCTCTCTCATCCTCGGATACTGGCCAGATCGACGTCGCTACCGAGTTTTCCGTTGGACCGTAGCCATTGTAGTACGCCACCTGGTCCTTCCACTTGTATACCAGCTCTGTTGATGATGCTGAACCGGCAGTGAACAGAATACGTAGGTTTGGCATCCGTTCCGGCTCCAGATATACCGCATAGGTCGGCGGTAAGGCTGCCACGGTAATGTGATGATCCGCCATATATTGCTCAAACCGCTCGTAGTTCAAAATCGTCTCTGACGTTGGCACATACAACGTGGCTCCGCAGAACAGCGCCTGGAAGATTTCCCAGCAAGCCGCATCAAACGAATAGCTGGCGAACAATAACGCATGATCCGACGTGCTGATCCGAAGTGTCTGATCAAAATACGTTTTCAGATTGCACAGCCCGTGATGCTCCAGCATAACGCCCTTCGGCTGCCCCGTCGTACCCGACGTATAAATCACATACGCCAGATCGTTTGGACCGGACAACGGCTCCAGATTGGAACCATCCTCGTGATACACCGTTTGATCTCCATCCAGCACCAGCACGTTGCCGTCAAAAGCTGCTTTGTCCACCAGATGGCTTTGCGTCAACAACAGCTCTGCCCCTGAGTCATCCAGCATGTAGCGGATACGCTCCTCTGGATACGTCGGATCAATTGGCACATATGCGCCCCCGGCTTTCAAAATCCCGAAGATGCCCACAATCATGTCTACCGAACGCTCAGTCATCAGACCCACTAGACGATCCTTCGTCACGCCTTGACTGCGCAAGGTACGAGCCAGACGATTCGCGCGTTCATTCAGCTCGCGATAGGTCAACTGCTCTCCTTCAAAGAACAACGCTGCCTGCTCCGGTGTCTGTGCTGTTTGTGTCTCGAACAAGCCATGGATCGTCTGCTCGCTTGGATACTCGGCGGCAGTATCTCCCCATACGCCCAGAATTTGCTCGTACTCCAGCTCGCTTAACATATCCAGCTCTTGCACCCGAATGTCTGGCTTCGCTGTCACTTGCTCCAGCAGCTGCACCAGATGACCTCGAATTTGTTCTACACTTTCACGTTCAAATGCCAGTGCATTATAACCAAAGCTCATGTGAATAGTGTTCCCCGGCAGCACCACCAGGTTAAAGTCATAGTTGGTCTGCTCGACAGACTCAACGCCTGTGATGCTGAAGCTGGACCCATCACCGTTACCTAATTGCTCAATTTGTTCGTCTACCGGATAGTTCTCAAAAATAAGAATATGATTAATCAAATCCTGCTTAAGCTCCGACAACCCCTGAATTTCATACAACGGGTACGTATCATAGGCATGGGAAGCAATCGATTGCTCCTGGGTTTGCTTCATCACGTCTGAGAATAAGCTATCCACATGACTGCTGATGCGTACAGGAATCGTATTGATAAACAAACCAATGATGTGCTCCACATTTGGAATTTCTGCCGGACGTCCAGATACCACGCTGCCAAACACCACATCATCTGTGCCATTATATTTTTGCAGCAAAATACCCCAAACGGTCTGCATCAACGTATTGATGGTTACCTGATAACGATTGGCTATTCGCTGAATGCTTGCCGTTAGATCTGCGCCCAAGTCAAAATCCAGACGCTTCGCCTGATATCCCGTTTTACCCTGGATTTTAGCCTGTGGCAAGCGGGACTGTTCCTCATACCCTTCCAGAACCTTGCTCCAGTAACCTGATGCGGCCTGACGATCCTGCTGCTCCAGCCATTCGATATATTGACTGTACGGCGTTACAGGTGCCAGCTCAGGCTGCTTATGGGCCAGTATCGCAAAATAGCTCGCAAATACTTCATTTGTCACCAGCGACAGGCACCAGCCGTCCATCACGATATGATGGAAACTCCATACAAAACGGTACGAATCCTCACCTGTGCGCAAAACAGCGACACGCATCAAAGCATCTTGCGCCAGATCAAAGCCCCTCTGCTTGTCTTTACGCGTAAATTCAAGGATGTACTCGTTTTGCTTCTCTTCCTCCACATCGCGCAGGTCCTCTACATATAGTTCACTGCGCTTATTGCGGTACACGACCTGAAGCGGTTCATCCTTCCAGCCACTGTAGAAGTTCGTGCGCAATGCCGTATGCCGCTGTACCAATACATCCAGGCTTGCCGCAAAAGCAGCGATATTAAAATGTCCTTGCAGATCAAAGGATGCCTGCTCAAAATAAGCTCCCGATTGCGAATCCATAAGATTGTAAAAGAGCATACCCTTCTGCATAGGCGTCAGTGCGTATACATTTTCCAGCACACCTGTACGTGAAGCCTGTTCCGCAATTTGTTCCAGCTCTCCAGTCGTCAGACCTTTGAAGGACACATCACTCGGAGTCAACTCCGGCTGTTCCTGAGCGACGCAATGCGTAATCACCTCTTGCAAAGCGGCTTGCACCAGTCCCGCCACATGCTCCAGCGTTTCTTTGCGATACTGCTTACGACTGTAAGCGATCGTCAATCGCAACATGCCTTCCGAGATCATCGCGTTCAAATCCAGCGTGTACAGTAACGGTGAATGTGTATCATCTGTCTCACCTGCACCGTGGGACGACAACGTGATTCCGCTGTTTTGCAGATCCTGATCGACCTGACCCAAATAGTTAAAGCTGATTTCCGGTTCTGCTGCAATTGCACGCGCTTCATCCGATGCGGACGCATGGGACAAGTAGCGCCACGTTCCATACGTCAGCCCTTTATGCGGAATCCGGCGCAGGCCTTCCTTCGTGTCTTTAATCCGCTCTGCCAGCGTCAGATTTGCACCCGTGTCCAGCAGCACCGGATACAAGCTCGTAAACCAGCCTACCGTACGTGTAATATCCACCTCTGGCAGGATCGCTTCCCGACCATGTCCCTCCAGATTCACCAGCACATGTCCTGCGCCTGTCCAGTTATGCATCGCCAATCCTAACGCGGTCAGCAGCAAATCATTGACCTCGGTGTTGTAGGCGCGATGTGCCTGCTTCAACAGCTGCTGGGTTTCAGCTTCGGTCCACTCCACCGTCAGCACTTCGCTGTCTGCATTCAAGGAGCCCTCATAGGCAAAATCCTTAGGCAGCGGCGCAGCATCAGCTTTGGCCTGCTCCAACTGCTGCCAGTAGACTTCATCCGATGCAGCTTCAGGACGGTTGGCGTAAGACGACAACTCCCGTGCCCATGTTTGGAAGGAATCCGTTTTATATGGCAAACGTACAGACTCACCCTTCAGCGCTTGCTCGTAGCCTGTAGAGAAATCTTCAAACAGAATCCGCCACGACACCCCGTCCATCACCAAATGGTGAATGGCTATGAGCAAATGATCGCCCTCTACTGTGCGGAACAATCCCAGTTGCACGAGAGGTCCTTCGGACAGATAAATGCTGCTTTGAATTTCAGTTGCCTTCGCTTCCAGCGCTTCCGCATAGGTTGCCTGTTCACGGTAATCCACCGTTTCCAGCGTATACAATGCGCCTTCATCTACACCGCGTGTCCAAGCCGTGTAACCGGATGAAACCTGACGGAAAACCGTACGCAACGCATCATGGTGCTTCACGATATGATCCATTGCCCGGCGAACCGCCGTCTCATCAAAGCCCTCGGCGCTATAGAGCATGACCGCCTGATTAAAGTACTGCGGACGCTCGCGCTCCTGTGCAAAGAACCAGTGCTGGATCGGAAGCAAAGCGGTTTCCCCACTCACTTCTCCTTGATCTGCAATACGGCTCACCTCTTGCATATGCGGTGCCAGTGTTGCGACTGTTGGATACTGGAACAAATACTTCATGTCCAGCTTGTAGCCTGCCTGGAACGAACGGGATGCGATTTGAATTGCCTTGATTGAATCGCCGCCCAGATCAAAGAAATTGTCCAAAATACCGACAGTTTGCACGCCCAGTACTGACTGCCAGACTGCCACGAGTGCCCGTTCCGGTGCGGTGCGCGGCTCTTCATAATCCGCCCCGCTTTGCAGACTACCTTCCGGTGCTGGCAGTGCCTTGCGGTCGATTTTGCCGTTCGGACTCAGCGGCATCTGCTCCAGCTGTACAAAGTACGATGGCACCATATAGCTTGGCAGCTCCCGGCCCAGCTCACTTCTCAGCTCGCTGGCTCCGAGCTCTTGCCCGGCAACGTAGTACGCCACCATTTGTTTTTGGCCTGTTTCATCTGCACGGGCCATGACGACCGCTTCGCGTACCGATTCCACCTTCAACAACTGTGATTCGACCTCGCCCAGCTCGATCCGGTACCCCCGGATTTTCACCTGATGGTCAATCCGGCCCAAATATTCGATGTTGCCGTCCGGCATCCATCTCGCCAAATCGCCCGTGCGGTACATCCGCTCATAGCCTGCTTCGCCATCCGCAAACGGATCGGCAACGAATTTCTCTGCCGTCAGCTCCGGACGGTTCAGATAGCCTCGTGCTACACCTACACCGCCGATGCACAGCTCCCCTGCTACCCCAATCGGCTGCAATTGCTCCGTGCCTTCCTTCACGATGTACAGACGGATGTTCTGAATCGGTTTTCCGATTGGAATAACGGCATATTCCTCCGTCGGCTCGCAATCAAAGTACGATACGTCCACCGTCGCTTCGGTTGGGCCATACAGGTTGATCAGCTTCGCTCCAGCGATTCCTGACACGAGCCGTTGGAACCGCGCCACATGTTGTGGCGGCAACGCTTCTCCGCTGGCAAATACATGGCGCAGCGTTCCCAGCTTCGCTTGCATTACTTCCTGCGGCTGCTGCTCCACATACTCCAGGAATGCATGCAGCATCGCAGGCACAAAGTGCATCGTGCTTACGCTATCACGGGCAATCGTGTCTACGATGTCCTCCGGATTCTTTTCCCCGCCAACCGACAACAGACTCACCTTCGAGCCGACCATCGACCACCAGAACAGTTCCCACACCGACACGTCGAACGTAAAGGCTGTTTTTTGCAGGATCGTACCCTCCGCACTCAAGCCGTAACGGTCATGCATCCACAAAATCCGGTTCAGCACGGAATGGTGTTCAACCATAACGCCCTTCGGTTTTCCAGTCGAGCCGGAGGTGTAGATGACATAGGCTACATGACGCGGACCAGCCAGTGGCTCCAGATTCGAGCCGTCTTCGTGGTACATGTCCTTGCCACCCTGCACCGGACGATCCAGCACCAGCACCTTGCCGTCGAAGCTCAGCGACGCTTGCTCGGCCAAATGCGATTGCGTCAGCACCAGCTTCGCTCCCGAGTCCTCCAGCATAAAGCGAATGCGGTCCGCCGGATATTCCGGGTCAATTGGTACATATGCGCCGCCTGCCTTGAGGATCGCATAGATGCCCACGATCATTTCCAGCGAGCGGTGTACCAGAATGCCCACCGGCTGATCTGGTTCAACGCCTTCCGCACGTAGGGTGCGTGCGAGACGATTGGCTCGTTCGTTCAGTTCACCGTAGGTCAACGTCTCTGCTCCAAACAGCACCGCCACCTGATCCGGTGTTCGTGCCGCCTGTTCCTCGAACAGCGCACTTAACGTCTGACCCTGCGGATAAGCTGCCGCCGTAGCTCCCCAAACCTGAACAATCTGCGCTTGTTCTTCCGGTGTTACCAATTCCAGCTCATTCACACGGATATGCGGATTGTTCACGATTTGCCCGATGACATGGTCGATATGACCTTGGATACGCTCCATAGCAAACCGGTTATACACAAGAGCATTGTATTCAAACAGGATGGAGATATCCTCGTCAGGCACGACAATCAGGTTAAAATCGTAGTTGGTTTGCTCTGCAAGTGCCACATTGGCAATAGAGAAGCCAGTCTGATCGCCTGTCTCGCTGGAACTGCCCACCTGCTTCATTTGCTGCCCGATCGGATAGTTTTCAAAGATCATAATATGATTAATCAGGTCTTGCTTTTGTTCAGTCAGCGCCTGCATGTCATACAACGGGAAGGTGTCATACGCACTGGAGGCCAAAGCCTGCTCCTGTGTCCGTTGCAATATTTCAGCAAACGTAGCATTCTGCTCACTGCTAATGCGAACCGGAATCGTATTGATGAACAGACCGATCATGTCCTCCACACCCGGAATGTCTGCCGGACGTCCAGATACAACACTACCAAACACGACATCCTGATTATTATTGTATTTTTGTAAAATAACGCCCCAAACGCTTTGCAGCAATGTATTAATCGTTACCTGCTGCTGCTTGGCAATGCGGTTTAACGCCGCGCTCCGTTCTTTACCTAGTACAAATGACAGCTTTTCCGAAACATAACCGGAATTTGAAGCCGTACCGCTTCCTTCTTTATCTTCAACCCGTGCCATTAGGGAAACCTGTGCATGCTCGCCAGGCAGCAAGGTCTGCTGCTCGAAGCCAGCCAAATAGTCGCTCCAATAGCGGGTCGCTTCCTGCGTATCCTGCCGTTCCAGCCATTCAATATACTCACTATACGGCTTGACAGGTGCGAGCTCTGGCTGTTTGTGCTTCAGCAGGGCAAAATATGCACCAAACACTTCGTCCGTCACTAGTGACAGGCACCAGCCGTCCATCACCATATGATGGAAGCTCCATACAAAGCGGTATGAGCTATCCCCCGTGCGGAAGACAGTTACGCGCATAAGCGCGTCCTTGCCTAAATCAAAGTTTTGCTCTTTATCCAGGGCCACAAATTCAGCTACAGCGTCTTCACGACCTCTGACATCCTCATAGCGGAAGCCCGGATTTTTATAACGATAGACGACCTGTAACGGTTGACCATACCAGCCGCTGTAGAAATTCGTCCGGAATATAGCATGTCGGCTAACCAGCAGCTTCAGGCTTTCCTCGAATACGGTCGGCTCAAAATGGCCCTCAAGATCAAAGGTCGCCTGTTCAAAATACACTCCTGATTCTGCGTTCATCAGACTATGGAACAGCATACCCTTCTGCATCGGCGTTAACGGATACACATTCTCCAATTCCCCAACCGTCTGTGTCTGCTCAACAATCGTGTCTAATTGCTCCAGCGTCAGACCCTTTAACAGTACATCGCTTGGAGTCAATTCTGACCGCTCCCGTATGACACAATGCTCGATCATTTCAAGCAAGTTGGCTTTCAGCAGGTCAGCCAGCATTTGGATGGTGTCCTTGCGGAAGGCCTTGCCGTTATACCGAATATCCAGCTCCAGTATGCCGTTCGTGACGATCCCGCCCACATCGAGCGCGTATTTCATCTTCGTCTGGTCACTAACAGCCAAACCAATTGGGTAAGGAGACATCCGAATATCGCTGTTTTGCAAATCCTGATCAAACTGTCCGAGATAGTTAAAGCTCACTTGCGGCTCGGCGTAGCCTCCATCTGTTTGACCCGTAGGCAAAGCGTCTTCTTGATGACCATTTGCCTGGCCAGCTTCACTCAGATGTCTCCAAATACCATAGCCAATTCCTTTATTCGGAATCTGACGCAGGCTCTCTTTGACCTGTTTGATGCGTCCCGACAAATCATGATCACGACCGATGTCCAGCAATACCGGATATTGACTCGTAAACCAGCCTACAGTACGTGAAATGTCCGTATCCGGCAAAATGTCCTCACGTCCGTGCCCCTCCAAATTGATCAGGCTGCGTTCATGACCCGTCCATGTGTACAGCATCATGCCCAATGCAGCCAGAAGCAGATCGTTCACTTCCGTGTTATATGCGCGGTGCGCCTGCTTCAATAGCCGTTCTGTCTCTTCTTCCGTAAGCTTGATGACCACTGTATCCGTGTCAGCCAAGGTAAATTGACCAGCCTGCGCTTGATCCTCAGGCAACCGTGCTTGATCCACCAAAGCGGATGTATTCAATTGCTCCCAGTAGGCGCGTTCACTTTCCATTGCCGGGCTATTCGCATAAGTGGACAGTCGTTCAGACCAGGAATGGAAGGAATCCGTTTTGTCAGGTAATTGGAGTGCTTCTCCATTTACTGCCTGTTCATAGGTTGTAGCCAAATCCTCAAACAAAATGCGCCACGATACCCCGTCCACCACCAAATGGTGAATCGCCATCAGCAAATGATCCCCATCTGCACAGTGGAACAAACCAGCTTTAAACAGCAGCCCTTCATGCAGTTGAATACTGCTTTGAATTTCACTGGCTTTCGCCTCAATCGCTGCGCTGAGCACGGCTTCATCCGTCAAATCCCTAAAGTCCAGCACGTCCAGGTGGTACAGCTCGCCTTCCTGCAATCCGCGGTTCCATGCTTCATAGCCTTGCTCTGTCTTGCTGAACACCATCCGTAGTGCATCGTGGTGCTCCGCCAGCTTGATGAGCGCCTGACGCAGAGCGGATTCGTCAAAGCCCTGCTCCCGGTGCAGCATAACCGCCTGATTAAAGTGATGCGCGTCCACCTGCTCCTGTTCCGCAAACCAGTATTGAATCGGCGTCAGCACCACTTTCCCTGTGACTTCGCCTTGCTCGGCCGTTCTCTTGCCCGCTAAACGCAGATGCGGAGCCAGCTCCTTCACGCTTGGATATCTGAACAAGTCCTTCATGTTCAGCTTATAGCCTGCCTGGAACGCACGGGATACGATTTGAATCGCCTTGATCGAATCGCCGCCCAGATCAAAGAAATTGTCCAAAATACCGACGGTTTGCACGCCCAGGACGGACTGCCAGACTGCTACAAGTACCCGTTCCGGCGCGGTGCGCGGCTCTACATAATCCGCTCCGCTTTGCAGGCTGCCTTCTGGTGCCGGCAGTGCCTTGCGGTCGATTTTACCGTTCGGTGTCAGTGGCATCTGCTCCAACTGAATGAAGTATGAAGGCACCATATAGCTTGGCAGCTCCCGCCCCAGTTCACTTCTCAGCTCGCTGGATTCGAGTTCTTGCTCCGCAATATAGTATGCCACCAGTTGGTATTGGCCTGTTTCGTCCGCACGAGCCATGACTATGGCTTCTCGTACCGACTCCACCTTCAGCAATTGCGATTCGACCTCGCCCAGCTCAATCCGGTACCCCCGGATTTTCACCTGATGGTCAATCCGGCCCAAGTATTCGATGTTGCCGTCCGGCATCCATCTCGCCAAATCGCCCGTGCGGTACATCCGATCATAGCCTGCTTTCCCGTCTGTAAACGGATTAATCACAAATTTCTCGGCCGTCAGTTCTTCACGATTCCAATACCCACGCGCCAAGCCTTCTCCTGCAATACATAACTCGCCCGGCACACCGATTGGCTGCAATCCATCATTCGCATTCAGGATATACATTTCCGTATTCGCGATAGGACGTCCAATATTAATTTGATTGGCATGAGTCAGTTCCTGTACTGTCGACCACACCGTCGTTTCTGTAGGACCGTACATGTTATAAATGCGAAGACCGTTTATTTCTTGCAGTGCTGCCAGCAGCTTGGACGGAAGTGCTTCACCCCCGACCATTATTTCCTTCACACTTTGCAGCGCATGGGAGCCTGCTTCATGACCCAGCAGCATTTGCACCCGGGATGGTGTCATTTGCAACATATCAACATGATGATGAACGATCAACTCACCCAGCGCCTGAGGATCAACCTGATGCTGGCTGTCGCCAAGCACCACCGTCATTCCACCCAACAGTGGCAGGATGGTTTCCAATACGAAAATATCGAATGAAATTGTCGTGAGTGACAAAATGGTTTTGCCTGCTTCAAAGTCGATTATTTCGCGCATCCCTGTAATAAAGTTGAGTACCGAGCCATGCTGGAGCATAACTCCTTTCGGATTTCCAGTCGATCCAGAGGTATAAATGACGTAAGCCAAATGCTCTGGGCGGGCAATCGTCTCCAGATTGCCGCTCTCTCCCTGATACAATTCTGTATCCTCAAGGAAGATTGTATTGGCGTTGCAATGGTGCTCTTCCACTAGATCACGACTGGTCAGAAGCACTGTGGCCTTACTGTCTTCCAGCATGTATTCAATACGAGATGACGGAAATTCGGGATCAATCGGCACATAAGCACCGCCTGCTTTTAGAACAGCAAGGAGCCCTGCGATCATTTCCACTGAGCGCTCCACCATCAGGCCAACCAGCTTGTCGGGTCCTACTCCCTGCGCTTGAAGCATTCGTGCCAAGGAGTTGGCCCGTTCATTCAGCTCCCGATAAGTCAGACTCTGATTTTCAAACACCAATGCCACTTGATCCGGCGTACGCTCCACCTGCTCCTCAAACAGCTCATGGATTGTCTGATTGTGTGGATATACCGCAGCGGTGTCATTAAACGCTTCTGTAATCTGTTGTTTTTCCACCGCTGTGACTAATTCCAGCTCTTCAACGCGAACGTTCGGATGGAGTGAAATTTGCTCCAGCAGACGGACAAAATGTCCATGCAGACGCTCAATGCCTATTTGATCAAAGCAGAGTGCGTTATACATAAAACGAATCTTCATACCTTCTCCCGGCATAACGGCTACGTTCAGATCATAGTTGGTTTCCTCTGTAGTCACTACGTTCGAAATCGTAAATTTATCGTGACCACCACTTCCCAACTGCTCTACCTGCTGCTCTACCGGATAATTTTCAAATATCATAATATGGTTGATCAAATCCTGCTTCTGTCCGGTCAGCGCCTGAATCTCATACAACGGAAATGCGTCGTAGCTATTAGAGGCCAGCGCCTGCCGCTGTGTTCGTTTCATCAGTTCGACAAAGGCCTCACCCTTTTCAGACAGAATGCGCACTGGAATCGTATTTATGAACAACCCAATCATGCGCTCCACACCCATGATATCGGCTGGACGGCCGGATACAACACTACCGAATACAACATCCGGACTGTTGTTGTATTTTTGCAGCAGCACGCCCCATACCGTCTGAATCAATGTATTGATGGTCACCTGATTTTGCTTCGCCACCCGTTTGATCTGAGCGACCAGTTCCGGTTGGAATTCGCATTCCAGTTCTCCGCCGACATATTCCCCGGCTTGTGCGGATTTAGGCTGTGTTTTTTGCTGCGGAAGCATAATTTGCTGCTCATAGTCTGCCAGATACCCGCTCCAGTATTGCAGGGCCGCTTCACGATCCTGACGCTCCAGCCATTCAATAAAACGACTGAATGGCGTGACCTGCTCAAGCACCGGCTCCTGACCCGCACGAAATGCCTGATAGCTGCCAAATACCTCCTGTATCATAAAGGACAAGCACCAGCCATCCATCAAAATGTGATGGAAGCTCCAAACAAAGTGGTACGTTTCATCCCCCGTTTGCAAAATGGAAATACGATTGAGTGCATCCTCTGCCAGACGGAATCCTTTGGCTTTATCTGCAAGCACAAAAGCCTCAACCCGAGCTTCACGCTCCTCTTTTTCCAGTCCGCGCAAGTCTTCGTAGTACAATGCTCCGCTGCGGTTGCGGAAGACAACCTGTACAGGCTCATCCTTCCATAAATTGATAAAGTTCGTCCGTAGGGCCTCATGACGTTGTACAAGCAGATCCAGGCTTTTGCCGAAGGTGACCACATCAAAACGTCCGTTCAGCTCAAAGGTGGCCTGCTCAAAATAAGCCGCCGAATCCTCGTCCATCATGCTGAAGAAGAGCATCCCCTTTTGCATTGGCGTTAAGGCATACACATTTTCCAGTTCACCCATATCTCGCGTATCTTCCACCAGTTGCTCCAGCTCGTCCAGCATTACGTTATCTAGCAGGACATCACTTGGTGTCAATACCGTTCTTTCCTGGGCGACGCAATGGCTGATCACCTCACGCAAGCCCGAAGCCAGCAGCTCTCCAAGCCGGGCAATCGTCTCATGACGGAATTGCGTTGTGCCGTAGCGAATAGTAAAGATCAGCTCGCCGTCCTCGATCACTCCATTGATATCGAGCGCAAAATCCATAGCCGCGTTTGTGCTGACAGGCACACCCATAGAATAAGAGGAAGGCTCCAGATCGTTGCCTTTATAATCCTGATCAAACTGGCCCAGATAGTTAAAGTTGATTTCTGGGGTCAACTGGAGCTGTACGCCTGCTCGCGCGAAAGCCTCCGTATTTGACAGGTATCGCAAAATACCATAGCCAATGCCTTTTTGCGGAATATGGTGCAGCCCTTCCTTCACCTGTTTGATCAAACGGGCGATATTTCCACCTTGTCCCATGCTTCCATCCAGTACAACCGGGAATTGGCTCGTAAACCAGCCAACCGTGCGCGTAATATCCACATCAGATAAAATGGATTCCCGTCCATGACCCTCCAGGTTGACCAGCACGCGTTCAGAACCGGACCAGTCATATACGGCTTTACCGAGTGCAGCCAGCAACAGGTCATTCATTTCCGTGCTATACGCGCGGTGAGCCTGCTTGAGCAACAAATCGGTTTCCCGCTTCGTCCAGCGGACGGTGACAACCTCACTGTCTCCAAGCAAGGCATGATCGTTGTCATAATCCTTTGGCAACGGCTTCGCCAGACTTGCTTCTGCTTGTTCAATATGCTGCCAGTAAGCAAGCTCCCGCTCCATCGTCGCACTGTTCGCATAGGCTGACTGGTGCTCGGCCCATGTCTGGAACGAATCTGTTTTAAGCGGCAATCGAATAGCTTTGCCCGTTTTACCTGCAACAGCCTGCTCATAAGCGGCTGCCAAATCCTCCAGCAGAATGCGCCACGATACACCGTCCACAACCAAATGGTGAATGACGATTAACAAATGATCGCCCTGAGCGCATTGGAACAAACCAAGCTTCACAAGCGGTCCCTCGCTCAAATGAATGCCAGCTTGAATTTCATTCGCCTTGGCTTCCACAGCTGTGGATTCGTCTTCAATCCCACTGAAATCTACAATTTCCAGTGTATATAGCTCGCCTTCCTCCACACTGCGGTTCCAGGCTACGTAACCATGCTCCGTCTCGCGGAATACAGTACGCAATGCGTCATGATGCTGGACCATGCGTTCCATTGTATGGCGCAGCGCATCTACGTCAAAGCGCCCAGCTCGATACAGCATCATCGCCTGGTTGCTGTGGTGCAGGTCAACCGGCTGCTGCTCAAAGAACCACCGTTGAATTGGTGTCAACTCTACCTCACCGACTACCTCTTCCTGACTGGCGATTTTGCCATCTGTGCGAAGCAAAGGACTAAGGGACGCTACCGTCGGATTGCTGAACAGGTCTTTCATGTCCAGTCGATAGCCTGCTTGCAGCAATCGGGACGATACCTGCAAGGCCTTGATCGAATCGCCGCCCAGCTCGAAGAAGTTATCCTGCGTGCCTACCGTTTCCACGCCCAGTACCCCGGCCCATACCGAAGCCAATACTTGCTCTACCGTTGTACGCGGTGCCACATAGGCTGCACCTGTATGGATGCTGCCTTCCGGCTCTGGCAAGGCCTTGCGGTCGATTTTGCCGTTGCTCGTCAGCGGTATCGTCTCCAGACGCATCAAGCGTGCTGGCACCATGTGCGCTGGCAGCCCTGCTTCCAGCTGGGCCTGTACCTCCTCGATCCGCAGCTCCGCTTCTCCTGTGATATAGCCGCACAAATACTTGTGCCCACGCTCGTCTGTCCGGTCGATCACGACCGCTTGACGCACACCCGGCACCC
The DNA here is from genome assembly GCF_044908085.1 of Paenibacillus sp. RC73. Classification (NCBI taxonomy): domain Bacteria; kingdom Bacillati; phylum Bacillota; class Bacilli; order Caryophanales; family Paenibacillaceae; genus Paenibacillus; species Paenibacillus sp. RC73. The sequence goes on from NZ_JBIYCV010000005.1 coordinate 475,725, forward strand.
GCTGGATCGCCGTTTCGATCTCGCCCAGCTCGATCCGGTAGCCCCGGATTTTGACTTGATAGTCCATCCGGCCGATAAAGTCCACATTCCCGTCCGGCATCCACCGCGCCAGGTCTCCGGTGCGATACAATCGTTCACCCGGCACGTACGGATTCGCCACGAATTTCTCGGCCGTCAGGTCGGCACGGTTCAGGTATCCACGTGCTACCCCGGCCCCGCCAATGCATAGCTCGCCCAGTACGCCGACAGGCACCGGATTCAGCTGACTGTCCACGATATAAAAGCGTGCATTCAGCCACGCCTGACCAATCGGCACACTGCCGCTGCTCGGCAGCTTCGATAGCTCTTCGTCATAGAAGCTGGAGTCAATCGCCGCTTCCGTTACGCCGTAGCTGTTAATAATCCGAGTATCTGCGCCAAATCGTTCTTGCAGCACCCGGTAATCCGTCACGCTGCAGCTATCCGAGCTGGTGATTAGCAGTTCCAGACTGCTCATGTCCAGTCCCTGTTCATACACATGCTGCATGAACGGTACGATCAGGGCTGGTGTCGATTCGAACACCGTAACCTGATAATTGCGAATCCAGCTATACAGACGGCTTGGATCAATCCGGTCATCTTTCGGGCAAATGACCATTGTTCCGCCGTTATAGATCGCCCGTGCGATATCCCCGACGAATACGTCGAAGGAGAAGCTCGCCAATTGCAGCAGCCGTACCGGGAACTGGTTCAGACGGTAATCCCGGCGATACGCCGCAGCCGTATTCACCAAGCTGCGATGCTCGATCATGACTCCCTTCGGACGTCCCGTTGTACCGGAGGTGTAGATCACATACGCCAGGTCCTGCGGCTCGTTGATATGCTCGATATCCGCGATATCCCCGGTGTACAGCGACTCATCGTCCAACGCCAGTACGGTCTGCAAACGCAGTCCTGTTGCTGGTTCGGACGTTGCTTTGTTTTCATCCAGCCATACCTGCGCACGCTCCTGCAAGCCTGTTTGGGTCAACAGTACCGTAGCACCGCTGTCCTCCAGCATGAAACGAATACGTTCTGACGGATAGTCTGCATCCAGTGGCACATATGCGCCTCCAGCCTTCCACACCGCCAGTACGCCGACCAGCATGTCTACCGAGCGTTCGCTCAAGATGCCGACAATCGACTCGCGTCCAATGCCTTCATTTCGCAGTCTGCGAGCCAGCTGGTTCGCACGCTCGTTCAGCTCGCGGTACGTAAGCTGATTCTCCTCGTACACAACCGCCACGTGATCCGGCACAAACTGCGCCTGTTCTTCCACATAGGCGTGGAACAACCATTCGACTTCCTTCGCATCACTCCACGCATACACGCCAACTGAACCAAAACCGTCGATGATCTTCGCTTTTTCCTCAGCAGTCACCAGCTGAAGCTCATCTACCAGCGCATTCGGTCTGTTAATCGCTTCCTCTACGATATGCAGCAAATGCTCGCGGATTTGCTCCATAGCTGCGCGTTCAAACACCAGCGCGTTGTATTCCAAATGAACACCGATTTCTTCACCCGGCACAATGGTAATGTTGAAATCATAGTTCGTTTGCTCCGACACGGAAGCATTCGCAATGGTAAAGCCGTTCGTTTCATGGCTACCCATTTGCTCCATGCTCTGTTCCACCGGATAGTTTTCAAACACCATAATATGGTTTACCAAATCCTGCTTCTGCTCTGTCAGGGCCTGAATTTCATACAACGGATAGGTTTCATAGGCACGGGAAGCAAGCGCCTGCTCCTGTGTCTGCTTCATCAGCCCAGCGAACGTAACATCTTCCCCGCTGTGAATCCGTACAGGAACCGTATTAATGAACAAACCGATCATTTTATCGATGCCCGGAATATCCGCTGATCTACCGGATACAACACTACCAAATACAACATCCCGACTATTGTTATATCGTTGCAGCACAACACCCCATGCCGCTTGCAGCAGCGTATTGACCGTCACCTGCTGCTGCTTGACCAGCTTGTTCATCCGCTCCGTCACTTCACGGCTCAGTGTAAACGAAAGCTTGTCAGCCTCATACCCCTTGGCGCGACCGTCCAGCTGCTTCGCTTGCGGCAACACCGTCTGTTGTTCAAAGCCGGCAAAATAGTCACTCCAGAACCGTTCTGCTTCCGCGTTGTCCTGCCGTTCCAGCCATTCAATATATTCGCTATATGGCGTTACCGGGGCAAGCTCTGGCTTTCGGTTTTCGAGCAATGCAAAATACGTATTGAAGGCTTCCCCGACAACCAGGAACAAGCACCAGCCGTCCATCAAAATATGGTGGAAGCTCCACACAAAGCGGTAAGACTCCTCGCCCGTACGTAATATAGAAACTCTCATCAGCTCGCCTGAGCTGAAATGAAACCCTTCCGCTTTGTCTCGCTCAGCAAAATCAGCAATGTACGCGTCCAGTTCTCCTTGCTCCATCGAACGCACGTCTTCAAAACGGAATCCGGCAGCTTTATGACGATACACCACCTGTAAAGGCTGCTCATTCCAGCCGCTATAAAAATTCGTTCTGAAAATTTGATGGCGATTCACCAGCAGATTCAGGCTTTCGGAAAAAGCATCCACTTGAAAGCTGCCCTGCAGATCAAATGTTGCCTGCTCAAAATACGCCCCGGATTGCGGCTCCATCAAGCCGTGGAACAGGATTCCCTTTTGCATCGGCGTTAGCGAATAAACATTTTCCAGCTCTCCCGCAGCAGCGGTTTGCTCTACAATGTGCTCCAGTTCTCCAGCCGTTAGTCCTTGGAAGGACAGATCGCTTGGTGTCAGCTCTGGCAGCTCTTTGTCCACGCAATGAGCTAATACCTGGCGCAAGCATTCCTGAAGCAAATCAGCTAGCCTTTTGATTGATTTTTTCATGAACGTTTTGCTGCTGTAGCTGATCGTCAGCTCCAGCGCACCATCCGTGATCATGCAGTTGATATCAAGGGAATACCGCTTGGTCAACGTGTCACTAATGGAAGCCCCGAGGGAATAAGGAGACATACGGAATGCATTATTTTTCAAATCCTGATCGAATTGTCCGAGATAGTTAAAGCTAATTTCCGGCTCAACAACAAAAGCTGATTCCCCTTCTTCAGTAGCAGAAAGATATCTCAAAATACCGTATCCAATTCCTTTATGCGGCAAACGGCGCAGCCCTTCCTTGACGTCCTTGACACGTCGTCCCACATTCCGATCCTCGCCCATATCCAGAATAACTGGGAATTGGCTGGTAAACCAACCGACCGTACGTGTAATATCCACGTCTGGCAATATAGCTTCCCGTCCGTGACCCTCCAGATTCACAAGCACCTGACTGATGCCTGCCCACTCGTGAACCGCGGTTCCCAGAGCCGTCAGCAATAGATCATTCGCTTCCGTATTATAGGCACGATGTGCCTGCTTCAAAAATTGCTCTGTTTCTTCGACTGTCCACGCTACCGTGAGTGTGCGGTCATCACGGAGATGAGGCTTGGCCTCGGATTTGCGAGTGTAATCCCTGGGCAAAGCTGCTTGAGTAGCCCCAGCTTGCTCCAGCTCTTGCCAGTACGCACGTTCCTTCTGCAATGCTGTGCTGTTCGCATAAGCTGACAGCTGATCAGCCCACAGGCGGAAGGAATCCGTCTTATTTGGCAAACGGACAGACTCGCCCTGTAAAGCCTGCTCATATCCAGTTGCCAAATCCTCCAGCAAAATACGCCAAGACACACCATCCACCACAAAATGGTGGATCGCCACTAGCAAATGATCTCCATCAGGGCAACGGAACAGACCCAGCTTTACCAGAGGGCCTTCATCCAGGCGGATGCTGCCTTGAATTTCGCTGGCTTTTGCTTCCAGCTCATGTGCAAAATCAGGTTCGTTCGTAAAATCAACCACTTCGAGGATGAAGAGCTCACCTTCTTGTACGCCACGGTTCCATGCTTCGTACTCGCCATCTGCATTCTGGCGGAATACGATACGCAGGGCATCATGATGCTCAACCATGCGTTGCAGTGCCTGACGAAGCGCCGTTTCGTCCATACGATCCTCACGGTGCAGCATCAACGCCTGATTATAGTGTTCTGGCTTGGCTGGCTGCTGCTCAATAAACCAATGCTGAATCGGCGTCAACGCTACCGCACCCGTGACTTCCCCTTGGTCTGAGACGCGGCTCACCTGCTGCACCCGTCCATTCAGCTCAGCAATGGTCGGATATTGGAACAGTTCCCTCATTTCCAGTTTATAGCCGTTTTGCAGTAATCTTGAAGACACCTGAATGGCCTTGATCGAGTCGCCTCCCAGATGGAAAAAGTTATCCAGTACACCGATATGCTCGATGCCTAGTACAGATTGCCATACCGATACCAACGTCCGTTCCACATCGGTTCGCGCTGCTACATAATCCTCGCCAGAATCCACACTTCCCTCCGGCTGTGGCAACGCCCGGCGATCCACCTTGCCGTTGGGTGTCAGTGGCAATTGCTCCAGCTGCACAAAATACGACGGCACCATGTAGCCCGGCAGTTCCTGGCTCAAAGCGCTGCGCAACTCACTTGCCGTTACATCCTCATGGGTCACCACATAAGCGCAGAGCTGCTTTTGCCCCTGCTCATCCTCACGTGCAATCACCACCGCTTCTCGCACCGCTTCCAGCTTCAACAGCTGTGCTTCCACCTCGCCCAGCTCGATCCGATAGCCCCGGACTTTCACCTGGGCGTCGATCCGCCCCTTGTATTCCAGCGTCCCGTCCGCATTCCAGCGCACCAGGTCGCCTGTGCGATAGCAGCGTTCTCCGCTGCGGTATGGGCTGTCGATGAACTTTTCTGCCGTCAGGTCCGGGCGATTCCGGTATCCACGTGCCACCCCATCGCCGCCGACGATCAGCTCTCCCCATGCCCCGACAGGCTGGAGCCGCATCGAACGGTCTACGACATACGCCGTGGAGTTGTGAATCGGACGACCAATCGGTACGGATTCTGATTGCACGCTGGTAATGGCATGCGTCGTGGAGAAGGTTGTATTTTCCGTCGGGCCATAGCCGTTTACAATCCGCAGGGAAGGATGAGCCTCCAGCACCCGGTTAATATGCGGGACGGACAGCACATCACCGCCGACCAGCAGCTCCCGTACCCCCTCAAACAGTTCCAGGTCCTGCTGGGACAGCTGGTTAAAGAGCGGCGCTGTCAGCCACATCGTGGTAATGCCATGGCTGCGAACAGCTTCCTTGAGCTTCGGCGCGTCCAAAATGACATCCTGACTCACCAGCACCAGCTGTCCACCATTCAATAGCGCACCCCAAATTTCGAAGGTGGACGCGTCGAAGACAACAGCCCCGGTCTGCAAAATGCGCGTATCAGTATCCAGTTGCGCATAGTTTGTATTTTTCACCAGACGTACGACATTGCGGTGCTCTACCATAACCCCTTTGGGTTGCCCAGTAGTTCCCGAAGTGTACATCAAATAGGCGAGTCGATCCCCGAATTTACCCGTTTGTGAAATCTCATTTTTCAGATTTGTATAATGGGTATAATTCGCATGATTAACCTCGTTTTGCTCCGATTGTACAGTATTTAAGCCTTGGTCAGCCTCTGCTCCGTATACAGTAGCATCGCTCAGATCCAGCACAATCCCGCTGTAGTCTTCTGGCTGCTGCTCCGCATGCTGCACCAGCAGCAGCTTCGCACCTGAATCCTCCAGCAGGTAGCGTACACGCTCTGCCGGATAATCCGGGTCAATTGGCACATATGCGCCGCCCGCCTTAAGGATTGCCAGCATACCGACGATCATATCTGTGGAACGCTCAGCGACGATGCCTACCGTTCGCTCAACAGTAACACCGTAACCGCGCAGCGTGTGAGCCAGTCGGTTGGCCTGTTCATTCAGCTGCCCATAGGTTAGACGACGGTTTCCAAACACAACGGCAGTCTGATCCTGCATATGCTCTGCCTGTTGCTCGAACAGTTCATGAATCCCTGCATCATGTGGATATGGCACTGCTGTAGCATTGAATACATCCACAATTTGCGTCCGCTCCTCGTCACTAATCAGTGACAGCTCCTGTATACACTTCTGCGGACCCTTCACCATATGCTCAGCCACACTCAGGAATTGTCGGATAATTCGGGCAATCTCCTGTTCGCTGAACAGATCGGTACGATAATCCAAATGCATTATAAACTTATCGTCATCCAGCATTTCTACCATATGAATATCAAAGTCATTCACCGTATCTCCACAGAAATCGGTATCCACCTGCTGAACGGCTTCATCAAAACGGGAAAAGCTCAGCGTACGATACTGAATTGAAACACCAAAGAGGCGCTGAATATCCAGACTGCTTTGCTGTTCACGCAAATCCTGAATAATTTTGTTGTACGGGTAACGCTGATGCCGCAAAATGGACGACTGCTCCTTGCCCACACCTTGCAGGAAGGTCAGCAGCTCGGATTCCGGCTCAACCAGCAGACGCGTAGCCACGGTGCTGACGAACATGCCAACTGTATCCTTCTCCTTCTTCGACGTACGGTTAGCGTACAGGGTACCTACGGTTAAATCCTGTTCCCCTGTCACTTTATGTAAATAAATATACAGGGCGGCCAGGAAGAACGTAAAAATACTGATTTTATGCTCCTCGCAAAAAACCGTGACACCACGATACAATTCAGGCTCCAGTGTATAGCTCTCCCGGCGTGCAGCTGTGCTCAGCGTTAGCGGATTGTATGATTTCAAACCTGTCGTCTCTGGCAAATCGGCAAACTTTTCCGTCCAATATGCCTTGTCCTTCTGGTAACGGTCAGATTGCTCATAGCTTTGCTCCACCTGAATGAAATCCAGATATGGATTCGCTTTGGTCGGTGTAGCCTGACCTGTACCATGGACAATATCCATGTAATGCGTCGTAATTTCATTAATAGCCTGATTCATGGATACACCATCTGAAATAATATGGTGCATTGTGAAATTGTACCAGGTTTCTTCTGCCCCCAGCTGCAAAATTACCAATTGGTAGAGCTGTGAATCCAGCAATAAAAAGGGCTGGGAATTAAGACGGTTTACCAGTTGCTCGGCTTCCTCCAGGCTAACCTGGAGCGTTTCTATGCTTTGTTCAGCAAATGGCTCTACATATTGATACGGAATACCATCCTGAGCAGTGATTTTAATGCGAAAGGAATCATTTTGTGCAATCACCTGATTCATCGCCTGCTGCAATGCATCTATGCGAACAGTTCCCTTGATTTTAACAGTTGTAATAAGCGTGGACGTGTTGCGATTGGGATACAAAAGCTCCGTATACCAAATACGTTGCTGTGGCTGGCTTAATGCAAACAATTGAATATCGTGCTGAGTCATATGTTTCTCTCCTCGCAAAATAGATATTGTTAAAAAGTACCCTCGCATATTTATGCGGTTTGTTCCTCGGGATGCTTTCGAAACTGAAGCTCATACAGCTTCGCGTAATGACCGTCCTTGGCAAGGAGCTGGTCATGGGTACCCTGTTCCTTCAGCTCGCCATCGGCAAGAACACAGATTGTATCCGCCCGCTCAATCGTAGACAATCGGTGGGCAATGACTAATGTCGTACGATCCTTCATCAGCTCATTTAAGCCCTGCTGGACTTCATATTCCGATTCTGAATCCAGCGCCGAGGTCGCTTCATCCAGCAGCAAAATCGGTGCATTTTTGAGCAAAGCGCGGGCAATCGCGAGCCGCTGTCTTTGACCACCGGACAAATTGGCTCCGCGTTCACCGACAATGGTGTCGTAGCCCTCTGGCAGCTCGGCTATAAAGCCGCTCGCATAGGCTGTTTTGGCCGCAGCCTCAACTTCCTCATCCGTGGCATCCGGTGAGCCAAAGCGGATATTATCCGCTACTGTACCGTGGAACAACGTAGCCTCCTGTGGTACATAGGCCATCAAATCCCTGACCTCATCTAACCGAAGCTCTCCTGCCGAGCGACCACGGACCCGCAGCACACCCTCATCCGGTGGATAAAAGCCTAGCAATAGCTTCATGACTGTGCTTTTTCCACCACCACTTGGGCCGACGAGCGCGGTGACCTGCCCTTCCGGCACGATCAGGTTCAGCCTTCGCAGCGTTGGACGGTCCGGTTGATAACCGAAGGTGATGTCATGCAGCTCCAGCGCAGCCGAAACTTGTTCCATGGCGTGGCCTGAGCTCGCAGTTTCGACATCACTATGAGATCCCTCAGGCTCACGAGCTGATAAAGCTGCCGCCTCCGGACCGATCAGCCCAGCCTGCGGTCCCTCCTGTTTCAACGCTGGAAAATGCTCCTCTTCCTTCGACTCATCCAGAATTTCGCGGATACGTGCCAAGCCAGCCAAGGAGTTTTGCAATAGCGATACAGCCGCCCCCAGCTGCAAGAACACCGCGGAAATGCCGCCTTGCAGTTGCACAATCTGTCCCAGGACTCCCAGCTCCATCTGCTTCTGTGAAACCAGAATCAGTCCGGTGACAAGCACACCACCCAGCGTAATAAATTCAATTACAAAATTATACATATCCTGCAAGCCCATATGACGTCCCTGCTGGATGCTAATGCTGTTTATGTCCTCGCTTGTATCGTTACAAAGTCCGCCTACCTTGGTCCGCAATCCAAACAGCTTCACTGTCTGCAAACCAGAAAGCAGATCACTCAATCGTTCTGTGAATCCGCTCATCCGTCCCTGTAATTCCTCACTCGTCTGTCGCATCTTCTTCGCGAAATGAGAATTTACCCAAGCTGAAGCCAGTCCAAGTAAAACCGCCATAACCCCAAACCGCCAATCCAGCGCCAGCATAATGACCAGCGAACCAAAGAAAAGCGAAACTTCAAGTATAATCGAGCGAATATGAACGGTGTAAGCCTGCTCCAACGTCTTTACATCGTTCGTCATGCGGGATACAAGATCACCAGAATGGCGTTTTTCGACCTTTTCATAGGATAGCTTGACGATATGCCCGAATAGTCTCACCCTTACATTGGCAATCGCCAGTTTCACACACCGCTTGTACATGTAGCTGCACAGCGGAGCAATAAGACTTAGTGCCAAAAATGTACCGCTGACCAAATAAATCGCTTGGTAAAGCCCCTCCACTTTCCCATCAACCGCAAAATTCAGCAAATAATGCACCACAAAGGAAAGTAAAATCGTGACGCTCGCATTGGTCAGACTGTTGCCAATCAACCCGATAAAATACCATTTTCGGTGCGGCTTCATCAGGGACATCAACTGCTTAAACTCATAAAACCCCTGCTTGAAGGTCACGTTTCTCACTCCTTTCCTCTGTTATCGGATTGCCGTTTTCCATCGTATGCGGTTCTTCTTCGAAATTTTGCAAATACAGCTTTCGATATTCACCGTTGCGACCCAGTAATTCCTCATGCGTGCCCGATTCCACCACGCTCCCCTGATCAAGCACAATAATCCGGTTCGCCTGACGCACGGTTGACAGTCGATGAGCAATCACCAATACCGTCCGATTATGCATTGCCGCATTCATCGCGATCTGTACCTGAGCCTCCGACTGGCTATCGAGCGCTGAAGTTGGCTCATCCAGTAGAAGCAGCGGAGCATTTTTCAACAATGCTCTTGCGATGGAAATACGCTGCTTTTGTCCACCAGACAATCCGCCTCCCCGCTCGCTCAAAAGGGTTTCATAGCCCTCGGGAAGCTGAACAATAAAATCATGTGCATGCGCCGCTTTCGCCGCCTCGACAATTTCTTCACGGGTCGCCTCCAGACGTCCATATCCGATATTTTCTGCAATCGTGGCCGGAAAAAGCGACGGCTCCTGAGATACCATCGAAATATGGCTGCGCAGGCTTGTTAAATTCCAATCTGTCAAACTCTTTCCAAATAGTTGAACAGTTCCAGCATGCTCACCCGGTTCATTAAATCCGCAAAGCAGCTTAAAAATCGTGCTTTTGCCGCCACCGCTGCCGCCGACAATCGCTACCGTTTCTCCTTGTCCTACCTGGAAGCTGATATCCCTGAGCACGGTGTTCCCTTCATCGTAGCCAAAGGTCAAATGGTCAAGCCTGACCACAGCAGCGTCATCGTCGCCTTCTGCTCTGTCTGGCTCGCTTTTACTAGCATTACTGGCTTGGTCGGCTTTCCTGTCTGCATCGTCCTCAAAATGCAGGCCCTCACCCCCTCGATTCTCATCGACTGAGGTGATTTCACCACCTTGACGTTCATCCCGCCAATCCAATACCTCAAACAAATGCTTGGCCGCTCCCCCCGCTTCCTTCATTTGCGTGATGATCATCGGCAGCATGGAAACAGGCTGCAATATGAACGAAATCAGATATAAAAATAGAACGATGCCTCCAGCATTCAGCTCTCCTTGTTGAATCAGGTATCCTCCGTACGCAATCACCAAAATAATTGGTGTTGCCAGCATCATCACACCTACCGGAGTAATAGACGCATAGCGCTTTTCCAGCCCCAAGCCGCGTCTGACGACCTCCTCCATCATCACCATATACTTCTTCAACAGCACAGCCTGCATATTGAATGCCTTGACGATAGGAATTCCTCCAATTGCATCCTGTCCGACCGCGTTCAAATGAGCCATTTTCTCCTGAAGCTGCTCGGAATATTTTTCAATCGGCCTGCTCATCAGTGTTGTTATGATCATACCTACAGGCAAAAGCGCAAGACTGGCCAAGACCAGCTTCCAGCTTGTCATTAAAAGCAACACTAGTGATGCCGTAAACACAAGCGGTAAATAAAACAGATTGGCAAACTGCTCAATAAAAAAATTCTGTAGCATCGCCGTATTGTTCGTAAGCCGGGATACCAAATCTCCAGTAAACTTCCTCTCCACTCTGGAAACTGGTAAATCGCAAAACTTATGTACGAGGTCGCCTCTCAAATCGCGCAGTGCGCTAACGCTAAATCGCGCCGAAGCGTACCTCATCACAAACTTACAGGGCATTCCAACTAGCGTCATACCAACAACTAAATAGATCATGTTCTGGGTGGAGGAGAAGGTCCCCGCAACCATTTGCTCGATGGCCTTACCCAAAATAATGTCTATGGCTGCCAAACATAAGGAGGCGATCACCGTTATGAAAACCCATAGATTGTACGGTCTTACATAACGCGCGAGTCTTCGAAAAGCAGAATTTGATCGAAACAAGGACATCCCTCTTTTTCGTTGCTCACACTTTCGCAGTGCGAACTTTTTTAGTGAGGATTTTGCAAAATCCTGAAGTTGCAATGGACATGGTGAGATAAACTCTGGCTCTGGATGTATGAGTATTTACATGGAATGAAATCATTCTTGAATTATGCTGGGCATTGCATCATGGTGGTGGGTTGATTGTCGAGTGGTTGCCGAGATGTTAATCATGTTTGTGTATCGTGGTGTATCATGATGTGTGGGACTTTTAACTCTGCCTGAATCGTGGTTGTAGGGTATTGGTGCTGTAAGATGTATGAGCTGCAGCAGCGTGGTTCAGGGCTGAAGATGCGGACAAAATATTCACGACTGTGCTTATAACTTCTTGCTCTTGTTCATGAATGAAAAAGTGATTTCCTTCGAACATTCGCACATCAATGGGCGATGTGGTGTGCTGCTGCCAGGCATGAAGTGAATCAGTGCTCACCTCATGATCCTTCATGCCGCCCAAAATAGTCATCGGACAGGCCAAGGGGCCTCCCTGCTGATAAACATACGTTTCGCACACCTTAAAATCCGCGCGCAGACGAGGCATAATAATTTGCATTAAATCTGCATTTTGCAGTACTTCTTCGGGTGTTCCCTGCATCAAACGAAGCTCTTCGGTGAAAGGTTGATCTGCTAAATCATGGAGTTGTTTTTTTGAATACGGACGATGTGGTGCGGATTTACCGGATACGATGATATGGACAGGCAGTTTTCCGGTTTTGCTATACAATTGCCGTGCTGTTTCAAAAGCAATCAATGCTCCCATACTGTGTCCAAAGAAAGCAAACGGCTTATGTACGTATGGAGCCATAGCAGGAAGCAGCGAGTGCACGATGTCCTGAATGGTATCCATTGGGGCTTCTGTGGAACGGCTTTCACGTCCTGGAAGCTGTACAGGCAACACAGTAATATCAGGCGCAAGTCTAGACTTCCAGGAACTGAATATGGAAGCACCGCCACCAGCATAAGGGAAGCAAAATAGCTGGAGCTTCTCAGCCGGATGAACCGCGGTTCTCGCAAACCAAGATTGTGACCGAGTCGTCATATGAATTCCTCCATCCTCTACACAGTTCAGAATTTTACATTAAATCCTTATATCTCTTTTTTTCTTCCAACACTTTCTAACTATTTTTAAATATACAAACTTTAAAACCGCTTGACATGGGACAAAAGATCTAAATTGATAGAGTTCATAAAAATAAAACAAAATCCATATTATGCTATCTATTCCCAGTCTTTAAAAGCAACAATTTCACTTTATGCATTAATTTCCTGCTGATCATGATCTATTAATTGGATTCAAAACGAGTTTTCAGATTTTCATGAATTTTGTAAAATCAAATTATTATGATTTGCAATAAAGCTAGAAAGCTTTGTACTACAACAATTTTACCTTTACATGCCATTAACATAAATGTAACAAATTCGTCCTGATATCATCCGACAATTTCCGCCTTTTTCCGCAACAGCCTTCGACCTCCTATTTTATGGAATCAAATTTCATCAAGCTCAGATCAACCAAAATTAATAACTCTTTAATTTTTTAATAGATCATGCCATTTTGTAGTTCTATAGAACCAATTTTCGCAGATTTTTTTTCGACTCTCTGTCAAAAAATTTTAGTTCAGATTGAATTTTTCTCCCCTAGAGCTAAGAATTTTCTTTTCAAACCTTTATAGAAACGTTTTTATCTTCCTTCAAAAGTGTCAATTTTCAGGAATTTATATCTTTGGTTCTGGCCCTTCTGCAATCGACAAACGAACCTGAAACACCAAACAGCAAGTCTCTATGTGGTAAGAGACTTGCTGTTTTCAAGCTTATTATGACTTGGTCTTTGATGTAGCTGTGAAGACTTAAGAGGATGCGGCTGCAGCGAGCGTACCGGAAGCGTCTGTTGTGTGGTGAATACTACGCACGAAGCGAATCGTTTTTGTTTCCGAGTGCATCACGACCGAATGGGTTTCCGCTCTATGACCAGGGAGAGAACGAACCCCCTGCAACCACTCGCCAGGTGTCACACCCGTAGCCACAAACATCACGCCTTGGCGTCCGACCATATCATCCATTGACAATAAAGCCCCCGGATCAGCAATGCCCATACGTTTGCACCGTTCGATCTCTTCTTCACCATGAGGCAACAGACGACCTTGAATCTCTCCACCCATGCATTTCAGCGCCGCAGCAGCCAACACACCTTCAGGCGCTCCACCGGAGCCGATATGCAGATCAACACCGCTATCCAGGCATGTTTCAATTGCACCCATTACGTCTCCATGCCCAAGCAGCTTGATCCGAACGCCGCTCTCCCGCAGAAGCTTGATAATTCCGGCGTGACGTGTACGATCCAGAATGGACACGGTAAGTTCGGACAAGGATTTACCCAGTATCCGTGCGGCCTTTGACAGGGTAGCCGGAATCGGATCATCCAGCGATAGCTTTCCAGCCAGTGCCGGGCCTACGGCCATTTTTTGCATATACATATCCGGAGCATGGAGCAGACCTCCGCGGGGGGCAGCAGCAATGACCGATAGGGCGTTGTTCAATCCGTTCGCCACCGTTTCGGTTCCCTCCAGCGGGTCGACGGCGATGTCTATGGCCGGCCCTCTGCGATTGCCTACTCTTTCCCCGATATACAGCATGGGAGCCTCATCCATTTCTCCTTCGCCAATGACGACCGTACCGTCCATAGATACCGCGTTAAAATGAGTCCGGATGGCTACCGTAGCCGCCTCGTCCGCGCTGTTCTTATCTCCACGTCCTGTCCATTGCGCTGATTGCAGCGCTGCCGCCTCTGTAACCCGAACGAATTCCAATGCCAGTTGACTCTCCATACCTTCCCTCCACCTCTCCTATATATAATTGTTATCCTATGGCAAATCATTATTTTTAGAGCAGCTATGCTGCCTTTTTTATCTATTTATCTATAACACTCCTGTATCCTACAGCAACTATTATCTATTGAGCAGCTACGCTTCTATAACATCCTGATAATCAAACCCGCTGTTTCTTCAATCGCTTTATCGGTGACATCAATGATCGGGCAACCTAACTTCGTAAACAGGGATTGCGCATACGCAATCTCTTCCTCCACCCGCTTCGATGTAGCATATTGCACATTGTTAGGCAGTCCCATCACCTTGAGTCGCTCACTACGTATTTTTAGCAGCAACTCCGGCTGGATCGTTAACCCAAACACCCGACCATGCTGTACATCCTGCAACTGTGCAGGCGGTGTCAGCTCCGGTACAACGGGAATGTTGACTGTTTTATAACCTTTATGCGCCAGAAACATCGACAAAGGAGTTTTGGAAATACGAGATACGCCTAGCAGTACAATATCTGCTTTGAGAATGGCGCTCACATCTTTGCCATCATCATATTGAACCGCAAAATCCATGGCTTCCACACGACGAAAATAATTATCGTCCATCCGATGCAGCAAGCCGGGTTTTTCCTTGGGATCATCATGGAACGTGTCAGCAAACGCCTGCATCATCGGGCCCATGATATCGACAGCCCGCACATTCAGCCGGACAGCCTCCTCTTTCATCGCTTCTCTCAATTCCGGCTGTACCAGCGTATAGGCTACAAAACCTTTACGCTCAGCCACCTCTTCCATCACCCGGCTCAGTTCGTCTTCATCTCTTACATTCATAAATCTCTTGATCTCTGTGTCCGGTAGCTCAAATTGGCGCATGGTCGCCTGAACGACGGCTTCCGCCGTCTCGCCAATCGAGTCTGAACAGATCGCTATAAAATGACTGCGCGCCTGAACCATTCGATTCCTCCCATTAATCCTCTGCTACCATATCGAGCAACATTTTGATAATATTTGTTTTCGTAATGCGTCCCACGACTTTCCAGTGTTCCCCTGGTTTGTCGGAGTTGGAAGGGACGACGACAGGCAGACTGTCGATTTGACGGGCAATGATTTTGCGCGCTGCCTCCAATACAGTGTCTTCCGGGGAAACGGTGACGACATTTGCCTGACGAGTCATGACGAGACTGACAGGGATGGTCGCCGCATTCGGATTGCCTAACGTAACCTTGAGCAGATCCTTGCGGGAAGCTACTCCTGCCAGATTCCCCTCCTCATCGGTAACGATCAGGTTACTCACGTTCTCCAGAAAAAGAGCAACCACAGCTTCCTGAATCGTTGTTGTTTCACGTACGATGACTGGAACCCCGTGAAGATCGCCGACCTTCATTTGCATGAGCCGGAATTTTTCCTCCCGGTTCGGCGTGCCCCGTTTTCCGACAAAATAACCAACCTTGGGCTTCGCATCTATATAATTCAGAATGCCCAGCTTGGATAGGTCAGTCCGAATGGTCGCCTTGCTGAGATTGAGCATTTCCGCAATCTGATCACCGGTAATCGGGGCATGCTTTTGTACGATGTTTAAAATTTCCACTTGTCTTGCCGTAAGGTCGATGATGAACGCCCCTCCTTTTTTTTCCTTGCTATCTGATATTGAATATAATACGTCATATATAATTATAAATCAACCTATAAAAGCATATAAAACATCACATATATAAAATTAAAGCGGTTATTGATGGTTTTTTATCGTTTAAAGCACTTATACCACACCAAAAAAGCGGATACTTCACACCCTGCTCTTTCGAGTAAGACGAAGTATCCGCTCCTTTATTCGTATCTTAAAGCATCGATCGGACGCAGCTTGGACGCCTTTCGCGCCGGGTACACTCCAAACAGTACACCAACCCCCATGCAGCAAAGAAAAGAGTACAGCACCGGTTCCATCGTATACACAATCGGCATATGGACAAATTTCTCCAGCAGCTTCGCGCCCCCAAGACCCGCCATAACGCCAACCAGTCCGCCCATCAGACTAAGAAAAATAGCCTCGGCCAGAAATTGCAGCATAATGTCACTGCGCTGCGCACCAATCGCCTTGCGAATCCCGATCTCCCTCGTCCGTTCCGTGACGGATACCAGCATAATATTCATGATGCCAATGCCCCCAACACCGAGCGCAATCGCAGCAACGCCGAGCAACAGCATATTCATAACCTTGTCTACACCTGAGACCGTTTTTAGGATCTCCGTCTGGGTCATGATCTGAAAATCATCGCCCTCTGATGGCTTCAGCTCATGCCGGGCACGCAGCACCTGTCGGATTTCAGCACTCGCCTGGTCAATCTTCTCCTCCGTTGTTGCAGAAGCATTCACCTGCTGAATGCTCATATTCCCCAGCCGTTCCATCCCTGTTGTAATCGGCACATATACCTGCTGCCCGCTGTTACTCATATTGGAATTGGAATTCGTCAGTACCCCGACCACCTTAAAAGGAAGCTGCTTGATCATGATCGTTTCCCCCACCGCCTTGGAGGCATCCGGACCAAAAATATTACGGGCTGCATCGCTCCCTAGTACCACGACATTCAGTCTCTTTTCCACTTCATAGTGGGTAAAAGACCTGCCCTGAGCGAGTGACAGCTTTCTCACATGGATGAAAGCCAGCGAAGTCCCCTCAATCTGCCCGCTGACCTTATTGCGGCTCCACGTAATATCCGCATTGGTCATGGCACTTGGAGCTACCTCGGCTACGGCTTTTTGCTGCTCTAGCGCAGCGATATCCTCCAGAGATATTCCTTTCGTCTGATTGAACGACATGGAGCTGGACCCATCATATGGGGCATAAGGATAAATCATGAGCAAATTATTCCCCATACTGTTAATCTGCGACGTAATCGTGGCCGTAGAGCCTTTACCAATGGCAACAATCGCGATTACAGCAGCCACTCCAATAATAATACCCAGCATGGTCAGCAAGGATCGCAGCATATTGGTTCGCAAACTGTTGAGCGATACCCGGATAATTTCCCGAAATTTCATGCCTTCACTTCCTCTGCCGCCATTCTTCGGTTCCCAACAGGCTGATCCTCTTCAATCCGTCCATCGCGAAAATGAATCAGACGCTTGGCGTATTCCGCAATTTCCTGATCATGCGTAACGAGCACAACCGTTTTACCCTGATCGTTCAGGCGTTGGAAAATCTCCATAATTTCAACGCTCGTTTTGGAGTCCAGTGCGCCTGTCGGCTCATCCGCCAAGAGAATCACCGGATTGTTCACAAGTGCGCGCGCTATGGATACCCGTTGCTGCTGACCGCCTGACAGCTCATTCGGCTTGTTGTTCATCCGATCGCCCAGCCCCACACTGGTCAGCGCCTCAATGGCCCGCAAGCGCCGCTCCTTGGCTGGTACGCCTGCATAAATCATCGGCAGCTCTACGTTCTCCAAAGCTGTGGCCCGCGGAAGCAAATGGAATTTTTGAAATACAAATCCGATTTTCTGATTACGGATAATAGCCAGCTCATCCTCACGAGCTTCCAGTATGGAATAACCGTCCAAATAAAATTGTCCCGAGGTAGGCAGATCCAGACAGCCGATGACATTCATCATCGTGGACTTGCCTGATCCAGACGGGCCCATGATTGCCACAAAATCACCGTCAGCAATGTTGAGTTGCACATCACGCAGGGCATGAATTTCCTGATCCCCAACCTGGTACACCTTTTTCATATCCTCAATTTGAATGACATGTCTCATCCCCGTTTAAAAGCCTCCTTGCATGCCACCCATATTGGAAGGGTCTGGCGGTGCTTCAGGAGCAGGCATAACAATCGTATCGCCCTCCTTCACACCTGACTTGAGTTCAACCCGATCTGGCGTGTAAAATCCGAGCTCTACGGGCTTGAACGTGCGCGCCCCTGGATTTGCCGGATTGGAAGCAAGATAGACGCCGTCCTGTCCGCCTTCGGATCTCAGCGCAATCGCTGGCACAAACAGCACATTTTTGTGTACTCCCAAAATAACAGACACATTCATAATCATACCGGTTTTCAGCTTGCCTTTCGGGTCATGAACGGACAGCTCCATCAGATAGGTCGTCATGCCTTCATCTGTGGATGCTTCCGGTGAGACGAATTGCACCTTGCCCGGGAACGACTCACCCGGGTAAGCATTGGTGGATAACACTGCTGAAAGTCCTTTTTTCACCTTTACAATATCGTTCTGACTGATTTTTGCGCTAATCTTGAGATTGTTGGAGTCCGAGTTATTCATGACGATAAAAGGTGCCGTTGGACTGGTTCCGACATCCCCATTCACCTTTAAAATGACTCCATCCCACGGTGCCGTGACCTGAAGCTTGTTCAGGTCATTTTTTTTCTGCTCCAGCTCGGTGGCCAGCCTTCTAACCTCAATCCGTGCGGATTGGATATTGGAGGCATCGGCTGGAACCTCCGTTTTGCGAAGCTCAGCCATAGCCGATCGATAGCCGATTTCAGCCTCTGCGATAGCATGACGCTTTTGCGACATGATTTTGCGGAATTGTAAATCCAGACCGTCATAATCTGTCTGCGCCTTATCCAGCGCTTGCTCTGCCTGCTCCATTTCACTGTTGGACACCGCTCCGGCATCATGTAAAAACTTTTGATCTTCATATGCCTTTCGCGCCTGCTCCAACTGCTTTTTGGAAGCCTTCTTCTGACTTTCCGCTTCTTCCAGCTCAAATGATTCCTGCGCTGTATCGACAGCCATTTTAGCCCGAAGCACGTTCGTCTTCTGAATTTCAATATCCTCCACCTTCGGCCCCTTCTCCAATTCAGCCAGCTTGGATTTGGATATTTCCAAATTATCGGATGCGCTCTGGATTTGCATCTTAATTTCAGAACTGTCCAGAAGAGCCAGGACTTGTCCTTTTTTCACCTTGTCTCCGGCCTTTACGTTTAGCGCCGCCAGCTTATTTTCGCCTGCACTTGTGAAATTCAGCTTTACTTCCTTGGAAGCCTGCACGGTACCAGACGTATCCAGCTTCTCGCTCACATCCCCGCGTTCCACTTTAAGCGTCTCGTCCTGAACCAATGGTACAGCCTGCTCTTTGGGAAGCTTCAAATATACTGCTGTTCCACCCCCGCCTATTACCAGCAGCACAACCATGGTCCAGATCCACTTTTTTCTCCGTTTTCTTCGTAACTTTAATAAGGCGTCGTTTAAAACCGTTTCTGCCAACTTCGTTTCCTCCCTATGTGCTCCATGGCTTGCTCAACGTGTATTCATTCTGGCTCAGCTCAATCGCCAGCTCTTCCATTTGCCGTTCAATCTGGTTCACCTTCAACTGGCTATTTTTCAGCTCCAGCTCGATAATTAAGCCTCTGGCCCACTTTTTGCGGGACAGCTCCAGCCCCTCTTTTGCCGTGCGCAGACTTTCTTCCAGCTGAACGTATTTTTTTTGGTTTTCCTTGACCGTGGCATATAAATTGCGGAGCGATTCGGCAAAATCCTTTTCTCCCTTGTCCAGCTCCTCCTTGGCTGTATCCACGTCCATTTTGGCTAGATCGTAAGCACCTGCACCGCTGTTAAAATCGAAATATCTCACATTGAGTTCCGAAGTCTTGATGCTATCCTCCAGCTTCCACAAGTTCGGATTCATATCCATCAGCTGTTGTATATGTATTTCGATATCCAGCTTCTTCGGTTCCTTGTACACTGGTCGATCCACCATTTCATAGGCTGTTCCATTAGGCTGGCCCATCAGAAAATTCAGAGCGTCACGCGATTTTTGCAGCGCAATTTTCCCCTGCTCGATCGTCTGCTCCGCCTGGCTTCTGGCCTGTGTACTCTCGTTTTTCGCATACTCAGACAGCTTGCCGCGCGCAAATTTGGCGAGTGCAATCTTTTCCTCCGCTTGAGCAATTTCAAGCGCTTCCAGATCATTTTTCACCTGATTCTCTGCCACGAATACGCTTTGGTAGCTTTTCATCACATTAAAATAAATCTGATCCTTGGCGAACTGCGCCTGCTTTTTGCTGGCTAGATAGGATAACGTCGAAGAGTTATAATTTCTCCAGGATGACTCATCACCAACATATTCACCATCTATAAAATCGACGAATGCATTGCCCAGATCCTTTTCAGCATTTTTCAGTTCCATTCTTCGACGCTCCACGTCCCGCTCGGCAGTACGCGTGTTGTAGCTATTCGTTTGTGCCCATTCCGCTGCCTGCTTGAGCGTTAATGGAGGTAAAGCCTGACCCGTTATGGAGGCGGTCTTCGATGTAACCGCAGCAGACGAGGTTCCTGATATACTTGCTGACGTATTTCCTGTTGTGCTTCCTGCTGCACTGTCAGCCTGAACGGTGGAAATCAAGCCTGACGACATCGTCAATACGAGCAGCGTCGCAGCCGCTTTATACTTCATAGGTGAATCTCTCCCCTTTCGGTGTAATCTTTCGAATTATTTCCATAGATTTCGACATAAATTTCCACAGTCTATCCGCCACCTAATTGTACTTTCAGGTGAATGGTGGTACAAGGTGTTAAACCAATACATTTTTGTAACCTTTATTTCAACATTGTCAATACAAGCTGTTCTCTTGCAAATCAGATATAAAACGAATCTGTTTTTACCTGAAATTTACCTAAATTTCAGCTAATTTTAAGGAAACCAACAGTATCTATTAAGGTTAGGAGCATATACTAGAGAAAGAATAACAGCCGCTCACTGGGAGGGTTAATAGATGATAAAAGAATCTCGCATGACAACTACGAACGAACCGTCTGATTTGTGGATGACCCGATTTTTACGTGAATCCGAACAGCAAAAGAAGCAACTGATCCGGGAAGCCCGGAAAAATAACGATTTACCGCTTATAAACAGTATTTCTTTCCACCTTGCCCAACGGAATCAGCAACATCTGATCAGCTAGGGATGATTTTAATAGAGATGTATCTCACTTCTAACCTAAAAAGCCGATCAACGTCGCTTGCATGCGTACGTGATCGGCATTTTTAGGTTGTTTCTATCTATTCGTCTTCTATCATTGCTTGAGAATCATGCAAGTATTTTTCCAGTGAAATTCGTCCGTTCTCCATAAACTGTATACCTTCCGCTTCCAAAAGCAGCCTTTGTAAAGAAGCTCCTTCATCGTCCTGTAGCGCGATTTCCCCCAATCGATTTACAACCCTGTGCCAGGGCAAGCGATGCTTGCTGCTAAGCGTATGCAAAATACGCACCACCTGACGCGCCCCTCTCGGACTCCCTGCTTCCGCTGCAATTTGTCCGTAGGTCATGATTTTTCCCTCAGGGATGAGCTGGATTATTTTTAATACACGAGCTGTAAAAGGCTGCATGTTATCGTCGGATCTCCTTTCCCCTAGCCGTAAACTGTGGTCTTCACGTCTCAATACAATGCTGACACCAGACAACAAAACCATTCCGGCTCTCGTGCTGTTTTTCTATCATTATAGCACCCACAGTCTTCAGTTGGCGAAGGCTAGAATCCGCTTAGACCCTGCCTTTTTAAATCCTTTGCTACTAGACGTGCCAGTTCCTTTGCTCCCGCATAATTCGGATGCAGCGTGTCACCGTTCATATACAGGGCAAGTGTGGCTTGTGGGCCAATGGAAGTAAAATAAGCTGAGCTAAGGACGTTCAGATCGACCAAAGGCGTTTGTTCCTCTTGAGCCAGCGCTAAAATAGAGCCTCTATACCATCTATTTTCAGCGGTGTGTACATGATTCGCGTTAAAATCAGTGGCTCGCCCCTGCGGTGTTGAAAGGATTACGATTGCCCCTTTGGCCTTGACCTGCCGGATCATATCCCGCATCCAGTCCTTAAACTCCGCTTCGCTTTCGTTATGCTTCGGGTTGGTGTCATTAATGCCCAACTGGAGAATGAAATAATCCCCTGGCTTAATGTATTTGATGATAGCCTCTAGCTGACCGTCCTGATGGAAGCCCCTTGCAATTTGCCCCCCTGAGGCCATGTTACGGATCTGGAATGTATTGGTGTTTACGAATTGCGGCAATAGCTGACCCCATCCGGCCTGCACGCTGCTATCCAGTGGATAGTAATTGCAGACAGTAGAATCGCCGCCGATGTAAATCGTCCGATTCGTAACGGGGTTATTAGACAATCGCCTGATTTCCAATGCACTTATTGCAAAAGAGGTTCCCTCTTTACCTTCTGTAATCAGCAAATTCAATTGTCCGTCCGTCACGGGAATTTGAAAACGGTCCTTTGCTCCGTCCCCCGTCATATTGATGACCTGATACACTCCCTCGGCGGCAACGCTCGCTCGGGTCGTATTCCCTAACGTGACCGACACCTCATATACCCCTGGGGCAAGATCCACATCAAATGTATTCTCGCTTTTCGTACCGGTAGTCAGAAACCGTACCGCATCACTAGCGACGCCAGTACCCGTTGCTCCCACATTACGTACGTTCTCGGGTGTACGAAATCCGTAACCGCGCGTCGCATCGTATCGCAGGGATGCACTCACCCCGGTATAGCCTGATTCCACTGGACCCGCGCCAAAATCAAATTTGTAATCACCAGCCGCTCCATACGCAGGTGTTGTCCCATTCAAGCCCGGCGTACTACATAATAAAGCGACCAAAAGCATACTGGTCATTCCTTTCATCCACTTCATATCATCATTCCTCCTTCAAAATGTAGAATACCCTAAGGACGTTTCGATTTTTTTGTAAGCGCATACAATAATTTCGTTCCTTTACCTCATGGATACAGGTTTGTACCCATTTGATTCCTATGCAGGCGAAGGCCTGCTTATTCATCTGATCACTCCCTTTCAAATCAATCGCACTCTTAAACATTATAGAATAAATGGGTATATTATGTAAATATCCCAATGTGAATAAGCCCCGCACATATTCACCTGCAGGGCCTTCGTACAAAAGGAACCTTTTTGAAATTCAATTCATTTATATCCTTACATCAATCTCCAACCAAAATACCGTCGAAGCTCTCTGGACCTACCCGTATCGTACCCAGCAGGTTTGAAGAAACAAAAGCGGTGTACACCAACTGTGGCGTAATCGGCGGGTTAAAGTCATCTGCCGAGAACGCGATGACCTGAGGAGCCGTTATACTCAGGCTAAACGTAGACGTTGCCGAGTAAACAAGTGGATCGGTTGGCAAGGTACCTCTTACAATAGTGATCGTAATTCCTACTAAAGCCAGTGGCAGTTGAACCGACAGAGTACCTTTAAGCAGAACCCGCGGCGTGCCTGTAATTCCCAGTGTGTTTAATCCGATCTGCCCAAACAATTGCGGCGTATTCAAAACGGTGATCGGAATGGCAATAGAGTTTGCAAATGAGGCATTTTGAGATGTTCTTCCATCTATAAATGTTCCCATGTTTTTTCCCCCTTTCTCTACCAGATACTCATAGTCTATGAAAAGATGACTTATATGCTTGGACTAAATAACTTGCTAAACACACAACTTTCTCTTTATAGGCGAATGTACAGCCCTTTCCCTGGCCCCATGAATACACTAAACCAACAATGGGAAAAGGAGCGATGTAATGTCTACGTTTAAAGCCACTTTAAGGGGGAGTCATGAAGTACCTCCTGTCAGAACAAATGCCACGGGAAATGCGGAGTTTCATTACCATAAGGAACGTCGGCAATTAAAATTCGAGCTTATCCTGCGCAACATTTCGCGAGTAACCAGAGCGGATATTCATCTGGGACGCAAGGGTGAAAATGGTCCGGTCGTAGCTGTCCTGTTCGGCCCTTCCAAATTCGGAATCACGGTCAAAAGAGGCGTTGTCAGCGGTGTGCTGCGTGCATGTGACCTCGTCGGTCCACTCAGAGGCAGAACCATTTATGACTTAGTTTGCCAGCTCAGAGAAGGCAATGCTTATGTTAATGTTCATACCGTCCGGCATCCAGATGGAGCCATTCGCGGACAGACCAGACGTTGCAAGTAACCACCGTATGAAGAAAATTAAATATGAAAAAGAACTTTCATAGCCACCTTGAAGTGCTTACATGCACCTTTCATGTGGATTGAAAGTTCTTTTTTCTATTCCCCATCAATTCTTAATAAAAGTTAAGAAGTTCATAAGCGTTTCTTAAGTCCTTGCCTTCCGGGTTGTTAAGAACTTTATTTTTTAATAGAGAGACAGTTCACACCCCAAAGGAAATGAAGCTTATGAAGCCCCTTATAAGCCCGACATCCAAAGAAAGAATTCCCGAGTTGCAGTTGGTTAGAGCCATGGCGATTCTAGCCGTCATCATGGTACATGCCACCTCTTACATTACCGAACTGCACGATGGCAGTATTTCGGTTAGAAGCAGCCGCAGACAGACGGATTTTGAAACTCGCTTCCCTCTCTATCATTCTCGCTAGTCCATATACAAACGAACCAGCCATAGATCGTATCTTTGGCCGGTTCGTTCCTGACTTTTATGGAATTAAGGATTGTATCCCTTTATTTTTGGGAATCGAACAATGCTTCCCCGTTGGATTCGATAATCTTTTGGTACCAGTAGAAGCTGTTCTTTTTTCTTCTTTCCAGCGTACCTGAACCATCGTTGTTTTTGTCCACATAGATGAAGCCGTATCTTTTTTTCATCTCTCCTGTTCCCGCGCTGACAATGTCGATTGGGCCCCACCAGGTATAGCCAAGCACTTCGCAGCCATCTTCAATAGCTTCATGGAGCTGGATCAGATGTTTGTTCAGATAGTCTACTCGCTCGGGATCATGAATTGAACCGTCTTCCAGAATTTCATCATGACTGCCGTAGCCGTTCTCTACAACAAATAGAGGCTTCTGGTAACGGTCGTACATTTCATTACACACATAGCGAAAGCCTTTCGGGTCAATCGGCCATCCCCATGGCGTTTTTTCCAAATAGGGATTGTCGAGTCCCATAATTCCCCCTGTATTGCCCAGAATGGGCATACCTGCTTTATGCGTCGTACTTCGATAATAGCTAAAGCCCAAATAATCAGCCGTATGCTCTCGCAGTAATTGTTCATCTCCGGGCTCCATTTGAATCACGATGTTATGCTCTTTCCAGATCCGTTTGGCATAGCTTGGATAATAGCCTCTAAGGAGTACATCGGAATAAAATAAAGATCTTCTTCTCAGCTCATAGGCGTCAAACACATCGTCCGGATTGCAGGTATTCGGATAGATCGGACTCAGGGATAACATAGCGCCCATCATCGCACCCGGGATAATTTCATGACACAGTTTAGTAGCCAGAGCGCTGGCAACAAAAACATGGTGACTGGCCTGATAAATCGTCGGAAGCTTGTGCTCATCGTCTTGGACAACAATGCCTCCTGCCGCCAAAGGAATCGTGTGAAAATGGTTGATCTCGTTGAAGTTCATCCAATATTTCACTTTGTTTTTATAACGTTTGAAGACAACTTCCGCATACTTTACGTAGAATCCAATCAGCTCGCGGCTTTTCCAGCCTTCGTATTTGCGAATCAGATTCAGGGGCAGCTCAAAGTGAGAAATAGTGATGACCGGCTCAATTCCATACTTCAATAGTTCATCAAACAGATCATCGTAAAATTGCAGCCCTTTTTCATTCGGCTCGGCATCATCCCCATTCGGGAAAATTCGGGACCATGCAATGGAAGTCCGAAAGCATTTCATGCCCATCTCCGCAAACAGGGCGATATCTTCTTTGTAACGATGGTAAAAATCAATCGCTTCATGGCTGGCATAATACTTGTTCTCATCAATCGTATCATCAAACGTTCCGCCTACAATTCCTCCCCGGAATGCATCACTGATCGCTGGTCCTTTACCGTCCTCGTTCCATGCCCCTTCGGCCTGATTCGCCGCTATAGCACCACCCCACAGAAAATTCTCAGGAAAACTTTTGGCTATTTGTTCTGTCATGACTTATTTCCTCCTTTATTTAATGTATTGTGAGCAAAACACTTTGCAAATCTACAGATTTTTGCTGTGTTTGGGTGACCTTTTGGTAAGCAGTACTGTTGGTAACAATAATCGGAGTGGTCAGGTCATAACCGGCTGCCTGGATTTTCGGAATATCAAATTCAAGCAGTAAATCACCCCGTTCAATCCGTTGCCCTTGCTCCACATGCTTTGTGAAATAATTGCCTTTCAGCTTAACCGTATCGAGTCCCACATGAATTAACAAGTCCAGATGGTTGTCGGAGGTGATGGCTACCGCATGGCCGGTTCGGAATACGAGCGAGACAACCCCGGACACTGGTGAATATACCTTTCCTTCACTCGGTAGAATGGCTATTCCTTGACCCATCGCTTCTGTAGAGAATGCCGGATCAGGTACTTCACTTAACGGAACAATTACGCCATTTATAGGAGCATAGACACTCTCGATGACTACGGTTTGTCCAGATTCAGTCTGTAAGGCAGGCTCGGATTTTTCTGATTCCGTTTTTCCTGTCTCCGCAACCGTTGCCCCGTTACCTTCATTGAAGCCCAGAATATAAGTTAATACAGTAGTAACCACGAATGAAATGGTGATGCTGATTAAATAAAAAGCAATGGTATTTGTAAAGAACGCCGGAATAGTCGTTATGGCCGGGAACACATAAGCAAGCACGGTCGTCTGGAAATGCCCAGCAATGGCTCCTCCGATCGTTCCCCCGATGACGGCGGCAATCATCGGTCTTTTCAGCTTCACGGACAACCCATAAACGATAGGCTCTGTAATACCAGCGAACAGTGAAGGGAAAATAGATGACAGCGCGTAAGCTTTCAGCTTTTTGTCCTTGGCTTTCAGAAAGACCCCAAGAGCGACACCGGATTGGGCGAAGGTCGCGGAAGCCATCATGGGTCGGATCGTATCAAACCCTTTGAGGGAAAGATTGTTGATCATCGCAGGGGCAATCCCCCAGTGTAAACCAAACATCACCAGGAAGGTCCAGCCGCCACCCAGAATGGCCCCGGTCAACAGGCCGCTTTGCGTACTCAAAAATTCAATACCATCCGCAATACCTTTACCGGTGTACACTCCCAGCGGACCGATCACAATGGCGGTAAGCGGAACCATAATTAATAAGGAAACGAGCGGGACCATAAATAATTCAATGCTTTTCGGAACTACCCGCTTCAGAAATCGTTCCAGGTATGAATACAGCCAAATGGCTAAAATCGCTGGAATAATGGATGTCGTATAACTCATCAGGACAACGGGAATATGGGTAAAGGAAGCAATATCCCCCGTGTTTTCCATCAGCTTGGTGAAGTTAGGCTCCAGCAAAGCGGCCATAATTGCGGCAGATACGATAGGCTGGGTCTTGAACGTTCTAGAAGCTGAAAACGCTAACATCAGTGGCAGGAAGAAAAACACGCCGTTACCTGCGGCAGCAAGGATAGCATAGGTACTGGAGGCACTGTCCAGCCACTCTAACTGTGTAAGAATAACCAGGATAGCTTTCAGCATCCCTGCACCAGCCAAAGCAGGTACAATCGGCTGGAAGATAGAGCTCATGACGGTAAAAGCACGACTGATGAAATTACCTTCTTTTGAATGATCCTCTTTCTCATTGTTGCCGCTCTTTACCTGAAGGTTGTAATTTCCCGCAATCGCATCATAGACCTCGCTAACATGATTGCCGACGACCACCTGATATTGGCCCCCGCTCTCTATCACGGAAATGACCCCGTCGGAATTTTCCAAAGCCTGTTTGTTGGCCTTTTGCTTGTCCTTGAGTGTGAATCTCAGACGGGTCATACAATGGTACAGATCACGGATATTTTCCTCTCCGCCTACATTTGTTACAATGAATTTCGCTAATTCATCATGTTTGCTCATAACGCCTGCCTCCAATGCTCTCTGGTTGATATAAAAAAAACCTGAGTAATCACCGATACCAAAATGCAATTTAGTATCGAAATCACTCAGGTAATGCCCACGAATGGTAACACCCTGTTAGTTTTCAGTTCTGTTGACCAATCTGGAAATGTGAATCATAAGATACATCATTTCATCATTGGTTAATTTCTGCTCAAACTGCTTATTCACATACACCCCTATTTTTTGTACACATCTGTGCTCTTCTGGAAATTTGATTTTCAGGTCTTCGAACAAATTCATGTACTGCGGGTCTGCCGATTCATGGGCAAAAAGCCGCTGGGCAAAAAATTTAAGATGAGTTACAAATCGGTTGTAATTCCATGAATCTTCATCAATCTCGACATTGAAGTGGTATTTTACAATATCCATAATATCCTTGATGACTTTTGACGTTTTTAGCGTCAGGTCAAGCTTCTGGTTATCCAGGCGAGCGTTGACGAAATGCAGAGCAATAAACCCGGCTTCATTCTCATCGAACGTGATGTTGATCCTGTTACGGATCATCTCCAGCGCATGTTTTCCGATCGCAAATTCTTCGCGATAAAACCGCTTAATTTCCCATAGAAACCGATTTTCAATCGGGGTTCCCCGTTCGTGCCGTTCGATGGCGAATGAAATATGGTCGATCAGGGCTAGGTAAATATAGTCACTAATGTCTCCAGCCAATCTCGGTCTGGCATACTCCACGATTTCATCCGCGATTTCAATACATTCCATCTTCACATCTTTCAGCAAATCCGCCAGCTTCGCGGATAGATCCTGAGTTTTGACTACAAACAGCTTCGTGATTTTCCGCTCATCGATGGTATCTCCCGGCTTCAGGTTGAATGCGATTCCATTCCCTGTCGCAATGACCTCTTGGGCGTCCTCTTCCTCTGCTAATACGACATTGTTGTTAAGCGCTTTCTTCAAAATCATGCGACCACCTGCTTTTATTTACTGGAAGGCCATTTTTTAAAGAGAATCTGTTAAAAAATGTGAATACACTAAAAAACCTGAACAGAACACCGCTTAATAGACGTTATCGCCCACTTACCGGAACTCCATTCAGGTTATGCCTAAAATAGTAACACCCTGAAATTATAAAATTCATTTTTGTAACCGTTTTCTTGACTTTATTATAATAGAGTTTCTTTTTCACTGTCAACCCTTTATTAAAAAAAGCCTTTCATTCGCTTACTGCGGCTTCGGAGTCCCTGAACGATTCACAATCCAGATGCCCGCCAGTACTAAAAAAATGCCAAACAGGGTAGCCGCTTTGAGCTCCTCGTGAAGAAAGATCCAGCCGGATACAACACCAATGATAGGAACCAGCAACAGCGTAACAGAAGCTTTACTTGCTTCCATTCTGGTGAGAATATGGGTCCACAGCAGGAATGCCAGAGCCGACGCCACAATACCGGAAAATAAAATATAAAAGATCGACGCAGCGCTAAAATGCGGCTCCCATCGCTCAAACAACAGGGAATACAATAGCAGTCCGAGTGCACCGAACGCCATCTGCCAGGTCGTAAACTGGGTTTTATCGCAATGCTGGAGCTTGAGCTTGATAATCAGGTTGGAAAGTGCCCAAGCAATCGCTGAACTCACCCCAAGCAGCATAGCCCACAAATTGCCGCCCAAATGAATGTCCATAGCAAATAACAGGCCCATCATCCCTGTAGCAATCCCAATCGTCCTGCGTGTATTGAGCCGCTCACCCGGAATAAGAAAATGGGCCATCATGGATAAAAACAGCGGCATGCTGTACGTAAGCACGGAAGTTAAGCCAGCATTAATATAGTTCAGGGATATCTGAATAGCAATATTAAAATAGGTAGTCTGGAGAATTCCGCAGATGATATACCATTTCATCGTGTGCCTGTCAGGATTGGGGACCCGTTTCCAAATGAGAATTCCGAACAGGAGCAGCGTGCCGGTGAGAAACCGAAAAGCGGCAAATTGTACAGGTTCAAAGGCTCCGTTTCCCAATTTCATAATGACAAAATTAAAGCCCCAGATCAGGCATAAGAGCAGGCTCGAGCCTTTCATGCATCATACGCCTCCGTTTAGAGCACTTCTCCGCCCGATTCAATCACTTTTTTATACCAGTCAAAGCTTTTTTTCTTGTAGCGGTTCAGTGTTCCGTTGCCCAGATCATCCTGATCGACGTAGACAAAGCCGTATCTCTTGGATGCCTGTGAAGTTGAAGCACTGATCATGTCGATTGGGCCCCAGGCGGTATAGCCAAACAGATCTACTCCATCCTCAATCGCTTCCCTCATTTGCTCGATATGTTTTTTCAGATAATCGATACGGTAATCATCGTTAATCGTACCGTCAGGACTCATTTGATCTGTCGCGCCCACGCCGTTTTCCGAGATGAACAGTGGCTTCTGGTAGCGGTCATACAGGTTGTTCAGCGCATAACGTAATCCTTTAGGATCAATTTGCCAGCCCCATTCGGACTGCTCCAGATAAGGATTTTTCACGCCGCCAATTAGATTTCCGCTTGCTTTGGCATGCTGGTCGGCAGTGGCGCTGGCATTGTTGGACATATAGTAGCTCAGGGATACGAAGTCCACGAGATTATCGCGCAGGATTTCATCATCGCCGGGTTCTTTATGCAGGACAACGCCTTTTTCCTTGAACATGCGTGCGGTATAGGACGGATAATACCCTCTGGCTTGTACATCACTGAAAAAGAAGGATACTCGTTCTTCCTTTTGGCATTCAAGCACATCATCCGGATTGCAGGTATTCGGATAAAGCAACAGATAGCTGATCATGCACCCAATCTGGGAGTTTGGTATAATCTCATGACAGGCTTTGACTGCCAGCGCGCTGGCTATAAACTGGTGATGGGCAGATTGATACTTGTCCTGCTCTAGATTCGGGTGATTTTCTTCAATGATCCCGGCGCTAACAAACGGATGGTGTTTGACACAGTTCATTTCGTTAAACGTAATCCAGTATTTCACTTTATTCTTGTAGCGGGTAAATACGGTCTCGGCAAAACGGACGAAAAATTCAATCAGTTTCCGGTTTTTCCAGCCACCATACTCGGTGACAAGGTACAGAGGCATGTCGTAATGGGTAAGTGAGATGACGGGTTCAATTCCTTTGGCCAGCAGGGCATCAAAAACCTTGTCATAGAATTGTAGCCCTTTCTCATTGGGTTCTGTCTCGTCGCCATTCGGGAAAATACGTGTCCAGGAAATGGAAGTTCGGAAGCATTTAAAACCCATCTCGGCCAGCAGATTAATATCTTCTTCATAACGGTGGTAGAAATCATTTCCCCGACGTTTGGGATAATTTTTGGTGCTGTTTGGGTCCAATGCTTCATTGACTTGGGCATGGGTCATCATATGCCACTGATCCAGCCAATGCTTTTTGTCGAGTGTTGGATCAAAGGTAAATACATCAGAAATCGAGAGCCCCCTTCCATCTACGTTGTAAGCCCCTTCAATCTGCATGGCAGCGGCTGCCCCGCCCCATAGAAAGTCCTTGGGAAAACCTTTTGCCTGTTCCATGTTGCATTCCTCCAAGTAGGTTATAATTTGTGAAGAAGTATGCGGAACCCATGTCCCTCAAATGCATTCCGGATTGCTGCATACGCTTTATGCTTTCATGCTACAATCTGGGATGCATTCCAGGTCAAGAACTAAATTTTTGGAGTTGAAAGTCATGCATAATATAAAAAGAATTGCTGAAATTGCGGAGGTATCGACAAGTACCGTGTCTCGGGTGCTTAATCATCATCCTTATGTCAGTGAAGCTACGCGCACCAGGGTGATGGAAGTCATTCGGGAACTGGATTATATTCCGAATATTAATGCGGTGCAGTTGAAAGTAGGCCGTACCAAGGTTATCGGGATCATGACCCCAACGATTAATAATTATTACATGCAAATCATCAAGGGAGTATCCAATGCGGGTAAAGAGCAGGATTATCAAGTTCTCATCTACCAGACGGAGGAAAAGCGGGATTTGGAGAGCGCGGCGTTAGAGCTATTGAGGCAGAAAAAAGTGGACGGACTCGTCATTTTACGGCGTATGCTGGACTGGTCTGCTGTGAGGCGTTATACCCAATATGGGCCGATTGTGACCTGTGAGCCATTAAAAAATAAAGAGATTTCATCCATTTATCTCGATCATTATGAAGGATTTCGGATTGGATTAGAGCATTTGGCCGAGCTGGGATTTGAAAAAATCGCCTGCACCGTAGGCAGAAAAAACAGCGTAAACAGCCAAAGAAGACTCCAGGCCTATTATGACCTGCTCGCGGCAAGGAAGCTGCCAGTGAATGAGGAATGGTTGCTCAGCGGTATCCATACGGTACAGGACGGAATGCGGGCGTTCGCCAAGCTGGAGTCATTAAGAGAACGTCCCCATGCCATCATGACAACCAATGATTTTGTGGCATGCGGTATTATCTCAGCCGCCCGCAGTAAGGGCTGGAATGTTCCAGAGGATTTGGCAGTGGTCGGCTTTGAAGCCGACGAAAGTCAGGTAGCCGACGCCATGGGACTGACCAATATTACGAACCCGTTGCAGCGAATCGGACAGGAAATGTTCCGTACATTATATCAGCAATTGAACGGGCAGCCTTTGGAGCCAGCCTCCCTTGCTTTTGAATTGAAGGTTCGCCAGTCTACCTGCTAACTCACCCTATTAACTAGCCTATTAACAACGTATAAACGATTCCGGGTCCGTGTACACCGATGGTCAGATCATTTTCAATATCCGACGAGCGGCTGGGTCCGGTAATAAAATGAATCCCTGCGGGCAGTTGCTCACGTCCTACTTCGTCAAAGCGGCCTAAAATCTCGCCCAGCCGCGTCCGCAGACGCTCCAGTGGAAGGAGAATGATCAGCACGGTTGGCAGCAGACTGACCGCGCGGCCCTTCTCCGGTGAGGACAGCACCGCCACCGATCCGGTGTAGGCGGCGGCCTCATCGGCAATGACGATGCCGATATCCGCCTCGGCGGCGCGGGCCTTCCAGTCCTCGACTGGTTCGGTGTTCCACACCGATAGACGGACTTCCGGCAGCGCCGCTTCCAGCTGGAGCGCATCCAAGTCCGGCTCATTCTGCCGGACGATATAGGCCGCTCCCAGCTCACGCGCCTTGCGCGCGATCCAGTCTGCCGTCTGCTCCAGATCCGGCAGACGCACGACATGCCCGCCAACACTTGTAAAGTTGGCGGTGAACTCTTCGATGCGCTGCTCCGCGCTCCATTCGAATTCGTGCCAAAATGCAGGTGCGCCGCGAAACGGCTGCACGGGCCGCTCCGTCTGTCGCGGACGCTTGAGCTTCGTTGCAATGCTATCCATAAAGCGCACCTGCTTGGCGCGGGATTCGCCTTCCATTTGATGGAGCCACGCTTCATGGGCCGCCTTTGCTTGCGCAGAAGGTCTATTCTGTTCACTCATGCTACCTGCCTCCTTTACTTCTATCTTCCAAAATCGTCTCCATTCGGCTGCGAACGTCAGGCTGCATCACGTTACGTTCCTGCTCCAGCTCATGTTCGAGGGTGTTCCATTGCTGACGGAAGGATTTTTTCGCCAGAGAGGGAGCCACGCGATACGTATTCCAGCCCTTTAGCGGGCCGAGCTTCAGCGTAATTTCTCCCTTACGGACGACCATCTTCTGGGCAATTTGCCCAAGTCGAATCGCCGCTGCGAATCGTTTCGAGCTGGAAACAACGGTCGCAAACCCTTTCATTCCTGCTGCTTCCAGCTTATCTCCTTGTCCAGCCTCAACTTTGCGTCTGCGCAAATAGACCAGCATGTCATGCAACGGTATTTTGACCGGACAGGCTTCATAGCACGCACCACACAGACTGGACGCACTTGCAATATCGTTCCATTCTTCGATGTTGCCATGCAAAGCAGGCGTAAGTACCGCACCGATAGGTCCGCTATAGGTCCCGCCATACGCATGTCCGCCAATGTGGCGATAAACCGGGCAGGCGTTCAGACACGCCCCGCAACGAATGCAATTCAGCAACTCCTGAAACTCGGGATTGCCTAGCTGTAGCGAGCGTCCGTTATCTACGATGATGATGTGCATTTCCTCCGGTCCATCGGCATCCTGACTGCGCCGCGGGCCTGAAATACCGGACATATACATCGTCAGCTTCTGACCGGTAGCGGAGCGTGGCAGCAATGTAGCCATTACCTCCAGATCCGTCCATGATGGAATAATCCGTTCCATACCCATCAGCGTAATTTGCGTTTTGGGCAAAGTGGATACCATCCGCGCATTGCCTTCATTTTCGAACAGTACCATGGAACCCGTCTCTGCGATGGCAAAATTACAGCCAGTCATTCCGATATCTGCCTCCAGAAACTTTTCACGCAATTTTTTACGGACAAAACCAGCCAAAATCGTCGTATCCGCAGACAGTTCCTCCCCCGCTTCTTTGGACAGCAGTTCGGCAATCTGATAGCGGTTTTTGTGAATCGCCGGAATGACGATATGAGATGGAGCCTCGCCTGCAAGCTGAATAATATACTCACCAAGATCGCTTTCAATCGTCTCGATATCGACGCCCTCCAGCGCCTGATTCAAGTGCAGTTCCTCCGACACCATCGACTTGGATTTAACAACAGACCGGGCCTGATTGTGGGCAGCAATATCCAGCGTAATCCGTACAGCATCTGCGGCTGTATCGGCAAAATGAATATGCACCCCGTTGGCTCGGGCATTGTTCACAAACAGGTTCAGATAATAGTCCAGATGGGCAATGGTATGCAGCCGAATTTGACGGCCCCGCTCACGCCATTCCTCCCAATTTCCGTGCTGCTCTGAAGCCGCCAGCTTGCCGTTGCGCAAACGCTCCGTCGTGAAACGGACCGCATTCCGCAGAAAATCGTCGTTCAGGGCCAGCTCGGCGCGTTTTTTGACCTTTTGGCTCATCGAATGTGAATGTACAGCGGTCATGCGTGCTTCACCCCTTCATACAGCAGCTCGGCCAGATGCATAACCCGCACCGGCTCTTCCCGATACCGGAGATTTCCCGCAATGTTCATCAGGCAGGCCATATCCAGTCCAACCAGCACCTCGGCCTCCGTCTCCCTGATATGATCCACCTTTTCCGTCACCATGGCTCCCGAAATATCCGACATTTTTACCGCAAAAGTACCACCAAAGCCACAGCAATCCTCTGCAAAAGGAAGCGGCACCAGCTGCAAGCCCTTTACGCTGCCAAGTAGCTGCATCGGCTCCTCCTTCACGCCCAACAAACGGGTACCGTGGCAAGACGGATGGTAGGTTACCGTATGCGGAAAAGACGCGCCCACATCGGTCACGCCAAGCACCTGTACCATAAATTGCGTAAATTCATATGTCTTTTGCTCCAATCGCCGCGCTGAGTCCAGCCATTCCGGCTCATCCTTGAACAACTCCGGGTAATGATGAATCATATAAGTGCAGGAACCGGAGGGCGATACGACAAAGTCGCTGTCGTCAAACGCTTTCAAAATCGTTTTCGCCGCTGCCCTCGTTTCATCCCAGTAGCCGCTGTTATAGGACGGCTGGCCACAGCATGTCTGCACCTTTGGAAAATTTAGCTCGACACCATATCTGGCAAGCAAGCGTGCCATCGCTTCCCCCACCTTGGGATAAATCGCATCACTCAGGCAGGTAATAAATAAAGATACCTTCATACGAGACACCCCTTCCGTCCATGGAATAGCTATTACTTTATAACTGAAAAGTTCCCTTTAGTGCCACTGCGCAGTCGGATGGTGCTTCCCATCGCAATCGCTTCTCTTGTACAGCACCATTCCGCCTACTCCGTTTTTATATGAATTTTTCGAGTTCAGCTTATATGAAAAGTAAACGCTTTCTAATTATCTTAAATGTTGTACCTTTTCCTGTTGAGCTCTTAGTTAGTCTGACGTCACTATGTTTGAACCGTTACCTACTCACTACAAAAAAAATCCACTTATGGAGGATACTAGCGAAGCGGTTCATTTGAACCTGGAGAAGCGTCAGCGTTCGCCTAAAAGCTTTCCAAAGGAAAGCTCTCATCATAAGCATAAGCTTGCAGTGGGATTCTCACCTATACATGTTTTACATCATCAAAGAATCCCACTGCAACAGCGATCGTAAGATCAAATGAAACGCGGAGCGCCCTCCCCCTCAGCACTTTTAAAATTCTATTCTCATTTCGGAAACTACCCGCTTTATACAACCGTAACCGAAATCGACAGTTCTGCTAATTGACTGCGAATCGGATTCGGCAAACGCGAGTCGGTAATAATCTCGGACACCTGCGACAGCTTCACGACATGCGTGAATGCCTGCTGCCCAAATTTGCTTGCATCTGCCAGTAAAATCACACGATCTGCAATGCTGACCATTTTCTGCTTTAAACGGGCTTGCAGCTCATTCGATTCACTAATGCCCCGATCCAGATGGACCCCCTGGCTGGAGAAAAACAATTTATCCACATAATACGATTCCAACGAGCGCTCCGCCAGCGGACCAGCGAATGACAATGAGCGCTGTAGCAACTGTCCTCCGGTGGAAATGACCTCGATTTTTTCCTTACCCGCCAGCTCTGTTGCTACACGGATCGAATTCGTCAATATCGTCAACGGAATATCCGGCAGAATCGACGCCATATACCAAGCCGTTGTACTAGCATCCAGCAAAATACGATCATGCGGCTGAATCTGCTTTACCGCTTCCTCGGCAATCCGGCGCTTTTCCTCTGCGTTCATAATTTCCCGTACCGCATAGGGCGTTTCGGGCTGCTCGTTTTTGACGCTGACTGCTCCACCATGTGAACGGCGTAGCCGTCCCGCCTGCTCCAAACGGTCCAGATCACGGCGGATCGTTTCCTCCGTTACTTTGCACAGCTCACTCAACTCCGACACACGGATGCTTCCTTTTTCATTGACGAGCTGTACGATCATCTCATATCTTTCTGCAACCAGCATGGCAATCTCACTCCACATCTTTAATGTACAAAAAGTCCCGCCACACGCCGGAATCGTCCGTAGGCATCCTCCCACGCTTCCGACTCGGCAGGTTCATATACCTCTACGGAAATAGAATCCGCGATGACCCGGCGTGCTTCCCATATATCGGCGAACTTTCCCTGTGCCATCCATTGTACCGCAAGATTGCCGATTGCGCTTGCTTCTGCGGGTCCAGCCCACACGGGTTTTTGAATCGAATTAGCCGTCCATTGGCACAACAGCCGATTTTGAATTCCCCCACCGACCATATGCAGCCCGTTAAACCGTTGTCCTGACACCCGTTCCGTAAGCTCCAAAACGTAACGGTACTTCAACGCCAGACTTTCCAAAATACAGCGTGTGACCTCCCCCGGTGTCTCCGGCAAAGGCTGCCCGGTATTACGGCAATATTGGCGTATGCGTGTTCTCATATCTCCGGCATGCAGAAACAGTTCATCGTCCGGGTCGATCCATGAAGCAAACGCCGGAGCCTGCTCCGCCATGTGTACCAGCTCGGGGAAAGAATAGGAAGTTCCTTGACGCTCCCACTCTCTGCGTGCCTCCTGTAAAATCCACAAGCCCATAATATTTTTAAGCAACCTGTAGGTTCGGCCCACTCCGCCTTCATTCGTAAAATTAAATCGAAGCGTATCCTCGTTGATCACAGGCTGCGGGGTTTCCGTTCCCATCAGAGACCACGTTCCGCAGCTTAAATACGCAAATGATCGTTCCAGCGTAGGCACCGCAGCTACAGCCGATCCTGTATCATGTTCCGCTACCGCAATAACAGGAATCGCTCCGATGCCCAGATCAGTCATGACCGAGGAACGGATCGTACCTGCGGCACTTCCCGGCTCCAGTACCTTTCCAAACCAGGAATGGGGAATATCGATACTAGACAATAACTCATGATCCCATGCCTGCTGCAACGGATTATATAACTGCGTGCTAGTCGCATTGGAAAATTCATTGTGCATTTCACCCGTTAGAAAATACCGCAGCAAATCAGGGATCATCAAGAAATGCTTTGCCTGCTCCAGCAGCGGCGATTTTGCTTTTCGCATAGCAGCCAACTGAAACATCGTATTAAAGGTCAAAAACTGAATCCCTGTGCGCTGAAAAATAAACTCCTTGCCCAGCTGACCCTGTACTTCCTCCATCACCCCGTGGGTATGCCAATCCCGATAATGATAAGGGTTACCCAGCAATTCTCCGGCTTCTCCAATCAGTCCAAAATCGACCGACCAGGAATCAATCG
Organism: Paenibacillus sp. RC73; assembly: GCF_044908085.1. NCBI lineage: Bacteria > Bacillati > Bacillota > Bacilli > Caryophanales > Paenibacillaceae > Paenibacillus > Paenibacillus sp. RC73. Next base: position 513,759 of record NZ_JBIYCV010000005.1, read on the forward strand.
CCAGACTGGACGGGTTCACTCCCATGTGCTTAGCTTTGAGCAGTCCTTGCTGAACCTCGTGATACAGACGCAAAATATCCCAGTGCAGACGCTCCCCGACCTTGACCGGATCATTCGAAAAGCGATGGATTTCCTCCACCTCTATACGTGAATCCGTCAATCGACCGAGCAGAACCCTGCCGCTGCTTGCCCCCAGATCATATGCGAGGATGCTCACCAGCTTGCACCACCCTTGCCTCTTTGCAAAATCTGCGTGCCATAATCAGACGCTAAATAGGCTTTCATCGGATCAGCGGGTAGCCCTTGCTCCTCACGTATTGCCTTGAGCAATGGTGCAACGTCGAACTCAAACGCTTTGCGCACAGCATCCTCCGCACCCAGCACATCCTGACGGCTCGCCGCTTCCTCCACCTCTGCATGATTGATCAGCAGCGCCTTCGCATATTGTGTCTGCACATTCAGCACTGATCGAATCATCGCCGGGATTTTTTGTTCAATATTGTGCGACTGGTCGATCAAATAAGCGATTTTGTCCACCGTATGTCGGATATCCGTATCCACATCCTGAGCTGCATTTAAAATTTGATAAAAAATCAAGAACAGCTCATACGGATTTGCGGAGCCCACGATGAGATCATCATCCGCATATTTGTAGCTATTAAAATGAAAGCCGCCCAGTCGCTTCTCATCAATTAAAAACGCGACAATATGCTCCACGTTAGCTCCTGGCAGATGATGCCCTGTATCCACAAGCACCTGTGCCTGCGGTCCCAACTTGGTCGCGTAATTGTACGCCATGCCCCAGTCGGCAATATCCGTATGATAAAAGGCTGGCTCGAACGCCTTGTATTCAATCAGCATGCGCATGTCAAGCGTGAGCGCCTTATACATTTCGCTGAGTGCTTCCAGCATCCAATTTTTCCGCTTGCGGATGTCTCCCTGACCCGGATAGTTTGTTCCGTCTGCAAACCACAGGCTAAAATCGTTGGAACCTGTTTCCTTCGCAATGTCCACACATTCCAGCAAGTGGTTTGTTGCCTTGCGGCGGATTGCCGGGTCTACATTGGTGACGCTGCCGAGCATGTAATCTTCATCCTGAAACAGATTCGGATTAACCGCCCCAAGCCGCAGTCCGAGGCTTTCGGCATGACTGCGGAGCTTGCCGTAATTATCCACCTTATCCCACGGGATATGAATGGCGACTGATGGACACAATCCGGTTACTGCATGAACCTGTGCGGCATCCTCCAGCTTTTCGAACGGATCACGCGGCACGCCTGTTTTTTGAAAAACTTTAAACCGTGTACCTGAGTCGCCATAGCCCCATGATGGGGTTTCTATGCTAAGCGCTTTCAGCTTTGTCTTTACTTGTTCCAGGTCAATGCCCCTTTGTTGCTGCTGTTCCTCGAATAAGGCGTACGCTTTATCGCTCATCGTGGTTCCTCCTTGGAAAAAGAAGTGAGTTATGGTGGTGGGAGGCCGCTTCGCGTGCGGATTGTTCTTCCGATCGCTGTTATCCCCGGATTTTTTTATTTTATAGAACATATAAAGGTAAAAATCCGGGGATAAAGGCGAACGCTACGCTTCTTCAGAACAATTCCGCCCGCTCCGCTGCTGCCTACCCATAAAGTCACTTCTCTTTTTATGTTTTGGGTGTGCATTTTCGGAAAAACACAAAATGCGAAACGTAAATAAGTTATTATTACTTATTTACGTTTTTAATACTCTCCCATTTTCTAGCGTGTAAAGGCAGCGGGTACGCCGCCGTCGATAGTGAGCATGCAGCCTGTCGTTTTTTCCGCCTTGGATGAGGCGAAAAAGGCAATGCCCTCGGCGATATCCTGCGGGTAAATGTTTACCAGTAGCGTCGTCCGCTTGCGATAGTGTTCTTCCAGTTGGTCTGGCTCGATGCCGTAGGCGGCGGCGCGTTCGTTGCGCCAGTTGGAGTTCCAGATGGCGGAGCCTTGCAGAATCGCGTCCGGCAAAATCGTGTTTACCCGAATGCCGTATTCGCCGCCTTCTGCGGCAATACAACGGGCGAGATGCGCTTCCAGCGCCTTGACCGAGCTGTAGGCCGTTACATTTTTACCTGCATAGACGGAGTTTTTCGAGCCGACGAACACCATGCTGCCGCCAAGTGTCTGCTCCTTCATCAGCTTGAACGCTTCCCGTGCTACCAAAAAATAACCTGTGCCCAGCACGTTTATGTTCAAATTCCATTCCTTTAATGATGTTTCGTCGAATGGACTGGAGGTGGCCAGCCCCGCATTGTTGACGATGATATCCACACCACCGTAGGTTAGCGCGGTTTCCGCATAGGCATCCTGAATCTGGTCCTCCTGCGTCACATCCATTTTAACTGCAATAGCGCGGTTTTCTCCGTAGTGGTCATTCAGCTCGGAGGCCACCTTTTGCGCGCCTTCCAGATTCAGGTCGGCCAGCACGACATGTGCTCCTTCATCCACCAAACGGCGTGCGGTTGCACTGCCGATTCCGCCTGCACCGCCTGTAATGAGCGCGATTTTGCGTGAAAATTCCGCTTCTGCCGGAGCGAGTGACAGCTTATACAACTCCAAGGGCCAGTATTCCACGTTATACGATTCGTTTTCACTGAGCGAAACAAACTGTCCTAACGCCGTCGCACCCCGCATCACCGCGATAGCACGATGATACAAAGCGCCACTCACCTGTGCGTTGCTCCAGCTTTTGCCTGTGTTAATCATGCCGATGCCCGGGATTAAAATCACACGTGGCGCGGCCTCAAACATAACGTCTCCTTCATGCCGATTGCGTTCAAAATAAGCTTGGTATTGCTCCTTATAGGCTGCGATACCCTCTACGAGCTTTATTTTTAAACTCTCGACATCCTCCACGTCCGGTGTCCAGTCTACAAAAAACGGCACCACCTTGGTATGAACCAAATGATCCGGGCACGCTGCCCCGACCTGTGACAATACAGCAGAATCCTGACCATTTACAAACTCCAGCACGTCCTCTGCATCATCAAAGGTAAGGATCATCTGCTTCTCATCACTGACCGCTCCCCGAACGGATGGCATGACGCTAGACGCAATACTGCGGCGTTCCTCAGGAGTAAGCGCTTTATATTTTACGCCTCCAAACGACTGTTTTTCCTCTTGACGAGCTTTAATATAGCTTTCTGCTTCTTGAATGATTTCGATGGTTTTCGCATAGGCTGCCTCGGAAGTTTCTCCCCATGTAACCAGACCGTGCTTTTCCATCAATACCAATTCTGCTTGCGGATGATCGAGTACACCTTGAGCAATCATCTTGGACAGCTTAAAACCAGGACGAATATAAGGTACCCATACAAAACGGTCACCGAAAATCTCTTTCGCAATGTCCTTGCCGTTATGCGCACAGCACAAGCTGATAATGGCGTCCGGGTGGGTATGATCCACATGTCTAAAAGGTAAAAAAGCGTGCAATAGTGTCTCAATCGAAGCACGCGGATGCTTGGCATCTATCATACAATTCGCCAGATACGCGACCATATCCTCGTCAGACATATCTTCCCTTTCGAACAAGGGACGGATATCCTCCATACGAAGCCCTGTAAAGTTATGCGCTTTCATCGTAGCAAGATCGGAACCGCTGCCCTTGACGTACATTACTTCTACTTCACGCCCGCGAAAATCCTGTATCGTCGTTTTGGCCGAAGTATTGCCGCCTCCCCAGTTACACACGCTCCTGTCTGTGCCGATAAGGTTAGAACGATATACGAGCTGTTCCAGCGTGTTTTTTTGCTCAGATGCTTGTGAAGAATTCCACAGACTTTGTACCATAGGAAAAAGACCTCCAAGTTCAGTTTTAGTTTTGAACTACTTTATTACAGTGGTTATTCTTGGTTTATGGAGACTATAACACTTTTGTTTTCATTTGAAAATAAGAAATACAAAAATAATCAAAAATAAATTTTAATTTTGAATAACCTGTAAAACGGATACATTGATCTATAAAACGATAATTGCCATGCGGAAAAGAAAGCGCTTTAATAAATGTGAGTTTGGAAGGTAATACGGAGCCGCCTCATTCAACTTACAACAAAGCACAGCCTCTTCAAGGAAGCTGAATTACTGATTTTATCCTCTGATCTTGCCGTATTGGCAACATAGGGGTCTACGGAGGGATGAGTATGGTTACAAAGGCAGGCATTTGGAAACAGCGTCTCGGTTACGGAGTTGCCGATTTTGCGTGTAACTTGATTTGGCAAATGATCACTCTCTATTTAATGTTTTTCTATACGGATGTCATGGGGCTACAGGTACTTGCGGTCAGTGCGTTGCTGTTAGTTACACGCATTGTAGATGGTGTAGCAGATGCCATTATGGGAATTATTATCGACAAAACCCGTACACGCTGGGGAAAATCACGGCCTTATTTTCTGTTTGGAGCTATTCCGTTCGGTATCTTGGGTATTCTTACCTTTTACGTGCCGGATATCGGCCCTGTCGGTAAACTGATTTACGCGTATTTCACCTATATGGGCTTATCGCTGACGTATACGATGGTCAATATCCCGATGGCTTCCATTTTGCCGAGTCTGACTCGGGATGGACAGGAGCGCACCGTGCTGGCGACGACCCGTATTATCTTTTCTTTCATTGGAGCTACGGCGGTTAGTGTATTGACGATGCCGCTGGTCCGTATGCTAGGTAACAGATCACAGGCGCACGGATTCTTTTGGACGATGGTCATTTTCTCGGTTGTGGGTATGATGTTGTTTTTTGTAACCTTCAAAAATGTAGAAGAAAAAGTAAAGCTCCGGCAGGAAAAAGTGACGGTTGCCCAAACCTTTTCTGCGCTTAAAGGGAATACGCCCTGGTACATCTTCGAAGCCAACATTATCTTTATGTTCGGAGGCATGTTTTTTCATCAAGGCAGTCTGATTTATTATTTCACGTATTATGTGAACCGCCCGGATCTGATCGGCCTGGTCGCAGGAATTGTTTCCCTTATTCCGATCATCGGTACCTTTGTCACCCCAATGCTTGCCCGGCGTATGTGCAAACGTAATTTGTTCCAGATTGCAAGCGCTGTTACTGTTACAGGTATGCTGATCATGCTTATTTCCGGCACCAACATCTTCGGTTTAATCGTCGGTGCTATCATTTCTGTCCTAGGGAACGGCGTTCGGACAGCAATTTACTTCTCCATGCAAGCCGACCCGGTTGATTACGGGGAATGGAAATCCGGCATTAGCGTAGCGGGCTTTATTTCTTCACTGAATGGTTTTATCGGAAAGGTAGCTATGGCTCTGGCAGGTGCTGTTTCCGGTGTATTTTTAACGTGGGGGAATTATGCTCCCAATCAAACACAAAGCGCTTCCGGACTGTTCGCCATTCAACTGAATTATCTCATCATTCCGCTGATTTTAACGGTCATTTCGATGATTATTATGTACTTCTATCGTCTGGATCACATTTTCCCGCAAATCCGTAACGACATTCAGGAACGAAATCGAGCGCAGGATGCGTCTGAAGGCGAGAACACTTCGAATGTTCATGGAAATAAAGATATCCTTCCTCAATCGGTTTAATTATCCTAAAGGAGGCATTCACATGTCAGAAACATCTCCTATTCAGCAAGCTGACAAAATAAAAATTGCACGTAATGAAGCTTTTATTAACCAGGCGGTTCAAGCACAACCGCATTTGAATACGTCCACTGCCCCGCCACAGCAAATGGTCGAGATTGTCCATAATGCAGACGCGATGCATGGCTGGAAAACACATCCGATGCAATCCGTTTCCACGCTGTCGCAGCAGCATTACGGCAAAGGAGATGAATTTATTCTCGACTTTGGCACGCATCAGGTCGGATATCTCTCCTTCTCTGTTCGTCCAGTCGGCAGTCTGCCGGATGCGCCACTTCATCTCAAGCTAACCTTTGGTGAAATGCCCGTCGAAGTCGCGGAGCCCTTTGGCTTTGGAGCGTCTGAATGAACAGCACCTCCCGCCGCATACCGACGAATGGTGGTCTTTTATCGACTGGCATGAGCAGTTGGATAAGCAAGCCCCTTCTCAAGCCATACTTATTTACACGTTAAAACGGGCCATTCGATTGGCTAAACAGGTTGATCCTGACAAGCTTCCGTTCCTGAACCAGCGGTTAGAGGACGTTACGACCGCAACACTGGCCCAACTATGGGATGAAATGCAAGGCTTCTTCGTCAGCGGTCCCAACCGCCAAATTTCGTGGGCCGGACAAATCTGGATGGCTTTGGCCGAGGTGCTGGATGCAGAGCAAAACGCAGCTCTCATGCAACGCTTGCTATCCGAGCAACCGGATATCGGCCTGACGACACCGTATATGCATCACTATTTGGTCGAAGCTTTGCTGATCACAGGTGACCGGGACGGAGCCGTAAAACATCTCAAGTCCTACTGGGGAGGTATGCTACGGGATGGAGCGGACACGTTCTGGGAATTGTACGATCCCCATAATAAAGCCTTTTCTCCCTACGGCAGTTATTTAATCAACAGCTACTGTCACGCGTGGAGCTGCACCCCAACCTATTTGATTCGTAAGTATACGCTTTAAAATGCAATAAGGCCGTGCCGGGATCGGGTTTTAAGAACCTTTTCCAGCACAGGCTTTTGGTAGGTAAATCACTTGATTTCCCTCGTCTGGTAGGATCAGGGCATATCAAGTCGTTTTTTAACGACTGCTGGTACACCTGCAGCCAAGGTAAATTCGGGTATATCATCTTTAACAAAGGCCCCACCACCAATTATAGACCAACAACCGATGTGACGTTTCTCCCGTACCGAGGCTCCAATGCCGATATAGGCTCCCTCATCTAGGGTTACATTTCCTGCCAGATTCACACCGGGGGCTATGGTTACATAATCACCAATATCCGCATCATGACTGACGTTAACACTCCGGTTGATAATTACATGATGTCCGATCTTAATATTGTCCGACAGGACAGCCCCCTCAAAGATCATGCTTCCCTCACCAATGGTGTTTCTTCGAGACAAACGAACACGTGGATGTATTAGCGGGGCTGCGATACGAAATCCCGATTGAATTGTATGATAAGCGAATCGCTTCTTTAATGCCGGGTCACCCACCCCCGCACATATCAGCTCTACCTCATATTTTAACGCTTCAATGTCAGTTAACGTCCCCAGTACAGGAACGCCATTTACGATCTGCCCTTTCGTCTTTGGCCGTTCGTCTAAAAAACCTACCACTTGAATTCCCAGCTCTTCACATAACCAGTTGACTTCCCTGGCATGTCCGCCCGATCCCCAAATAACGATTTTTCTCATCTGGTTGTCTCTCTTCCCAAGCCCCCTAGAACGTTCACAATTCTTCGAACGATAATCTCGTCCAACTCCTCCCACAAGGGCAGGCTGACAATATGTTTGGTAATATGCTCGGTAACATGAAGAGTAGACCGGGGATAACTTTGAAACTGCTTCTGTTGATGGCACGCCGGAGAAAAGTAGGTTCTGGCTTCTATTGAATTAGCGGCTAATAACTCAACGACTTCTTGATTGCTGTGAGAATCTGGACAAAGAATAGGTATAAATTGATGAACAACCGATCCTTGCGTTTTTTGTATAGACCATCCTCGTTCTAATAAGTCTGCTTGGATCAGTTCTTGAAGATAACATTCGTAGATAGTCCTTCTATTCTCCCGTACAGCTTTGAAATGGTCGAGAGTGGCTAAAGCGATAGCAGCGGTATACTCAGATATCTTACTGTTAAGACCTTGGGTGACAGACTCCCTGCTGCTGGAGAAACCGAAATTCCCCGCCTGACGAATTCGCTTGATGAGATCTTGGTCCATACTATATACTAATCCACCCTCTCCAATACCGAAAGATTTGGTGGCATGAAAGCTGAACACTACGGCTCCTCCGAAGCCTTTGCCAAAATGTACGGTTTCCTCCAAAGTTATAGTTCCAAAACTGGCAGCAGCATCGATGACTACCGGAATTCCTTGCTCCTGCAGCTTATTGTATACGGATAAATCAATAGCTGTACCGAAAGTGGCATATGGAACGATTACCGCAATCTCATCTCCCAGCAGCTTGACTGCCTGCTCTAACTGCTCCCTATTCATTTGCCAATTCTCCAGTTCAATGTCAAGAAAGTAAGGTTCTAGCCCGCACCACTCGGCAGCAAGTGGGGTAGCAGCAAAAGTAAAACTTGGCATAACTGCATATTTTCCCTGTGGTCGTTTGCTTTGAGCGATCGCCAAAATCAACCCGATGGTAGCGTTATGAACGGTCACAGCCGAACCGATTCCATCAAACATTTGCGCAATGACCCGCTCTTCAAACAGGTTATTTAAGGGACCATAATTGGAATAAATCCGGGTCTCTTCTATTTTCTCAAAATTGGCAATAAATCGTTCCTTTTTTACTAAATTAGGTCGTAAGAAGGGAATGTCGAACATGAGCCAGCCTCCTTCGCATATGGGATGAGCAAGCTAGGATTCCAATGTTTTTAATATCATTTCAATTCGCTCGATATCTGCATCAAATTGTGGACGACCCTTTATACGTTCATGATAAGAATGAAGTGCAGTTTTAAACAAATCGTTAGTATCAAGAAATCCATCATCTCTTGAGGCAATCATAATATCTAACCATTCCGTAAACGCATTTTGACCAAGTGTTTGATTATTTTGATTGGGATGTATTCGGAAATAGCTTAACGCTTCAGGAATATAAACTGCTTTTCCTTTGGATAGTAAGTTCAACCAAGACGCTAAATCATTAAGAAGAGAATACTGTTTTCCTTTATATACTCCAAACTGTTCGATAAGATCTGTTTTTTTAAATAACACTGTCGTAGGTTCACCAATCACATTTAAACAACGAGTTAATGCAACGTTTGCCAACATTCTTCCGTCCATTATCCTTGTTTCCTCGTGCAACCTTTCCGTTGCATAGAGCGGTGAGAGAATAGCCCCTGATTCATTAATGGTTTGCCGATACGAGGTAACCAGTGTGATGCTTTCGAAATTCTCAAAAAAATAGATCATCCTTGCTATTTTTTCTTTATGAAACATGTCGTCATCCATCAAATAATTGATATATTCACCTGACGCCAAATCGAAACATTTATGCCAATTTCCGAGAAAAAGATTTTTATCATTTTTATAATATTTAATTTGGGGAAAAGAATCTAAATAAGAATCAAGCATTTCTTGTACTTCATTCGTTGTACTGTCATCACAGATAATGATTTCGATGTTCGGGTAAGTTTGTTCCAATACACTGTCGATGGCGATTTTTAGTGTATGCGGCCGGTTATATGCAGGTATAACTACACTTACTAATGGGCATTCCACGCTTACTCCACCTTTCTTTTATGCTTAATTCAGACGGTTTACTCGTTGGTGTCATATGGGCTGATCTGTTCCTCACATCCCCGAACACATACACATACATATATATTACTGGGAAATAAAATGATGCCAGGAAAATGGATGCTTCAATAATATCAACAACTCACGTCTGAACTCGGCACCTCCCTCTCGTTGGTGTTCGAAACTGGTAAAGGGGAATGATCATGCCACTGAATTTCACTCCGCTACTGACAACTCATTTATTTGTATCGAAGAAGGTTTTAAAGGATCATGTAAAAGAATTGATAGATAGATTGGAAGAAAATCACATTACAATAAACTTGTATGAGGCTGATCAACCACTTATAGACAATAGCCTCCAAAAACCTCGGGTTTATGTCTCTCTCGGAGAAGAGTGGGGAGAATTTTCAGCACTAAAAGCGTTGCCTGGTCACGAAAAAAAACGCTGGTTGCACTTCCAATCACCAGACGAAATTCAACCTATGCATTTATTTTTCTGCTGGCTCAAGGTAACAGATCCTCTTCCGGAGAATAGAACGATTCCTCCAACACATTTTTCTTCAAACACACCTTTAATATCCGTGTTTACTGCCAGCTACAGGTCAAAAGAAAAAATTCAACGACCTTATCAATCTTTATTGAAGCAGACCTACAAGAACTGGGAATGGGTAATCGTGGATGATTCCGGTGATGAAGATGAGACATACAAGGAGTATTTACTCCCTTTAGAGGATCACCGTGTGCGGAGATATCGCCAGGATTCCCGTAATGGCTATATAGGGGCCATCAAAAGGTTTGCAGCAGGTCTATGTACAGGGGAAATTTTAGTAGAAGTCGATCATGATGATGAGCTAACTCCTGACTGCCTGGAGAAAATCGTCAAAGCATTTCAACAAAATCCTGACTGTGGCTTTGTTTATGGGGATTGTGCTGAAGTGTATGCAGAGAGCAATCATGCACATTGGTATGGCTGGGATTGTGGCTTTGGTTACAGTGTTCATTATCGAGTCTGGCTGCATGAAATGAACAGATGGCAAAATGCACAAAAACATACGACCATTAATGGCAAAACCATTCGTCATTTGGTCGGTTTACCCAATCATCCCCGTGCGTGGACGAGGGACTGTTATCATCTGATCGGAGGCCATCGCAATGAACTACTGGTAGCAGATGATTACGATATGCTGGTCCGGACGTTTCTTTGTACTAAATTTGTAAACATCCCTGATTTGATATATATCCAATATCGTAACGAAAATGGAAATAACACTACATTCCTCAGAAATAAGCAGATTCAGGTTCTTGTAGGGGAACTAAATAGATGCTATTTTCAAAGGATTCAAATGAGATTGAAAGAGCTCGATTTGCCTGAGCAATTGCCTTATCGTCGTATATGGGAGGCTTCTACGGATGATCCTGCCCGGAAATCTGCTCATGTTATTCAAGAAGATAATTCAAGATTCTCGATATTGTTCCCTATCCCCCATTCCTGCCCTGAAATAGAGCATACCCAATTAATTAAGACGCTCCAAAAGGGCATTGAAAACAACTTTAGGGAGATCCAAATCGTGGTTGTAGGTCGAATTCCATCAGAAATTGAAACCTATGCCTCCAAAGCTCCCAAGGGAGCCATACGATGGTGGCCTATGGAGCCAAATGATTCATTAGAAACTTGTATTCAATATGCAAAATTTGTTGCGTCCTGTAAAGAGAAAGTGGTTGTGTTGCCCTAAATTACAACAAGGCTGATTAGAATATTAGCCAACAATTATTTTCCAATACCTTTGTCGAAGTCTCTTGGAATTTATTTCCACAGGACTTCGACAAAGGTTTTTTTCGTTAGAGCAGAACTTCTTAATAGCAATACGGTGATTCCTTCACCGACAAATTCGTAAGCATTAACTTAAGACAAAAAAAAGACCCAAAAGTTATAATAACTTTTGAGTCATCTAAATATACCTTGACCTTAAGCTTACAGAATGCCTTGCGGTCCTTGGTCACCTTGTGGTCCTTGAACACCTTGAGCTCCTTGGTCGCCTTGAGGTCCTTGAACACCCTGAGGTCCTTGATCGCCTTGTACGCCTTGAGGTCCTTGGTCACCTTGGTCGCCTTGAACACCCTGTGGTCCTTGGTCACCTTGGACGCCTTGAACACCCTGTGGTCCTTGGTCACCTTGTACGCCTTGAACTCCTTGAGGTCCTTGATCACCTTGGACGCCTTGAACACCCTGTGGTCCTTGGTCACCTTGGTCGCCTTGTACGCCCTGAGGTCCTTGGTCACCTTGGGCTCCCTGAACACCTTGAGGTCCTTGGTCACCTTGCGGTCCTTGAACTCCTTGAGGTCCTTGGTCACCTTGCGGTCCTTGAACACCTTGAGGTCCTTGGTCACCTTGGTCACCTTGAACTCCCTGAGGTCCTTGGTCGCCTTGAGGTCCTTGGTCGCCTTGGGCTCCTTGAACGCCTTGTGGTCCTTGGTCACCTTGAGATCCTTGAACACCCTGTGGTCCTTGGTCACCTTGGTCGCCTTG
>NZ_JBIYCV010000006.1:0-381657 GCF_044908085.1 Paenibacillus sp. RC73
TTAGCTACCGTTTCCGGTAGTTATCCCAGTCTCATGGGCAGGTTGCCTACGTGTTACTCACCCGTCCGCCGCTAGGTTGTTTTAAAAGCAAGCTTTTAAAACAACCCCGCTCGACTTGCATGTATTAGGCACGCCGCCAGCGTTCGTCCTGAGCCAGGATCAAACTCTCCATTAAAGACCAACCAAAGCTGGTTTATAGAAAGAGCGATATGCTCATTTTGAAACTGACGAGATAAAATATCTCATTGTTCGCTTCCATTTTATACAGCCTGACGGCATGTACCAAAATCTCAGCGTTGGATTTTGCAAGCAAAATCCGTACTCACTCGTTGTTCAGTTTTCAAAGATCAAACATTTCTTTTTTTGTCGACTCGGCTTTCCGCCTTACCAACTCTTATATCATATCATGTCCGAACCAACTTTGCAAGCATTTTTTTAAAATCTTTTTTTGTAACATTCGCTCGCAATATTGTATTTCTTGGCCGGAATTAGAATATATCATAGACGAAATAAGTTTGCAAGCATTTATTTTATTAATTCTCGAAAATCTCTATTTGTTATTCGTTCTTCTTCTATATATACTCCCCGCCCTCTTTCGCATCATGAATAACCAGAACAAAAAAAGAACCCCACACCCTGAAACAACAGGGAAGGAGGTTCTATATACAAAGAGCTTTTTCAAGTTATATCAAGTTGTTATTCCGAACCCATAAAGGCAAACCGGATCACTACAATAATAGCAAGTACCCACATAAGCCAGTGAACTTTAACTTTGTTGCTGGTAAACAGGTTACTGAATACAGCCAGAACAACGTAAGACAAAATACCGGCAGAAATACCATTGGCGATTCCGCCAGTAAAAGGCATCAGAACGATGGTTAGGAACGCCGGGAACGCCAGCAGGAAGTTATCCCAGTCAATGTTGCGAACCTGACTCATCATCAGCACGCCAACGATAATCAACGCTGGAGCAGTAGCCGCGGAAGGCACAACCAATGCCAACGGTGCGATAAAGAGAGCCAGCAGGAATAAAATGCCTGTCGTTACAGCAGTCAGACCCGTACGCCCACCTTCTTCTACCCCTGCGGAGCTTTCCACGAATGCTGTAATAGTACTTGTACCCAATACTGCACCGGTACTTACACCAACAGCATCCACCAGCATAGCTTTACCGATGATTTTCTCGCCTTTTTTCTTATCCTTCATTATACCTGCGCGGGTAGCCGTACCCACCAGTGTACCAAACGTATCAAACAGCTCTACAAATGTGAAAATGAAAATGATATCAAACAGCCCAATGTGCAAAGCAGCCTTCAAATCCAACTGACCCACTGCCAGATTACTAAAATCAGGAATCCAGTGACCTGTTGTCAAACTGCTCAGATTCGTTACACCCATCGGAATACCAATCAATGTGGTAGCTACGATACCAATCAGCAAAGCACCTTTGACCCGAACAACCATCAGCGCTGCGATAATGAGCAAACCGATCAGCGCCAGCAACGCATCCTTTTGATGAACCAAACTACCCAAAATCAGATTAAAAGCATGACCCGGAACCGGCTGACCTACATCCGTCCCTGGAACAATACTTACCATAACCAGATTACACAACTTAAATCCGACAATGGTAATAAACAAGCCGATACCTACTGTAATAGCTGTCTTTAGATTCTCAGGAACCGCAACAAGCAACATCTGTCTCACTCGTGTCACGGTTAAAATCAGAAAGACGATACCGGATATAAATACAGCGCCAAGTGCCGCTTGCCAAGTAATCATACCGTTGGAACTCAAGACTACGGTCATAAAATAAGCATTCAAGCCCATACCCGGAGCCATGCCGATGGGCACATTAACGAACAATCCCATCAGAATAGTGATTAGTCCTGCACCTACCGCAGTGGCAAAAAAGACGGCTTCGCTGGGCATCCCTGCTCCAGTCGGCCCCAAAAAGGTATTGTTGACCACCAAAATGTAAGCCATGGTCATAAAAGTAGTAATCCCCGCAATAATTTCTGTGCGGACGTTCGTTCCATGTTCCTTTAATTTAAAGAAACGCTCCATGAGTCGTAATTCCTCCTACGTAAAGCATACTCGTATTGTTATCGTTCATTTGCTGTAATATTCGCATTCATAAGCGCTATATTACATCCGTTATTTTAGGCCGTCCCCTACTGCTTGTCAACACAAAAAGCGAATGTTGTAATTTAATCACATATGTATTGTTCGGAAAATAGAAAGCCCGCCAAGCTGTTATATAGCTGACGGGTTATCAATTAGGCGAATCAGATATTTTTGTACTTATCAAAGGCATTCGCGGTGTCCGGTATATTTTCCAGATAAACGATCTTCCCTTCTGCATCCAGCCGAGCTTTGTCCACTCCTGTTAGTGTATACACTTCGCCTGTTGCTCTTTTGCCGCATACCGCCCATTTGGTTTCATAGGCACCCGATTCTCCGGGAACCGGCTTCCAGCCCTCATACATATGCTTGATGTCGAGTGTTCCTTCAAAGAACATGTCCAAGAAGCTTTTCCAGCTATCCATACCTTGTTTCCGGTCACCGTTCAGCACGAACTCAATTTCGTTGGAGAAAAGGGTGATTAATTGCGCTTTGCTTTTCTCATCATCTCTTGCCAAATCATAATAGTGAAAATAATCTTCCAGGATCTTCATCGTGTTGTATAATTCCTTTCGTGTTGCGCCTCGTTATATGTGTTCTTATGAAAAGGTAATGGCAATTTTACCAACAGCATGATGGGTTTCGCTTAGAGCATGAGCGTCATACAGACCTTTTTGCGAAAATGGAAACGTAGCTCCTACCACCGACCTTACTTTTTTCTGCTCCAACAGGTCGGCAATTTCCTGTAGCTGCTGTCCGTTGGGCTCCAGCCATATATTTTTGGCCGTTACGCCGTGCTCCTTGACCAGCACTTCGTCAAAATTGCCAACGATGGATATGATCCGTTCGGTGTGTTTTTTCAGAACTTTAAAGCTGTTTTTCTGAACATCTCCACCCATCGTATCGAATACAACGTCCACATCGGACAATACATCCTCGAAACGGGTCGTACGGTAGTCAATAATTTGATCGGCTCCTAATGAAGCAAGCATCTCATGATTGCGCTCGCTGGCTGTCGTAATGACATAGGCACCAGCTTGTTTGGCAAACTGGATAGCGAACATGCCGACACCTCCTGCGCCTGCGTGGATCAATAGCTTTTCACCTTTAGCCAGTTGACCATGTGTAAAGAGTGCCTGCCAGGCTGTCAGTCCCGCTAACGGAACAGATGCGGCTTCCTCCCATGAGATCGAGGCAGGTTTACGCGCCAGCAAATGGTCATAATGACGATAGCTTTCATATTCAGTTCCTCCTCGCGTATTTTACATATTCTTCACATTGGTAGACATGCGCTGTAATACATTTGTCAAAGAAACAATTTCCTCATCCGCAAACTCACGTAGCAACTTGTCCTGAAAGGCTTGTCTTTCCTCTGACAAAACTTGCAGCTCTCGAACCCCTGATTCTGTTAGACGAATATAGGTCACACGCTTATCCTGTTCTTTTTTGCTGCGGATAATCAGACCTTCCTCCTCCAGCCTTTTCAGATGCCGGGTTACCGCCGCTCCGTCCAGAACCAGCAAATGCTGAAGCTCCAGCTGACTCAATTCCTGCCGTTGATCAATGTGATACAAAATTTCGACCTTGGTAAAGCTTGTTTTTAATTGTGCTTCAAAAGCAGTATTCATTTCTTTACACAAAAGATGCATGCGGTAAAACAATTGGCTTTTTTCAGAGCAATGTTCGATGGTAGCTCCTCCTCGCAATTAATTGACATATCAATTGATATGTCAATTATTATACACCTCTATTGAAAATATTCAAGCTTTGTGATGGGTGGTTTTCTGTGACAGGTGGTTTATAGAAACACCCAGACAATAATAGAAAATACTCAAGCTAAATGACCCGCCTGAGTATTTTCACTTCGGTGTCCTGCTATAGTTCGGAGTAATGCAATTGAAAAAAGTGTCGTGGTGTATCTGTTCACAGCTGGCAATGATCTCTATAGGTTATAGCGTGTTCATAAATCCAATAATATGAGCTGCCAGCCGCTCATGACCTACCTGATTTGGATGCAGACCGTCAGGAATACCGTTTTCCCCGGTAAAATATATCTGTTTGTGAACAGGCAGCAGCGGTTGAATTCCGGCGATGTTCCACAGGTCGCAGCACGGAAAAGAATACAGCGAAGCCACATCTCTCACAGCCTGCGCATACGCGCTATACACTTGTCCCGTGACTGCATTGGGCAAATGTTCGGGAACCGCATCACTTGATCCGTGGGGCGGTGTCAAAAAGATGATCAGCTTGTCCGGGTAACGGTTAATTAATCCCTCGGCAATATGCTTGAGCGCACCATAAAATGTTCGCGTTTCCGTCGATGTTGTGCCTAAATGACCGAACGGCGTTTCTCCCATGGAAAAGTCATTTCTTCCACCCATAAAAAAGATCACATCCGCATGAGGATTCATTTTCTCATATCGCTCACACATCGGCTCAAAGCCCCCGCTGGCTACACTGCTGCCGGATATGCCGTGATTCTCAAAGCCTTGAAAGCCCAAGACGTCGCTGACGATGTGTGGGTAAGGCTTTTCCCCATCCTTTAATTCATAACCAAAAGTAATGCTATCCCCCAAAAATACTGCATGGCTTCCCTGGTGCTTATTATGATCAGTAGTCATTTGATCCTCTCCTATCCCTTAGATCGTATTATTGATTTCGATAAATTTATGTTCAATTGATGTCATCTTGTGGTTGGGACGGGTTATTAAATATGTATCTATGTAGCCGAAGGTTGGGGGAGTGGACAAATAGGATTTTACATTAAATTGCCGTGCCAGTTTTTTGGACATCAAGGTGATTCCCATTCCCATCAAAACAAACTGCACCATCGTATCAAACACCCCTACCTCCACAACCTCGCCATGAGTCAATTGCATGTCCTGATACATCTTCTCCAATTGCGTAAGATACAGGCAGCCATCCGATAGCACGATAATAGTGGCTCCTTGCAGCACCTGTCTGAGCTCTGAGCCTTCATGGATGCCCTTCCCCACCAGTACCAGATCTTCACGACAACATTTTTGATAATGAATATACGGGCTGGTGGAATAACCTGTGACGAAGGCAATATCGAGTTCACCTTCGAGGATCAACTGCTCTATTTCCGTGGTAGTGCCCGTTTTTAATGTCACAGAAGCCTGTGGGTACAGCTCATATACCTTCGTAAGCGCTCTTGTTGTTTCCCCCGCCACGATGGACTGCATCGTGCCAATGCGCAGCTTTTCCTCCTGCGGTCTCATTTTCATCTCTGTGTCTTGCCATAGCAACAAAATTTGCTTGAACTGAGCGTACAAGGTTTCTCCTGCGGGTGTCAGCTCCATGCCACGGGGCTTTCGATAAAATAATGCTGTGCCGTAATGGGCCTCCAGTTTTTTTATTTTGGCCGTCATGTTCGATTGCAGGTGATTCAGCTTTTTGGCTGCTTCCGTAAGGCTCCTCAATTCTGCTACTGAAACGAATGCCTGCATGTTCTCAATATCCACGTCTCCACCTCCCATCAAATAAAATGATAGCTATATCACAAACAAGCATTATTATTTATGTGTTAAGTGTATTATATTGGCCTTGGGCACTATTTTCCAGCCTCATTTAAAATTTAGGAGGGTTCCGCAGCATGATGAAAAAGAAGATACGTGCAGGAGTGGTCGGGGGATCAATGAATAACAAATGGGCCAGTCAAACGCACATTCCGGCTTTGCTAAAGCATCCGAACCTTGTTATCACAGCCATTGGTACTTCTCGTATGGAGAGTGCACGAAAAAGTGCGGATGAAATAGGTGCGGTATTGGCCTTTGAAGATGCTCAAAAACTTGCAGCTTCCGAAGACGTGGACATGGTGGTGGTGAGCGTCAAGGTTCCCCATCATTACCGGCCAGTCATGGCCGCGATTCAAGAGAGAAAGCATATTTTCTGTGAATGGCCCTTGGGGGCAAATACTGCGGAAGCTACCGAAATGGCTAAGGCGGCGGAACAGGCGGGCATTCATCATACTGTCGGCTTGCAGGCACGGCAGGATCTTGAAGTGCAAACGATGAAAAAGCTGGTGGAAAACGGAACGATTGGTGAAATTGTGTCCTGTCATATGCAAGTATCTACTCGAGGTAAAGGAGGACGAACAGATCAGGATACGGCTTATCTGCTGAATAGAGCCAATGGCGCCAATCTGCTGACGATTAACGGGGGACATTCTCTGGACGCGCTGCAATACATCGTTGGCGAATTCCGTGAGCTATCGGCCATCACATCATCTCGCTATAACGAAGCCACTATTCAGGAAACGGGTGAAGTCATTCCCAAGGATACTGCAGATCAGATTCTGATTCAGGGTTCATTGGAGAAGGGGGCAACGGTATCCGTCCACATTCAGGGGGGAGTGAATCCAAAATTCGAGCTGGAGATTCAGGGAAAAAAGGGCGTTTTGCGCCTGACTCAGAATCCTTCGCTTGGGCATGTTCAATTTGGGAATTTGACGCTCGAAAAACTTGTGTATGATCCAAGCAATAATCAAAATCATACGCCTAATGGCGATTTTGAACCAATCAATATAGCTCGTGAGCCTGATAGTGGCCCGGATTTCGCCAAAGAAGGGGTAACCCTGAATGTAGCCAAGGCTCATGATGTATTTGCCGGGGATATTTTGACGGACACTCATCTCGCTCCCGATTTCAACCATGCCTTAAAGCTACATCAGCTACTGGACCGCATTGAGGAATCGGCTGCAACCGGAAGAAAGATCGTGTGGTAAAAAAGACATCATTAGAACAACAAAACCTTAAAACAAAAGAACCTTCAAAACCACGATAGATGTGGAGTTGAAGGTTTTGTTGTCTTGTTACCGATGTCATTCATGCAAGCATCAATGTGCTTGTCCGCCTTCCCTAACCCTGTAAACACAGTTTCTTCCCCCCGCCAAAATATACTCTACCCGTTCGATATGAACATTATCTCCAAGAATGGTTTCAAATAAATGTAACTCATTCTTACATAACCCGGTACAAGCAGCAGCAGCTTCACAGATCGGACAATGCTTTTCGATAAACAAAAGACTCCCATCGCCTTGCTCCTTGACCTCGGCCATATAGCCTTCGCTTGTTCGAATATCGGCTAGTTTCTCCAGCTTCTCTCTTACGCCCGATGCGTTACCAAGATGCTGAAGATATTGCTCTTGCATATTCTTATTCCTCACAGACAGCAGCTTTTCTAGCCCCTCGTTTCCGAAAGCCTCTCTCATCGAATTGATCAGACTGACTGACAACTCAGAATATCCGTTTGGAAAAAAACGATCAGCCTCAGGCGTTAATCTCCAGAGCTTTGTGGGTCGTCCCATGGGACGGGCCTCTTCTTCGTAAGTAACCAATCCTTCTTCTTTGAGAGCATTTAAATGTTGACGAATAGCCATACCAGATAACAAAAATTTGGAGGATAGTGTCGCAACATCCATTCCACCTTGCTGCTTTAGCAGATCAATGATCCCTCTCCGGGTACCAGTTGATGAATCCTTATTCGTTTGATTGCGGCTCATGGTGAACCTCCTTTTGAAAGCGACTGGATCTACAACACTCTCTACATTTTAAATAAAAATGTTGACAAAGTCAAAGTTAAACTGTAGTTTAAACTTTATAAACAAAAATGTTTACTAAGTATCCGGATATGAAGTATACATAAAAAATTTCTTGGAGGTCACATTTCATGTCGTCTAATCCTCAAAGTATTTTCAGCCCGCGTTATTTTGCACTGTCCATAGGAATTATCCTGTCGGTGATGGCAGTTGGATTCGAGGGCTTATCGGTAACCACAATTGCCCCTTCCATTGCTGGCGACTTGAACGGCCTTGAACTATTTGGCTGGATATTCAGCACATATCTGCTTGCGCAGATTATCGGGACCCTGGTCGTCGGTCGGATCATTGATAGAAGAGGACCTGCAGCACCGTTCACTTTCGCACTTCTTTTGTTTATCGTCGGGCTGATCGCTGCCGCAACAGCAGGCGATATGTATACCATGATAGGGTCACGAGCCATGCAGGGTTTAGGTGCCGGCGCTATGATGACTTGCGTGTACACTGCAATATCCTTAAGTTATCCCGATGAATTACGTGCCAAAATACTCGGAGCATTCGGTACTGCCTACGTTCTTCCGTCCATGCTTGGTCCATACGTTGCCGGTCTTATCGCAGATCAGTGGTCCTGGCGGTTTGTTTTCTGGGGAATATTACCGATTCTGGTTGTTTCAGCATTGCTAAGTTTACCTGCTTTTAGGAAATTAAAAACAGAGAGAACACAAGGGGACAACGGAGCTACAGCTACATGGTTGGCGTTACTATTAACGATAGGTACGGGGATTTTCTTAATTGGTCTTAGCATGCTGCCGATAATTACAGGGTTTGTTTTAGTCATTATCGGCTTAGTGCTAATGGTATATCCGCTGCGCAAACTGCTACCCAAGGGAACTCTTGCTTTCCGAAAAGGCATGCCAGCTATTCTAGCAACACGTGGGCTGTTCTTCGCTGCCTATACCAGCACACAGAATTTCTTGGTATTGGCTTTAATAGATGTGAAAGGTATTACTCCTTCTCAGGCCGGATTAATTGTAGCGAGTGCTGCACTGAGTTGGTGCGTCATTGCTTATCTGCAAGGACGTTGGGATTCGGCAGACCAAGGTCGTGGACGTCATACAAGAATTATACTGGGTGTGCTACTGCTTGCATTTGGGATTGCCTTCGTATTTTGGGTACCTGTTGTAACTGTTGCCGTTGCGGTTATTGGACAAATCATAGCTGGAATCGGAATCGGATTGGCACATCCTATTAGCGGCGTTGTGGCATTTTCCCAAACAGGGGAAGAAGGTGTTGGAAAAACTTCGGCAAATTTGCAATTTGCAGATTCTTTTACACCGGGCGTGGTTATCGGAATAGGCGGTTCCATCCTTGTTGTTTGTCAATCTGCTGGGATGTCACTGCAATCAGGATTAATTGTAACGATGGGTTTTCATCTCTTGTTAATCGTAATGAGTTTATTCGCTAGCACTCGGATTACACCACAAACTGAACTAATAAACAGATGAGGAATCCACAATGTTTACCACTTTAAAAGCGAGTATTGACGGAACCGTTCCTTGTCCTTTAAGACATGGAACGGCTACGTAAGTTAGAACAAAAGGGATCAGTCTCCTGTCTATCTAAGCTGATCATGAGAAGGAGGGTATATCAATAATATGTTGACTACAGATACTGAGAAACTTTTTACAGCTTATCGTATAATCGGGACTAAATGGATTATTCATATACTATTTTCCCTTTCTCAAGGTCCAAAGCAATTTAGCGAAATTTCCGAAAATGTTCCTTCCATTTCGGAAAGTATCCTCTCTAAGCGTTTAAAAGAGCTTCAAAAGGATAATTTGGTTAAAAGAACTGTAAGTTTGACACGCCCCATACAAACTATTTATGAATTAACACCAAAAGGATCTGCTCTTGCTACATTCATACCCTGTTTAATAGACTGGGTTAACAATGCAGCTAAAAAAAATGACGTTCCAAGGAGGAATTACTACGATGATACAGGTCAGTGAAGCAGCATTCGAAAAAATCGTCGAAATCTTATCAAGTGCTAATGCCCTAAATTCTTTCCTTAGAATAGGCGTTGATGAGGGGGGATGCAGTGGTCTATCCTATTCTCTTATCGTGGATGAGCAGAAAACAGAAGGTGATATCTTATTAAATAAAGGTGAATTTAGTATCTTGGTTCACACTAATAGTATTAAATATATTGAAGGTCTTCAAATTGACTATGAAGAAAGCGGTATGTTAGGCGGTTTCACCTTGAATAACCCTAATGCAAGAGCTTCATGTGGATGTGGAGCTAGTTTCAGAATGGAAAATTATCGTGGCGAAGTTAAAAAATGTGATTGAAAAAAATTGGAAAGGGGAATAGGTTATTTATGTCATTTATAGTATCTGAAAAAGCTATCCATTCTTTTAAAAATGACTGGGATTTAGAAGAGGGCCAATATATAAGAATTTATGCGAAATATGCAGGTGGAGGCTCAGAAGCATTCTCTATTGGTATAAATTCAAGTGCTATACCAATTGATCCAGCTTTAGTTAAATCTATTGGTGGATTTTATTTCTTTATTGAAAAAACTGATTCTTGGATTTTGAAGGACGAATTTCTTAAAATTGATAGTAATGAAGAAGGTATATTTTTAAATAAAATCTCATGTTGAGACTATATAGGACGAACTTTTCTAGCTTTTCTTTTAAATCTTACATGTGAGTAACTTAAGGAGAGAATTTCATGAAGATTTTTGAGAATCAAATACCTTTGGAAAAGTTAAAATTAAATGAGCCATTAAAAAACTACACTTATGTAAGGATAGGTGGTAAAGCAGACATGCTTATCCATCCAACAGTGAAAGAAGAAATTATAAAAATCTTGGAAATTGCCAAAATACATCAAATACCTCTGACTGTCATTGGAAAAGGATCAAATATAATTATTAAAGATAGTGGAATAAGAGGAGTAACTCTTTCTCTGAGCCATTTCCATCAAATTAAAGTCAGCGAGCACAAGATTATTGCACAAAGCGGTGCAAATATTATAGATGTCTCAAGGATCGCTTTGGATAACACCTTAACTGGTCTAGAGTTTGCATGTGGAATACCAGGTAGTACAGGAGGCGCCTTATATATGAATGCGGGTGCTTATGGCGGTCAGATTGCGGATGTTGTCCAAAGTGCGAGTGTTATTACTAAAGATGGAGAAATTATGAATATAACCCGAGAAGAAATGAAACTTGGTTATAGAAATAGTATCTTCAAAACGGATAAATATATAATACTTGAGGTCGAGTTTAAACTCGAAAAAGGGAACAAGGATGTAATTTCCAGTAAGATGAAGAAATTAACTTTGAAAAGAGAAGCTAAACAACCTCTCCAGTATCCCTCTTGCGGAAGTGTATTTAAACGTCCAGAGGGACATTATGTAGGAAAACTCATTCAAGAATGTAACTTACAAGGAACTCGCATTGGGGGAGCTGAAATCTCTACTAAGCATGCGGGTTTTATCATTAATGCAAATAATGCTACCGCCGAGGATTATTTAGAATTAATAAAATTAATAAAAAATAGAGTACACGATAAATTTAATATTTATTTGGAGACGGAAATAATTATTTTGGGAGAATAATTTCTGTTTATTAGGCATTTTAAATTAGTAGTTCACCTTATTATGCTTAAAAAGCATCAAATATTGAAGAGTAGACAAAGGTAACGGACTAAGTACACTGCATAGCTGATTATATGAATATCTAATAAAACTCCTGAATATATTTTTTGATATGAAGGGGTGTCAAATCCTCAGTTTCAGACACCCTTCCCGACCTAGAATTTTTGAGTAAGCCTGAAATCCTCGATTATCTCATTGATTTTGATCATAAAAAATACTCCCTTCTATTTGCTAAATAACGCAGATAAAAGAGAGTAATTTTTTTGTACTCTATTGTTGCAGGTGTACGTAGAACATCAATGCTGTCAACGCCATAAATCCTTATGTATCAAGGATTTACGAGCGATTAACACCATCCATCATCCCGCCCTATTCCCACTCAATCGTAGCTGGTGGTTTGGAGGTGATATCGTAGACAATTCGGTTGACGTTATCCACTTCGTTAACGATACGTACCGAAATTTTCTCCAGCACATCCCAAGGGATACGCGCCCAATCGGCAGTCATACCGTCGATAGAGGTTACTGCACGAATGCCCACAGTGTAAGAATACGTACGAGCGTCGCCCATAACGCCAACACTCTTCATATTCGGCAAAGCGGTGAAGTATTGCCAGATTTCCCGGTCCAGTCCGGCTTTGGCAATCTCCTCGCGCAAAATATAATCTGATTCACGAACAATCGTAAGCTTGTCCTCTGTGACTTCACCCAGCACGCGAATGGCAAGACCCGGACCCGGGAATGGCTGACGCCATACAATCTCAGGTGGCAGTCCGCATTCTTCCCCAACTTTACGCACTTCATCTTTGAACAGTGCATTCAGCGGCTCGATCAACTTGAACTTCATGTCTTCCGGCAAGCCACCTACGTTATGGTGCGATTTGATCGTCTGTGCCGTGGCTGTTCCACTCTCTACAATATCCGTATACAGTGTACCTTGTGCCAGGAATGTAAAATCGTCGAATTGCTTGGATTCTTCCTCAAAAACGTAGATGAACTCGTTACCGATGATTTTACGTTTTTGTTCCGGATCATCGACTCCTGCCAGCTTGGATAAGAAGCGCTCACGCGCGTCAATTTTGACAACCTTCATATCAAATTTACCAACAAACGTCTCCATTACACTTTCGGCTTCGCCCTTACGCAGCAGTCCATGGTCGATGAACATACATGTCAGTTGATCGCCAATCGCTTTATGAATGAGCATCGCTACAACGGAAGAATCTACACCGCCACTTAAAGCGCACAATACTTTTTTGTCGCCTACCTGCTGGCGGATTTCACGGATCTGGTCCTCGATGAACGACTCCATCGTCCATTTACCATCACAACCGCACACTTCATACAGGAAGTTGCTAATCATCTCATTACCATGAATGGAATGACGCACCTCTGGGTGGAATTGTACCGCGTACAGATTCCGCTCCGGATGACTCATCGCTGCAATCGGCGCACTTTCCGTTCCTGCATCCAGTTTAAAGCCGGATGGCAGATCCGTAACATGGTCTCCGTGGCTCATCCATACGGTCTGACGAGATTCCAGCCCTTTGGCCAATCTCGTATCCTCATTGAATTGCACATCTGCTTTGCCGTACTCACGCTTGCCTGCACGTTCTACCTTACCGTCCAGTTGGTGAGCCATCAGCTGCATACCATAGCAAATACCGAAAATAGGAATTCCCAGATCATAGATTGCCCGGTCGACTTGAGGGGCATTTTCTGCATATACGCTGGAAGGTCCACCTGAGAAAACAATCCCTTTCGGTGCCAGTTCTCTCAGCTTCTCCGCAGGCGTATTGTATGGAAGGAGCTCGCTGTACACGCCGAGGTCCCGTATTCTTCTTGCGATTAACTGGTTGTATTGTCCTCCAAAGTCGAGAACTACAACGATTTCATTAGGCTTATTCATTACCGTGCCTCCCTCAATTGTTCGTTTCATTATACGCAACGATAAAACAAGACGTCAAGAAATCAACCGGAGTTGAGCGGACATGAAAAGATTGTTAAAATGAATTAATTCTAAATTATGAATCTGTTCGTAGGAGTGTAAACGATGGATGTGCTGAAATGGATCGCGCAATTGTTCGAAGAATACGGATACAGCGTCCTTTTTTTCGGCTTGCTGCTGGAATTTATTGCTTTACCTTTTCCCGGGGAAACCACAATGGCTTATGCGGGATATCTCTCCTATTCGGGTACGCTGGATTTTGGAAAGCTGGTGATGCTGGCCTTTTTAGGCACAACCATCGGAATGACCATTACCTACTTTATCGGAAAATGGGCCGGACTCCCCTTTATCCAGAAATACGGTAAATGGGTTTTGCTATCGCCGGACAAGCTTCAAAAAACGCAAAAATGGTTTCAACGTTACGGGTACTGGCTTATTTTTCTCGGATATTTCATTCCTGGTGTCCGACATTTTACGGGTTATTTTGCGGGAATTATCGCTCTTCCCCTGCGTAAATTTGCCTTGTATGCGTACAGCGGCGCTCTGTTCTGGGTCATCCTGTTTCTTGGCATCGGTAAGGTGTTCGGTCCGCAATGGGATGCCATGTTCCATTTGGTAGAGCTGTATGCGCTGCGAATCGTCGTCATCATCGGCATTATCCTTCTGCTATATATCGTTTATCGCTGGAGATCCTTCCTGTTTAGTTCTTTCCGCAAGTCCGACAAATCGGTGAAAACTAGTGGCAAAAACGATCCGGAATAATTAGACATTTGCCGCCTTACGGCTGCGAGCCCTTGTATAGTAAATCGTTATGACGATAGATATCATGACAAATCCTGCTCCGCCAATCAAACCTAACATACGCGGCTCTATGATTTCCACTGCAACCCCGGCTCCAAACATGGATATGCCTATAATCCCTTGACTCCACGCTGTCAGCATGCCCAGCAATGGCCCCTGTAAATACAGCGGGGTCTCCCGCATTAATAGTGTATCCAAACAGATTGCCCCCACCCCGCCAGCCAACGAAATGAAAAAGTAAATGGCGACCGCCGCCCATGCATGATCAATTCCACTTAACCCCATGAGCAAAATTCCCTCCAATAGCAGACATACCAGTCCTCCGCTTAATAAAGAACGGCTGAATAGACGCCCCAGTGCATAGCTGGCAACCAGACCCGCACCCAAAGCGGCGTAAAACAGTCCAATCCCGGCATCCCCCAGCTTAAACTCCTGCACGGCATATACACTGATCAGCACATTATCAATTCCATTGATGAACGGAACCAGTAGCTCGAATGCAATTACGACTTGGAGCGGAAGCGAAATGCGGATGCATTGCAGTATTTGTGACCTACCGAGGATTCGATCATCGAAAGACGTCTGACTTCCACGTGATTCAGTATGAGCATCCGCCCTAGTTACTTCCTCCTTGGTGACGGGCGGGAATGCAATATTGCAGACGATCAGACCTGCAGCGAAAAAACTGGCGGAGTTGAGCATAAATGCGGCCTGTGGTCCAAAAAACGCGGATACGATGCCTCCAGCAGCGGCGCCAATCACCAATACCAGTCCGCTCATCACCTGCTCCAGACTGTTCACCCGCAACAAATCCGACGGTCGGACCAGCAGCGGGATGGACGACTTACGGGCTGGAGCGTACAGCGCTTCCCCACAGGCTAACAGGGTACTGACTCCATAAACGATCCACATATCCTCATTGCTGTGAACACTTAAAAAGGCAAGGGCTGCTCCACCTCTGAGCAGATCCGTGGTCATCATAAATGTGCGTCTGGATATGCTGCTGATAAGCACACCTGACACAGGCGACAGAATTAAAAAAGGAATCACCCTTAATCCCAGCATAATCCCCACGCTGAGTCCCGAGCCAGTAAGCTGATAAATCAGGGCCAACAAAGCGATTTGGCAGAAGCGGTCTCCAATTCCGTTAATGATGCCAGCCACGAATAACTTTCTGTATTGCTTGTTTACCATGTGCTTCAGCTCCAAGTCGTATTAATTATATATTAATCTAATTAGCTATATAACTAATTTATAGGGATGAATATACAACCGTCAAGCATAAATTCATATATTCAGAGCACACTAAACCAACTAACTCCAATATCGGAGGATTTTACGTATGAAAAATGAGAATAAAAGCTGTCCACTCACTCACGTATCCTCTTGCCTGCGGGATAATGTGAATCATATCCAAAGCTCGATTGGAAACAGCGGGGATTTGATTGTCAAAGAGCTACTGTGGATGCAGAAATGGCCAGCAGCCGTGTTTTATATTGATGGTCTGATTAACACTCAATTGCTGCATGATTCTGTACTGCGCTCATTTATGCGGATGGAAATTCATCATGTTCCGGAAGGTGCTGAACCGTTCGATTATTTAAAGGATCAGGTGTTGATCGCAGGGCATTCAGGCACTTTGGATGAAATGGATGCGTTATTCAACCGGATGCTATCCGGCGGAATTATCATTTTGCTGGAGGGTTACGCGAAAAGCATTTGGATTGATGCCGTTGGTTGGGAGGATCGCAACGTCAGCGAGCCCCAATCCCAGACGGTTGTACGCGGACCGATGGAGGGTTTCACTGAGAATCTGCGTACCAATACAGCTCTGGTTCGCAAGCGAATCCGCGACCCGCGTCTTTGGATGGAAACAAGGCAGATCGGAAAAGTCACGCATACCAACGTGGCCGTGATGTTTATCAAAGGAGTCGCGGACGAAGGCGTCATTCAGGAGTTGAGAGAACGCCTGGACCGAATTGATATTGACGGGATTATGGAAGGTGGCTACATCGAGGAGGAAATTCAAGACGCCACCTTTACCCCCTTCCCTACGATATACAACAGTGAACGCCCGGATGCGGTAGCAGCCAGTTTGCTGGAGGGAAAAGTGGCCATACTAGTGGACGGGACTCCGTTTGTACTTCTTATTCCTGCGTTGTTTATCCAATTTTTCCAGTCGGCCGAGGATTATTATCAACGCGCGGATATCAGTACTTTGTTGAGAATGCTGCGATTTTTGGCTTTTTTCATCGCTCTGCTGGCACCAGCCTTCTATATAGCGATATCTACCTTTCACCAAGAAATGCTTCCTACAAATCTGCTGATCAGTTTGGCAGCGCAACGGGAGGGTGTTCCGTTTCCAGCCTTTGTGGAAGCGATGCTGATGGAAATTACCTATGAAATTTTGCGTGAGGCCGGGGTGCGTATTCCAAAGACGGTCGGACAAGCGGTATCCATTGTAGGTACGCTGGTCATTGGGCAAGCTGCTGTGGATGCAGGCGTCGTGTCGGCCGCCATGGTTATTATCGTATCCATCACCGCGATCTCCAGCTATGTCATCCCTGAAAATGGGCTGTCCATTGCGGTACGGATTATCCGGTTTGCCCTCATGATGCTGGCCGCCGCCTTCGGATTTCTGGGTATATTAATGGGCTTGATGGCCCTGCTGCTTCATCTGACCAGTCTAAGATCTTTTGGAGTGTCTTACATGAGCCCGTTCGGCCCTTATGTGCAAAGTGATATGAAGGATACGATCTTTCGCTTGCCTTGGCCATGGATGACTACACGTCCGAATACGAATCAAGTTCAGAATACGACCCGGCAAATACACCAGAAAAAGCGGGTGGGTAAGAAAAAATAATTGGGAAGTGACCATACATGAAAGGTGTAACCAGCATGATTCTCATACTCAGTCTACTTGCTTCCCTTCTGACCGGCTGCTGGGATCGCAAAGAGCTTAACGAGATCGGAATTACCGTAGGACTGGGTGTGGATAAGGACGGCGATCAAATTCGTGTGTCGGCACAGGTGGTTGTACCTTCGGAGGTGGCCTCCAAATCAAGATCCAGTAAAGGATCTCCTGCGGTAACTACCTATGTTGCAACAGCGCCTACTCTGTATGAGGCTATCCAAAAAATGACGGAAATCAGTCCGCGAATCATCTACTTATCTCATATCCGTATGCTGGTATTTGGCGAGGAATTCGCCAGACAGGGCATCGCCGATGTTGTGGAATCCCTGATGAGAGAGCCTTTTGCCAGAACTGACTTTTATATCTGTATTGCGAAAGGTACGTCTGCCTCCAAAATGCTTCAGGTAACTACGACATTGGAGAAAATTCCGGCGAACAAAATGTTTGCTTCCATGGATGTATTAACTAAAACCTGGGCTCCTGTCAGCAAAGTGACTATAGATCAGCTGATGGAGGATCTCGTCAGTTCCGAAATACATGCTGCTCTACCTGCCCTCGAAGCTAAAGGAGATTTACCCAAGAGTGTGGAGGAAGGTATGGACAATGTCAGAACGATTGAACCCATAGCAGATCTGGCTTTTTCCAGCTTAGGCGTATTTAAAAAAGACCGGTTGATCGGCTGGCTTGATGAAGACGATAGCAAAGGATACAACTATATCCGGGATAGCGTGGATACAACAACAGGACATACGGACTGCCCGGAAGGCGGTAAAATCGCTCTGCTGGCTTTGAGCAGTCACACGAAGACTAAAGTGTTAATGCACAATGGTGAGCCTATAATCCAGATATCCGTAGAGAACAAAAGTACGATTAGAGAGAATAGCTGTAAAAAAATGGAGATTAAAAGTCTGGAGGATATTAAAGAAATCGAGATGGAGAGTAATGCCAAATTGATCGAGATTATGAAGCATTCCGTAGAAACTGTACGTCGTAACTTCAAAGTAGACATTTTTGGGTTTGGGCAATTAATTCATCAAACCGACCCCAAGGCCTGGAAAGTACTGAAAAAAGATTGGGACCACACATTTATGAATTTACAGATTGAATATAAGGCGAATACGGAAATTAAGAAAATGGGAGCTATTTTCCAGTCCTTTCAAAAGAAAATGAAGGAGTAAGCCAAATAACGGTTCGAGGCTTCATAGCATCCCAAAACGAGTACGATTACGGAAGGAGTATCCCTATGAAGGCCCTCATTGCGGTTTTGTGCATTGCTCTACTGATTGCAATCAAGGACTTGCCCGGCTTATACCGCAAGCATCGCTTTAAGGACATGGTTGTATACATCGTGATGCTCGCATTCGGGGCGTGGTTCAGCACGATCGCTGCTCAGGCAAAGGAAACATCGAGCCCACTAATCTTGATTGAGATTATATATAAGCCGGTAAATAACCTGTTTTCACATCTATTCAATTTGTAAATAAAGGGGGCCGCCAGCGTTGGAAAAAGGCCGTATTAGTGTTGGGCAAGTAACGGTTCTCATTATTTTTTGCACAATGGGTGATATGATACTGATCATCCCCAGCATCTGCACCCATATCGCTAAACAGGATGCATGGATCAGTACCCTGCTGAGTATACCGGCAGGTATGGCGCTTGTATGGCTTTTGCTGCGTGTACATGAGCTGTATCCCAGCCTTACTTTGATTGAAGCTATAAGGAAAATTATAGGGAAATGGTTGGCTCCTGTCGTCTCGATATGGTATCTTTTCTATTTTTTGATGTCCGATGCCATATATATTAGGGAATTTGGTGACTTTTATACTACACAGACTTATGTGCTAACCCCGTTAAGGATATTAATGCTGCTGGCAATACTCATGCTGGTCTTCGCTTTTTTTACCGGAATTGAAGCCCTTGCCCGTGCCAGCGAGCTATGCTTGCCTTTCTTTGTAATCGTGACTATTACTGTAGTGGCTTGCCTTATTCCCGAGATTGATTTTTCTAAAGTAAAGCCAATTATGGAAAAGGGGGTTCTTCCTACTATTCATGGTACGCTTCTTGGGGTTAGTTATCCATTTGGAGAATTAGTCGTATTTCTCATGCTTTTTCCCTATGTGAAGCATTCAGCACATTTTAAAAGAAGCATCCTTTTAGGAAGCCTTATAGGCGGAATTCTGCTCAGTCTGTTTGTAATCATGTCTCTGTTTGTTCTCGGCCCTTTTCTAACTGAATCTAGCGTGTATCCTTCGTATATACTCACTGCCAAAATAAACGTGTTCAATTTTTTCCAACGTATGGAGGCCTTTATAGCAGCTATATGGGGATTATCGCTCTTTTTTAAGAGCTTCCTTTATTTTTACGCGTTCATATTGGGGACAGCACAGACATTTCGTCTAAAAGATTACCGCCCTCTCAGCATGCCTGCGGCAATGCTCATTTACGGCTTGAGCATGATGGTTGCACCCAATATCATCTACTATTTTGATACCCTTGTCCCCTTCTGGGTAGATTGGGATTTGACCAACTCGGTCATCATTCCCTTGAGCTTGTGGGGCATTTACACAATCAGGCAGAAAAGAAAACAATCACAATGAGGGTTATACAACATCCTGAGGTAAAAAAGTTGGAGATTACATAGCAAAAACACCCTCTGGGACTGAAATACAACCAGCGTCCCCAAGGGTGTAAGAATGTTTATGATTTACGCCTGCTCCCGAATGTACTCCAGCGCAGCATCGATATGCCCTTTGACTCTCAAACCACGCCATTCATGAATTAAAATACCGTTCTCATCGATAAGGAATGTGGAGCGAACGATGCCCATGTACTGCTTGCCGTACATCTGCTTTTGCTGCCACACGCCGTAAGCTTCCGCCACTTCATGCTCCTCATCCGCCAAAAGCTGAAAAGGCAGCCCATACTTTGCAATAAACTTGTCGTGTCGCTTGAGTGGATCTGGGCTTACTCCCAGAATAACGGTGTTCAAACCCTCGAACTCCCCGTGTTTATCCCGAAAATCACACGCCTGTGTCGAGCAACTGGAAGTCAAATCCTTCGGATAGAAATATAGTAAAACCCTTTTGCCTCTAAAATCAGACAACTTGACGTTTTTCCCTTCACTTCCCGGCAATTCAAAGTCCGGCGCGGGTTGTCCAATAGCGGTAGAAGTCGTGGACATCTCATCATCTCCTATCTTGTGGGGTTCTCATGTGATCCGACCTAAGAACCTGCACCTCTGTAACGCCGAATGCCAAAATTCCATGCCAGTAAGCCCAAGGTTAGAAATACAGCTCCCATGACCGGAGTCAAAAGCGCCATATGCTGCATATCCTCCCGATGAAGGAACAGGGATGCCGGATATACGCCAACAAAAGCAAACGGCAGAATCCAGGTCAGCACGACTTGAATCGCACGGTTATAAATCGTCACCGGATAGCGTCCATAGCTCTGCATATTGTACATGAGTGGAATAATTCCTGTTGGCGCGTCCGAAAAGAACGAAATAGAAGTCAATATGGTATAGATTCCCGTATAAATCGCTACGGCACTTAGGCTCATGATGATTAGAGCCGGGATGAACCACCACGCCATATACAAGTCCATTTGCGCCCCGCTGATTCCCATAATAACCAGACCAATCGCCGATCCGACCAACGCGGGCGGGTCCACGTTTTCAAGGAAAATCTGGAACAGATTATGCGCAGGACGGGTCATAACCCGATCCAGCTCTCCTTTTACAATATAGCGCTCGCTAAAGTTCCACAAATTGACGAAGCAGCTGAATAGTCCATAAGGCACCATGAAAAAGCCATAGACGAATACGACTTCACTTTCGCTCCAGCCGCCCAAACTGTCGGTGTGCATAAAAATGACCAAAATAAAAATAAGATTGGTGGCCTGAAATAGCAGGTCCGAAACGACCTCCACCCAAAAATCAGCGCGGTAGGTTAGCCGCGATTTCATGTAATTCTTCAAATATTCGCTAATGAGTCCCAAATAGTACATCATCGGCCTACCCTCCTTGCACGAACAGACGTCTGCGCGCCAGTCGCCAAATGATGATCATCGGCACGAGCAGAACGACCAGCCAAATGATTTGGATCCCCAGCACATTCCAAATACCAACGCCTTTTACTCGTCCGGTAAATACGGAGCCGGGCAAATACGTAATCGCCTGAAATGGCAGCCACTGGGCGAAGGTCGCCAGCCAGCCCGGAAACAGGCTGATGGGCAGAATCAGGCCCGAGAACAGGTCCACTACCACCCGCTTCATTCGCATCATACCCTCGTTATTTTCAACAAAAAAGGCCGTCAGCCCCGTAATAATATTGATTTGGGTATTGATTAGAAAGCTGAAAAACAGCATCACAAGGAAACTGATCCATGCTACAGGGTCCGTCGGCAACGTCACTGGAAACAGCAGCATCGCAATCGCCATGCCCGGGATCATAAACAGCAGGAA
Organism: Paenibacillus sp. RC73; assembly: GCF_044908085.1. Classification (NCBI taxonomy): domain Bacteria; kingdom Bacillati; phylum Bacillota; class Bacilli; order Caryophanales; family Paenibacillaceae; genus Paenibacillus; species Paenibacillus sp. RC73. Next base: position 21,476 of record NZ_JBIYCV010000006.1, read on the forward strand.
ACGGAACATCCCCTCGCCAAGCCCCTGCATGACTTTGACTAGCACATAGTTATACGGCCGGATCATCTGGATGGCAATGCTGCCATCACGAATCTCCGTCGAAATTTCACGGTCCAGATTGTTGAAATAAAAGGCCCTCGCCATCCACGATACCGCTACATAGGTCGTCATTTGGGCTGCGGTAAAGCCACCGATGCTGCCCGCATCTCCATAAATCGCTTTATACGTGAAATAATATACACCAATATTCATGGAATAAATTAATATGCCCGTATAATAGTTCACACGATAAGCGAGCATGGTGAGAAACCGGATACGAATAAAATCGGTATATACGCTAAGCATGGACTTTGGCCTCCACTGCCGGAAGCACGGGATTGCCCTTGCGTTCCGCCGAGCCGGATTGATAGATGCTACGCACAATATCATCGGTGTTCGTTTCAATGATTTTGATATCCGTAATGTCCGTACGCCCGACTACGCTGGCCAAGACATCCGATACGTTAATATGAAGCGGAATCCACACCTTGGCAGCCAAATCATTATCCGCCGTCCAAGCCAGCGGCATGTCCGCTGTCCACGCTTGTAATTGCTCAAGCCGGGTGGGCACGCCGAACTGAAACTGTACTTCCCGTCCTGTACCCCAACGTGCTTTCAAATCCTCCAGACCACCGTCATAGATGATGTTCCCGTCATCCAGCATTATGACGCGCGAGCACAGCGCTTCAATATCCTGCAAATCATGGGTCGTCAGCAAAATCGTCGTCCCGTAATCCCGGTTCATGTCCTTCAGGAACTCACGGATTTCAGACTTCACCATAATATCGAGTCCAATGGTCGGTTCATCCAGAAAAACGATGGACGGATTGTGCAGCAACGCGGCCACCAATTCACAGCGCATCCGCTGACCAAGACTAAGTTTGCGCACCGGACGGCTTAGCAGGTCCTGTAATTGGAGCCGCTCTACCAGCTCATCCAGCCTGCGTTTGAAGTCTATAGCCGGAACCTGATATACTTTGCGCAGCAGCTGAAAGGACTCAATCACGCCGATATCCCACCATAGCTGGCTGCGCTGTCCAAAAACAACGCCGATATTACTTACGAATTTCTCGCGTTCCTCGTAAGGAACATAGCCGCCCACTTTGAGATGTCCCGAGGTCGGCACGAGAATGCCAGTCAGCATCTTGATCGTGGTAGACTTTCCAGCTCCGTTTTCACCAATATAGCCACATATTTCTCCCTGAGGAATACCAAAGGAAATATCTTTGACCGCGGCCACCTCGTTGTATTCGCGGGCGAATAAATCAAGGAAGGCTCCTTTCAGGCCTTCGCGGTTTTTTTGCACTTTAAATGTTTTGCGCAGATCCTGCACATCAATTGCCAGCATGTCATACCTCACATTCAGGATTTTGAAAAATCCATAGTTAAATTGATTGTGCTCCAAAAAGAAATTATAATGTAATGAATTGAAAAGCGAAAGGGAGAGCATTCATGACAAGCAGAACCAAAAGGACGATATGGTCGGTTCTAGCCGTGATTATCGTCGCGATTGTCGGCTTTGCCGTGTATTATTTTTCATCCATTTATAATCAACTGGACAATCTGCATAAAGAGGGTGCAAACTCCCCATTCAAAAATGTAAAGCAGGTCGATCAGGTGCGCACACCAGACCCGCCCAAGTGGGAAGGTACGGATCCGGTCAACATTTTGCTGATGGGTGTCGATGGTCGTGGTATCCAAAAAGGGGAAGTCCCCCGTTCGGACAGCATGATGGTCGTATCGCTGGACCCCGTCAAGAAAAAGATTCACCTCTTCTCTATTTTGCGTGATACGTACGTGGATATTCCCGGCTACAATAAAAATCGGATTAACACCGCCATTACTCACGGCCCCAACACGGCCATGAAGGCGGCTGGTGACCTGCTGGGCATTCCGGTGCAATACTATGTGTATACCGATTTTCAAGGATTTATAAAGCTGGTGGACGCCGTGGGCGGCATTGATCTTGAAGTGGAGAAGGATATGCACTATACAAGCAATGCGGATAAGCATGAATACGATATTGACTTGAAAAAGGGCATGCAGCATCTGGGCGGCAAAGAGGCGCTTCAATACGTGCGGTTTCGCCACGACGCCATGTCGGACTTCTCCCGGTCGGGACGTCAGCGTGCATTTTTGGAGGCTATAGCACAGAAAATGCAGAGCACGACCTCCATTGCCAATTTGCCGAGCATTTTGCAGCAGGTAAACCCGTTTATTGATACGAATCTTAGTGTCAACGATATGTGGAGGCTGGCAAACGTCGGCTACCAAAGCAACTTTGCTGGCAGCGAGCAGGTTCCGCCGATGAAGCTGCTCGGGGAAGAAAATGTAGGCGGCGCGCAGGTTCTTACCGTCCGCGATCCGGAAGAATTGAAAAAGTACGTGCAGGATATATTCAACAATCCTCCTGTACAGACACAGGAACAAAATAAGGATAAAAACAAAACAAAGCAACCGGACAGTGCATCATCGTCCAAGACAGATAAGGCTTCTTTCACGGGTGGCAGCAAAACCAGCAGTGATGCTGCTGCCACACAATCGTCAACAAAGACAGGACAAAAAGAGCTATAATGATGTATGCAGGGGGCAGCCATGAACGCTGCCCTTTGGCGTGTGTATATCCTATTTTAATGAACGGAAAGGAAGTTTTGGATGATGAAACGGGAAACCTCCGAAGCATTATATAAAGAAGCACTGGAGCATATTGTTGGGGGAGTAAACAGTCCTTCACGCTCTTTCAAGGCTGTGGGCGGCGGTGCTCCGGTATTTATGAAACGCGCCAAAGGTGCTCATTTCTGGGACGAGGATGATAATCGGTACATTGATTATTTAGCGGCTTACGGCCCTATTATTACTGGACATGCCCACCCTCATATTACCAAGGCCATTAGTGAGGCGGCGGCGAACGGGGTATTGTACGGAACCTCAACGGTATTGGAAATCAAGCTCGCCAAGATGCTAAAGGAAGCCATTCCTTCCATGGACAAGGTCCGGTTTGTGAATTCCGGCACAGAAGCGGTCATGACGACGATCCGTGTTGCACGGGCCTATACGAAGCGAAACAAGATCATCAAATTTGCAGGCTGCTACCACGGTCACTCGGATCTGGTACTCGTAGCCGCAGGCTCTGGCCCGTCCACGCTGGGCATACCGGACAGCGCAGGAATTACGACCAACATTGCGAGCGAGGTGATTACCGTGCCTTTCAATGATCTGGACGCGTTGCGCCAAGCCTTGGAGCGTTGGAGCGACGATGTGGCAGCAGTCATGGTCGAGCCGATTGTCGGCAATTTCGGCATGGTAATGCCGCAGCCCGGTTTTCTGGAAGGGCTATGCTCAATGGCACGGGCGAACGGTTCACTCGTTATCTATGACGAGGTCATTACTGCGTTCCGCTTCCACTACGGCTCCACCCAAACGTACGCCGGGTTGGACAATCATGATGCGATTCAGCCGGATTTGACCGCGCTGGGTAAAATCATGGGCGGGGGCCTGCCGATCGGTGCCTACGGTGGCAGCAAGCATGTGATGGAGCAGGTTGCTCCACTCGGCCCGGCTTATCAGGCGGGCACCATGGCGGGCAACCCGGCTTCCATCTCGTCAGGCATTGCATGCCTTGAAGTCCTTCAAGGCGAAGGCGTGTATGAAGAGATGGAACGTCTCGCTGTGAGACTGACGGATGGTATCGCTTCCTCAGCCGCACGCCATGACGTGCCGTTGACGATTAACCGCATCCGTGGAGCATTCTCGACGCATTTCTGTGATCATCCGATCACGAACTACGATGAGGCGCAGGATACAGACGGCGAAGCGTTCGCTTCCTTCTTCCGTCATATGCTGGATCGCGGTATTCATCTGGCCCCATCGAAGTATGAAGCATGGTTCCTCACAACGGCACACACAGATGAAGACGTGGATGCTACGCTGGAAGCGGCGGACGATTCTTTCCGTGCGATGGCGCAGGGCAAGTAAGCAGATCGGTACGACATGATGGAATCTTGATAGGATAAGGGCCGGAAGCAGCTTTAAGGACTGGGATATCCCACCTTTGAGACTGCCTTCCGGCTTTTTTAATTTGCCAACTGTACCCGTACAGTTGTACGTTTTATGGATTGTATTAAATGACACCATCCGGGTATATTGGGAGGAGCAACATGTTGAAATCATTCAGCGCAGGCTAATTAAAAAAAATGCCTGAGCCATTCATTACGGAGGTTTATCATGCACAGTCGTTCCAAAACTGGAGCCGCCTATTTGGCTGCTCTCAGCTATGCCGCTATACTCGGTTTTTCATTTTTGTTTGTGAAGCTGACGGTCACGGAAGCCAGCCCGCTGGATGTAATCGCCCACCGCTTTGCTTTGTCTTTTATCGCTTTGACGGTTCCGGTAGTGTTGGGCTGGATCAAGATTAATATCACGCGGCGCGATATCCTGCGTATTTTACCGCTGGCGCTGCTCTCGCCTTTAGTGTATTTTCCACTGCAAGCCTTCGGACTGATGAGCACCTCTTCATCGGAAGGCGGCATTATTCAGGCAACCGTTCCCATCTTCACGCTGCTGCTGGCGTCCTATTTTATTAAAGAGCGGACTACGGTTGTCCAAAAGCTTTCCTTGCTGCTCTCTGTAGCAGGCGTTATTTTTATATTCGTGATGAAAAGCGGAGCGCCCATGGCCTCCAATAGCTTTGGTGGCATTCTTTTGCTCGTGCTCTCTGCTGTTTGCCTATCCGGCTATAACGTGCTGGCTCGTCCATTAACACAAAAATACAGTCCGATGGAGTTGACCTATGTTACTTCCATTTTGGGATGTTTCGTTTTTAACTTGGTGGCCCTGGGATATCATGCCATAGACGGCTCTATGAGCACTTATATCGCTCCCCTAGTAAAGCCTGATTACTGGCTGGCACTGGCTTATCTGAGCATTCTGTCTACCCTCGTCACCTCGCTGTTATCAAGCTTTGCCTTGAAGTGGATCGAAGCCTCGAAAATGAGTGTTATCGGTAATTTATCTACTCTCATTTCCATGATAGCAGGTGCTTATATTTTGAAGGAGCAGCTCGCATACTATCATATTGTCGGGGCAGTTATTATCATTATCGGGGTATTGGGCACCAATTTTGGAGGTCGGAGAAGCTTCGAGCCGCGAAAAGCGTCTGCTACAAAACCACTAAAAGTGGACTGAAAATGGATGTATATTTCACTTGTGGAATCTGTATAATTTTGATCGTTGACGCTTCTCTTGAACGATTTTGTCCTCGCAAAAAAGATATCCCCAGGCTGTCGTTTACTCCGGCTCGGGGATATCTTTTTTAGTTTATCTATTTCATTAGAATGATTTAAACCCATATTTCAGCCTTCAACCGGGTACGCCATGACACTCATTAGCGCCAGTTCCGGCTGTGTCGTGTCTAGTCTGCTATATTGTACAATCACCGGTACGTCGCTGGTGACCGTAATCGCATAGGGAATGCCTGCCGGAATCCGTTCGCCATCCCTCTCCAGCGAGGCCGTGCGGATATGGCGGGTTCGTCTGCCTTCTATCACCTCGACCAATCCTTCCAGCGGCTCACGGTCTTCAAAATAGATATCTATACTCAGCTTGGCCGCTAGAGTTCCACAGTTCAGCACACATATACTCTCATGACTAAGCAGCTCTCCCCGGCTTTCGGGTGGAATATATCCATCGGGAATCACCCAGAATAAGCTGCCCCGCGGCTGGTTTACTTTTTCCTGAGGAAGCTCAGTATTTCCCATGCTATCCGACTCCTTTCACCTAAAATACTTGCGCATCCCTATGCTGTCCTCAAAAATAAATCGCTGGCAGTGAATCTGTCACAGTGTTTGATCCTGACGAGTCAGCCGCAAGCAATCTATCTTTCTACGCGAATGGATTCTCCTTGGTACGCAGCAGTTGAGCCAGAAAGGCGAGCGCCAGTCCCTGTCCCCAGCCCTGAATACGTTTGTATGGTACGTTGCGGTAGCCATCAATATCGTTCATCACGGCAGTGCCAGCGGATACACCCGTCACGGTGCCGTCCTCCTTGATTCGGGAAAGAATACCGTCGATCGCCTTTTGCGTGTATTTGTTAAAAAGTCGCCCCTGCATTAGCAAAGCCGTCGCAATACCTGCGGAGCCTGAGGTTTCCAGATAGGAGGTTTCATCATTCAGCACCGTATGCCACAGCCCTTCCGGGGACTGCAGCCGTACCAGCGCACTGAGCTGGTCACGCAGCGAACCGTCGATGATCATGTAGGATGGATGCTGCACCTCCACGAATTTCAGCGCTTTTGCCATTGTGAGTGCAGCCCACGAATTTCCCCGCGCCCAGTAAATACCTGACATCCGGCTTTGGTTCGCATGATCCCAACCGTGGTAATACAAATTCGTATCCGGGTCCTGCAAAAATTCCTCATGCCCGTGATATTGCCGGATACCATCCTCCCAATATTCTTTGTTACCCAGCAGATGACCGATGCGCAGCAAATAATAGCCTGCCATAAACATCGTATCCACCCACGCTTGCTGCGGAAATACGTCATGAAGTGAATTCACCGTATGCTGGAAAATGCCGTCGGCGAACCGCTCGGCTTTCTTCGCCAGAAATTCCGCCATTTCGGTGGCGATATCAAGGTACTTTTGCTCTCCTGTAGCCTGATACAGCGTCAGCAAGCAGTGTCCCACAGACACACCGTTCACCGAGAGCGGTGGAAGTCCATCTGCAATATTTTCATCGACCCATTCCTTTAATTTGGTCAAATACTCCTCGTTCCCTGTTGCTTCATAGGCTTCACACACACCGTAAAAAGCCACACCACCCGGCCAATCCCAGCTATAGTCCATTTGAAATGTGCGTTCTACCACCCGGTCGATCACCTGTTTAATTTGTTCCTCATCAAAAATCAATGCAGGCATTTCCTCGTCTCCCCCTTTGGTAATTTTCACGTTAACTTCCTCCTTGACACCTGTTCGAGAAAAACCCGTCCGTCTAACGTAAATACATGCGTAAGGGCTGTAAATCCAGCCCCTTCACAGCATCCGCCACCATATCTGCAATACAGACCGCGCCGTTCTCATGAAAATGTGTATTATCCTCCAAGCCACTGGAAAAGTTCATGTATTCACCAGGCAGCAGCCACATAAAAAGCTCTTTGCTTTCCTCAGGACCCAACCGCTCATATAACTCCTGCGTGCAGGCAGCCAAGTCAATCAGCGACACATCTGCTTCTTCCGCCAGCTCGCGAACCGCTGTCACATAGTCTCCATGCGTGTCGGATAACGTACCATCCCCGTTAAAATAGCGACGATGCACAGGCGTAACCAGCACTGGAGTAGCCCCACGGCTTCTGGCTCCGTCGATATAGAGGCGCAGGTGCTCCTTGTAGGTCGTAAAAGGATCAGTAGCCCGTTCCGGGTCCGACTTCTGATCATTATGGCCGAACTGGATGAACAGGAAGTCTCCTGCTTTCATTTCAGTCAAAATAACGTCCATCCGTCCTTCGTCCACGAAGCTTTTGGAGCTTCTTCCCGATACGGCGTGATTATCCACGCAGACATCATGCTTGAACAGGGCTGGCAAAGCCTGGCCCCAGCCTGTATACGGATAGCCGGACGCGTCCTGATCCGTAACCGTGGAATCTCCGGCAAGGAACAGCCGGAGGGTCTGTGGCGCTGGCGCAATCTCCAGCGCATTGAGCCGCGGCGCGGTGCCAGATACGGCGAGGCGCAGCTTCCCGCCCCTGACGGGCACCGTAAACCGGGCCTCTGTGAACTGGCCCGGCAGCGTGTGTAACGGGGGCAGCACATGCTTGCCCTCGCCGGCTTTGAGCCGCGTGAGCGTCTCCGCGAGCGGATCGCCGAGCAGCACGGTGACGAGATACATCCCGTCCTCCGGTACATCGGCGACAAACGCAGTCCCCAGCGGGATGCAAAAGCGGCTTCGCAGCCGTGCGAGCGTATCCTTGGGTGCGGTTACGCCGGATAATCGCCTTTCCCGACCATACACATGATCCACGTCCTCAAACCCGTAGCCCTGCTCAGCAGTATACGAGCAATCCGGGGGGACTCCTGTGTAGCCATCCGCAGGCTCGCCCGGACCAAAATCAAACTTCCACATTCCACTCACCTCTCCGCTATAACCCTTAGCCCCACTTTATCCCTTCAAGCCGCTTGAGCTCATTCCTTGGACAATTTGCTTCTGGAAGGCGAAGAATACAGCGATAACCGGAACCAGGCTCAAAATGGACATCGCGAACATCCCACCCCAGTTGGAGGCCGATTCGCTATCAAGGAACATTTTAAGTGCCATAGATACGGTATATTTCTCCGGCGAATTCAGATACAGTACCGGACCCAGAAGATCCTCCCACTTCCAGTAGAAAGAGAAGATGGCCGCCGTAGCCAGCGAGGATTTGAGCAATGGCAAAATAATTCGGAAATACAGCCGGAATTTACCGCATCCGTCAATCGTCGCTGCTTCATCCAGCTCTATCGGAATCGTTCGGATAAACTGGACCATCAGGAAGATGAAGAACGGCATCCCGAAAAACGATGGCACGACCAGTGGCAAAATCGTATTGACCCAGCCGAGCTTGGTGAAAATAATGTATTGCGGTACCAGTACCACATCCCCTGGCAGCATAAGCGTCATCATCATCAGGGCAAACCAAAAGTTACGCCCCTTGAATTTCATACGTGCGAAGCCAAATGCGATTAATGAGGAGGAGAGCACCGCTCCTATCGTTGCAATCAAGACAATCGTGAACGAATTCAAGATGTACGTACCGAAGTTGTATCCACTTGTGCCCTTCCAGCCTGTCACATAGTTTTGCCAAATCCATTCTGTAGGGAACAAGGAACCTGCCGTGACGAATATCGTCCGACTCTCCTTGAACGAGCTGAACAGCATCCAGAATACGGGATACAGCATCAAGAGCGCCAGCGCAGCGACCAGAATGTGATAGATTGGCCATTTGAACGTTTTCCATGCCATCGGTATCAGCGCCCCTTTTCCGTTTCATAGAATACCCAGTATTTGGAGGTTATAAATAAAATTGCTGTCAGTATCGCGATCATAATGAGCATGACCCAAGCCATAGCCGCCGCATATCCCATGTTGCTAAACATAAACGCCTGTCGGAACAAATACAGCGAATGCAACATCGTTCCATCCATCGGACCGCCCTCGCCCTTGGAAATAACGTAGGCCGGAACAAAGGTCATAAAGGCGCTGATCGTCTGCATAATCAGGTTAAATAAAATAATCGGACTGAGCAGAGGCAGCGTAATACTGAAGAATTTTCGCACTGGCGAAGCGCCGTCCACGCTGGACGCCTCGTACATTTCAACCGAGATATTCTTCAAGCCGGCCAGAAAAATAAGCATGGAGGAGCCGAATTGCCATACGGACAAGGTGATCAGCATCGCAAGCGAAGCATTCGGATCACCAAACCATTTCACCGGAGTTGCCCCCAAGGCCAAAAGCAAGCTGTTTACAATGCCTTCATTGCTGAAAATGTTGCGCCACATGATGGACACCGCAACGCTGCCCCCGATAATGGACGGCAGATAGTACATTGTCCGATAGGTCCCGACCATACGCGATTTGGTATTCAAAATCATAGCCACAAACAGTGCGAAAATCAGTCGTAGCGGAACACCGACCAATACATACGTAAACGTAACCCTAATCGAATTCCAATATTTCGGGTCGGCTGTGAACATTTTTTCAAAGTTCCCCAGACCAATCCATTTGGGCGGGGTGAACAGGTTGTAGGATGTAAAGGACAGATACAACGAAATAAACATCGGAATTAATGTAAATGCCAGAAAGCCCACAATAAACGGGCTGATAAACGCATATCCGGTCATATTGGCTCTCAAGCTCTGATGATTTCGCAAGCTCATCAAGCCTCCCTTCTGTTGCATTTTGTTGATTAGCCAAACTTTTTATATTCATAATTCGTTGTTACATGTATTTCATCATGATATATAGAAGCAGCTTCTGCGGTTTGTTCGTCGTATTAACCGTGCGCAATCATGCTATCACTACGCACGGTTAACTTAACGAAACCGACCTTCGCCCCTATGTCAAAACGGTGTCAGACGCCTAAGGAATCCATTACGCTAATTACTGCTTGTTATTCGCAAGGATGGTATTCGCATCAGCCCGGAATTTAACCGCTGCATCCTCTGCCGTCATCTGCCCGAAATTGACCTGCTCAATATAATCGGTCAGGGTCGCAATCACTTCCGGTGATCCAACGGGCGGCGGTGGACTCATTGGAGAAGCCTTCGGCTCCATGGAAGCCACAAAATCAAACACCTGCTTCGTTGGCTCGCTCAGCTCTGCCGCTACAGCTTCCTTGATTTTGGCGGAAATCGGTACGCCCCGCTCACCTTTAATCAATTTATTCGCTTCTACATCATTCATCCAGAAATCAATAAACTTAGCGGCTTCATCCTTCACCTGTGAATGGGAAGCGACCGCCCAGTACATCGTAGGCTGCATGTATATACCTTTTTCCATATTCGGTCCAAACATTGGAGCCAACGCCATCGGGCGGTTAACAACCTGCTGTAAGCCTACATACTGATTGGACCATTGCCAAACGCCGATGCCCTTTTCTTTTACAATATCGGATTCTTCAATAATCCCCTTGGTCTGGTTCATGACTTCAGGAGACGGGGTTGCCTCCTTCTTAATCAGATCAGCCATACTGCTGAAGAAATCGACAAACAGCTTATCGTCGTCATACCCCAATCCTGTTCCTTCCGCATTGTAGAGAGACTTTCCATGTGTACGCAAATAGTAGTGGAAGAAAATATCGGCAACCATGGAGCTGTCAAAGTGTACTTTATTGGATGCTGCCTTCAAAGCCAGTTCTTTGTATTGATCCCATGTCCAGTTGTCAGGAATTTTGTCTATACCCGCCTTTTTGAGCAACGCCGGATCATACTGGAAGCCCAGCACATTGACACCTGTTGGAATACCATATTGCTTTCCGGCAATTACGCCGGTTTTGAGTACATTTTCGGTCACATCAGCAACCTGAATTTTTTGATTCAAGTAAGGCGCTAGATCCTCCAGTTGACCGTTTTTCGCATATTGGCTAATGTACGAAATGTCCATTTGTACGATATCCGGCAGCTGGTTTGCCGCAGCCTGCGGGGCGAGCTTTTTCCAATAGTCATCAAAAGAGGCATATTCCACATCAATCGTCACATTCGGATTTTTCTGCTTATACAGGTCAACGACCTTCTGCGTATATTCATGACGCGTATCCGATCCCCACCAAGCGATCCGCAACTTTACCTTCCCGTCTGTACTTGTGCCCGAATTGCCACCGCTGTTCGCTCCGCTGCATGCCGTCGTCAGCACGAGCAGCATAGCCATGACCAGAAACCATCCCTTTTTGCCCACTTATCTCTCCCCTTTTCGCTGTTCTAGAAAGGAGCCGTGTTACAAGTGACAACGTATTTACGCAAAATTGATAGCGTTTACATTTGCTCCTGTTGTTATTTTCCCAAAAGCAGAGAAGCATTGGAATACACAAATCAGATTTCCTGGGTTTAAAAAACAGAGGGGCTCCAGCGCTCATCCCCGTTCGTGTGACTTGATGTACTCTGATGGCGTCATACCCGCCCATTTTTTGAACACCTGGCTAAAATATTGGGCGTTCCCTCCGAAGCCGAACCATTCCGCCAGCTCAAACACCTTTACATCTCCCGTCTCCCGAATATGCTCAGCCGCACGTTCGATCCGATAGCGATTAACGTAATGTGAAAAGTTTTCACCCGTTACCTTTTTGAAAATTTTCCCCAGGTAGTCGGAATTCATGTACAGCATTTGCCCGGCCACTGCGTTCAGGGACAAATCGGATTTTCGATAGTTTTGCTCAATAATGGTGATCATTTTATCAACCGTAGAGGATTGACGGCTCACATTGCTCTTATAGTAGATTGCCGTCATTCGTCCGGCGGCCTCCTGCACAAAGGATTTGAGACAAGCAAGCGTTTTTTGCTCTGCCAGCACGGCCATTCGGCTCGTAAACTCGGAGCGCTCCTCTTCAGGGCATATACGGATCATGGCGGCATACAGCTGAAGCACATAGGAACGGGTCACCGAAATTTCCAGCTTCATACGGGACAGAATGCCAAACAGTCGATCCACTTCCTGTACAACCTCCTCCGTATTTCCAGCCTTGATCAGCAGACCAAACTTTTCCTCGTCCAGCTCCAAATCGGCCATCTCCCGTGGGTCCTCGGTCGCCAAATCTTCCTTCGTAATCAGACTGCCCTCCCCGGTATAGAAACGGTGATTCATACAATGCAGTGTCTCCCGGTACATCCCCCTCGAGTGCTCCATACTGTCAGACTCGCTAACCGCAACCGTTACCTCCAGCTTGTAAAAACGGCGAAACGTTGCACGTACCGCGTCAAGCTGCTCCATCAGCCTGGACGTATCGCCCCCGCTTTCCAGCACGATGAGCAGTTGGCCTTGCATGGTCGTTCCAAGCAGGACATCATCCATTAAATCCGCTGCAATATTTTGCAGCGCAAACAGATGCTCCGGCTCATGGGATTCCTCGACTCGCAGCAGTAGCATTCGAACCTGCTTATCTTGCAGCTCCAGACCGAATAACCGCTCATAAAAAGCGATATCCCGACTGCCGTAAGTTTTATAGGAAATAAACTCCTTCAAAAAATGCTCCTTCACATGCGGCAGCATACGCTGAAAATCAAGCTTCATCCGGTTCACAAACTGCTTGCGTTCCTCCTGTTCCTCCCGCTCCTGCCCCAACTCGGTCAACGCCTCATGGATTTGTCGCTCATTGCAGGGCTTTAATAAATAGTGCTTCACCCCGTATTGCATGGCCCGACAAGCATAGTCGAAATCTTTATAGCCGGACAACAGAATGAAACGAACATCCGGAAAATGCTCCGTCGTTTTGGCAACCAGGCCGATGCCATCCAATCCAGGCATAGAGATGTCGCTGATCACAAAATCAGGCGGACTGGCCTGAATCTGATCGTAGGCCTCAATCCCATTGCGTGCTGTACCCACCAGCTTTGTCCCTGCTTTGCTCCAATCTACCACCTGTGATATTCCTTCCAAAATCATACGCTCATCATCAACCAGCAGCACCTTGTACATGACCCTGTTCCCCTTTCACATATGGAATACAGACATGAATCGACGTTCCTGTTCCTGACTCACTGTGCAGTTCTATCCCCCATGGAGTACCAAATGTCAGGCTAATCCGTTCCTGAATATTGGTAAGGCCGATGCCCTGTCCACGGGTCGTGACCTGCGCGCTTCGCAGTTTTTCCAGAAAATCCTGCGTCATGCCCGGCCCGTCATCCTCCACCCGCAGGAAAAGCGCACCTTCCCTCACCCTGACAACAATAGAAATCCGACATGGCTCAATTTGCGGCTCCAGCGCATAATGAATTGCATTCTCCACCAAGGGCTGAAGCGTCAGCTTCGGAATCTGCGCATCCATCAGCTCCTCTGGCACATCCAGATGGAAAACAAGACGTTCATCGAAGCGTGTTTTTTGGATCGTTACATAACTTCGCACAATGTCCAACTCTTTCCGAAGTGGAATGAGCTGTTCCTCAAAACTGACCGCACTGCGCAACAGAAATGCAAGCGCCTCTACCATTTCTGAGATACGGTCCTGCTTATTCGCCTTGGCGAGCCAGTTCACAGACTCCAGCGTGTTATACAAAAAATGTGGATTAATTTGAGCCTGAAGCGCCTTTAATTCCGTCTCCCGTAGCAATAGCTGCTTCGCAACATTCTCATTAATCAGCTCACGGATACGGCGGATCATCTTCTTATAAGTCCGGTGCAGCAAGCCCACCTCATCCTGTGTGGAAAGCGGAACTGCGCCGAGTGCTTCCTCCTCCAGACGGTCGAGATCTCCTTTTTCAATTTTACGCATGTTCTGGATTAGTTGAACGATCGGCTTTGTAATACTGCCAGATAATCGGGCTCCCAGTGCCAATGCGATCAGAAGCATAATGACAAAAATAGCGCTTACAATTTCCTTGATTATAGTAATACTGCGAAACATATCATCAAAGGGGGTCATATGCAAATATGTCCAGCCCGTATAAGAGGATTTGATCTGGGCTGCGAAAAAGGTCCCGCCTGTGTAGGTCGCAATTCCGTAAGGCTGCTTCCGCGCAAGCTCGGCCTGCATATCACTCTCACTCAAAGGCGGTGTTTCGGGATAAATCATCTGCTTGCCATCTGTAATCATCAGTTGTCCGTCACGACCGGAGGTCTGCACACGATCCGCTACAATTCGGTCAATCCGCACACGAATCGCGAGCGTTCCGAGCCCATTTAACGTAAAATTGGTATCTGTAAAGGATTTGAATTGCCGCGCTGCCAGTAAGGAGGAGTGACCTGCCGCGTACCATGCGTTGGAACCGTCATATTCGGCTGCCAGCTCCGACAGGGTGGATCGAAGCTCTGAGGGAATACCCTCACGGTTGCCCGCACTCATGACCTGCCCCTCTTTGTCGATCACCATCATAGAATAGATATAGGTTTCAGAGCCTGCGAAGGCGACAAGCCTATTCGTTATTTTTTTACGCAGCACCATTTTGGTATACGGCGAGGTTTCTCTTTCCAATTGTAGCAAATAACGCTGAAGCTGTTCGTCTGTTGTCACCTTGAAAGTAACTTTTTCAACATCCTTCAGCTCATTTTCAATGCCGATTGAAGAAATGTTGAGTACTTCGGATGTCTTTTTATACATTTGATTATCATAAATATGAAATACGTATTTAAGTATGACTGCAACAACCGCAAAATTAACCAGCATGAGCACCGTAATCAGCAGTACCATTTTATGATGGATTCCGGCATTTTTGAAAGCGCTTTTAAAATAAGTGATCAGTGGATGTCGCCTCCTTCGCTCGTCCTGCGCGTTCCAGCATGGAATGGAGATTGCACGATAAAGCTGTACATCATACAAAATACCCCATGCCTTGGTCATTCGGCAAGAGGTATTTGTGTTCGCTCAGCGTTTGTCGGTTGGTTCCGATTTGTCCGCCTTGCTCATATATTCATCGTAACGGTCATCCAGTTCCCGTGCCATGCTGCGGTATTTACGCGTCTCTTCGACAATAGGGTCGATATGGGTTTGAATCCGCACCTCATATTTAGGAGTGAGCCGTTCGCGTTTTTTGGCCTCATTCTCACGAATTTCGCCTTCCGTCAGCAATTCACTGAGCTCGCGCTCCAAATCCTCGGATTGGCCCATCATCCTTCCTCCTTCAGGTATAAGCGATATAGGTGTATTATAACCCGGTTGCGTCTGCTTCTTTCAGTACTTGAATGAGTTGAGAATGAATAGCCGTATTAGTCGCTGCAATATGTCGCACACTAAGGTCATAAGGCCTGCCCAGCGTATCTGTGATCGTTCCTCCCGATTCCTGTACCAGCAAAGCGCCCGCTGCTACATCCCAGGCATTCAAACCGATTTCACAATAGGCTGACAGCCGTCCCGATGCCACATAAGCCAGATGCAGGGCTGCCGAGCCGAGTGCCCGAATGCCTCGTACCTGCGGTGTAAGTGCCTGTGCAATCTTCATATTCAGCGGCTGTGCAAAAGTGCGGTCCGGCGGGAAGCCGATGCACACCAGACTGTCTCCCAGTGTTTCTTCTCTGGATGCCCTCATCAGATTGCCATGTACATACGCGCCTTTACCTTTTTCAGCCACAAACATTTCGTCGCGGGACGGATCATAAATGACACCAACAATCACCTCTCCACAGTGGGCCAAAGCGATAGATACACTGTAGTACGGCAGGCTGTGTACAAAATTGGTTGTACCGTCTACTGGATCAATAATCCACAAATATTCCTCTTCACGAGCAGCCTCCAATGCACGGGCCGAAGCCTCGGCACCCGGCTCTACCCCCTCTTCGCCCAAAATGGCATGGTCGGGAAAATGCGTGAGAATCAGTCTGCGGATCATCTGCTCCGCACCTTTATCCACTTCGGTCACAAGGTCCGTCGGGGACTGCTTGGTGCTTAACTGCTCGACGGTCCCCAGTCTGCTTTTGATCCATTCCCCTGCTTTGGATGCCGCGTTAATGGCCACGGCGGTATAGCTTTTTCCTGATACAATATAGGGAACCTTTTCGTTTTCATGTTCATTCAACGTGTTCACTCTACTTTCTATATCATTGTTACGTGGTTTACGAAGCTGCATTACAGCACAGTCCTCTTAACCATCTCTGTTAAAGTACAATTTACTAGTTTACACAATCTAGTATACACAATATATTCCATAAAGTTTCTCTATTTGGGAACATTATCCGCAGAACCCTATTCTTTAAGGCGTAATTTCTACCGAAGCCCCATCTAGCACCTTTACTCCGTCACCTTCTCGTACACGCAGTTCCTTCATCAGCCCGAACAACGCTTCATCCTTGCGTTTGGCTTCCAGCATGACGTCAATCCGACCCGTATATCCGGCAATGTTACGCAAAAAAGTAAGCAGCGGCTCCACCTGAACACCGTCCGCATGACCGCGGGGGTCTTTTTCACTTTTGGGACTGGACGCATGGATTTTGGGTGGTAGTGGATTATCGGGAGAAGAACCCGTTTGAGCCAATTCCCCTTTCCATGTATCCAAAATGCCAGGCCACAGCTCCCACGGCTTCTCGCCCTCGTTATTTACCCATTGATGATGAATGTCGAGAACCATCGGCAGCCCCGTCCGCTTGCACGCTTCCAGCGTTTCCATCGCATTAAACGTTTTATCATCATTTTCCAGCGTCATTCGTTCCCTTAACGAAAGCTCCAGCGCACCTACTTGCTCTACAAAACGCTGACTCGACGTCACCTTGTCTCCATACGCGCCGCCGATATGAATGTTGTTCTTGGCATCCGCACCGAGTCCCATCGCCTCCAGCATCGCTTTATGATGCTTGAGATCGTTAATGGAGCTTTGCAGTACTTCCGGGCGGGGAGTGCTCAGCACTGTAAAATGATCCGGGTGAAACGAGACTCTCATCCCGTTCGCTTTGACAACATTCCCGACCTCTGCAAAATCAGCGGCAAGTGCCTGAAAGGGGTCCCAGCCACGCAAATCCTGATGAGTCGCCAGCGGAATCAGCTTGGATGAAAAACGGTAAACCTTGATATCGCTCGCCCGATTATGACGCAGCAACCGCAATGTATTATGCAGGTTTTCGGTTGCAATTCGTTCCAGCTTGCGGATCGCGGCCTCTCGATCTCCAATTTTGTTAAAGCTGGCCATCGTCATCGTTTTGGAGGGCGATGCATTTTGTACGGTGACTGACATGGCTACATAGCCGAACCTTACTATCATAGGGTGTCCTTCCTTTCAACAGATCGCAGTAGATGGCGAGGCCGCTTTCGTTCTGTAACCTCAATCCCTTTTCTACTGAATCATACCCGGAAAAGCCCCCTCTGATTCGGCGTTAATCTGTCCTTCACCTGTCTATTGCGCTCCAAAAAACATTTCATCCGCCAATGCGGTCTGAACTCTTGCTTCCTCTTCATTCAGCTTGCGAATGAGGATCATTTCAACCTCGGTCACTTCGTCGCCCTGAAAATTGATTTCGGCAATACAGCCGACAATCTGCACGATGGCTACTGCCACATTGTCCACGCTGTAAGCGATGACCTTCTGACCTGTGGGGAACACACGCAGGCCGGATTTAACCATTTTGCCGCGTCCGTATTCCAGCAGTTCGTACAATTCCTGTTCGCTCTTGAATTTGCACACAGAGTTAAATTCGGTTTGAAAGCCCATGTTTAGCCGCCACCTTTCGTGATTAAGGATTCTTGCAAATCCTAATTGTATACCATGTATATGAACAAAAAAGGGAGTGATCAGCTCCCCCTGGTTCGTTTTATGAGTTCTCGTAGTGCAGCGCAGACCTGCGTTCATAACGCTCCAGTGCCAGCGCAATCATGCGGTCCAGCAGGCTTTGATAGGATACGCCCGTTTCTCTCCACAGCAATGGATACATACTGAACGGCGTAAAGCCTGGCATCGTGTTTACTTCATTAATAAAAATATGTCCGTCCGAACGTCTGACGAAGAAATCGGCACGGGAAATCCCGCAGCCCTCCAGAGCGCGGAATGCTTGCAATGCGGCTTCACGGATACGATCCGCCACTTCCTCGTCCAACGGTGCCGGAATGAGCATTTCCGATTGGCCGTCCGTGTATTTGGCAGCATAATCGTAATAGTCGCTGGACGATACAATTTCGCCCGGTACCGAAGCAATAGGCTCGTCGTTTCCGAGTACGCTGACCTCGATCTCGCGGGCATCAACATACTCCTCCACAATGACCTTCAGATCAAATTGCAAAGCCAGCTCGACTGCCTTTTCCAGCTCTTCCCGGTTAGTGGCTTTGGAAATGCCGACACTTGATCCCAGATTCGCCGGCTTGACGAAGCACGGGTACCCTAACTCGGTTTCCATCTTGCGCACGAGGTCATGGCTGGTTTGCTCCCATTGTGTACTATTAAAATAACAGTATTTCACTTGGGGCAGTCCCGCATGCTCAAACAGCTTCTTCATGACGCCTTTGTCCATCCCTGCAGCAGAAGCCAGCACTCCCGCACCGACATATGGCATATCCGCCATTTCGAACAAGCCCTGAATCGTTCCGTCCTCACCAAAGGTGCCATGCAGCAGCGGGAACAGCACATCCAGCGTCTGCTCTCCGTACAGCTTGCCGAACAACATATCTAATGCCGCCTTCGTACTGCCCTCTGCACGCTCCAGCTTCAATTGCTCTACGGAAGCCAAAGGTGCGTCAAGCAGCGACCCTCTGCTCCAATCGCCAGCCTTCGTAATATAAAAAGGAATAATCTCATATTTCTCATAATCAAAAGCGTTCAGTACCGCATACGCCGTTTGCAGCGAAACCTCATGTTCGCCTGATTTGCCGCCGTACACCAGCCCTACGGTCAATTTTTGTTTTGCCATGCCTATCCTCCGCTTTCCTGCTTTCGTCATTGTGCCTGATTTGCGTCACTGTACCTGTTATAAACATTTCATTTAAAAATAGTCGGCGATGTGATAAAAGCGATACACCGTGTTGTCTGTCCACGCATACGAATTTTTGTAGTCCCAATAACGATGTCTGGAGCTTACCGTATGCGCATTGACAAGCGGCATGCCACCCGCATCAAAGGCCGTTACCACCGTGCTGTGCTGAAAGATGCCGTCACCATCCCAATCATAAAAAATGACATCTCCCAGCATAAGCTGCTCCGGACGGCTCACCTGCTCGGCGGTCAACCCCCACGAGCTGGAGCCCAAATACCGCTCCAGACTGTTGGAAACTGCCCAACTGTAGCTCCACAACTCACGTCCGGCGACCCGTCCTTTGTACCACCAGCCCGATTCTCTTTTACCAGTATAGTGGATCGGTGCTCCCCCTGCAAAGAGGCATTGCGAGATATAATTGGTGCAATCCACATCAAAACCTTCAAACTCCGGGTTGAAGCTATCCCACCACTGATCCGCATAGGCTGCCGCCTCTTCCCGGCGATATCGGCTGGGGCGTGCTGATGAGCCAAAGCCCAGTACACCTTGATTCAGCAGCGGCAGATTCCCTCCCTGATTAAACGAAGCCTGTTCAAACGGAACCTCTCCCCCCGCTGGCTTCCTTTCTGCCGGATCACGCTCGATTCTTGCTACCTGCCAGGCTTCCCCCTCACGCGTGAACGTCAGACGTTCCCGTTCAATCCGATCCTCCCGGTGAGTCATCCCGCCTTTTTCGTAAAAGAGCCGGACATGCAGTTGTACATCCACCACAGCCTCCTCTGGCGTATCCTGTACAATTCGCAGCGGCTTGGCGCGTGTTTCACTACGTAAGGGAGCGGCGTTCCGCTCGTTATACCACTGTTCCAATCTGGCCGTACGGGCCGCACGCTCCATCCGCTGGCCTACCTCCAGATATTCATCCGGCTGCGGAGCGCCGTTCACCTCACTCCGGTTATATTGGTTCACATAAGCAAAAAGGGCTTGCTTCCATTCCCGCTCCCCCATCCCTGTCCCTCCATTTCCGTCCCGCCATCCCTGTTTGGGAATAGCCGGAATACTGAATAACTTTCTTACTTCCCTCTATAGCCTGATATAGCTCTCTATCTATAAGTATGAATCTCTAAAGCTTGGTATGAACACGGAAACACGAGAAAGAGGAACGTTTTATTTTCCAGGCTTAGGCACATAAATTAGGCCAAAAAAACTTTACGGAATCGATTGAAAACGGTATACTTAATTCAGAAACATTATTTTGAAATTAGGTTTCATCTAATGAAACCATTGGAAATCTTCTTCTCCTCTATTATGAAAATAACGGTTATCCATAGGTTAATCAGTTATTCTTCAAATCAGCCATGCTGCTTTCATGAGAGCGTAACCAAATTAAACCAACTGTGCAAGACGTCGAAAAAACGACATCCCTATTTTCCCCAAGCATCCACTTCAAGGAGGTAATACTTATGTCAGGAAAAGATCAATTCTCCATTGCCCGCAGTCTCGAAGTTAACGGCAAGCCTTACCGTTATTACAGTCTCAAGGCACTGGAGGAACAAGGAAAAAACGGTATCGCCAAGCTGCCTTTCTCCATTAAAGTGTTGCTGGAAGCCGCTGTGCGCCAATTCGATGGACGCGCAATTACTGAGGAGCATGTGCAGCAGCTTACAGGCTGGGCTGAGGATCGTGACACCAACAAGGAAATTCCATTCATCCCTGCACGCATCGTGCTTCAGGATTTTACTGGCGTTCCGGTGGTTGTCGATTTGGCAGCCATGCGCGATACTGTGAAAAAAGCGGGCGGCGACCCGAAACAAATCAATCCGCTCGTACCCGTCGATCTTGTTATCGACCACTCGGTTATGGTCGATGCTTTCGGTACCAGCGAAGCGCTGGACTATAATATTAATGTAGAATTTGAGCGTAACGAGGAACGGTACCGTTTTCTGCGCTGGGCGCAAACGGCGTTCAACAACTTCCGTGCAGTGCCGCCGTCCACCGGTATCGTCCATCAGGTCAATCTGGAGTATCTGGCATCCGTGGCCGCCACCAAAACCATTGACGGCGAAACCGTCGTCTTCCCGGATTCCCTCGTCGGAACGGATTCCCATACGACGATGATTAACGGTCTGGGTGTTGTAGGCTGGGGCGTCGGCGGGATTGAGGCAGAGGCGGGTATGCTGGGGCAGCCGCTGTATTTTGTCACACCGGATGTTATCGGCTTCAAGCTGACAGGCAGTCTGACGGAAGGCTCTACCGCCACCGATCTGGCACTCACTGTAACCCAAATGCTGCGTAAAAAAGGCGTAGTCGGCAAATTCGTAGAATTTTACGGACCTGGCCTGGCTAACATCAGCTTGGCTGACCGTGCAACGGTTGCCAATATGGCACCGGAATACGGCGCAACGGTTGGCTTCTTCCCGGTTGATGCGGAAACGCTGGCCTACCTGCGCAGCACCGGACGTTCTGATGAGCAAGTGAGTCTTGTAGAGGAATATTACAAAGCGCAAGGCATGTTCCGCACATCCGATACGCCGGACCCTGTGTTCAGCGATACGATTGAACTGGATCTTGCTTCGGTTGTACCAAGTCTCGCGGGTCCCAAACGTCCACAAGACCGTGTTGAGCTTAGCCGCATGAAGGAAACCTTTGAAGGCATTATCCGTACCCCTGTGGACAAAGGCGGCTACGGACTGAGTGATGAAAAGATCGCGCAGAAGATTCCGCTGACCCATCCGGACGGCTCCACCAGCGAGCTGGGTACTGGCGCAGTCGTGATTGCGGCTATTACAAGCTGCACGAACACCTCCAACCCTAGCGTTATGCTGGGCGCAGGCTTGCTCGCCAAAAAGGCAGTACAACGCGGGCTCAAAAAGCCGGGCTATGTGAAAACCAGCTTGACGCCGGGCTCCCTTGTCGTGACGGAATACCTGCAAAAAGCAGGGCTAATCGGTCCGCTGGAAGCACTCGGCTTCCACGTGGCTGGCTACGGCTGCGCGACCTGCATCGGTAACTCCGGTCCGCTTCCTGACGAAGTGAGTCAGGCCATCACAGACAACGATCTGACGGTTGGTGCGGTCATTTCCGGTAACCGGAACTTTGAGGGCCGCGTGCATGCGCAGGTCAAAGCCAACTATCTCGGCTCACCGCCACTGGTTGTTGCTTATGCGCTGGCAGGTACGGTGAACATTGATTTGGTGAATGATCCGCTCGGTTACGATCAGGACAATCAGCCGGTCTACCTGAAAGACATCTGGCCAACCTCCGAGGAAATCAAGGAAGCGATCAGCCTGTCTCTCAGCCCGGATATGTTCCGTCGTAAATATGAGAATGTATTTACTGCCAACGAAAAATGGAACTCCATTCCGGTTCCTGAAGGCGAACTGTACGAATGGGATGAAAAATCAACTTATATTCAAAATCCACCATTCTTTGAAAAACTTCAAGATGGTGTGCAGGATATCAAGGAAATTCGTAATTCCCGTGTGCTTGCCCTGCTGAATGATTCGGTCACGACGGACCATATCTCACCAGCAGGCAACATCGCCCCTTCCAGCCCGGCAGGACTGTACTTGAAGGAGCATGGCGTGGAACGCAAGGACTTCAACTCCTACGGCTCCCGTCGGGGCAACCATGAGGTCATGATGCGTGGTACGTTCGCTAACATCCGTATCCGCAACAACGTAGCTCCCGGCACCGAGGGCGGCGTGACCAAATACTTGCCGACGGATGAGGAAATGTCCATCTACGATGCATCTATGAAATATCAGGCAGCCGATCAAAACCTGGTCGTTATTGCCGGCAAGGAATACGGTACAGGCAGCTCCCGTGACTGGGCAGCGAAGGGTACGCTTCTGCTGGGCGTCAAAGCCGTCATTGCAGAAAGCTTCGAGCGGATTCACCGCAGTAACCTGGTCGGCATGGGCGTGCTTCCACTGCAATTCCAGGAAGGCAACAGCTGGTCCAGCCTGGGTCTGAACGGCCGTGAAACGTTTGATATTCTCGGCATCGATAATGACGTGAAGCCGGGTCAAGAGCTTACGGTTGTTGCCAAACGTGAGGATGGCACGAAGTTCGAGTTCCCGGTAACTGCCCGTCTGGACAGCACCGTCGATATCGACTACTACCACAACGGCGGTATTCTGCAAACCGTATTACGTCAAATGATCGCAGACTAAGTTTTTGAACGTCAAATGTGAAGAACCCCCGATTGCAGCTCTATCTGCGAATCGGGGGTATTTTTTATCTATATAAAACAAAAAAGCCGATCCCTCAGGACCGACTTCCAACCATGTTACCCTATAACCTTCGTACTCGCCAATTACTTCGAAATATCCAAAAAACCCTCTCCGAACACGTCCCGCACGTCATGAATGGTGATAAACGCTGCTGTGTCGATAGCCTTCACAATCTTTTTAAGCGCCGACACCTCTTGCTTGCTGATGACAATATACAGAACTTCTTTCGGATTTTTCGTGTAGTACCCGTGGCCTGACAGGACTGTAACTCCTCGATCCATTTGGGTAATGACCATTTCTGCAATTTTATTTTGATGCTCCGAAATGATCATGACCGCTTTCTTCGGATTCAGACCTTCGATCATGAAATCCATAACCTTCGTACCGACGTACAAAATAACGATGGTCAGCATGAGCTTTTCCGGGCCAATAATAAAATAGGATGAAAATGCAACAATCAGATCAAAAAACAGCAAACCATAGCTGATATTCCAATCCAGATACTTGTTGGCGATCCGGGCCAAAATGACCGTTCCTGCTGTTGTACCGCCCACCCGCACGATCAAACCAATCCCGATCCCCACCAAAACCCCGGCAAATACGGCGTTAATCGTCGGCTCATGCGAATCAATCCGCCAGTTGGCCGTTAAATGTAAAAACAACGAGTTAAAAGCGACTGCAATCACGGTGTACAGGGTCGTTCTCTTGTCCAAAAATTTATACCCGACAATCAGCAGCAAGCCATTGATCACCAGATTGACGATCGAAGGGGACCACTGAAACAGGTAGTACAAAATAATCGTGACCCCTGTAACCCCCCCCTCGCCAAACTCATTCGGGATAACAAACAGATTAACAGCCAGCGCGAAAAAAAACGCACCCAGAATAATAAATGCGATGTCTGCAATTCTTTTTTTCATATATGTCCTGGTCCTTTCTCAAACATTTCAACGGATGAATCGCCAGATGGATTGGCTGACTCTAGTAGCTAAAACACGCTTACAACCAGTTCATGGTATCCACTCCCAAACATAAAGTCAATACAACTTTGACACTTTAATTCGCCACCAGACTGACTTCATATTGACTTCAGGACTTTGCAAAATCCTCACTTATATAAGGATATTCGACAAAAAAACACGGTCCCGACTACTAAACTAAGAAAACGGGCCTCTGGCCCTTGTTCTGGACCTAGGCACATTTTCCCTCAGAATGACCATACACCTAATCCTCATTTTGGACACATATGACCATCTTCCTGTTTTATGTCAAAAGCGTTTTAATTTGAAAAAATGCGTTTATAATGATTGAAACATTACCAAGCAGTCTACCCGGTATTACGACATCAAGTACATACGAATAGTCCTATACAGACGTCCTAAGCAACTCAATCTGAATTTGACAAAATGGAATTGGAGGAACTACCTGCATGAATACAATGAATTTAACTGTACACACCTTGATGCCTTTCCATCAACAATACCAACGTGCCAACGCGGTGAGTATGCAGAAGAAAGAAGACAGCTCGGAGAAGAAGCTCAGCTTTCAGGACATTTTGAATGAGAAAATGGGTAAAAAATAAAGCCGCCCTTTATCCGGTTGCATGATCTCGCTTTACATAAGCTAAAAAGCCGTGGCCCCTACAATCTGTAGAGAACCACGGCTTTTGTTATTCATGCGTTCATAAGTTTAAGGATTTACTGCCCGTCATCCCGATACTGCTCTGCCTTCTCACGCATCCCGGCGGCTACCGCTTCTTCGGTGTTCAGCCCCTTATCCGCCGCATAGGCGCGAATGTCCTGCGTGATACGCATACTGCAAAACTTGGGACCGCACATCGAGCAAAAGTGTGCTTCCTTGGCTCCCTCTGCTGGCAGCGTCTCATCATGGTAGGACAGAGCCCGCTCAGGGTCGAGCGAAAGATTGAACTGATCGCGCCAGCGGAATTCAAAGCGTGCCTTGGACAAAGCATCGTCCCGCTGCTGCGCCCGTGGATGGCCTTTTGCCAGATCGGCAGCATGTGCCGCAATTTTGTAGGTAATGACACCCTCGCGGACATCATCCTTGTTCGGCAGGCCCAAATGCTCCTTCGGCGTAACATAGCATAGCATGGACGTCCCGAACCAACCGATCATTGCCGCCCCGATAGCCGAGGTAATATGATCATATCCGGGTGCAATATCCGTCGTGAGCGGTCCCAGTGTATAAAAGGGAGCTTCCTTGCAAATTTCCATTTGCAGTTCCACATTCTCCTTGATTTTGTGCATCGGGACATGTCCCGGTCCTTCAATCATGACCTGAACGTCGTGCCTCCAGGCAATTTGCGTTAACTCACCCAACGTATCCAGCTCAGCAAACTGTGCCTCATCATTCGCATCATAGATACTACCCGGACGCAGACCATCCCCGAGGGAAAAGGCCACATCGTAGGCTTTCATGATTTCGCATATTTCCTCAAAATGCGTGTACAAAAAGTTCTCCTGATGGTGCGCAAGGCACCATGCCGCCATAATCGACCCTCCACGGGACACAATTCCTGTCATTCTACTTGCCGTCATCGGAATATACCGCAGCAGCACGCCCGCATGAATGGTGAAATAGTCCACGCCCTGCTCCGCCTGCTCAATCAGCGTGTCACGATACAGCTCCCACGTTAGCGCCTCGGCTTCGCCGTTCACCTTTTCAAGCGCCTGATACAGTGGTACAGTCCCAATCGGCACAGGGGAGTTACGGATGATCCATTCACGTGTCGTATGGATGTTACGGCCTGTGGACAGGTCCATGACCGTATCCGAGCCCCAGCGTACAGCCCAGGTCATTTTCTCCACTTCCTCCTCGATGGAGGACGTAACCGCAGAATTACCAATGTTCGCATTAATCTTCACGTGAAAATGACGCCCAATCACCATCGGCTCACTTTCCGGGTGGTTGATATTTGAAGGCAAAATAGCTCGTCCAGCCGCCAACTCCTGTCGAACAAACTCAGGTTCCACCCCTTCGCGGATGGATGCAAATTCCATTTCGGGCGTAATGATCCCTTGCCGCGCATAATGCATTTGCGTTACACTACGCCCTTGCCGCGCACGGAGCGGACGGTTGGTTACGCCGGGAAATTCAGCCGTCTCCCGTTTGGAGCCGGGCTTCAACCCGTTATCCTCTGGCTTGACGGCACGCCCCTCGTAAGCCTCCACATCGCCCCGTTCCAGTGCCCAAGCCCGCCGTAATGGAGGCAAGCCCTGACGGATATCGACCTGATAGGCTTCGTCGGTCATGGGACCGCTCGTATCGTACACACGTAACGGCTCATGATGCTCCGTGCCCTGTGGCGTATGTGTGGGATGCAGGGCGATTTCACGCTCCGGTACGGCAATGTCCGGCCGCGAGCCTTGAATATATACCTTGCGGCTCCCCGGAAAGGGCTTCACCCCTCCTGTCTGTTCATCCACTGCGTTCCCTGCTGTTCCTTCTGTTTCTGTCGGTTTCATTGTCCATTCCTCCCGTTTCGATGAAATGACACACCGATCCGGAACCATCCCCAGGCTGGCTGATCTATGCAAAAAAGCCGGTTCCCCAGGGAACCGGCTAATCTAACGAAACAGCTATGCAGACGGCTACGCACGCGGAATCATACTCCGATGCATTGCCATAGACAGCGGCTACGTATACATTTCAATGGCCGATTACTTCCCTACGCTGGTATGATCCAGATCAGGTGCAAAGGGTCCGAAATCTAGTGCGATTCCATCTCAGCCCGGCATTACAGGCTCCCCCAGTAAATGTGATAATTCTATTCGCATGAGGCGGCTATAACTGACAACCCGCCATCCCCATCAGATTACTTCAAATTTACGGCTTTGGCAACCCTTCTCTGGTCCCTTTTTCCAAAGATTATGGAAGCATAAGCCCCATTTCCTTTGCCGCCTCGATCAAAATCGGTGCAAAATCATGCAGCGTCTCGGGCGCTAGTCGGCTGACCGGACCGGATACAGACAAGGCCGCAGCGACCTGTCCCTTCCGATTCACGATAGGCGCAGCCACAGCAGCAGCGCCCGGCTCCCGCTCCTCATAGCTGGTCGCATAGCCCTTCTCACGAATATCCTGCAATTGAGCCTTATAGACCTCCGGGTCTACCGAGGGCGGCCATTCATCCCCGCTTAGCAGGGCTTCCAGCTCCTGCTGCGGCATAAAGGCCGCCAGCACCTTGCTGGAGGCTCCTACAGCCAGCGGCATGCTTGCACCCACTGGCGCAACGCGGCGGATCGCCTGATTGCTCTGCACGGCCTGAATGCGGATACGCATACTGCCATCGCGCAGGTATAGGCTGACCGTTTCGCCCAGACGGTCACGCAATCCTTCCATCGCTGGCTGTAATAGAATCGCCGGCTCGTCGCTTTGCGACAGATGGGTGGATAGCTCCCATATCCGGATGCCGAGCCGGTATTTTTCCGTTGCGGGATTCCGAACGACAAAGCCCCGATCCTCCAGCGTGGTCAGCAGCCGATGAACGGTACTTTTATGTAAACCAATTTTGGAAGCAATCTCTGTTAGACCCAGATCGGAATCTCCAGTAAAACACATCAGTATATCAAGCGCACGCTCCACGGCGCGAACCGTTAATTTACGGTCTTCCATTGTGAACCGCTCCTCTTTGTTCCATATTCGTTTCACACCATGAAACATGGTTACATAAATTATATAGAATAGTCGCGGCTACTGTAAACCAATGTTTTTGTGACAGCCATATTACAGAACGAGAACAAACATCGACAAATCTTTGCATCATTTTTACTTTTCCGGTTCAGCCGTTGACTTTGGATAACACGCATCATACGATAATAGGTATCTATACGGACATAAACTATCATTTTCAAGTGGAATTGTACCTAGAATTCTATGAAACGGAGTTCATTTTTATATAAGGAGGCTCTTACATGATTTCGACATCCCAGCGCAGCTCTCAGCTACAGCATGCTGTCCATGAGCCGTCCACCCCACTGATCAACCCCCGGCTGCTGCGAATCAAGCATGTCGTTATTGCCTTGCTGCTGTCGGTCGTATTTTTTCTATTGTTTTGCTTTATTACCCTGCACGCCTATATCGCATGGGTACTGACGAATCCAACCGTCGCGCCACTGTACTCGAACCCGATGCAGGCCAAAGGAATGCCCTACGAGGATGTCAGCTTCCCCGCCAAGGACGGCAGCCGGATGGTGCAGGGCTGGTATATCCCGGCGGATCAATCGAAGAAAACGATTATTTTCAGCCACGGTTATGGGGCCAACCGCGAAGAAAGCTGGATTCCGATGTATGATCTGGCGCATTATGCCCACCGTTTGAATTTTAACGTTGTCATGTTCGATTACGGATTCGCATCACAAAATAGCAAAGCCGTCGCAACCGGAGGCAAAGCGGAATCCCAGCAGCTTCTCGGGGCGATCCAGCTTGCGAAGCAACGCGGTTCCTCGGAGATTATCGTATGGGGCTTCTCGATGGGGGCAGGAACTGCTCTTCAGGCGGGCTTGCAAACCAAAGATGTGGACGCCATGATTTTGGACAGCACCTTCCTCCTGGAGCCGGATACGCTGTACCATAACATTCATAATCAAATTGATCTGCCGCGCCATCCATCTCTGGAAATTCTGGAGCTGCTGTTTCCAGTCTTGAACGGTACCAGCCTGCATCAGATTCCATACCAAGAGGTCAAAGCGGAAAACTATCCGTTCCCGATCATGTTTGTACATGGGACGCAGGATGAAAAGGCTCCTTACCCGATTGCGGAAAAGCTCGCTGCCAATCAAACCAACCCGCTTTCCAGTGTATGGATTGTCAAAAACGGGCTGCATGAGCTTATTTTCAGGGAGCATCCACGTGAGTATTTGCGGCGGGTATCGACGTTTTTAAGCGGTGTACAAGAGCTGGAGGACAAGAAAACTATCGCTAATGCCAGTAAACAAACGACTACGAAGTAAGGGGTCTATTTTAGAAGCCATACTCCTTTCAACATAGAGAAGCCCGTCTGTGGACACTTAACCCGTGCCGCAGCGAGGCTTCTTTTTTTGCGTCCAACTATGTATTCATTGCCCCACATTACATGTCCGCGCCGGATCGGGGAGTTTATAGACATATTCCCGATGAGACGGCGAATATACTGGGTACGTATGCATCCGGGTCAGGTTCTTGGGACCAGCCCGGATAGCCATAGTGGGATACGGGAGGTAAAAACGATGCTGAGTACTTACGGGTCTTTCCTGCCCTTACGTGTGCTGGAGGAAATCCGGCATTGGAAACAGCAGGAAAGCTGGCATGTGGAAGTGATTAAGTCCGCTACAGAGGGCCTGGAGCCTGCCTACGTGCGGCTGCTGGATGACTGGAGGACGGTATTCGAACAGACGGAACGCACCGCTATAGAGCTGCTTGAAGAGCAGCGAAGCGCCCTTGATCCGGCAGATCAGGCGTGGCATCGTCAATGGGAGCGGTCGGCGGCGGCTGCACAAGCACAAGCCGGGCATCCGGGGCAATCGAGAGAATTGGGGTCAGGATCGGCACCAGAAGAGCTACAATCGATTGAGGCAACGGCAGGAGTGACATCAGATTCACAGCCTGTCTCACAAGAGCTGAATCGTCGTCTGGACGAATTGCTGCAAACCGCAAACCGCCAGTCACAAGAATATGTACGGCAGCTCAGTCTGCTGACCGAGCACAGCCATGCGTTACGACAACAGCCGAAATCCACCGGAATTGTACTGCATGCGGCATATGAGAGCCAGTATTTCCTGATCTCGACCAACCCCTTTCAGGAGCCCGGCTCCATTGCGCGGGCCACTGCGTTGTTTCATGTGGCGGCAGAGGGTGAGGATTACCCCGAGGATGCGCTGCGAGAGCGGCAGACAGGGCAGACAGGCGGCACGAGGTGGGAAGGACCGTGGGCGAACAAAGACAAAGGCGTCCAGTCAAGCCAGACAGAGCCTTCGGCTACGGAAAAAACTTCCCCCGGCAGGCCTGTTCCTATCGGAGGACATCGTTTGCCGCCGCTTCCATACCCCTATAATGCGCTTGAACCGTACATTGATGAGAAAACGATGCGTATCCACCATGACAAGCATCATCTAAGCTATGTGAATGATTTAAACAAAGCGGAGAAAAAGCTGGAGGAAGCCCGGAAAACGGGCGATTTTGACCTTGTGAAGCATTGGGAACGCGAGCTGGCGTTTAACGGTGCAGGCCATTATCTGCACACTCTTTTCTGGACGATTATGAGTCCTCAAGGCGGTGGAACACCAAGCGGGCCGCTGGCGGAGCAGATCAAAAAGGACTTTGGCAGCTATGAGGCATTCAAGAAGCAATTCAGCTCAGCAGCCGAGAAGGTCGAGGGCGGCGGCTGGGCTATCCTGACGTGGAGTCCACGTGCAGGACGGCTTGAAATTTTGCAGGCCGAAAAGCACCAGAACCTGACTCAATGGGAGTCCATTCCGTTGCTGGCGATAGATGTATGGGAGCATGCCTATTACTTAAAGCATCAGAACGAGCGCAACAAATACATTGAGGACTGGTGGCATGTCGTGAACTGGCCTGAGGTCGAAAAGCGCTACACCCAAGCCTCGAAGCTGAGATGGCAACCGTTCTAAGCTAAGACTCCTCTGTAGCCAGGAACATACTTCCCACTACACCTGCGAATCGTATCGCTCTCTGAGCGCTCTCATTTGCTCCATCAGTCCTTGCGGCTGCACCAATGAGTCATCAGCAGGCAAAATTGCCGCCCGACTTTCGACTACACGGCGCAGCGATGCCGTATACGCCTCAACCGACGGCACCCCGGCCAGCTCCGCCAGGCTGCGCATCGTTGCCGGATTCACCTGCGGATAATCCGGTTGCGCCACGCCTGGCGACGCAGCTCCGGCTGCCTCCGCATAGAACCGCTGCACCACCTGTGCGCGCTCCGCGCCACTGCCCTCAATCATCACAAAGGCCGTGATGATATAGGCCTTGGCCTGCCGCCGCTGCGCAATGCCGCAAAACTTGCGGCCTCGGACGCTGACATCATAATCGCCAGGACAGAAGGACCCGGCGATTTCCCCGGTCTGCGCCTCGGCGGACCACGGGGCCAGCGCATCGCTGATCAGCCCCGCCATAAGCCGAAAATCTTCATGCAGGCTGATCGCCCGCTGCGGATTCGGCAGGATCAGGGACAGGTTCAGTACCCCCCTGTCCAGCATGACAGCCGCTCCGCCCGAGGGACGCACGCATACCGAGGTTCCGGCGTTCCGCACACGCTCCATCGCCTGCGGCGCGTACGGAAGCCTGCGGTCCCGGTGGCCGATCACCAGCGCAGCCGGGTGCCGCCATAGATGCAAAACAGGCGCAGCTCCTTGCCCTACTTGCCGGCAGGCCAGTTCCTCCCACGCCAGTGGAGACAAAACATCCGTCTGAGTGGTCACGAGTGGCGCTTCAAACCATTGCAGATCAGGCAAAACCGTTGTTTTGTCTGCTGACATATGTACATTCTCCATACGCTATCCTCCTTCAAAGCAGCTAACGTCCACCTTTTCTCATGTTAGCAAAAAAGAGTGGCTACGCCTATGCGTAAACCACTCTTTTTTATTCATCACATCACCGTCACGCCTGTTCGGTCAATCCTTGAGCAGCGAGAGGAACTCTGCACGCTGCGCAGCATCATCACGAAACGTTCCGCGTACCGCAGATGTTACCGTTTTGCTGCCAGGCTTTTTGACGCCTCTTGCGCACATACACAAGTGCTCGCCTTCCACGACCACCATAACCCCGTGAGCGGAGACCGCTTCATTCAAAATATCTGCGATCTGTGCCGTAATGCGCTCCTGAACCTGCAAACGGCGCGTCACAGCCTCAACCAGACGGGCAAGCTTGCTTAGTCCTACAATTTTGCCGCTGGGTACATAGCCGATATGCACTTTTCCAAAGAAAGGAGCCATATGGTGCTCACACTGGCTGTAATAGACGATGTCCTTCACAATCACAAGCTCCTCGTGATTTTCGTCGAATGTTACACCCAGCGCATCCCGGGGATCAACCTCATAACCTGCAAATATCTCCTCATACATGCGCGCTACGCGTGCCGGTGTTTCCAGCAAGCCTTCACGCTTGGGGTCCTCACCGATCAGTTGTAGAATTTGCTCCACATGGTACTCGATTTTATCCCGGTTATCCGCAGCTTTGCGGTTAATATAATCTTTTACGCCAGCCACAGTAATCCTCCTCTGTGCAACCTCATGCGGCATTCGTGCTTATGTTGCTCATTATTTACGATGGCCCTGATTTTTACGCTGACCTGGCTGATTTTTGGAGAACTGCTGGTTCTTCATCATCTGCTGGGCTTTCTGCATTTGCTTCCCATTCAGGTTATAACCCATCTGCTTGGCCATTTTTTGCAGCGTCTCAGGATCGTTTTGCATCTTTTCAAGCTGTTTGCGAAGATAATAAGCACCGATGAAAAATCCCCCGACCAAACCAACAATCAGGGTAATGATCGGAATGACAATATTCCACACCACGAAGTCGTCACCTCTGTATATTTATATGAAACCTCTTGAATTATACACGAACCTATCATAGCAAAACATGGGACAGCTAGCAAATCACAATTTGCAAACGTATGTCCTCATTGCTTCTCCAAATCCAGCAGCTTCATCTTGGTTGGCAGGCCCCCGGCATACCCAAAACTTCCGTTTGCACCCGACACCCGGTGACATGGTATCAGAATGGGCAACGGATTTTTGTTGTTCGCTCCGCCGACCGCACGTACCGCCTTGGCCCTGCCAATTGACTCCGCGATATCCTTGTAGGACACGCTTTGACCATACGGAATATTTTGCAGCGCACGCCATACCTGCTCCTGAAAAGGGGTGCCCCTCAAATCATAGGCCACAGTGAAATCACGTCGTTTCCCGGCAAAATATTCACGCAGTTGGTCCGCAGCCTCGCGCAGCTTTTCCGGTTCCTGCATATAGACATATTCCCCGATCCATGTACGGGCCCATTGCTGAAGCAGCGCCTCCTTCGCATGAAAAACGCCAAAATCAATCCGGCATAGCCCCCGGTCCGTTGCACACAGCGTTAAAATGCCTATAGGTGTCTCCATTTCATCATAATAGATCGTAGTCGGCCCTTCTGAGACCTTTTGCTGTTCAGCCTGTTCTCGTTCCTCAAGTTTGGAATGCGCCTGCGCGACCATTTCGCGTACTTGCTCATGTTGTTCCTTCTCAGATGCTTGCTTGATCGCTGTCATTGCGTTTTTCCCTCCTATTCGGCCCAAGGCCCATGCCGCCGTGCCCCGAAGCTCAGGACGCGGATCATCCAACAGAACCTCCGTCAGCTTGGGCACGGCGCTAATATCCTTGAAATTGCCGAGCGCAATAACCGCATTGCGCTGAATCGGCTTCTTTCCCCGCCAGGCTGCCGCACTTTGACCAAATCTCTCTTTAAATTCACGATTGCTCAAATCCAGTAACGGCAGCAGCAATGGCTTCACAATTTCGGGATCAGGTGTAAGCTCAGGATGATGATCCCAGTTGAGGCCCCGATTTTTCGGGCATACGATTTGGCAGGTATCACATCCGTACAACCGGTTCCCGATTTTCAGCATAAATTCCTCATCCAGAAAGCCTTTCGTTTGCGTCAAAAAGGACACACACCGCTGGGCATTGAGCTGTCCCGGCCCGACAAGCGCGCCCGTAGGGCACGCATCCAAGCATTTGGTACACTCCCCACAACCGTCCGTAACCGGCTCATCCGGCTGAAAAGGGATATTCGTCAGCATCTCACCGAGATAAATCCATGATCCCAGTGTCGGTGAAATCATCATCGTGTTTTTTCCGCTAAACCCAATACCCGCCCGTTCCGCTACGGCCCGGTCCGACAACTCCCCGGTATCCACCATGTTTTTCATAATCGCGTCAGGAACCCGTTCACCTATAAAAGCCTCCAGCTTTTCCATCGCCTCGCGCAGCACCAAGTGGTAGT
This sequence comes from Paenibacillus sp. RC73, assembly GCF_044908085.1. Taxonomy (NCBI): domain Bacteria; kingdom Bacillati; phylum Bacillota; class Bacilli; order Caryophanales; family Paenibacillaceae; genus Paenibacillus; species Paenibacillus sp. RC73. Next base: position 55,802 of record NZ_JBIYCV010000006.1, read on the forward strand.
CCTTACCCCAGGCGGAACGCGCCAAAATGCCACGGTACTTGCCTTTGTCCGACTTCGGCGGGTCCTTCATTTTGGAAGGATAAGCCACCGCAATGGCAATCAGGGATGCAGGCTGCGAACCATACAGCTCCGGGTAGATCCGTTTATCAATGTCCGGCTCCTCAAAACCGGATTCATAGCCTTTGGCGCGATGCTCTTCCAATATTGCTTTCAGAGACAGAAAGGGATCGGCGGATGCGAACCCGATGGAGTCGATGCCCAGCCCCGGAGCCGCTTCGATAATCTCCTGCTTGAGCGATGCCCAAGTCAAAGCGGTTCCAGCAGCCGTTGGTGTCTGTCCACGTTGCATCCGATACTCACCTCTCTTTCATATCACTTATATGAGGATTTCTGTAAAATCCCCATATCTCAAATTTCAACAGAATATAGCCGCAGATGCTACCGTAAATTTTTAACAGCGCTGGTCGCCAAGAAATCACAATGATTGTTCAGCTCGTTGTCACTGTGACCCTTGACCTTCACATACTCAACCTCATGCTTGCTCATCAGTTCCCACAGTTCTTCCCATAACTCCTTGTTTTCAACTGGCTGATTTTTACTGTTACGCCAGCCGTTACGAAGCCAATTCTTAATCCAGCCCTGTTTGAAGCAGTTTACGACATAGGCGGAGTCACTGTGTACCTTTACATGGCAAGGCTCCTTGAGCAGCTTGAGCGCTTCGATCACGGCCTTGATCTCCATGCGATTGTTTGTCGTCATTTTTTCGGCCCCGGACAACTCCTTGCGATGCTCTCCATATAGTAAAACGACGCCCCAGCCCCCAGGACCGGGATTTCCCGAACAAGCGCCGTCGGTATACACCATCACTTCTTTCATATTTCTCTTCCCTTCCTGATCGGTAACCGCCTGCCCGTCATGGTCCTGACGATTTGCACACGTTCCCCATTAATTTTCAGCATACAGACTATGGCTGCTCTACAGCCACTTCCACTCGGATAACGGCCAAAATACAACCTCCGCACGCCCCAGCAAATCCTGAGATTTAATGCTGCCAAAATATCGGCTATCCTTGCTGCCCGCGGCGTGTCGGTTATCGCCCATGACAAAAAAGTGCCCCGGCTCCACTGTAAAAGGACCGTAATCACCGTCCTCAATCTCAGAGTCGGTGTAAGGCTCGTTTTGCAGCTTACCGTTCACATATAGATGATTATGCTCAACCCGGATTACATCCCCCGGAGTGCCTATGACTCTTTTCACTAAAAATCTCGGACTGGACGGATTGGAGTCGGGATCTTGTAATATCACGATATCACCCCTGCCCGGATCATGAAAATTGTAAACCAGCTTGTTAACAAACAAATGCTGGCTTTCCATCAGCGTCGGCTGCATTGAATGTCCCCTGACCGTAGACAAATTAAACACGAACAGGTTCAGCAGCAGCAAGACAGTCATCGCGATCAGAAGAGTCACCAACCAATCGCGTATGTAACTCCAACGACCTGCATGTTTGGACGTTTCCGGCGAAGGAAGCGGGCCTGACGAAGGAGCCAGTGTGTCCATAATAAACCTCCTCAACCCTGTTATAAATAGAAAAGCATATCCCGTACCCGATTGCAACGGTTACTCAGATATGCTCTAAATGGAAATATTAGCTTTGAAAATATTCGATTCTCTTTATATCCATTGCCGATTAATGAGGAGCCAAAATGCTGAGCTGCTGAAAAGTCTGTAAAATCTGGCTTGCCCCATAGCCCATCGCTTCATACAAAGGCATGGCTGCGCTGTTATGCTTGTCTCCGGCTACCCAGATGCGGCTAACCTTACGTTGCTGAAAACGCTGCTCCATAGACTCGACAAGCGATTTGCCAATTCCCATCCGACGATGATCCGGATGAATAGCAATACGATAATAACAACCATGATTCTGATCAATCGTGCCGATTAGAGCGCCAACCAGCTCTTCATCTTCTTCCGCAACGACGATCAAACCGGAATCCCACGAAAGCTGACGGGCAAAAGCGCCCACCGTCTCTTTGTAGCACTCCTCAGACAAGGCAATCTGCATGAGTTCCATTACTGGATTCACATCACTCAATTGAAAGGAACGAACGTGCATAAGTAATATCTCCCTTTTCGTAAGCTTAATAAGACAAATTGAGACAGCACCGTCATTTTTACATAAATCCTTAAATTTCTTAGCATGGTGTTAATCACAAGGCATTATGATAAAAATACGATCTGCTATATATGAATTGAAGAACAGGAAAAGGGTATATGCCCTCAAGTTCGTCATATCCGCAGACATGACAAGATATAGCAGACGACAAAAAAGCCGAAATTTCTGCTTCCTTGAACATTAAACCACACTTTTAGATGGAATACATCCCTTTTTCTCATGTAAGCGCTGTATATGAAGCGTTTACATTTTAGGGCTGTATAATTTGCCTCTTATTACCTATACACCATGTATTCCAAGCGGGTTTTTGGACATGATAGCTACCAGGTCGTAATGCCCAGTTTGCTATTTTACAAACAAAAATGTTGATAAAATAGGCTGAATGCGGTTTAATATAACTGACGAGGGTATTATTACATAGGAATACCTTACCCAAACCATATAATCAGGAGGGATTTTACAATGGCATTTCAATTACCAGAACTTCCTTACGCGAAAGACGCACTGGAGCCGCACATTGATGCGCTGACAGTAGAAATTCACCATGATCGTCACCATAACACATATGTAACAAACCTGAACGCAGCTCTGGAAAGCGCTCCTGAACTGCAAAGCAAAAGCCTGGAGGATCTGATCTCCAATCTGGACAGCGTTCCTGAAAGCATCCGCACTGCGGTTCGCAATAACGGTGGCGGACACCACAACCACAGCCTGTTCTGGGAAGTTATTGGCCCTAACGGCGGCGGACAACCAACTGGCGCTATTGCTGAAGCAATCAGCAACGAGCTGGGCGGCTATGACAAATTCAAAGAAGATTTCACGAAAGCAGCTACAACACGCTTTGGTAGCGGTTGGGCTTGGCTGGTTGTCGGCAAAGACGGCAAACTGGCAATCACCAGCACTCCTAACCAAGACAGCCCACTCTCCGAAGGTCTGACTCCGGTACTTGGACTGGACGTTTGGGAGCATGCTTACTACCTGAAATATCAAAACAAACGCCCGGATTACATTGCAGCATTCTACAATGTTATCAACTGGGATGAAGTGAACAAACGTTACGCGGCTGCGAAGAAATAAGCCAGTAACAACATCTCTATCCTATAATAAAGGGCTGTCTCAAAAGTAGATTTTCTACGAGTGAGACAGCCCTTTTCAATTTAAATTGGTGCACAAAAGATTCTGTCCATTTGAGCCCTACTGGAGCCGCCAAGTGAAGCTGAAAAAGGTTTGGCATTCCATGGTAAACTGGTGAAGACGTTTCTTAAATACAATCTCTGGAGGTTCATGGATGCAGACTTTTTTTCGTTACAACTGGATGATTCGGGAACAATGGTACCGCTGGTGTGAAGAGGTACCGCAGGAGGAACTTCTGAAAGAACGCGTTGGCGGGGTTGGCGGCATTCTGAAGACGTTGTTTCATGTCGTCGATGTAGAGTGGAGCTGGGTTCAAACGATTCAGGGGAAACCCGACTTTCAGGAGGATTTCTCGCGATATGATACGCTGGACAAGATTCGCGAGCTGGATGCGAAGTTTCGAATCGATGTCGAGCCGTTCGTGCTCTCCTGGCATGAAGGTCTGGAACGAAAAAGGTTTGAAGATCACCTCCCGGATGGCAGGATTGTGATTGATGCCTGGGGCGAGGTGATGCGCCATATCATTGCCCACCAAATCCACCATATTGGGCAGTTGTCCATATGGTCCCGGGAGCTCGGCAAGCCTCCAGTTTCGGCCAATGTAATCGGCAAAGGGCTGATTGAGAGTGATCGTGGTGTCGATTAGCTTTAACGGCGTAAATGTATATCCATATGAAGAAAGGCAGGGTGACCCTTAGTAGTTTTAGCACTGAAGGATAGCCCTGCCTTTATATATTTCACATTACGTAACCACAACTTGGCGCTGCACATTCATCTGATACTGCTTGGGCGTAATGCCATACTTCTTTTTAAAAAGACCGATAAAATAGGAAACGCTCTCATAATTTAAATCAAAAGCAACCTCCGTGACGTTTCGGCACTGGAGCCATTGCTTGGCAAGCTGCATTTTTTGATTCGTAATATAGTCGAGCGGAGTTAATCCTGTTATCTTTTTAAACTGATTCGTGAAATTGGCATGTGACATATTATAGTTATCCGCTAAATCCTTCACATGCCTGATCCCAGGCAACTGCTCCTGAATATCCCGGATCGCTCGAAACACAGGATGCCGATGGTTCGTAAGCAGATTCTGCTCAAGCACCTGCATCTGTAGCAGATGATAGGCCATTTCCTGAGCACTCAGATCAATCAGGAAATTTTTTCTTTCGGCGGGATGTGCCATATATTGCTTGATCCGCTCCATCGATGCGGTAAGTGAATCCGCCTTTTCGTTCAGCTCGCAGCGAACCACCGCATGAGTCGGGCAACTCTCCGGGACCTGAAATTCCTCCTCTACCACGTTTCTTAAACGTTCCATCAACTGATCGCTTAATTCAAAGACCAGTGCCTTGGTGTGTTCTTTGATTTTCATTTCAACGCTTGACTGGGGAGGAAGCAGGATAATCTCCTGAGAATCGTATTCAAAATGCTCCGTTTCATTAATTTTGACTTCTTTTCTCCCCTCCAAAATCGTACACAGCTTCGGGCATTCATATGAAGCATATTTCTCGTAATAATTTTCTGGAAGATCATAATACAAAATTCGGATCAGATCGGTTTCATATCCATATTGCAGTTCGCTATAACGATTAAAGTCGCCTAAAGTCTTGGAATTGTCCATCCGTTTCACCCTTCAGCATTTTGCATAATCTGATTGAAGGCCGCTCCCCGGATTTATGCAAAATGCTCCCTTTTAAAAATCACGATATTTTATAATAAAATGCGTTAGTTCCCGCCAATATAGGACAGTATGATAAGGATATAAGGATGGTTGCAAGATCCTTTAATTCCATCATTATACCTTGATTTACCTCAAAATAATAACAAAGGTGGATGCATATTTATGACGGGAACTTCCAAATTCATGATGCCGGGTATGAGTCTTATGGGCTCAGGCGCACTGGCGGATGCAGGTACAGAAATCGGAAAATTGGGCTTTAAAAATGCATTGATCGTAACCGATAAGCCTTTAGTTGATATCGGGATTGTGAAAAAAGTAACAAACATGTTGGACAGTCTAAACGTAAAATCCGTCGTATACAGCGGCACGCAGCCGAATCCCACGGTTTCCAATGTCAACGAGGGCTTGGCGCTGCTGAAACAATCCGGGTGTGATTTTATTATTTCGCTCGGAGGCGGGTCACCGCATGACTGTGCCAAGGGCATCGCACTTTTGGCCTCCAACGGCGGACAGATCGGCGACTACGAAGGCGTGGATAAATCCGCGAAGCCTTCCTTCCCTCTGATTGCCATTAACACCACGGCAGGAACAGCTAGTGAAATGACCATGTTTTGTATTATTACGGATGAAGAGCGTCATATCAAAATGGCGATTGTCGACAAGCACACGACACCACTCATTGCCGTCAATGATCCTGATCTGATGATGGCTATGCCCAAGTCATTAACTGCCGCAACAGGGATGGATGCGCTCACTCACTCTATTGAAGCTTATGTTTCCACGAATGCCACACCGATCACAGATGCTTGCGCGCTTAAAGCAATCGAGCTGATTCGGGATCATCTAGTCAAAGCCGTCGATGATGGAAACGATGTGGAAGCCCGTAGCCAAATGGCCTACGCCGAATTCCTCGCAGGGATGGCATTCAATAACGCCGGATTGGGCTTTGTTCACGCCATGGCACATCAACTGGGTGGCTTCTATAATCTGCCGCACGGGGTCTGTAACGCCATTTTACTGCCGCATGTAGAGCGCTACAACGCCAAGGCTTCCGCCGAACGGCTCACCGACATTGCCCGTACACTTGGCGAAAAAACGGACGGTGTTACACCAGAACAAGGTGCCAACCTCGCCTTGCGCGCCATTGAAAAGCTGGCTAAACGGGTCAACATCCCTTCCGGGCTGGAAGAACTCGGCGTCAAGCGTGAAGACTTCGCTGTTCTCGCCGCCAACGCACTCAAAGATGCCTGCGGTGTAACCAATCCGATTCAGCCTACACAGCAGGAAGTAATCGACATTTTTGAACAGGCGATGTAGATAAATCCTTCGCTGCACACTCAGCTACACCATGGATAGGCACTGCCTAAATGTATCGTTATTTAAATGAGATGTCGGACTGAATGAAAAAAGAACAAAAAAAAGCTGCCAGGACTTCTCCCGACAGCTTGGGGACCTACACCAAGGTCCCTTTTTGCTTTGCAAAATATTCGGTGATCAGATCGAGGAACACCTTGGGAAACGCCAAGGTGTCCATATCGGCCTCGCTGATCCAGCGGTACCCCGCAGGTGGCGCTGAGCGCTCCTCCTGCTCCGCCAGCGCAATCAGCGCACCCGGCTTCGCACCGTCGGTGCTGTAGCCTGCCCGCTGCTCAGCAGCCAGCGACTGTCCGCCCGCCTCCCCGGCAGGGCTGGCGACCTCTTCACACTGGAACACACGCAGGTTCCAGTGAATGTGACTGAACGTGTGCTCCGCCTCACGTACGAACCGCACCGGACGGGCAAGCACGCCCTCCGCCAGCAAATGAGCCGCCAGGTGATCCATGGCCGGCTCATCCGGCACCGGGCCGTTATAGCCCTCCGGCCCGACAAGCTCGTGCGGCAGCTCCCACATGCGGGCCAGCAGGCCCTTGGCCGGGCGCTGACGCACGAGCAGGCGGCCTGCATTCGCGCCGCCGCTGCCCTCGATGAGGGCGACGGAACGCGGCTCCAGCCGCGGCGGCTTCGCCTTCGTCTTGACCGGCAGCGTCTCCTCACGTCCTGCCAATCGGCCCGAGCAATGCTCCATGACCGGGCAGGTCAGGCAATGGGGCGACTTCGGCGTGCAGACCAGGGCACCCAGCTCCATCAACGCCTGATTGAAGTCGGAGGCTCTCCCTTCGGGGATCAGCTCCCTTACCAGACTTTCCATATGCGCTCGCGTGCTGCCCTTCATAATATCCTCTTCAATCAGGAAATAGCGCGACAGCACCCGCATCACATTACCGTCCACAGCAGGCTCCGGCCGATTGAAGGCGATGCTCATAATCGCTCCCGTCGTATATGGACCTACGCCTTTCAGAGCGGCGACAGCTTGCGTATCATCCGGCACCTCTCCGCCGTGAAGCTCAACCACTTGTTTCGCCGCCGTTTGCAAATTCCGGGCCCGTGAATAATATCCTAGCCCTTCCCACAACTTAAGTACATCCTCCTCAGGTGCTTCCGCCAGCGCCTCAATCGTCGGAAAGCGTGCAATAAAGCGGTTAAAATACGGAATCACCGTATCGACACGCGTCTGCTGAAGCATAATTTCCGAGATCCAGATGTAAAAAGGATTCCGGTGGCGGCGCCACGGCAAATCCCGCTTGCTTCGTGTATACCAATTCAGCAGTTCGAAGCTGAAATAACGTTTTTGTTCCAATGTATGGGTAGTCATCACATCACGTCTCCTTATATTCAACAATCACAAAAGCAGAGGCAATGTTGGGTTGATGTGTAATACTCAGGTGAATGCTGTAATCCGAGCCGCCCGCACCCGGCAGCCCCAGTCTGTCCCACGCAGGGGCAGACAAATAAACCGCTGGCTTGCCCCCAAGCTCCGGTAAAATATCCATATCGCCGAACCCGATGATCTGCCCGATTCCGCAGCCAAAGGCTTTCGTTATCGCTTCCTTCGCGGCAAAGCGCCCTGCTACAAACTCCGCCAGCCTGCCCCTTCGCTCCACAGCAAGGTCGCGTTCAGCCGGTGTCAACACCCGATTCAAAAACGCGTCTGCATATTTACCTGCCAATATGTCAGCCATCCGGCTTATTTCCAGCACATCATGTCCGATTCCGTAGATCATTTGGGTATTCCCCGTCCTTTTATACTTTACTGCCCCTATTGTAACAGCGTGTCCACATCATGGCGAGTCACAAAGCCGTAAAAGCAGCACCAAAATATGTTAAAATAAGAGAGGCTATTTGCGAATGTTGATTTAGCTTATATGCCCATTTAAAATTCCCGTAGAAAGGAAGGATAGAATGTCAGAATCACTCGTTATTGAAGCAGGTACGGAAGCAGGAACAGAAGCGGTAATCCGGGCTTCCTGGTTTCCCGCCAAAAATACAGCCAAAAGCTTGCTCGTCATCGCTCACGGCTATAAGGGCTTCAAGGATTGGGGCATGTTCCCCTATATAGCAGAAGCCTTGAGCACAGACAACCATGTCGTAACCTTCAACTTTTCACATAACGGCATAGGTGAGGATCTAACGAATTTTACCGAGCTGGAAAAGTTCGCACAGAACACCTACAGCCGGGAACAAGAGGATTTGGACGTATTGCTGACAAATCTGAGAGCACGCCACGAGTTCAGAGAACTGCCGTTGTTTCTGTTAGGACACAGCCGAGGTGCGGGAAGCTGTTTCATATATGCGCTGGATCATCCGGACGAGGTTTCAGGCGTCATTTCATGGAATGGCGTGACTGACCTGGACCTGTTCACCTTGCCGCAAAAAGAAGAAATGCGGACCAAGGGCCGCAGCTACGTACCAAACGCCAGAACAGGACAGCAGCTTCCGCTGGATCTTGTTATTTTGGAAGATCTGGAGCAAAATCGCCAACGCTTTGCCATCGTGGACAGGCTTAAAGACAGCCAACTGCCTGCCGTACTCATTCAAGGTACCGATGATTCCAAACGCCTGCGTGAAGGCTCTGCCCTGCTTACCTCAGTTCGTCCTGATATTGAATGGGTACAAATTCAAGGGGGCAATCATACCTTCAATACCGTTCACCCTTTCCAGGGAAGCAGCCTTCCGCTGGATCAGGCGATTACCGAAACCCGCCGCTTCATTGAATGGATTACCAATTAAGCTATACCCTGCCGTTAATACAAACGGCGATCCGCCGGGCGGATCGCCGCATTATTATTTTACAATTCCATAATTGTTCGCTGCTTAAATGCCTGGGATGCTTGTCCGCTTATGCGCTGTGCGTGTAAAGAAGCTTTCCAGCTTTTCACGTGCCGCCGGATCAATTTCCTTGCCTTCCAGATAGTCGCTGTTCGCTTCGTAAGAGATACCCAGTTCTTTTTCATCCGTCTGGCCTTCCCACAATCCCGCTGTAGGGGCTTTGTCCAGAATGGCCTGCGGAACTCCCAGATAACTGGCCAGCAAACGCACCTGACGTTTGTTCAGCGTGCTGAGCGGCGTAATATCAACGGCACCATCGCCCCATTTGGTATAAAAGCCTGTGATGGCTTCCGAGGCATGATCCGTACCCACAACGAGCAGATTCAGCTCATTCGCAAGCGCGTACTGAACCACCATACGTGTTCTCGCCTTCACATTCCCTCTCACTTGCGGAGTAATGGAACGCTCAAGACCGATATCCTTCAACGAATGCTCTACTTCCACGGCAACCTTGTCCACCGCTTCCTGAATGTTCGTTTCCCCAGCATATTTCAGGTCAAACGCTTTGGCTACCGCGTAGCTGTGCTCGATATCTTCCTGCTTGCCATACGGCTGAAATACTCCAAGCGTTTTGTACTCTTCGCCTTGCTCCTGCGTCAGCTCATCCGTAGCCTGTTTGCACAAGGCAGCCGCTACGGCACTGTCGATCCCGCCACTGATGGCGATCAGCAGACCCTTGCTTCCCGTTTTCGTGACATACGTCTTGAGGAAATCCACACGCTTGCGGACCTCAGCCTCTACGTTAATGGTAGGTTGTACTCCCAATTCAGCAATAATCTGTTCCTGCAAACTCATCAGATAAGCACCTCTTTTTTAGGAATTTCCTTCATAAGCCAACATGCAAAAGCCCCGGCAAGTTTCGCAAGCGAAAAATGCGGGGCCTAGCTTGAGCTGTTTTACCGGCAAAAACGGTCAAATGCACTGGTCAAATCAGCAGCGATTTGATCTGCCGAACGATCCTCCACCTGATGACGCTCGATGAAGTGAACCAGTTCGCCGTCCTTCAACAGCGCGATCGAAGGAGAAGATGGCGGATACGGTGCGAAAAATTCGCGTGCCTTCGCCGTTGCTTCCTTATCCTGACCAGCAAAAACCGTGTACAGATGATCCGGTGTAATATCATGCTTCAGCGCTTCGGCTACACCCGGACGGCATTGACCTGCGGCACAACCGCATACCGAGTTCACAACGACCAGCACTGTACCTTTGGCATCAGGCAGCTTGGCCTCCACATCTTCCGGAGTACGCAGCTCCTGAATTCCGAGACTTGTCAGTTCTTCGCGCATCGGCTGAACAGAATCTCTCATATATTGATCAAAAGACATCGACATATTTTTCACTCCTTTTCGAAAAATCATGTATATTACGTTGCTTAATTTCAGCCTCTGCCGTGTTAAAGACATGGACGTCTAATCTTTATTATACAATCTTTTTCACGCAATTTGCAAAAATCCAGACATATATTTGTACAATTATTTCTGTATGGAATTCATGGAAGGTGATTCAGAATGATCCCTGTGAGTTGGAATGGTTCTGCGCAATCGAACTTTAAACTGCGTTCCCATTCCCTCCACCGAATCTACGGCAATCGTACCGTGATGACGCTCTACAATACTTTGGCATAAGGCCAGGCCCAGACCTGTACCTTTCGTTTTGGTCGTGTAAAAAGGCTGGAACAGCTTTTCAAGCTGATTTTGCGGAATACCGGGACCCGTGTCCTTCACTTCCAGCTCCACAAAATCGCCCTCTTCATGCGTTGAAATCGTCAGTACACCCTTATCCCCCATAGCCTCCATCGCATTACGCGACAGATTGAGCAGCAATTGCTTCATTTCCTTAGAGTTCAAATGCAGCATTGCGACATGATCCTCCAGCTTCAGCTCGATCGTCTGTCCTCTCAGATTGGCATCTGCCCACAGCAGAGGAGTGAGTTCACGGATAATATCATGCAGATGGCATTGTTCCTTCTCGACAATTCGGTTCTGGGCAAGTGACAGAAAATCGTTAATAATTCCATTCGCCCGGTCCAGCTCCTCCATCACAATACGGTAGTAGTGACCGAGGGAGTCGGGACTCTTTTCGCGCATGAGCTGTAAAAATCCTCGCACAACCGCCATCGGATTGCGTATTTCATGAGTAATGCCCGCCGCCATCTGTCCGACCAGACTAAGCCTCTCGAAATTGCCCAACTCGCTGCGCAGTGTCTCCAGCTCTGTAATGTCCTGCAAGGCGATAATGACACCTGTCGTTTTGCTTACATGTTTATCACGAATGGGAAGGAAGCTTGAGAAAAACACTTTGGGAGGCACATTTATAAAATCAGCACCCGCCTCTCCTTCAAGGGCCCTCGCAACCCGCTCATTGACCACTGGTACAGTGTTAAAACCCAACAGCGATGTCAAAGGACGCCCCACCACCTCAGGGAGCGTAATAAACGGATCGACGTCCCGATAGAGTTCCAGCATCGTTTTGTTCATATGTATAACCCGTTCTTCGCTGTCCAGAGTGACTAGAGCTAACGGCATCAGATCCATAACTTGACGCAGCTTATCGGCTTCAATTAAATATTTGCTCGTAAACTCGGTCACATCCCGCCGCAACGCCAGCTTCTCGAAGGCATTTTGCATCAGACTGACGACCAAAAAGCTTGCCAGCACACCTGCTGCAATGTTCCAAAGTGTCGTAAGGAGATCAGGAACATATACCCAAACATCCTGTTTGCCCCACAATAGCGGGAATAACGCCTTTAACAGCATATCAGCCGCAACATAGGCAGAAATAAGAAGTTTTTTGTCCAACAATGTTCCTCTTTGAAAGAACTTGACGTACAGCAGCATAAAAGGAAAAAGAATAAAACCCGTACCCACATACATTGGCGACATTGCCGTAGACTGGGCTATAATCAGAACACTGACCAGCGCAGAAGCGGCAAGAATAAATGCGGTGCGCCGTCTGCCGTACATGATGCCAACAGCGAGAGGGATAATCCCCAGATTGGAAGGTAGGCCATAAGGAGACTGATATTGAAAGAGCGAACATAGCAATATGGCTGGCAAGCAACACCAAAAAAGGATCCTTTGATTAGATCCGGAAAGCAGATTGCCACCCCAAACCTTTTTCTTATCCCCATAATCCGTTAATATAGAGAAAAAACCCGCCGACATCACGGCAAGGAGAACTTGAAGCACACTTTCCTTCAACGCAATTAACAAGGACTTCTCCCCCTCATCATCTTTCCTTGACGCCGTTAGTTGAATTAAAGCACAGGCTACAATATATTACAATATATGTGTTAAAATCCCGGTATAGAACGACAAAATCTGCGAAACACAGATTGATAGGAAGTTGACGTCTTTACGTATTTTCGTGAAAAATAGAGATGATGACTGCTACTATCCATATATGGACAGAGATATTTTGGTTCATCTATATATTGCACTCTAGAGCAAATACAATTGAATACTCAAGCTTGTGATAGGGTATATCTTTATACAGAAATACAGCGATAATGTGTATCTGAGGTAACGGTATTACGATATGATGAAAATCCTGTTACCCCATTTTGAGTTTTCGAAAAATTTTTCAACAAAAAGGAAGAGGTTCATGACATACGACGTTATTGTAATTGGAGGCGGCTCAGCCGGATTAATGGCCGCTGCGGCAGCCAGCGGTGAGGGCGCCAAGGTGCTTTTACTCGAAAAAGGAAATAAGCTCGGACGAAAGCTGGGTATTTCCGGTGGAGGGCGCTGCAACGTCACGAATGCAAAAGAGCTGGACGAGTTGATCCGGCACATCCCCGGCAATGGACGTTTTCTGCACAGTGCGCTGGCGGCTTTTGGCAACCGGGATATTATCGCCTTTTTTGAACAACTGGGCATAGCCTTAAAGGAAGAAGACAACGGGCGTATGTTTCCGGTGACGGATAAGGCCAAAACAGTTGTCGATGCCTTGGTCAACAAGGTTCGTTCTCAAGGAGTGGACATTCGGACGGGTTGCCCCGTACAGGAGGTTCTTTACAAAGAAGGCCATACTGCGGGGGTAAGACTGCGTTCCGGGGAAACCCTTCGCAGCTGCAACGTTATTGTTGCGGTCGGTGGCAAATCTGTTCCGCATACAGGCTCGGAAGGTGACGGCTACGCATGGGCCGAGCAAGCAGGACATACGATCACCGAGCTGTATCCAACGGAGGTTCCATTAACGTCAGGTGAGACGTTTATCCAGACGAAGGAGCTACAGGGGCTATCCTTGCGCAACATCAGCCTGACCGTGTGGAATGCGAAGCAAAAAAAGGTCGTCGTCCACGAGGGAGACATGATTTTTACACACTTTGGCCTGTCGGGCCCCTCCGCCTTGCGATGCAGTCAGTTTGTCGTAAAAGGAATGAAAAAGGACAAGACCAGCACGGTACTGCTGACTCTGGATTTGCAGCCTCACAAGCATGCTGATGAAGTCTACCGCGAAACACTGGAGCTGGCGGCAGCCGATGCCAAAAAAGCAATTAAAAATGTGCTCAAGCCTTATTTGCCGGAGCGCCTGATTCCGCTGCTGCTCCAGCAAACCGAGCTGCGTGAGGATTTGACGTATGATCATATTCCGAAGCAGCAATGGCAGGAGCTAGCCCATCGAATCAAGGCATTTCCGATCCGCGTGAACGGTACGCTCTCTCTGAAGGAGGCGTTCGTTACCGGAGGCGGTGTGAATTTGAAGGAAATCAATCCGAAAACGATGGAGTCCAAGCTGATGCCGGGATTGTTTTTCTGCGGTGAGATTTTGGATATTCACGGGTACACGGGCGGCTATAATATTACGGCGGCGTTTACCACGGGGCATACGGCGGGAACACAGGCGGCTTTAAACGAAATGCTGTAGGAGTGTGGAGACGCTGCGCGTAGGCTTTGATCTTACGATCGCTGTTGCTTCTTCAGATTCAAATCCTCCGCTTCGCTGCATACCGCCACCGCATCCTCGTTTTTTGGGGGAGGTAGGAAAAGGAGATGAAAAAAGACTTAAATCAGTGGTGTTACTGATTCAAGTCTTTTTTTGGTTAATGGCGTAATGAACAAAATCCATGCCAGTTTCCTAAATCTCAATAATGATAGGTAAAATCATGGGTCTTCTCTTGGTCTGACTGTAAATAAATCGGCCAACATTGTCCTTTAACATCTGCTTAATCAGACCCCACTGACTCATTTCGATTTCTGTTAACTCGTTCACTGTTGACATGATTGTCTCGCGGATTTGGTTCATGAGGACTTCAGAATCCTTAACAAACACAAAGCCCCTTGAAATGACCTCTGGCATTGCGAGCATATGCTTCTCATTTTTGCTCAAAGTCGTAACAATAATCAGCATTCCGTCTGAAGAAAGTTTTTTCCGGTCTCGTAGCACAATATTACCCACATCACCTGTCATCAGCCCATCTACTAGACTGTTGCCAGATGGTACTTTGGGCCCCAGGGATGCCCTTCCTTCTTCAATCTGAATGGTGTCACCGTTATGAACAATAAACACATTTTCATTCGGAATCCCTACAGATTCCGCTAACAGACGATGCTGATACAGCATTCGGAATTCACCATGCACGGGAATCAAATACTGAGGTTTCATCAGGGTCAACATTAATTTCAGCTCTTCCTGGCTGCCATGACCGGATACATGCATCCCTGTTGAGCTACCTGATCCATAAATGACTTGGGCGCCCAGCACGTATAGGTTGTCAATCACTTGGGCAAGATTCCGCTCATTCCCCGGTATAGCTCCTGCGGCAATGATTACGGTATCCCCGGGCAAAATTTCAATTTTTCGATGCATCGAATTGGCTAGCCGGGACAGTGCAGCCATCGGCTCTCCCTGACTCCCGGTACATAAAACTGCGATTTTTTCTGCAGGAAACTTCTCTGTTTCCTCCGCCTCAATCAACAGATCTTCGGGCATGCTCAAAAAGCCTAGCTCCTTAGCCACAGACACAACATTTATCATGCTCCGGCCGAGCAAAACCAGTTTGCGACCCGTTTCCACAGCCGCGTCAATGACTTGCTGGACACGGTTAACATTGGAAGCGAACGTGGAAATAAATACTTGTTGTTTTGCCCTAGCAAACGCATCCAGAATATGCCCGCCAACCAAACGTTCTGAAGGAGTAAATCCCGGTCTTTCAGCATTGGTACTTTCGGAAAGAAGCACTTTAACTCCCTGTTTTCCAATTTCGGCCATTCGATGAAGATCCGGAAAGGGTCCGCTCACGGGAGACATATCGAATTTGAAATCCCCGGTATGAACCACATTTCCTTCCGGTGTCTGAAAAAAGACTCCCAAGCAATCAGGGATGCTGTGGACGGTGGTAAAAAAGGAGGCCTGGATCGTGCCAGCTTGAACGATTGAATTCGCATCTATAAGATGAAGCTCGGCATCACGTAAAAGGTTATGCTCCTTTAGCTTTATCTTAATCAATTCGATGGTGAGCTTTGTCCCATAAACGGGAATGTTGATCTGTTTCAGTAAATAAGGAATACCTCCGATGTGATCCTCATGCCCATGAGTCACGATGAGCGCTTTGACTTTATCTTTATTTTCCAGTAAATAGGTGAAATCTGGCACAATGAGGTCAATACCAGGCAAGTTCTCATCAGGAAACTTGGAGCCACAATCGATAACGACAATATCCTGATCGTATTGGATGAAATACATGTTTTTCCCGATTTCATTAACACCGCCTAGAGCAGCAATGAGTAATCTATTATCAGCATGCATCAATTTTATTTCCTCCTTAGGAAAATGCTATCCATATTATTCATTTTCCACGTAAACTTATGCACAAAAAGAAACCCTTGTCTCTAAAAGACAGGGGCTCTCACTTGATTTATTAAATACCCACCGCTGCCGAAATAGCAGCAAAAATAACAGCAACTAGCCACAGAATCGGGAATAGCTTGAAGATTACCTTTAGCCACTGTCCAAAGCTGATCCGGGCAATGGCCAATCCTGCCAGCAGTACGCCACCCGTCGGTGAAATGAGATTGGTTAACCCGTTACCGAATTGGTACGCTGTGACTACTGCTTCACGATTAATGCCTACAAGATCGCCAAGCGGTGCAAGTACAGGCATGGTTAGTGCAGCTTCCCCCGAAGAAGATGGGACCAGGAAAGTAATAATATTATGTGCAACCAACATAATGGTAGTGAACAAGTAACTTGGCAATCCTTCCAGGCTGCTTGCGAGTGAATTCAATACGGTATCGATGATCATACCCTGCTCGGCGATAATCAGAATTCCGCGGGCGAGACCTATGATCACTGCAGCGTAGATAAATTCTCCACACCCTTTTACAAAATTCTCAGCTATTTCCTTCTGGCTCATTTTGGTAACTATCCCGACAAAAATACCGAGTGCGAAGAAAAGGGCGCCGATTTCAGTCATATACCAGCCTTTGGCCAAAATTCCCCAGACAATCGCTCCAAGCGTTACAATAAATCCGCCTATAATTAATTTGTCCCGAAACGTGAAGACGACGTTCTCACCTGTGTTTTCTTTTATAAATTGCTCGCGGTTTATAATATCACTCTGAAACACTATGGATTTTTCCGGATTTCGCTTAACCCGGTGCGCATACCACATCGTAAAGGCAATAGAAATCGCAGTAAATACAAGCCATTCAATAAATCTCAGCCAGAGCTGAGGATTACCATCCACTCCTGCTATCCCCTGAGCAATCAGAACTGAAAATGGGTTTACAGTCGAACCCACATATCCTATCTGCGTTCCCAAAAATAGAATAAGGATAGCCGTCATAGAATCGAAGCCGAGGGCAAACATCAATGGAATAAAAATTGCATACAGCGGAATAATTTCTTCACTCATCCCAAAGGTGGAGCCTCCGAGACTGAAAATGACCATGGCAATGGGAATAAGCAGTATCCCCTTATGTTTCAGCCGTCCAGCAAGAACTGTCAAGGCACGATCGATGGCTCCTGTCTGCAAAATAATTCCGAAGGCACCACCCACAATAAGCACAAAGGAGACGACATCAGCGGCATTGATAATCCCCTCGATTGGAGCAGCGAGAATTTGGGGGAGTCCCTGCCTTAAATCACCCTTTTCACCAGTTTTGGGTACAGTATGATAAGTTCCCGAAACAATCGCCGTTTTGGTCACACCGTTCACTGTCACTTCATGACGCTCAAATTGTCCGCTCGGCACAATCCATGTCAATGCGGCGACTGTGATAATAATCAAAAATATTAATGTATAGCTATGGGGCAAGGATAATTTCCATTTCTTCTTCTCGATGTTCATGTTTATCCCTCATTCCAAGAATGGTTATAAGTAACCTTCCCTCCCATGATGGTCAGTATCACTTGGGCATCCCTGATATCACCAGCAGATGCATTCAGGAGGTTACGGTCAAAAACAGCAATGTCCGCATATTTCCCGGCCTCCAGCGTACCTGTATCCTCTTCCATATAACAATGTCTGGCTCCATTGATGGTCCATGCCTTTAAAACTTCAGATGGCGGCATCCCCCGATCAGAATACCAGCCTCCAGCAGGCGAACCGTCCGGAAATAACCGGTGAGAAGCTGAGTACAGTGAATCGGGAACACTGGTTATAAATAAGGGCAGATCAGTCCCAATCGTTATCGGCACATTAGCTTCCAGCATGGATTTATAATTATAAAAGCGGTGTTCATTCCCTTTGCCTGCTACAACAGACATATAAGCCTCTTCATAGGTAGGATTCAGTAGCAGGATTTGGGCGTAGACTTCGGCAAAAATTTCGTTTTCACCCATTCTGATCAGATCATCTGGATGAGGGTATTCAATATCACTAATAGAATGCCTGATATGGTTATTACCTTGTCGGTCACGGCATTTAATAATCATGGATACCGCTTGACGAATTGCTGCATCGCCTTCCGCGGTCAAGCAGCATTTGATCCCTTGACTGTCGGCTTCCAGCACAGATTCTTCAATCTTGTTGTAATCAACGGGCCTCAGCGTCGTTACTCCGGGCATATCTGCGTAGGGTTCCAGCATGTCTCCCGTATGATCTGCTACGACACCGTCAAGCATCAGCTTGTATCCTTGGAAACGAATAAGGTCTCCATTATAAAGGGCTTTATATTGGGTGCCCGTGGAAATATCCAGCGGTTCAACGACTGGTTCAAGCGCAAAATGAAATCTGAGCAGCAGTTCATCCTCATCTTGCAGTTCTTTGACAATAGGTAGCAACTCGCTATGTCTGTCAAAGCCAATATCTTTTATAGAAGTAACTCCCCGTGCGGCCAGCATCCGGCTAAACTCCATAAACTCTTGCTTAACAAGGCTGTGGTCCTGCATCATAGCCTGGTTAAGCAAAACGCGTGCTTCAGCACTGCATTGATCCGGCGAAAATTGATATTTATCCTGAGCCAATCGGTTCATCCAGCAGTAGCTTTTATTTAGATTAATAGCGATGACCGCCCGCTCGGGAAACAACTCGTCCAACAAGCTTTGCTCAGGCAGGCTGCCCCAATTTTCCTCGCTCCATCCGTAAGCGTTTACATCTTTTCCTGACGGAAGGTTACTTGCCTCCTGTAGCATTAACTTTACTGCTTCTTCTATCGAGGCTGTATGAGTCAGATCCACGCCCCGATGCATCGACATATATCCGGTAAAAAATACATGGTTGTCATGAACTCCTGGCATAACAAAGGCATCACCCAAATCATAGACAACCGTTTCCACTCCTATCCAAGCTTGTGCTTCTTCGGGACGTCCCACTGCTGCAATACGGTCTCCTCGCAGTGCAATAAACCCAGGTGAAGCTTCATCTTCCAAGCCATTAAAAATAGCATTTGACAGCAGGACCTTGTCCGCCAGTGCATCATTCTTCCGTTGCATATTTTCACCACCTTCATTATTTATTCACCAATATTATAACGTAATATAACGTTATAATATTGGTTCTGCTTCTCCCCACTGGATGGAAGCAGAAGCTGCGCCGTACCTGAACAGCCTTGCATTACAGGCGACGGATTTATATTGAGAATTGATAACGGTCTCCGATGATGTACTGCTTACCTACATGAACGGGGCTTCCATGCTGATCATAAATAATCGTATGCATGTAGAACAATGCTTGCCCGATGGCCGTCTCCAGCAGCTTTGCCTGGTATTCATCCGCCAAAGAGATTTGTAATATCGTCTCTCCCGGTTGATTAGGATCGATGCTGTATTTATCACGCAGCAGTTCGTACACAGACCCCTCCAGCTGCTCGTCCATTAGAAAAGCAAATCGGTCATAAGGATAAAAATTATTCTCCAGCATGAGCGGTTGATCACCGGCGTATCTTTTGCGCTGAATATATAGCACTTTTTCTCCTTGCTGCAGCTGCAGCTGAGGTGCAATTTCCTCATCTGCTTCCAGGATTTCACGTTCTGTGACCACACTGTGTGAAGAGAGCCCATTGGATTTGCAGGCAGCCGTAAAGCTGATTACATGTTCAATCTTCCGACCGATCTTGGGTACATTAACAAAGGTGCCTTTCCCTTGACGTTTGGTCAGATAACCTTCACGAACCAATTCGGCAATTGCCTTTCTTACGGTAATTCGACTTACATTATAGGTCTCGCTTAGCTCCGTTTCGGTCGGTATACGACCTCCCTGTGTGAATGTTCCATTATGAATAGCGGTTTTGACCGCTTTTTGTAATTGAATATATAATGGCTCTGCCTGTTCTGAATTCAGCATACGATACCCTCACTTGTCATATAACGTTATATCACTCCCACTAAGAGTATCAAATGTTACATATTTTTACAAGTGAAGATATTTGAAAATGATTAATAACGAACGCCGTATCCGAAAGAGCCTTCTACCAGACAGCTCTGAGCGGCAACCCTTGAGCCTTCGGCCATAGCGTCCTGAATGGCGCCGTTTTTCAAAAAGCTCAGTAAAAAGGCAGTAATATACGAGTCCCCTGCCCCCATTGTATCCACTGCGTCAACGGATTCAGGCATTTGGAAATAAAACCTTGTTCCATCATATGCAACAGATCTGTCTCCACCGCGTGTAGCAACCAGTATTTGTCCTTCTTTTTTTCGTTTAGAGCGGATATAATTTTGTGTCTCTTCGTCTGTCATATGGCTACAAGAGAAAAAAGCAAAATTAGCATGCGTAATATATTGTTCCACCTGTGTATCTGTAAAATCATCCGAGAAGTCAAAGGAAAGAGGAATTTCCAACGCCTCCAATTCAGGCAGCAAATGTCCCGTATGACTGTACAAGCCGGTGTGAATAAGATCGAACCCGCGAAGATAAGCCTTATCCTCTTCGCTCAGTTCCAGTGGATGGAGGCGGGTAACCCCTCCCTCATTGCTATCCAGAAAGACTCTGTCTCCCTCTTCCAATGTTACACGTGCACAGCCGTTCTCCCCGCTGTGATACCTGCACCGTGAGATGTCAATGTCTAGCTCACGGAGGATGTGTTCTACATGTCGTCCTTCGTTATCGTCCCCAAATACTCCTATAAAGGCAGCATCTACTCCCGCCCTTTTGGCAAACACACTGAAATTAAGCGCATTGCCGCCAGGGTACATCATGCGCAAATGAACATATTTATCTACCACATTATCGCCAATGCCTAGAACTTTCATGATGGTTTCCTCCTGTTGGTAAGTGCGCTTAGTAAGCTACCTTGCCCATATAACGGCGAGTTTCCAGTGGATGATTGCGTACATTAGCGAGTGCTTCACGATACACACATACAATGCTGTAAAATAAAACCGGATTAAAAAACTCTACGACCTCGTCAGGAATTGTTCCGATTCCAAGCTCCTTCGCATCGATCACTTCCACTTTCTCGGCATATTGGTTCAGGAAAGTCCGCGCCCGCTCATCCAATGCCCGTGTGCGTCCTTCATTGATCATCAGAATAAATGGAGTTTCCTTATCTGTAACTTCAAACGGGCCGTGGAAAAACTCACCGGAGTGGATTGAGGCCGCATGAAGCCATTGCATTTCCATCAGAGAGCAGATCGCAAATCCGTAGGCATGTCCATAAGAAGCTCCGCTGGTCAGGATATAGAAGAGTTCCTCATTGCGATACTTGTCGGCAAATACACTAGCACGTGGTTCAACTTGCTTTTTGGCCCGGTTTATAATCCCGTTGATTGCCCCCAGTCCGTTCTGGAAAGATTGGTAATGTGCGTAGCCTTCAGTGATATGAAGCAATTCAACAGTAAGCTCCATAATAATGGCCATAGGGTTATTTTTTACATCACTCTCTTCTCCCCATTCATAGAGGAAAACATAATCAGAGTAGTTGAGCAGTGTCGCTTCACTGTTGTGGGTTAAGCCGATCGTGTAAGCACCTTTCTCTTTAGCTGATTTAGCAGCCGCTACCGATTCTGGTGTATTTCCTCCGTGAGAGCAAACGATGACTACTGAGTTTTGACCTAGCCGTTTTGGCAGCGCATGCACAAATTCATTCGCCGTATACATCCCGGCTACCAGCTTCTTTGCTTCACTATCAAGAAAATATTTTGAAGGATACATATCGACTAATGACCCCCCGCAGGCTACCAAATAAACCTCGGAAATCTCTCCACTCATTTGTTCAAAAATCGTCTGAACTGTCTGATGTACATTCATTTTCATCTCTCCTTTTTATATAACGTTATATAACGTATTGTTTACGAGATAAATATAAGCGCTTTCATAAAAAGTGTCAAGCCCAATTATTCTGTGAAAAAAATTATTTTTATAACCTGTCATTAAAAAAAGCTCTAATCCTTTTGTGCACGGAATTAGAGCTCCTTTTTAGATTTAATTCATGGTACTCACACGCAAGGGCATAGTTTTGGATTCAACTTTTAGCCACAATTAACAAATCAGAAGCAACCACTTGGTCGGTCATTTCGCTCATTCATGTAAAGTCAGATGTGAACGCTGCCAGAAAAGCCGTCTACATCGTCTTCGGGTTGATGATCGGAGCTGACGTTGTGCTCCCTTGTCTTCTTGCTGTTCGTTTGGGAGGAACCGTTCTTATACGCTTCGCTCCAATCTTCGTTGATGATGTGCGCGGGAATAATCCAATCCTCCGAACGATAGCCCGGATTTGGCACCCACACACTTCCTTGCAAGCCAGGAATGGCACCCGATTCGGAAGTGTGGTTCCCAGCCTCAAGCATGCTGCCCTCATAGGCTTGGCAAATCTCCAGTGCAGATAGTACATCCTGATTCTCAATATGAACACTCAGACCTGTGTCACCGTTTGTGCTGGCGGTGTACCCGATTTCTTTTAATGTTTCACAGGCTCGGACGGCCTGCTGCGGATCACGAAATTGAAAACGGAAAGAGCCCGTCTCCATGTGCCTCATCTCCTCTGTTGTATCTTATTTTGGGTCCAAAATATATGTTATTTTTTAATATAACCATCTGGGACGGAATTTTTACATTCAAAACCTTTATTTTTCAAAAATTTACTTTAAAGCTTTGAAATTAAATAGTTAAAAAAGCAGCTACTGTGACAAATCGCATGTTCTCATTACGTAAATCCCTTTATGCTAGTAACAAGGGTATGGTTGCCCGGTCATCCAAGCCGAGCGGTCAAAGGATGCCCAAATCCATACATAAAGGCGGAATGAAGATGATAGATTACCGGACACTGGTGACACAGCAATCCATGCATTTGTATAGCGTGTTTGGCAAGTCATTCAAAAGTGTAAATGAGCATGCGGTTGCTGGCATCAAAACGGTGGGCTTCAACCCAACGGCCTTCGCCGTAATGGAAGTTTTGTATCACAAGGGAGCGCAGCCAATCCAGCAAATTGGAGCAAAGCTGTTACTGCAAAGCGGAAATGTCACCTATGTTATCGACAAGCTGGAAAGCCGCGGTTATTTGCACCGTCACCCGTGCGACCAGGATCGCCGGATTATATATGCGGAATTGACGGACGAAGGACAACGCGTCATGGACGAAATTTACCCTGACTATACACGTCAGATTGAACGTGCTTTTAGCGGAATCAGCGAAACCGAAAGAGATCAGCTTATCGGTTTGCTCAAAAAGCTGGGCCGTAGCGCTGACAACCTGTCACCCTATCACAAATAGAATGAATAGTAGTTTTAGCAAATGATCGTTTGTGAATAAACGAACAATCTTATTGCTGTGCTAAACGAAAATTAGATTTACACCAGAAAAGTCCACCCTTATATTCATGGGTGGACTTTCTATATACCTGAATAGAGCGAAATATGCCCAATCTTACGAGCAGCATAAGTACCCGCTAACGATTAAAATGCTTGATCACTACATTGTTAAAAATAGCCGGGCAGCCATCGGTAAAAAGAGTAATTCCCTGATCCTCTAATCGCGGGAATATTAAACTGGAATACGCTACTTCTCCGTCATCTACAAAGACTTCAATGCTGGTTTTATCGACGAGAATTTTCAGGTGAACGTTTTTCTTAGTGGCATCAAAAGGTGCCCTGCTCTCTATATATTTTCCACTCTGATCCGGCTGCCCGGTGTTGGCTCTATTTACGTAAGAGTATTGCCCATCCACCGAAACACCCACATCCACATGACGCTTGCCGTCCGCTGACTCTCGAAGCCTGAATCCCGCATTTTTGATCATTGACCAAGATACATCCGCCTCTAACTGATAAGCATCGCCTGCTGCCGGAAGCGGGTGAGCACCCTCTACCTTGATCTGTCCAAATGATTTCTTTGAAGTTTGGAATTGCTCCAAAGCTTTTATCGGCTGTGAAACCAAGCGATATCCGGCATCTGCTGTATGCTTCAGCCGAATTTGACGAACAATCGAATCCATTCCATTAAAGCCTTCCTTCAGGGTAGGCGTGTTATGGGCATAATCCCAATTGTTCATCCAGGCCAGCGCATAACGGTGACTGTATTTATCTTTGTCTTTCCCATCCTCAAACGTAACTGCACCATACCAGTCAAAGCCATAATCCAGCCACTCAGGCTCACTGCGATCAAGGAGAAATGCTTCTCCATTAAAATCTCCCGTCCAGTAGGCATATGTGTTGGGTCCACCTGTCGATTTGCTATTTGCGCTCACGCCCAGAATCCATTGATAGCTTCCATCATCCGCCCGCATCTGGTAAAGGTCAGGACATTCCACAAGCCCGATATTTTCCGTTTGAAAGCCGCTCGTATAACGCCAATCCTTTAAATTATCAGACTCATAAAAGCCAATCTTTGTTCCTTCCGCCATGACCATCACCCATTGATTACGTTGAATATCTCGGATGATTTTAGGATCTCTGAAGTCCTTTGTACCGGGGTTGGGCATCACAGGCTTGTTGCGGTAAGAAGTAAACGTCTTGCCTTTGTCCTTACTGTACCACAAAAATTGTTCCTGCTTTCCTCCATCTGCGGAGGGCTGTGTCACAATGGCTACCAGCGTGCCTTTTCCAAAACCTGCGGTGTTATTATCGTCGATCACGACTGAACCGGACCAAGGATCTCCATTCGGGTTAGTATATTTGGGAATCGCCACCCCTTCATCTTTCCAATGAACCAGGTCGGTAGATGTGGCATGTCGCCATTCTGTACCGTTCTTTTTGGGATAGTCACGATTATATAAATAGTAATAATGATATTTTCCATCGAAATAAATGGGTCGTTGAGGATCATTCTTCCACTTATCCGGAACGGTAAAATGATAGGATGCCCGGTAGGTTGGCCTCTTCTGTGTTTCTAGACTTTCACTTTTAGCCGGGTGATAAAGGCTCCAGCCAATGGCTATTAATATACTCAGGCCCACGATGACCATGATGGATCGTATCCAAATGCTCTTAGAAGCTATGCTTTTCATCCTGACGATCCTCCCCACTCTCTTTGTCTGGATAGTCTGACGAGCATGCGGGAATGGTCGGATCCCATCCTCTCATTGCACGATATGTATTGTCCGGTATGGGACGGCTCGGTAAATCAAATCTCAGTCCCCGATATCGTCCCACCGGACTTTCTAAGTGAAGAAAAACGCCGATAGAGCACCGAGTTTTCCTTCACTTTCTTTTTTTGCTGCACTCTCTCGCTTAAGCGAATACCTGCTTACTTCTTCCCATAGTCATAGGGTGGAACTTCCTTGTCGTCCGTTGGGTCAATCGTGATTTGCCCTTGCTCCAGAATTCTTTTCTTCACAACAGAAGTTTTGGAGCCTTTAATGTTCAGCAGGAAGCTTGGCGCAAAAGTGGATTTGTGATCCGCGAAAAGCCCCCGGTTTGTCATATAGCTGGTTACTACAACGTTATTTCCTTTGCCTTGCGGAATAGCAAAATGGGCATACGTCCAAGTAATATCATCACGATCCAGATTTTGGTGAAGAACGAGACCGGTTCCATTCAGGGGCTTATAAGGCCCTGTCAAAGAAGTCGATACGTAACCTAGCATGTAAATATCGTCGCTTCCAATGGCATCAACGGTAACTTTGGAACCTCTGGTGCTTGTAAACAAATACCACAAACCATTCATTTTGAAAACATTCGCCCGCTCAATCTCATCAGTTACCAGATTGGATGCAATTAGCGGGTCCATAACTTTTTTCAACGTATAGTCATTATTTAATTCCACGATTCCCAAAGCACCGTTCGCCACTTCGGCCCCGTTTTTCTTGGGACTTTGCTGCAGATTATGTAGCTCTTCCGTGAAAAATTTGTTATTCCCGCCATAATACGCAGATTTATAAAGGGAATCCTCTCCCTGGTAGCCCGTCTCTGTACCTGTGTTCGCTTCAAATATGATGTATTTCTTCCCTTGATCCTCAATATAATGGGGGTCTCTGAATGTGTGGTTATCCAGGTTTACTCCCACGCTTTGCAGGACATTTTGGTAAATATTCCCATCTCCAGCATCGTAAATCGATTTGAGGTCCTCTATACCATTCACTTTCAGGGTTTCGTCATCGGGTTGAGAGAGATTGACTTGGGCCGTAGCCAAGGTTTGCTTGCCGTACAGTTTGTTTTCCGGCTCATAAGGCTGTCTGCTGGTATAAAATAAACGCACTTCTCCATCCGACGTTAAAGTAGCAGAACCGGACCATTCCTCCGCCTGATTTTTCAGGATCGGATCGTTTGCAAGGAATTTATCGTTATCCTTAAATACTCTTCCGGCATTTTTCCAGCCTTCCAGCGAGGTGTTGCCTGCTTTTTGATAGAACAGATAAATAAACGTATCCTCTGCTCTCTTAGGATCGCCTGCCAGTCCAAAAACAATATTGTACCCCTTGTAATTAGCTATCGTGCCATCGGCATTTTGTAACGGCCAAGTATCCCACACATCCAGATCAATGAGCTTACCCGACGCGTCGCGCCCTTTTGCCGAAGGAATATTCTTGATGGTAGATGCATCAAAGGATGGAACTTCGAATTTTTCTTTGCCTTGCTGATTGAAAATGTTCAGCATATCATGACGCGTGATTTGAGTAAACCTGCTGTCTTCCTTGAGATCAGCACCGTCATTTTCCTCCGCAAAAGCTTGAATGCCGCCTCCTAACAGCAAGGTAGTTGCTACTGTTACGGTTGTTGCTTTTCTGAACCATTTATTAAACTTCAAGTAAGCCATCTCCCTTTTCTGATTATTCTTCCCTGTATCAGATACCCAACTTTTATGTTGGTAGGGCCATTCTATATTTAATGCTTAACGATTGATATAGACTAGATATCCCCTTTTATTCAAGGCTAAAAGAAGGAGACACGTCGAACTCTATCCTCATATTTTCCTATTTAATTTCTGAAAATACCATTTCTTTCATTTCATTTACATTTAAATAAGTTCGTTCCTTGCTTTTTTTGCATATTCAATTTTGCTAGGTAGGTCGCTTCATTTTCCTTCAAAATCATTCAGAAACATTCATCAAAAAATCCATTTGCAAACGAATTCAGAAAAATGGTACTTTAGGGCCCCTTTAATTTTCGAGAAAAATATTAGATACATGTGTAATAAGACTATTCTACCATTAATTTACTTATGTAATTATTCACATACAGTATTTCTGACATAAAAAATACACCTCTGATGCTCATTAGCCCAACTATATAAACTGAACTTTCTGCTTTATCTATGTGAGAAAAAAACTAAACCTATTAAACTATCAGGAAATAACGATTAAAAAAATAGCAGTAGCTCTGGACGCTATTTCCCTGTCCCAAGCTACTGCTATTTCCCTATATATTCTGTATTTCCATACCGCTATACAAGCAATAAACATTCTGTTGGCAAGCGCCACATGTAACAAGGAAACGATCTGCGATTTCTCTATTCCTATGCAGTTCCTCCCTGTGCCGCCTTTGCAGGCTTGCTCGCTTCTTCTTCCGTACCCGGTGGACGGTTCCGAAGTCCAAGAACGACAAACCAGCTAATGACTGCAATAACAACCATGATGATGAACAGGGAATGCAGACTGTTTTCCAGCACAGAACGGAGCAAGCCAGCAGTCTTGTCACTCAAACTTTGTGAGGCATGAGGTGCAAGCAGGCCGTTAATATCTTCCTGCGTAACCCCCTGCTGTGTAAGCTGTCCATCTGCTGTCTGGGCAGCAATGCGATAATTCAGCCATGAACCGAAGGCTGCGACACCAATCGTTTGTCCCAGTGTGCGCAGGAACGTATTCAATGCTGTAGATGCACCACGCAACTGGAACCCGACCGAAGACTGGGCAATAATCGTAAACACGGTCATGGAGAAGCCAAAGCCCAATCCATACAATAATGTGGACAGGAACAGCAGCCAGATCGGTGCCATTTCGCCCATCAAGGTCATCACGAAGGCACCCAATACAATCAGGGTCAGTCCGACTAATGAGGTTCGACGCGAACCTAAAGTCAGCAAAATGCGTCCCCCGATCATGGAACCAAACAGCCAGCCTACTGACATTGGAGCCAGTGCCAGACCGGATGAAGCGGCATCTCCGCCGTGTACTCCTTGAATCCAAAGCGGCAGGTAGCTGGTCAGCCCGATCAGCAGAGAACTGACCAGCAGTGCTGCGGCACAGGAAAAAGCGATATCCCGTATCCGAAACAGCTTTAGTGGCACCATCGGTTCCTGAGCGCGTTTTTCGATAACCAAAAACAGAATCAGGAATAAAATAGCAACGGCAGCCAAGGCCAGCAATTCAGGAGAAGCCCAACCGATATATTGTCCACCCAGTGCCAATACGAGCAAAAGGGCCGTCATTCCAATGGTAAAGGTAACAGCTCCCGGCACGTCGATGCGCGCGGTGCGCTTGGCTACCTGCTCCCGTAGGTAACGAGCGATGAAGAACATTGCAAGCAGTCCAAAAGGGACGTTAAAACCGAAAATCCATTCCCAGCCAAAATAAGTGACCACGTAACCGCCCAGCAAAGGCCCGATTAGGGAAGAAATCCCCCATACCGAGCTGATCATTCCCTGAACTTTGCCGCGTTCCTCCATTTTGTATATATCTCCGATAATGGTAAAGGTAACGGGAATCACGCCGCCCGCTCCAATCCCTTGAATAGCCCGGTACAAAATAAGCTGCTCCATACTACCAGCCAGCATACAAAGCAAAGAACCGAGTACAAACAATGAACAGCCGATCAGAAAAATCGGTTTGCGGCCAAATAAATCGCTAAGCTTGCCGAAAATAGGTGTGGTTACAGCCATCGTCAGCAAATAGGCCGTAAAAATCCAGCTGAGCAAATTCACGCTGCCCAGTTCACTAACAATAGTCGGTCCGGCAGGACCGATGACGGTTCCCTCAATCGCGGCCAGAAAGGTGGCCAACAGAACACCGGTCAGCACGAGCCCGCGCTTCATGGGTTTATCTTTTCCCAAGCAAATCACAAATCCTTTCCTTGTATAAACTGTGTTGCACCTGTACAATTCGACTGCACAGGATTGGTATTACCCGCACTGCATAATCGTAAACAGGCGGCCTATATAGGCCGCCTGTTTTGTACGATGTATATATATTATTGTCTACATATACTTAAATTTTGTCAACTGTAATCGTATGATAAATCTCACTATTTTCCATTTTATAGAGTCGACCCTCTTCCATGCACAGAACATGACTGGCAAAGCTTTCAGCGAACTGCATATCGTGGGTGATGATCAGGAAGGCTGCTCCCTGGTCCGCTTGTTCAGCGCACATGCGAAGCAGGATGTTCGCTCCTTCATAATCCGTTCCGGCAGTAGGCTCATCCAAAATGTAAAGCTTTTTGGGCAGAATGAACTGCGCAGCTACGCTTAAGAGCCTTTTTTCACCGCCACTCAGCAGGTACGGAGAGGAATCCAGCCTGTGATCCAGTCGGGCGGCTATCAGCAATCGCTGCGCCCGTTCCTCATACGCAGCAGGAATCGGCTCGCCAGCCCGTAATCCAAGCTTGACGCGGACGTTGTACAAGCATTCGTCCCACACCGTTGCAGCCGCAAACTGATGCTCCGGCTGCTGGAACACATAACCGATCCCGGCGGCCAGTTGGTGGATCGGCAGCTTCGCCATATCCTGACCCTCCCACCACATGCACCCCTTGGGTGCAGGCAGGAGGCCCATCAGCAGCTTGCCGAGCGTTGTTTTGCCGGAGCCGTTCTCGCCCAGCAGCACGGCTCGTTCGCCGGGTGCAAGGGCAAGGCTCACGCCTGCCAACGCTGCCCGGCTACTGCCGGGATAGGTGAAGGTCAGCCCCTTCACCTCCAACAACGGCAGGCCGGGCTTCGCCCCCGGCCCTTGAGGCACGCCTCCCCTCCCTGCGGGAGAGGGCAGCAGCCCCAAGGCGGCCAACTGCGCGCCATGCTCGCGCAGCAGCTTGTCGGGCGGGCCTTGCAGCTGCACAGCCCCGCCTTCCAGCACGATGACGCGCTGCGCTGCACGCGCGGCATCGTCCATGCGGCCGGACACGGTGACCACCGTCCGGCCTGCGGCATGGAGCCGCCGGCATAGCAGGGCGAAGTCGCTTTGGGCCGGCGGGTCCAGTTGCGCCGCTGCGTCGTCGAACACGACGAGCGGCGCTTCCAGCGCCAGCACCGCAGCGATAGCGGTGCGTTGGCGCTGGCCTCCCGAGAGGCGGCGCACGAAGGAGCCGCGCTCGGGGGCAAGGCCGACGGCCTCCAGCGCAGCCGTCAGGCGCTGCGCTATTTCCGCCGGAGGCACGCGCAGGTTCTCCGGCCCGAAGGCAATCTCGTCTTCGACGATTCCCTGCACCAGCTGGGCATCCGGGTCCTGAAGCACGACGCCGACGGTAGAGGCGACAGCCGCCAGATCAGCCGTGTCCGGGTCCATCCCGTATACGGTCAGCCCCCCAGTCCGTTCACCTTCACCCGAACGGGACAATCCGCCATGGAGAAGCTGGCACAGCGTAGACTTTCCACTTCCGCTGGCCCCGACAATCGCAACATGCTCACCCACCGCAATGTCCAGCGTCAAGCCCTGTATCGCGGGTTCCGCCTGACCATCATACCGATAGCCAAAATCCTTCATGGACACGGCTATTTTACATCTAGAACCATAATCGCTAAATTCATTCATAACCGAAATACCCTCTATCCCTGTTCTTGAAGAATACGGCCTCGCTCTTGGCAAATGCTACGCACGTGAAGCTCGTCCCAACTCAAAACGTTTTAACAGTCCTGTCCGATTCAACGCATCGCCCAACATCTTGGTCAGCAGACCGCACAATACAATGCCGCTCAGGATGCGCACGACCAGTGTAATCGTCAGTACCTTCCAGCCCCAATGCATATAGCCGAACATATTGGCTGCCACGATAAACCACAACGGAACCATAGCCCCGCCTGCCAGCATCAACGAAACGGCATTCCAGCGTCGATGGCGCAGTACAGCAAATACCAGTTCAGCGGCAATCATATAGCAGACCGCAGCCGCGATAATAGAAGCGATTCCGTAGACTGAGCCCATAAAGGACTGCACCACTGCACCGAATGAATAAGCAATTACCGCCGTACCCGGCTTACGAATAATATAATAGGCCAGCAAACCATATATCATGTACAGCCCGACAATGGAGGAAGTCGCGATAGGCCCTCCCAGACTGTTTAATGTTTTGTTAATCATGGACAAATAAACGGTCATGACTCCATTCAACGTTGCCAGCATCGCCATCAGTACAATATCCAGCGTCGTAAATCTTGCAAAAATACGAGATTCCTTCATATGTAATTCCCTATCTCCTCTCCAAATATAAATTACCACTTTCTAAATGTATTCACACATGCCCTTATTGTCAACCATAATTTATTATACGAGTTGACAATAAGGGCAAAAAAAGAGGCTGCTCCCTATAAGCTCCACCATAAAACAGCAGTACCTAATACAGCAACCACAGCACATACATAGCCGGAACGACGACGATCCAACATGCGAAGATAAGTCCGGTCTGCATATGCTCCAAAGCCTTTGCCCTCCATCGCCAGCGCCGTCTGCTGAACTCGCCTCACGGCATTCACCAGCATAGCACCGACATACCCGCCCCACCAGGATAGCCGATTCCGCAGCCCACGCGGCGGTTCCTGTCCACGTACACGCCGTGCCGCCATTATGGTACGTCCTTCCTCTTCCAATAAGGGGAGAAACGTCAGCGCCACCGAAATACCGAACGCAAACCGATAAGGGACACGCAAACGCAGATTCAAAGCCTGTACAAAATCTCGGGGATCTGTTGTTGATAAATAAATATACGAGGCCAAAAACAGCACAAAAATGCGCAGCGTCAACGCCCCTGCGATATCGAGCCCTTCCGCTGTAATCCAGATCGGCCCCAAAGCTGCCACGATATGTCCTTCCCGAATCGCCAGAATAGACAATATAAAATACGGAATGCCCAAACCAATCAGAAATGACATAGCCCGAAGCTGGCGTGCCAACGTTAAGCCTGCCCCAAACCAAGCCGCAGCGATCAGTACAACCAGCAGCGCAGCTTCATGCAGTGTTGAATCCCATGCCATCGACAGCAGGCTAAAGCATCCCACCAGGATCAACTTACTTAATGGCCCCAGCCTGTGCAGCGGCGACGACCCTCCGTTATACTGAAACAGCATTTCGCTTCGCCTCCAGTCTGAGCCATTCTTCATGCAGCAAGGAGTACATCAGCATATCCTTAAAGCCTGTAGACGTATGCTGCACTTGCCGTAACAGCCCTTCCTGCGTCCAGCCCATAGAGGACAACAGGGCTTGCGATCCTGTATTTCGCGGGTCCACCAGCGCTTCCATCCGATTCAGCCGAATCGTGTCATACCCGAAAGACAGCACCAGCCGCAGCGCCTCCGACATATAGCCCTTTCTCCAATAGGGCTTAGCCAGCTCGTAGCCGATTTCGGCTTTATAGGCTCCCTCGGTCTGCCAATAATTAAAGCCACAGCTGCCGATCAGCTTCCCGTTCTCCTTCAGCTCTATGCCCCAGCGCAACGCATCCTCCGTCTGTGCCAGCTCATTCAACAGCTCGATCATATCCTCTGCATCCTCACGCCCGGACATCCCCGTAAGGTTCATATAACGGTGAACCTCCGGGTCAGACCAACAGGCAAACATCGTGGCCGCATCCCCGGTTTCCATCTTTCGCAGCCGAAGACGCGGGCTTTCCAGAGGTGGTATATGCCCCTTACATGCATATGCACACATGTTCAATCATCCTTCCAGCATCAAAGTGACAATAAATATACGCTACATTTAAGCATACCCCTCCAACAAACGCAAACACCCCCCCCCTGCTCCACAAATGCGCCGATCCGGCATCCATGAGACAGGAGGGTATGTTTTGAGTCGCTCATTTCCAAGTAGTTAGGCAGACATGAATGTTGACTATACTCTGCATTCCAATGCCACTTTAGGAGGAGGCACGGGCCGGTTTCTTCACAACATCCTTGTACAATACGCCCAGCATCGACTGAATTTCCTTCAATTCCTCGATCCCTGCGCCCGTAATGCTGAACAAATCTCCATGCGGGGTCAGGAAGTTTTCCTGCGTCAGGTTCTCCAGCTCCTGCTTGACCTCGCGTTCTCCTACGCGGTATCCGCGTTCTTCGAGTACAGGTTGGATATCTCTCACTGTCAAATCGTTTTGATGTGCATAGGAAAGCATCTGTATACGGATAAACAAATTTTGAACATCTGCATGCATGGTTGTAGCTCCTTCCCGGCTTAAGCCAACATCGTTATATTGTTTTTACCCATAGGAAACAAGCCGGAAACAAATGAGTGGCAACCCTTTTGAATTGTAGAAACCAAGCAGCGAAGGCGATCCACTTTTCATAAAATGTACGACTACCGTCAGAATCAGACTGGCCACCACTCCTGAGCTGATTGAACTATGTACCTTTTTCATACCTGACAACTCTTGTTCTTCTCCTGAAATTACGCTGTACAAAGATTAGAGTACGAAGGTCGCTGAAAAGGTTACAGATGTATTTTCCTCTTGACTGAATATATACAATCGTTATATCTTAAATTAATTAACCAATGGTAAAAGTAGCTTGCAGAATTACCTTTTTCTGCCCACATATACAACAGATAATGGTAAAAAATTCACTGATAGGAGCGTGGACTACATGTTTCAGGCTATCCCTTACGAAGGCACACGTCACGAACAATTTGAATCGGTTCTTGGACAACTCCGGGCACTCATTCATGATGAACCCAATACTATTGCAAACCTGGCGAACGCTTCTGCATTGCTTGGTCATTTTCTGCCGGATATTAACTGGAGCGGCTTCTATCTCTATGATGGAACCGAGCTTGTACTCGGTCCATTTCAGGGCCAGCCTGCGTGTATACGAATTCCGCTGGGACGCGGTGTATGCGGTACAGCCGCAGTAGAGCGACGGACCCTTGTCGTAGAAGATGTCCATGCGTTCCCGGGCCATATCGCCTGTGACGCGGCTTCCAACAGCGAAATCGTCATCCCCCTCATCAAGAACGGGGAACTGCTGGGAGTGCTGGACATTGACAGCCCGCTAAAAGCCCGCTTTGACCACGAAGATCGTGTATTCCTAGAGGAATTTACGGCTATTCTGGTAGCCAGTTTGTAATCAAAATCCGCGTATAATCATCGTCTTCCTTCGCCACAATATATGAGGGTCTGGAACCCAAAACCATCCGGTGAAGGAGATTGATGACAATGTACAACAACACCATGGCTCCACAACAGCAGCTTCGTCAATGTGAACAAATTATGCAGCAATTGGTACAACAAACACAGCAAGGAACTGCCATGTATCAGCAGTTACTGCAACAGGAGCAACAAAATGCATCCAATCTAGAGGATCTGGTGCAACGTGAACGTAATGCAGCTCAAATGATCCAAACCGCAATCCAGCACCATCAACAAGCTGTGCAGCAATGCCAGCAAGTCATTCAATTGTGTAGTCAGTTGGAAAACACCATCCGCTCCAGCAGCCAAATGACTCAACCCGGCTTTGGCGATAACTACGCCTCCCGTAGTATGCAACCGTCCTCCTATGGTATGGGAAGCCACATGAATCAAAGCTTTCCGCAACACATGGGTGCAACTGGGCAGCAACATGCAGGCAGCGGTAACATGCAACACTACGGTAACAACAGTCAGCAAGGCATGAGAGCGACACACAGCAGCATGTAAAACTGCTTTACACGCAAAAGGGATGAACAGCAAGCCATTAAATTAGCTTGCTGTTCATCCCTTTTTATACTTCTTCTCGCAGCCTTTCCCACCAGCTGTTGAGTTAGCTTAATTCACGTTCGGCCAGCACCTTCATCCCGTCTCGCAAATACTCAGCCAATCCGGGTTCATATCCTTCATACATTTTTCTGAAGTCCTCATGCTCCACATACAAGTCTCCCAGCCCGCTATAAATCTCTGCTGTAGGTGTATAGAATCTGCTTACCCATTGGAGATGGCGGCGGATCAAAGCCTGTACTTCTTCACTGTTATGCTTCAATCCCTTATTCATAGCTTCTGCCAACTGCCGATGAATTTGATCCGCCTCTGCCTGAGAATCCAAATAATCCTCTTTGGACCAGTTCTTCGTTGCTGTTTTGCTCTCCTGAATTTTTTCATCAGCCTCATGACCATAACGTTCCGTCAGATCACGTTCATACATTTCCTGCTTTTCCGGGTCAAACCCTTGGTACAATTGCTCCGGTTTCATCGTCTGTTCTCCTTTCACATGAGCCACCGTTTCGTCGATGGTCTGTAGGAGAGTATGCAAGCGGAAGACTTTGTTCTGCACCTTGCTTCGATGCTCCAACAAAACCTCGGCCGTTTTTTCCTTCGTCTGCTCCAGCAAGTCGCCAATGTCGGATAATGGTAATTCCAGCTCTCTGTATACCATAATCTGCTGTAGTCTCAACAGTTGCTCCTGTTCGTAATAGCGATACCCGTTATCCCCGACATGGTGCGGTTTCAGCAATCCGATTTCATCATAATAATGTAATGTTCGTACGCTGATTCCCGACAGACCGGATACTTCCTTCACCGTGTAAGCCATTCCGCTTCACCTCCCTTGTTACGCAGTCTACAGCCTCACGTGGCGTGAGAGTCAACCCAGCATTATTGCCCTAGTATTACCTTTTACCCGTTAAGCGTGTGGTGAACCGTCCCTGTGACTAGGATAAAATCAATTCCTTTATTTAAAGATCGTGATCAGACGACTCATATATTCACGCATATTTACAATTAAATCCGAGTCGCCATCATGAAGACACCAGTTGTACATGACCCCACGAGCTGCAATAAATAAGTAGTCTGTTATCTCTTCGGATGTCATGCTTTGATCCAACTCTCCCACGGCTTGCCCTCTCTCTATAATCTGTTGAAGTATATTTTGCATATCACGACCTTTAGTAATGAAAAGCTTGTTATTACTTGTATATAACTGTTGCACCGTCTCTAAACCAACATTCTGATTATATTCCGCATAAACCTCAAAATATTGAATAAGATCCTGCATAATACTTTCTGATGGTAGTTCATTCTTAAATTTCAATTCAAAGTAGCCATCCGCCTGTGCATACATCTCTACCAAAATATCACTTTTAGTCTTGAAATGATTATAAAATGACCCTACTGACACGCCGGCCTTCCGACAGATATCCTCAATTTTAATTTTTTCCAGGCTCTTTTCATGCATGAGCTCTAATGTACTGTTGTATATATTTTTTTTAGTCTGCAGACTTTGCAGCTTGCGTCCATTCAATTGTTTTTTTGACACTCACTTACTCTCCCTCTCTATTGTAAGTATTTCTCTTTCTCAGGTGCCCTGTTCATATTACTTAATTATAATAGGAAATGCTATTTTGTTTAATTGTGAAAAAAATCACATAATAATACCTGCTCCTATTCTATACTGAATTCATTCGGTGAATGCATTCAGTTAAACGAATGATCCATAGTTAGGAGGTATTCTTATGAAAGAAGAACATCAAATTTTATACGAGCCTATGAAAATTGGAAAACTGGAAATTAAAAACCGCTTTGTAATGGCTCCCATGGGTCCTGGTGGGCTTTGTGATGCCGATGGTACCTTTAATGAACGTGGCGTCGAATATTATGTTGAACGGGCAAAAGGTGGGACAGGTCTACTCATTACAGGTGTAACGATGGTTGAAAATGAAATTGAGAAATGTGCCCTGCCGTCCATGCCCTGTCCTACTCTAAATCCCTTGAATTTCGTTAAAACGGGTAAAATGATGACGGAGCGGATTCATGCATACGGCACAAAAATATTTCTACAATTATCCGCAGGATTTGGCCGGGTAAGTATCCCTTCAATTGTTGGTAAAACAGCTGTCGCCCCTTCTCCCATTCCTCATCGCTGGCTTCCCGATGTAACTTGTCGTGAGCTGACCATTGACGAAATCCACACCTATATCAGAAAATTTGCGGAATCCGCAGCTATTGCCAAAAAGGCAGGCTTTGACGGTATTGAAATCCATGCGGTTCATGAAGGCTATTTATTGGATCAATTTGCGATTTCTTTCTTTAACCATCGGAAAGACGAATACGGAGGAAGTCTGAGAAACCGCTTAAGATTTGCCATAGAGATCGTTCAAGCCATCAAAGCTGAATGTGGACAGGATTTTCCGGTATCTCTTCGATACAGCATCAAAAGCTTTATTAAAGATTGGCGTCAAGGCGGATTGCCAGGCGAAGAGTTTAAGGAGCAGGGAAGGGATATTGAAGAGGGAATTGAAGCTGCCAAAATATTAGAGGAAGCCGGGTATGATGCTTTCAATGGCGATGTCGGTTCTTACGACTCTTGGTATTGGGCACATCCCCCCATGTATCAGGAAAAAGGACTTTATCTTCCTTATAACAAAATTTTAAAAACCATTCTAAAGGTACCTGTGATTACTGCTGGCAGATTGGATAATCCAGACTTGGCCAGCAAGGCTATACGTGAAGGAAAAACCGATATGATTGCACTTGGTCGACCATTGTTAGCTGATGCTGATATCCCCAATAAAATCAAGGCTGGGAAAATAGAAAAGATTCGTCCCTGCCTCTCCTGCCAGGAGGGCTGTATGGGGCGATTGGCATCTTTTGCAACAATTTCATGTGCCGTTAATCCAGCTTGCGGCAGAGAAAAAGACTACGCACTCGGAAAAGCAGACCAGTCCAAAAAAGTTTTGGTGATTGGTGGAGGGCCAGCAGGATGTGAAGCTGCCCGTGTAGCTGCTATTCGGGGACATCACGTTACCTTATTTGATAAAAATAACCGATTGGGAGGTAATCTAATCCCGGGCGGAATTCCAGACTTCAAGGAAGACGATCATTTACTTGCGGCCTGGTACGAAGGGGAACTAAAGGATTTAAAAGTTGACGTCCGATTGAACACCGAGGTTAACCGGACTACCGTAAAGGAATATGCAGCAGATGTCGTTATTTTTGCTACCGGCTCCTCTCCAAAAACCTTCTCCATCGGTACATCTACCAAGGTGTATTCCGCAGAAGAGGTTCTGCTTGGGAAAAAAGATCCCGGTGCTTCCACTGTAATTGTCGGGGGCGGGCTTGTGGGATGCGAAACTGCACTCTGGCTTGCTGATCAAGGTAAAAAAGTAACCTTGGTGGAAATGCAAGAAGATATTTTAACCGTAGGCGGACCCCTGTGCCATGCAAATGAAGATATGCTGCGTGACCTTGTTGCATTTAAGGATATCCATCTCCTGACCAACGCCAAAATTGTCGATGCCAACGATCAAGAATTTGTTCTTAAAAACAAAAATGGTGAAGAAACGATTCTAAAGGCCGATTCAGCGATTCTAGCTGTAGGATATACTCCTCAACAATCGCTTTATGAAGACATCCAAAATGACGTTTCCGAAGCCTACTTAATCGGTGATGCCAAGCAAGTACAAAATATTATGTACGCTGTCTGGGATGCGTATGAGGTTACCAGAAATATATAGTGCCCTGCTCCCTCCGAAGAGCCGTTTGCTTTTTAAGCAAACGGCTTTGGCTTTTTTACCTTTGCATCAAATGCTTGGTTAAGAGAAGCTTTTTCCCATAACAACTTGATCATAGTAGGCAATCTTCTGAATGATTTTCTCCAAATTGTGTTGTGTTTGGGCCATATGTTCTTCTACCTTTTTCTTATGAGCTACGAGAAGATCTCTTCTTTCATGCACGGTGGCTTCGCCTTTTGCATTAAGCTCAAGGTATGCCTTAATCTCTTCAATCGTCATCCCGGTATCTTTCATAGCCATGACAAACCTGATCCAGTCGATTTGTTTATCCGTATATACTCTTCTCCCGCCTTCATCCCGACCGACATCAGGTAATATACCCTCTTTTTCATAATAACGAAGTGTTGATGCAGGCAATCCACTCTTGATTTGAACTTCTTTGATGGAGTACATAGTCATTCCCCTCCTCGTTTTTATTGTAGTTCTTAAAGTTAGCTTTAACTATAAGTATAAGTTTTCATAGAAAAGAGTGCAAAGTAATGAGAAATAGCGGTTAGCAGCCGTCATAATATTCAAAAGCTCTGTAACCATTTCTTTTTCCGATTTATCCACAGTCGTACAAATATACTCCACATAATCAGAGAGCACACTTACATCTCCAGATAAAAGCTTATTTACATAGATATTAACTTGTGCCCAATGCTGCGTATCCTCGTCCGTCTCTTTAACCCAGCTTAAATCAGCGTAAGCGTAAGTATATTGTAATGCCTGCTCATAATCTCCATGTGCTTCACAGACACTTGCGCATAGCAAATCAGCATAGGCGATGTATCCAAACAATGGCCCCCTTGTTTTCTTTTCATTTTCCCTTTTCTTTCGCTTATTCTGACGATGGTCTAGGGAGTATTGGATTTTGGCTTTATCCCGCATTTTTTGGACTGTCTTATCAACCTTCCCCCACTGACGCAAGGAACGATACACATTCGCCAGGTCTTTCAGCGCATCAAGCTGGTCTATTTCATCAAGCCGCTCTACAAAGGGATGAAAATGGCATGCTGCCTCAAAGTTTTGATTTTGGTCATCTCCGATGTTAATCGTAAACAAACGATACTGGCAAAGGGCCAGTCGTTCCGAATATTGCTTTCTCTCACTGATCGCCACGCTCTCGTAAAGGATGGCTGCCGCCGCATGTTTACCGTCTTTGAAGAAGTCTTCCGCCACATTAAACTACAACAAGGAATACACCAGATTGTCCATTAACAAATCGGCCATTTGCTGAATACAGTCCTGCTGTTCGTCCAAGTCGGGTAATATTCAGTCCGTTTGTCTTCATGTATGTATCAAGCTCTGCTCGAATCGTGATTGTATGGTTCACAATAAACAACCCCTTTAACGTTCATAGGATAAAGTTACGTTACTGCTCTGTGGCACAAATCCGATTTCAATCTGGTATTAGACGCAAGCTGTGCTAAAATTATTATTTTTCCACAAAAAAGTATACCATTTTATAGAATTTTTTTGTATACTTTTCAACAGTTTACTTAATATATGCGATTGCTTCTCTAAGCCTATTTTTTTTTCTCCTCTTTATTTAGTATTATAAGGATATAAAAAAGGAGGTTATCATTTGAAAAGTACAGGTATGACACGTCCCTTAGATTCGTTAGGTCGTATCGTCATTCCCAAAGAGATGCGAATTTCAATGGATTACAAGATGGGTGATCCTGTTGAGATTTTTGCTGATGAGGAAACGGGTATTCTCGCCTTACGAAAATATACCGGGGTGACATGTAAAATGTGTGGTTCGGCGGAGCAATTGACTTATTTTAGAGACAGCTTTATTTGTGGGGAATGTATTCGTGATTTGAAAAATGGTACGAATTTCAGCCCTATCACCAGGCCGTCCAAATCGACTTTCTCTAACAGGGAAAGGCCATTGAAGCAATCCAAACGTCTGCGTCGATCAACGCAACAGATGATCGAAAGCCTAAAAGAATTGATGCAAAAGCAACCCAATGCAGCACAGCACGAATATGCAAAGATACTTGAGGTTTCCCAAGCCCGTATATCCCAGCTTAAAAAAATGCTATAACTACAGATTGCTATCCTACATAGGTATAACATCACCAATCCCATGCACCATTACATTTGAACTGTATTACGAAACATCATAGCTAACCGACAAAAAACAATGGATGACCATGGCGAGAATTTCATACTAGGCATAAAGAACCGCCGGTTGATATTATTCAGGCGAAAGAACCTGTATCCGGTGGTTCTTTGTATCTAGTGTTATTTTGTATGTTATTCTTTTGCTCGACTTGAATACTCACATCAAAAAGACTATACTCCTTCCATTAGGTTTAAATGATTAAACATTTAAGGAGATACTATAGTATGGGAAAACAAGCAATCGAGCTGCTTCGAGCGTGCATTCCTACTTTTCAGACTTTAAGCGAACCGCACCGTCAGG
Organism: Paenibacillus sp. RC73; assembly: GCF_044908085.1. NCBI lineage: Bacteria > Bacillati > Bacillota > Bacilli > Caryophanales > Paenibacillaceae > Paenibacillus > Paenibacillus sp. RC73. The sequence goes on from NZ_JBIYCV010000006.1 coordinate 96,839, forward strand.
ATATTCTGCTGTTACTTTCAGAGAATGGAAAAATGACCGTCAACGATATTACGCAGCATTTGGTTTTGTCACGACCTGCCGTTTCCCACCATTTGAAGCTTCTGAAGAATGCGGGAGTCGTCCAACTGGAACAACGAGGCACGGAGCATCATTATTTTTTAGCCTTGAAGGATTCGATACAGTTATTGAAAAACCTAGTTACAACGCTGGAGCGGGACTGCCTTTAATAGAAAGGATGAATAGGAGGGTACGTACTTTATGGAACAGCTAACATCAGAGCAGGTCAGCCACATTTTACAGCAGCATCGCCAATTTTTTCACAGTGGGCAAACCCGCAGTGTTGAGTTTCGGCTAGAGCAGTTACGGAAGTTGACCCATGCCATCCAACGTTATGAGCAACCGATTATGACCGCCTTGTATCAGGATTTACGCAAAAATGAATTTGAAGCCTACACTACGGAAATCGGCTTTACTCTGGACAGTATTCGTTATATGACAAAGCACCTCAAGCGATGGATGAAGCCCCAAAAGGTGAAAACACCTATTTATCATCCTCTAACCAAAAGCTATATGTACAAGGAGCCTTACGGAACGGTACTAATTGTCGGGCCGTTTAACTACCCATTTCAATTGTTAATTGAGCCGCTCATTGGTGCCATCGCCGGAGGGAATGGGGTCGTTATGAAGCCATCCGAAAATACACCTGCCGTTGCCGCCGTCATCAAGAAGCTGATACGTGAAACCTTCGATGAGTCTTATATCCGGGTGATTGAAGGCGAAAAGGAGGTCACATCCGCGTTGATTAACGCCCCTTTTGACTATATTTTCTTTACGGGGAGCGTGGGGGTTGGCAAAATTGTCATGGAGGCGGCGTCCAAAAATCTGGCACCTGTCACTCTGGAGCTGGGAGGAAAAAGCCCGGTCATTGTGGATCAATCCGCGAATATTGAGATTGCGGCCAAACGTATTATTTGGGGAAAGATGATGAATACGGGTCAGACCTGCATTGCCCCTGATTATGTGCTTGTCCATAAAGAGGTTCAGCAGGAACTAATGGAGCAGATGAAAGCTGCAATTACAAGCTTTTATGGTCAGGATGCTCAGCAAAGCAGCGATTACGGCCGTATCGTTAATGAGCGACAGTTTGACCGATTGGCTGCTATGATTGAGCAGGATCGAGAGAATATACGCTTTGGTGGCACAACGCTTAGGGAAGACCTCTATATTGAACCTACCCTTCTGGAGTCCCAATCCTGGTCAGATGCTGCGATGCAGGATGAAATATTCGGGCCGATTCTGCCGATGCTGGAATTTGAACAGCTGGAAGAGGCCATCCAAACGGTAATGGATCATCCGAAGCCACTGGCACTGTATTTATTTACAGAAGATAAACAGGTTGAACATGAAGTGCTTACCCGCCTGTCCTTTGGAGGTGGATGTGTGAACGATACGGTGTCTCATATTTCTAACCCTCATATGCCCTTCGGAGGCGTTGGAGCAGCTGGTATGGGCGGTTACCATGGAAAATATAGCTTTGATCTCTTCTCTCACACCAAAAGTATCATGAAGAAAAACTCCAAGGTCAACAACAAGCTTCTATTCCCGCCTTACGGGGATAAACTCAAGTGGGTTCGGAAAATTTTTCGCTGATATCACTACTAAAAAAGCCCGGCTGATCTGGGGAGGTATACGCATCATGCGTATCTCCGTCCCTTTTCAGACAGGCTTTTTTACCGTTTATTTTACCGTCAACACAGGGCAAGGTGCATGCTGGATCACATGATGGCTGACGCTTCCCAGGATCATTTCGGAAACCAGCCCTTTGCCCCGTGTTCCCATAATGATCAGATCCGCCTGCTCCTGCTCTGCACTTTGGCAAATGATGCTCGCCGGATCACCATGACCCGTCAGCATACGGTACAAAATACCCTCGTCCTTCAAAAAGTCGGATGCTGGCTCCAATATATGACGCCCTTCCTCCTCCATTCGCTCATCCACATCCACCCCAACCGGGGGCTCATTCATGGATAAAGCCGGATTCACATGCAATACGGTCAGACGCGGTTCACCCTGAAGCTGTTTGGACAGCGCTTTGGCTGTCTCCAACGCCTTCATAGCGTGTTCCGAACCATCGATCGCAACCAGAATATGCTTGTATTCGCTCATACTCTTTTCCTCCTCAGAAGTTCATTCTTAGTGAGCATCAATCTGTATATCCTGCATATGTCGACGACGTACGATCAGTACCACTACACCCAGCAGTACCATCAATGCGCCAAAATAAAATGGAGTTTCCGCCGTATACCACTCGGACAGCTTCCCTGCAAGCCACGGCGAGATTGCCCCACCCAAAAAACGCATAAAGCTGTAAGCCGCAGATGCCGTGGAGCGCTCCACCGGAGCTGCCTGCATCACAGCCGTTGTGATCAATGTATTGTTAATCCCCAGAAAAATACCAGCCACGATCACCGCAACAATGACGGTCTTCGGTGAGCCTGCGACTGTTCCTATCGCCATAACGCCTAAATCAATGGCAAACAGCGTCAGCATGACACTAATGGAAGATACCACGCTAAAGCGTGCTTGAATCTTCGGTGCTACAAACACCGAGGTAAAGGCCAGCATAATCCCCCAGCCGAAAAAGACATAGCCCAAACCGTGCTCGTCCAAATGCATCACATATGGAGAATACGCCATCAGCGTAAAAAATCCGAAGTTATACAACAAAGCCACAATGCCCAGCGTTAGCAGGGCCGGATAAGTGAGCGCTTTGAACGGATCAGCAATCGAACCGCGCTTTTTAGGCTTCGGAATCGAAGGCAGCATAAATGTAATGAACAAAAATCCCACCACCATCAGCGCAGCTACACCGAAGAACGGACCGCGCCAAGAAATGGAGCCTAGCTCACCGCCAAGCAGCGGGCCGACCGAAATCCCGAGACCCAGGGCCGCCTCATACAAAATAATGGCTTTGGCTGTTCCCGAAGTGGACAGACCAACAATGGCAGATAGCGCCGTAGCAATAAACAGAGCGTTCCCCAGACCCCAGCCTGCCCGGTAGCCCACAATCCCGCCAACCGTATCGGCTGTACCTCCCAACCCGGCAAACACAATAATCAACAATATCCCGGTCAGCAGCGTCCATTTGACACCCAATCGGCTGGACACTACGCCCGTAATCAGCATAGCTACGCCTGTCACCAGATTATAGCTGGTGAACAGCAGTGACACCTGACTCTTGGTGGCATGAAGCTGATCGGCGATGGCCGGAAGGATAGGATCGACTAATCCCAGTCCCATAAATGAAATAACGCAGGCAAAAGCAACCGCCCATACCGCCTTGGGCTGAGACAGCAAGCCTGCCTGTTTTTTTAACTCATCAGGTAACTTTAACTCATCAGGTAATGCGTGTTGTGAACTCATAGTAGGATGTAACCTCCATATCTAAATGTAAAATGATTCGCTTATGACGGGTCGCTGCCAAGCTCCTTATCAAGCAGAACCTTTCGTTCGCGAACCCTGACCCGCAGCTCCTCCAGCTCGGTCTGGAGCATACGAATGCTGTTGATTTTTCCCTCCATCAGCTCCAGTTGTTCGTTCAGTGTTACCTCCATATCCTCCAACATGGCCCGGCGCTCAACAGGATGCAGGATATCCGTTCGTTCACGATATTCCTCCCGCTGACCCTTGAGCATTTCCGCAGCGGACATGTAACGCTGAAGCTCTTGCAGGGAGAAACCAAGCACTTCCTTGGCACTCACAATTTTTTTCAGTAAATCCACATCCTCCTGCGTATACAGCCGCATATTCCCTTCGCTGCGCTGCGGGGAGGGCAACAGACCGATTTCCTCATAATAACGAATGGTTCGCTTGGTCAAACCGCATTGCTTGGCGACCTCATCAATTTTATACGTAACCATGACACCCACCTTATGAAAAAGTTTATATATAAATACTACGCCTATCTAACGTTAACGTCAACGTTAACTTTGGAGAAAAAAAAGAAACCGCTCCTATTAGAGACGGTTCCTGTTTTGACTTGCATGTTCATAGGCGCGAAGCATCGGCGCTCAAGCCCATGAAATATATAATTTAGATAAAAATAGTGCGAGTGATGATAACCAGCAAAATGAAGAGTACCAGAATAACACCAGTGGAAGTCCACATGCCGTAGCCACCACCGCCACAACCTCTGTCTACTTCACCCATCTCAAATTCCTCCTCCCTCCGTTGATTACAAATACATCGCCTGAATTCAATTCAGATTGTTAACAACGAGTTAGATAACGAATGCTTTAGAGATGATAACGAGCAAAATGAAAAGTACCAGAATCGCTCCTGTAGATGTGAAAGCTCCATAACCAGCGCCTACTCCAGACATACTGATTCCTCCCTTCATGGTTTACAAAAGCATCTTATGCGTATGTTGCCAACCATGATAGGTACAGATGCCGCGCCTCCCGCCCAAATGTAGGTCTTTCGCTTTGGTTCCGTTATCCTCCATGCGCCAGCATGCCGTGATACAGCAGGTTTCGCGTCTGCTTGGCAAGTACGGATGGACTTTCGCGTCCAGTCAGCAATTTGGTTAACGTCAACCGTTCAATCAAACCAACGACGCATTCCGCCGTCAGCTCCGGGTCCAATTCCTCACGGCAAGAACCCCATCGTTGTGCCGCAAGCAGATGCTTTTTAATATGACCTGCCATTTCTGCCTTGATACGCACCGAGTCCGACGCCTGGTAAAATCCGACACGGGTTATCGCCGAATTATTGGATAACATACGAAAAACGGATTCCAGAAACACTAGCCCCCGGCTCAAAATTTCAGCTTGGCTTTGATCCGGTTCCACCTTCATGCATTGGACCGTCTCATTCACCAACACTCGGAAGCTCTCAACAAGCTCCTCATACATTTGTTCCTTACTCTCAAAATGAATATAAAAATCCGGCTGCGTCAATCCCGCACGCGCCGCGATCGAACTTACCTTGGTCTGATAAAAACCGGTCTGAGCGAACTCCTCAGCCCCCGCCTCCAGTAACAACCGTCGACCTTCCCGACTTCTGACTCCTGCTCTCGTCACGGTCCTTGCCCCCTTACTCCACAAATCTATCGTATTATAAGGTTCCCTTGCGGTAAGAACAACGGGCTTGAGGATGATATATGCCTGTCCTTCCAAAGTCCTAATACAGAAGAAATGAAGGTTTTGAAAATATAAGGGCATCTCCCTTTAAGGTAGTATTAACCAATTAGACCGTGAGCAAGCAAGAATGATGACGCCGGATCAGTGGTGAGGACAATATTTGCGCATCATTTCAATGGTTGTCAGATCATCATCCCGCCCTCGGTTTTGCAAACCGTCGATAATCTGTTGACGTTCCTGCTCTTTAACATTCTGCCCGAATTTGAATTTGGCGGTCCACTCATCCGGTACAATCTTGATCAGCGCGACCCCTTTCAGACGTGAAGCATACCGGGGATCGCTGGCATCGATAGGTTCATAGCCGCCCTCCGGTTGCAGCTTACTCATAAAAATGGAAAAGGCAGATGCCTTTTCTTCCAGTTCCACTACCTGTTCCGCATGACCTCGCACGGTAATACTTTTAAAAAATGATGTCGCCGGACATGCCATATGTTCATCCGTAAAATAAGACGGGATGAGCGCATACTCTTTGGCAGCGGAAAAAGTAACCCGGTTGTCCTCCATCATCCGTTCCATCTTCTCTCCGGCACGGCTGCCATGAATATAAAAAACACCATTTCCATAAGCAAAATTCAAGGGTACAACCCGCGGGAACCCATCCTCGCTGTTCATACCCAGAAAACCGAAGCTGACCTCGCTCAGAAATAGCTCTATTTCCTCTTCTTCTGCCACCGTAAATTCTTTTCTTCTCATGGATCATGCTCCTTTCGTCTATTGACCAGCGATACATTTCAGATTATGTTGAAGATGGATCAATGAATAGATCCAATATGATCGAAAATGAGTAGTCCAATGGAAGGAGAAGGTTATGGATATTACGATTGCTTATCAGCGTGCTATTCAACTGTATCATCATAAATATTTGGCCTTGTATCATGCTCTTCGGGAAGGAATTCTGAACGGATCACTTGCCAGCGGTACGCGCCTGCCTTCAAGTCGTGATCTGGCTGTGATGTATGGAATTTCGCGGGGCAGTGTTGCAGAAGCCTACGATATGCTATTGGCAGAAGGGTATGTGGAAACCGCGGTAGGCAGAGGGACTTTTGTCATTGAACAAACCGCGTTGCTACCCAACACATCATCGATTGATAAGCAGACCCGGCAAGCACCTTCTGTTAAACAAACACCCCCAGCTCTGTCCACATGGACAACGGATTATGCAGATGGAAAGAGAGTCACGGCCGTCTTCTGCTTCTGGTGTAAATGAAGATGCGGCTCAACAACCCCTGATTTCTTTTCAGGCAGGAGAAGTGGTGTTGGAAGGCAATTCACTGACCGCATGGAAAAGCGCAACGGCTGCCGCTGGAAAAGACTTGCAAAAGCCTTCGTCTGCCTTGATGACAGCACCCGTGAATGGCGATGAATGGTTGCGTGAAGCGATTTGTCAGCATGTTGGAAGAACGCGGGGAATTATGGCCCACCCAGATCAAGTCGTATTATGCAGTGGCTCCATGGAAGTGATCACCTTATTATGCCAGTTGCTTATTAATGAGCAAGATCCCATCGTGCTGGAAAATCCCTGTTATCCCGGTATTCACCGTGCGGTTACCGCATCGGGCGGACAGGTGCAAGTTGCTGAGCTGGACCAACAAGGAATTATTCCGCAGGATTGGGATTCCAGATTACTATTTGTTACACCGGGACGACAGTTTCCAACCGGAGCTGTATTGCCATTAGCACGCCGTCAACATATTTTGCAATGGGCGGTGTCCAGAGGCGCGTGGATTATCGAAGATGATTATGACAGCGAATTCCGTTGGGCAGGACGACCGATTGAACCGCTGAAAGCACTGGATCGCGCGGATTGTGTCATCTATGTCGGTTCCTTTTCCAAAAGCATGTTCAGCAGTCTTCGACTGGGCTACGCTATTCTGCCCGCTGCACTGACTCAAGCGCTAACAGCCGCCAAACGGCTATATGACCCTCTGCCGCCTGCCCGTCTGGAACAGCGCGCACTGGCACGCTTTATGATACGCGGCGACTTTGTTCGCCATCTGCGCCGGATGACCCGGATGTACAGATCACGTTACGAGGTGTTCCAGCGCGAAATGCAGCAGTTGAGTAGACTGTTTCACTGGCATCAGACTGACTGCGGCCTGCATGCCTATGCGGTCTGGAAGCATGAGCCTGCTCAGTATCAGCAATTGATGCAGGCGGCCCGGTCTTTCGGAGTCACATGGCGTGATGCAGCCGATTACCAACTGACGCCAGGTCCCCCATCCGCCTGTTTTATTTTTGCCCATTTAACGGAACACCAAATGATTGAAGGCATTAACCGTCTGCGCCAGGCTTGGGATAGTATTAAAAAATGAGTGGAATCTTCGCCTCAATCGACCTTCGCACCATATGAACGTAAGAACGCCAACGCCTGGTCCCGATCCATCCGTGCACCTTTGACAACAAGTGCTTTAAAATCGACTCCATCCATAGTAGCACCACGTAAATCGGCTCCCTGTAGCTTGGCATGAGCTAAAATAGCTCTGGTCAGGTCGCAATCTCTGAGGTCTGCCTTCTGCAGATTGGCATCCGAGAGATCGGCTTCATAAAAGCGTACTCCTCTCAAATCCTGCTTTTCCAGCCGGGCCTGCCGCAAATTGGTATAAGACCAATCGCCCTGAACGAGCGTAATGCCGTCTATTTTTGCTTTTGAAAAGTCTGAGCCCGTCATTTTACAATTGCTAAATTTGGAGACGAACAGATTGGCTTCAATAAAGTTACAATTTATAAAAGCCGATTCAGTATGAATAGAACCGTTCAACAGTGCCCCTTGAAAATCACATTCGATAAAACGACATTCGCTGGTCATGATTTCCTCCAACGAACCGTTCGTAAAGGTACAACGTTCAAAGGTGCAACGAATAAGTTCACCATCCCTTAAATCTTTCCCGCTATAATCAATGCCCTCATATTGCTGCTCCTGATACTGAAACATAATGATCCCCCTTATTTAATCACTAGCCCTAACAGCCCCACAAAAGACGAAGCTTGATGTGGAGAGATCATGCACCCGTCCAGGTCTTCGATATCCACCTGTAGCCCATCAAATTCGCAATCGCTCAGATCAATCCCCTTGAGCTTGGACCCCGACAGCATGGCCTGATCCATATTGCAACGGGTAAAAAAGGTTTTTTGTAGCGTCAAATGATAAAGGTCGGAGCTTATCAATGAACAATCCTCAAAACCAACCTGCTTGAAATTGGCAAAGCGAAACATTGAATAATCCCCTAAGCAATCCAGAAAACGAACATTTTGGAGTCTGCTTCTGGAGAAGTCTGTTCCGAGAAGTTTGCAATTTCTAAACTCTACCCGGTGAATAAAGGAACCGGAAAAGTTAATATTAGACAGGTCGCATTTATCGAAAATAACATCTGTCCATTCACTTTCCGGCAATGACGATTCCATAATCGTAACATTTTTAAAAGTCATCTTCTCAAACGAAACCCTGGTAGCTTCCACATTATCCATGGTCATATCCTCTACAGACCCCGTGTTAAATTCATCCTTGGATCGTAAGGAGTACATTTCATCGGTTAATACAGGTAAGTCTGAAGGAATTTTCGGCAACTCTATCTTAATTTCCATAGCTATCTCCACCTTCTGAGTGCTTATTCCGACATATGTCTAGTTTATATGATGATGCACCGCAGTAACAATGGCTTTATACACGTACCTGTAAAATGAAAAAAGCCGCGCTACCCAGCGCGACACCTAAGCTTTCTACAATCAGGTAGCTCTTATTCTTCGTAGGTAATGATTTTGTTAACAAACCCCTTTAGCTCCTAACTGAGCAGATTGGTCTGATTCGAAATTTCACGAATGAAACCCGCCACCTAGCCACTATTACAATCTATCGTTCCTGTACCCTAATATACGAATCTATTTTCTATCAATCTCCACACATAGCGTAGCAAAAGCATTTCTGCCACATATATTAACGTTGTGAGTATACTCACGAACCTTTTTTTAAGGGGGTTGATAGCATGGCAGTACAGCTATCTAATAATATGTTCTCCATCTCGGTCGGAGATTACGGGGATATCTCTTCCTTACGTCTGGTAGGAGACACATTCAATACGAACTATGTCATGAACAGCTCCAACGCACCCAAACAAAATACGGCAGATCATCAGTGGCTTGGTGAACTCATGTTTACCTACCGTCTCGGTAACGGGGCGTGGACTCGGGCATGGACAAGCAACTCTGCGGATGCACGGACGATCACCTCATCCGGCAGTAGTGTTCAGGTATCGTATCAAAATTCGTCAAACAATCAGGGAATACGTAATTTTACATTAAATGAAACGTATTCGCTGGTTAACGATTACCTGCATTGGCAGATGAAAGTAACGAACACTTCCAATCAAACGCTGGAAATCGGAGATTGGGGGCTTCCGCTGCCGTTTAACGAGTATTGGTCCGGCGGCAATAACGAACAAATCTATGAAACAAGGGTACTTTCCCACTCCTTTGTAGGGCATAACAGCTCTTTTATTACCGCTGGACGGCCTAGCGGCATCGGGCCTTATCTACTGCTAGCCCCTGATTCCTCTACAGGCGCAAGTCTCGAATATCAGGACCATTGGAGAGTCGAGGAGCACCCGGGCAGCACGTGGGCTATGGAGCAAGGCGGCTGGTCCGAAGGACTAAATGTGTTCTATATCCACTCCAATGTCATCAAGAGCACCAACCGTGGCTATCTTTCCAACACCAGTCTGTCGCTGGCTCCAGGCGAAAGCAAAACGTATGCCTTTAAATTTTACAAGGTAGCGGACGAGCAGGCCGTGAAGGACAGGCTGTACAGCGAGGGACATGTGGATGTGACCGTGGTTCCGGGCATGATTTTCCCGACGAATCTCAAGGCTAAATTCGATCTGCATACCAGCAAATCCATTACCTCTGTCACAGCGCAATACCCGTCCGAAACGACCATCAGCTATCTGGAAACAGCCCCTACAAACCATAAAATATATGAACTTACACTGGGACGACTGGGGCACAACAATATTATCGTGAACTACGGTAACGGCGAAAAAACCGTTCTCCAATTCTATGCCATCGAGCCAGTCGATGCTGCACTTCAGCGCCACTCTACCTTCATGGTCAACAGCACCCAATGGAATATGCCGGGCGACCTGCGGGACAAGGTGTTTGACGACTGGATGATGCAATATAAGGCCAAGCGCAACAGCTTTGCAGGCTACTGGGGTTGGGGTGACGATTGGGGATTAACCCATGGCCAGTTCCTGGCTGAGAGAAACGTTCAGAAGCCCGTGGCATCCGAGATTAAAGCAGTCGATGATTATCTGGAGGTTGCCGTCTGGACAAATCTGATGGAAGGCCATCATACCGATTATCTGGTTCCCGATTTCCTGATGCCGCAGCCCAACACAACACCGACGTACCGGGGCTATGCCTATCCGCATATTTACAACACGTTTTTCAGCATGTATAAGCTCGCCAAGCTGTATCCGAACCTGATTAGCTACCGCAATAGCAAAAACACGTATTTGCTGCGCGCTTATCGTATTTTCAAGGCATTGTATGAAGGCCCTGTCGCCTACAACTGGAACACAGGGCTCATGGGTGAACTGACCACGCCGGATATCATTAAAGCGCTACAGGAAGAAGGCTTGACCACCGAGGCTAACGACTTGATCGCCAAAATGGCTACCAAGTACAACAATTTCAAAAACACCACCTATCCCTACGGCTCCGAGTATAACTATGACAATACAGGTGAGGAAGCGGTATATACGCTCGCCAAAATGAACAGCAATACGACGATGATGAGTAAAATCAACGCCAAAACACGCGCCGCACGCGGACATATGCCTGTGTGGTACTACTACGCCGATCCGGTCACGATTACCGGGGAAAATTGGTGGAACTTCCAGTACACCACCTCGCTGGCAGGCTACGCGATGGATGACTGGACACGCCGTTATTCATCCAAGCCCGAAGTGGATCAACGCTTGTCCTATGCCGCTAAGCTCGCTAACATCGGGGCGATTAACTCGGGACAGATCAACTCCGATCCAGCCAATATCGGCGCGGTATCGTGGACGTATCAGGCGGGAAAGGGCAATTACGGTGCTCTTGGTCTGGACGGCGGTCCGCTCTTCAACGGCTGGCGCGGCATGTCCGGGGAAGCGGATTTGGGGCTGTTCGGAGCAATTAAAGTTCTAAGCTCGGACATTGCTGTCGATCCCATTTTCGGCTTGTATGGCTATGGCTGTGACGTTACAGAAAGCGGTAACAACTATACGATCACTCCCAAGGACGGTGTATTCCAGCGGCTGCATCTGATCTCCCAAAAGCTGAGTCTGGAACTGAATCGGGACCAATACACCTCGGCTATCGTGGCCAAATCCAAAAATAACGTCCGTCTGACGCTGAAAAATACAACAACGGGCACAGCCCACTCCACCATCCTGACCTTGACCGGACTGGCCGCAGGTACGTATGACGTGCTCGTAGACGGAACGAAAACCGGCTCCGTCACAGCTGTTAACGGCTCATCGGCTACGGTCAGACTGAATATCGGTACGGCGGCCTCCTACGATATCCGTATTCAGACAGGCTCAGGTAATCCGACTCCAGCCGGAGACGTTGTAGCCCAATATGATTTTAATGAAACAAGCGGATCTACCGCAGCCGATTTGTCAGGCAATGGGCAGCAGGCTAATGTGAACGGCGGCTCGTGGGGCGTTGGACGGAACGGCAATGCTCTGCTCTTAAACGGAACAGCCACCTATGCCAGCCTGCCAGGTGGTCTGGTCAGCAGCGTTAACGATTTTACGATTGCGGCCTGGGTACGGGTGAACACCCATAACGGCTGGGCCCGCCTGTTTGATTTTGGGGCAGGCACGGATCGGTATATGTTTTTGGCACCCAAGGCCGAAGGGACAGGTATGCGCTTTGCCATCACCGTCTCGGGTAACGGGGAGGAACAGCAGTTAAATGCCCCGGAACTGGCGACAGGGGTCTGGAAACATGTGGCCGTGACACTGTCGGACAACACGGGAATTATGTATGTAGACGGTATAGAAGCGACGCGAAATACGAACATGACGTTAAAGCCGTCCAGCCTTGGGCTGACGGACCGGAACTATATTGGAAAATCCCAGTTTGATGATCCTTATCTGAACGGGGCAGTAGATGAGCTGATCATCTACAACAGAGCGCTGACAGCTCAGGAGATTCGCAGCTTGGCCTCGGTAAGCAACGCTGTTGCAGACCCTAAAATGGTATCCAGTTCGTATGCTGAAGGAGCAGATTAAGCGGATGTAATTATTTTATACCATTAACTTTTTAAGTTGTGAATGATTCGTGCCGTGAATGATTTGTATCGTGAATCATTCAAGCTATGAATGGTTTTATGCCCTATTCATTTGAGTAAAAAAGGCGGGCGGCTCACGTGGAAGCCTTGTTGCTGCCCGTTTTAGAGGCCGTCCGGCTTATGAGGAGGATTCCGCCATGTGTAAAGAACATGCAAGACCACCCCTGTCGGCAAGTGTTGACTGTGATTCATGCGGTACTGCTTCTGCTTCGATAAATGAGGCTCTCCTTGAAACAGAAACCGCACAAGTCTCGGGTTCCGCCGTATCCCCGCAAGCAATTGGCAGCGATGCCGAGGTGATTGACCGCTTCGGACGGATTATTAACTGGTACGGCGTTGAACTGGTGGATTGGCAAGGCTATATCGCCAATCCGTTCATCAACCTGACCGTGAAGCCCCCTGCCAGTGCGGCGTATCCGATCAGCATCACGCTTAAGGCGCAGGGAACGTCCCGGCTTATGATGAATCTGCCCAGTACGTTATCTGCCACTGGCGCTACGAAGGTGCTAAATTTTAACAATGCATCCGAGAGAAAGGATTTTAAGCTGGAGGTTGCACCTGACCGCAACGGTGGCCCGGACGAGATTGAGCACTATACGTTGTATCTCACCATTGCAGACAGCGCGGGGGCCACACGGACCCATACCATTCCGATCCGGGTATGGGATCAGGACGATAATCAGGATACCAAATTCCCATTGGTGTTCGATTATCGCTACGATACGGTCAATCACTATTTTGACGATCCAGGTACTCGTAAGGCGGCCGAACAGGCGATTAAGGACTGGTTCTACTTCTTCGATGTCCAGCCGTTCGATACTGTTCCCGCTGGAGCTGAACGCAACTATATTCCCAACAACGACTGGAACGGGCATACGATTGGCACGAATAACGCCCCTTATAATGGAGAATGGATTTTCCTGCGCGGTATCGACGGCCCTTATTCGACTGGATGGCCTGGTAACAGTGGTTATTACCACACGAAAAACGGCGTCCGCGTTCCTGGTCCCATTCATCGTTCGTTGGGAACCGCACTGGATTTTTATCCAGATGCTCAGGTATTCACCTCGCTGAATGACGACGACTGGTACAAAACCGATCTGACTCAGGTGACAGACGTATATGGCCTCATTATGCACGAGTTCGGCCATGCCGTCGCCTTCAGTGATTCATGGGTGGGAATGAATACTTACCACAGTAGCGGCGGTGCCGACTCCGTCGTTGAAGCGTACCAAGGCGTCCGGGTTCCGCTAGATGGAAGCTATCACATCCCGGCGGATCGGCAATACTGGGACCGTCTCAGCGGACAAAGCGCAGGCTGGGTGGCAGAATTCCCGGTACGCCGCTGGATGCTGAACAAGCTGACGCTGCTCATAGCCGAGAAAGCAGGCTGGAAGCTGAACCGCAAGCTGACACCTTTCCTCGAACCGGAAATCGTCACAGCCTCCTTGCCCAAAGCCGTCAAAGGACAAAGCTACAGCCAACAACTGACAGCCAAGGGTGGGGTCCCCTTCTACGACTGGACACTGAAAAGCGGCAATCTGCCTACCGGGCTGACACTCGACCGCTTTACCGGAACGATCAGCGGTACTGTATCCGCCAGCCAGTCGCAAAACAGCTACACCTTTACGATCGAGCTTCGGGATTATGATGAGTTGGCGAAGCCGTTCACACGCAGCTTTACGATTGGCTTGTAAGCAAGCGACTATGATTTCACTTGCGGGGTATTAGCTCTGTTTAATCCGCGTTGTTCTTGGCTTCAAACGTGCCAATTCCTCGCTGGTGAGCTGTCTTGTATAAGAGCGTGGGGATGATCCTGTATCTACTCTGCGCACCTTGCCTGCCCCTACGGGGCGGGCTACCCGTGTGTTAAACGCCTGCATGAACCACTGTACCGGGAAAGCAATGGACAGACGACCGTCTGCCGTGCCTGCAAAATTGACCGCAGCCGCATAATTATCCGACTGTCTGAGCCAGACAGAGCCGGAATCCCCTGGCAGCGATACAGGGGTAGTGCCTCTAATAACAGTCTGATCCTGGAAGGTCAGCAGCCCCAAGCTTCCACCGTAATTAATTTGCAGATCCGTGTAGACGGACTCTACCGTACCATTCACCAATCCGGTCGTGCGCCCCACCTTTTTGAATTTTTCTCCTACACGATAAGCGGTCACATGACCCGGGACAACTCCTATCGTAGCGTAACGCGGATTAAGCGAGCTGTTGCGGGTCGGCAAGGAAAGCGCCGCATCAATGAAATTGGTTCCTGTTGGGTTCAGGCGTATATAACGATACAACCGCCCTATACGATCTCGGGTATCCGTCCCCCCATCGGCTCCGCCTGGCTGAAGCGTAGCCCCCCGATTGTCAGTATTGGAGGGATTGAGTACATGGTTATTGCTGAAAAGATAACGTGTAGCCGGCGCTCCAGTTGGGGCAACGATCAGCCCGGTCGTACCGGAGCCTTCAATCGTTCCGACACTGTAGCCGGCGATGACCGGGCGTATACGCGTCATGTAGTCCGTAGCATGGGCTTTCATCTTTCCAGACTTTACAATCCGGACAGGAACGCTCGTTTGCTTGCCTAGTGCTGTGGCCGACAGAAGTCCGGTAGAGGCCGTGGCCAGCCGATCTGTGTACACAATGACAGCGGCCCCCCTTTTGGGACGAGCAGGGTCCCTATACCCTACGCCGATGCCGTGGACACCGGACATTTTTAAGACTCGCTTGGCCATCCGCTTTTTCACTTGAAGGGCGGCCGAGAAGGTAGCCAACATAATCATCCCCTTTGACATTCAGATGAAATATTGTATGGCTGTGGCCGCTCCGCGTTCCATTTGATCTTACGATCGCTGTTGCAGATTCAAATGGACCGATGCACTACCAAACGCCGTAAGATTAGTTGAATTCGAAAAATCCCAAAAATTATTATGTATATATAAAGTAAACCATTGAAAGGTATACAAAAATATCCCAAAAGATGGTATACTCATTTCCGAAACTGACATTTTACCATTTGATTTTGATGTTCTTATTTTAAAATGATTGATATCCTATTTATTTAAAGGGGTGGTTTATTTTGTCCAATACAACCACGATACTCACAGAACTGATGAAGTACATGAAAGAAAAAAAATTAGGTGTTAGCGATTTAGCCAGGGCATGCAATATGAATCCCGGCACAATTAGCGGCTTCGTCAATGGAAATCGCAAGCTCTCAGTCTACCAATTGGATCGAATCACAGAAACAATGGGACACCCTATTGGTTATTATTATGAGCACTATATTTCTGAGTACTTGGCCGATGCCGACCCCAACTGGCGAAGAATGAGTCCTTTTTTGGAAAGTTGTGCAAAATTGAATAAATTGGATTGTATTCAGCAAGTCGTGAATATGTTATTGGATAAGTTGGGCTATGCTACTCCATTATTTGAACTGGCTGAGAAACTATTTGAAGACGGTTTGTATGAGGCAGCGGCTATACTTTATGAAAACGTGGCTCTAAGTGAGAATAAGCAGCACTCGGAGCGCTTGGCTCTATGTCAGTACCGTCTGTTTCAGAGCAGGCAAGGGGATAACCAAGAAAAAAACTATGAAGCAGCCGTGCAGTTTGGAACCTACGTTGATCGTTTAGACGAACTAGATCAGCTAGATGGGCTAAAAGCTTTAGCGAATACATATCGTTCGTTGCGTAAATGGGACAAAGTAGAATTATTCGCTAAAGCTTTGGGAGAAAAGGCTGAGATTCAATACAAATTGAGCAAACAGCAACATCGAGCAAAAAAAGAAAATTCAAAGGAGCCAAGCTTCCCTTTGTTTGCTTACTGGGCTTTCTCACATTTACTTCGAATGCAAGCCTGTGGCGAAAGAAGAGATTACGAACAGGCATTTTATCATATTAAAAAGTATGCTAATTTAAGCTGGGTAACGGATACGGATGAAGAAACCTTGAAATGGAAAAAGAATTATGAGGATTGGGCAGTAGTAAATATGTATGTAAATAAGCTTCTTTCGGGCGACAGGAACGTGCTTCCCGATTATGTAGCTTATATTTCTTCAAGAAAAGATGAGGTTCTTCCCGCGCTTGATAACATCCTTGAGGCTGCTAACCGATATCATTTTGATGTAGATGATATTCTAAAGCAATTCGAAGCAGATATTTCATCTTATCTGGAGCAACAAAAAGTTGAAAGTTTTTATACTCAACGATTCATAACAGAACGCTTTATACATTTTTCCAAGGAATTATCAGCCTATTATTTGACCAAAGGAAAATTTACTGATGGCTTCAAATTTTTATTTAGTTGTTTGGAAAAATCTACATTAATCAATAATAAATCGCATATAATTAAATGTATGAGCCTGTTTGAGTCTTATCATGATTATGCGTCATCTGATACAAAGAAAGCCTACAAAAATATCATTAATGAGGTGGATAAAGATGAAGTGTAAAATACTGTTAACCTTTTTAGTAACCAGCTTTATGTTAGTAGCGATAGTAACTGTTCCCTTACAACTTCAAGATAAAGGGTCCAGCTATCAACCGACATACCACGGCGAAATGTAACCCATTTTAGATGAAGTGAATTAAGGGACGTACTCTTAGAGTACGTCTTTTCTCTTTGGAATATATAGAACATGTACCAAACATTTACTTTTCAATGGTTTCCACATGAATCCCTAAAATAAGAGTACAAAGGGGGAACTGTGATGCAAACCGACAACATTTTGAGTCACCATGTAGAAGCAGCTAGACAAAAACTGCATGATCTCCAAAATAAATATGGCTTTGGTCACGCTAGTGTACTCAAACAATCAATGGTTCTGGACGAACTTATCAATCAATATCAATACACTTATTATAGACGTAAAAAAAATCCGACTGTTTAAATGTAGCTGATTTGGGTGAGTAACCTTTGGGGGTACTACTCACCTTTTATGTAGTGCATAGCCTTAGTGAAGACATCACTCCTCTGATTTATTTTTGAGAAAATGTACATAAGTTACCTACTTAATACATGATGATGGAATCCTCCGTAGTGAAAAACTCCATTGGCGTATCCGTGTTAATGCCAAGTCGCCTTCTTATTCCTACAGGGATCACAATTCTCCTCAAACTGTCTAAATTTCTTACCATTAACGCGTCACTCAATGTGTTCACTCCTTCAATTTTAATGAATGGAATTTCATAATATAAAGGATAAATGTGGTTATATAATGCTTTAGCATCATTTTACATTTTTTTCAATAAAAATATACAAATGATACCTTATATATGTTACTGTTGTGTAGTAATACAAAAAATAGAAAAGGACGTGCTAGTATGTTAAAATTGAAAAGTACAGCAATTATCCTTACAGGTGTATTGGCTCTTACAGCAGTAGCTCCGCTGGCTGCTTCTGCCGCACCAGTTACGGGAATTGAAGTATCGAAGGATCATGGAGGTATAGTTATCCAACAAACTGGTCAAGAGGTACATGAGCTTCTTGGTGGGACAAGTCCGACGATGAGCTTAATTGTTGAAAAAGGTTATGGACATGTAAGGATTAAAGTTCGGAATTCAGGAACATCAAATCTCACTTGGAGCTTGCAAGGTAACGGGAAAGAGTATGTCTATAAAACTGTTGGCAAAGGAGACACATTAACGTGGACTAGCGTTAATTCATTCCCTAATGGGATGCCTTCAGGAAAATATGTAATTCAATTCAGAGCCAACGGTAACGAAGTTAGAGGCGAAGCTTGGGGTACTACTGGTCAGTACACAGGAGACATTAGCTAACCATACTTGGGATTTTAATTAACTAATGAAAACTATTTTAATCATTGTCGGAGTCATTTTAGCGATCTTTATTCTCTGTTTCTTTTTAAACGTATGGGTGGTCAATAACATTCGTGTTGTCCCTAACTAATAGTCAAGGAGATTAATGAATAAGAAAAAAGTATGGAAGATTGTAGGGTTCTCTGTTTTGGGAATTGTTTTAATCTACATTTTCTTGGTTATTGTAGGAATTTCTCAGTTTGTTACTAACGTAACACCATAGGACTTGACTTTATGCTTTTTCGTACTTACAGTTGAATTATTGTAGGCTCTATCACAGCGGTCAAACACAAAAGGCTTCCTTAATTATAGGAGGTCTTTTGTGTTAGCGGTAGAAGTAGCTAGACAACAACTGTATGATCTCCAAAATAAACATGGCTTTGGTCACGCTAGTGTACTCAAGCAATCAATGGTTCTGGGCGAGAAACTTGTGGTGAGGTCGCTCGCCCATTTATTGTAACACCTAGTCTTACTTAGGGGGATCTAATTCAGTCGTCTTACTTTTAAGGAAAGAGACATAAGTTGGTGAAATCTTCAATAGCTGCGCGTAGGTTTTCATGGAAGCACCGGGATATTGTTTCATGAGGTCTAACAGGAGCTTAACCATTTGTGCATCAGATACATTTTGAATATCTTCTGATGTAGAAGGTAGCTGATTTTCTGGGATTGGGTACCCTTTGAGGCCATTTGCACAGTAGATACATACATAAGATTTTTTGAAGCGAATGAGTTGTTTGTTTTCCCCGCATAGGAGACATGATTCACTTTCTGATCTACGCATAACAATAGCGCTTTCAGTTATGAAAAACTCCATTTCTGTATTCTTGTTGATACCCAATCGATTTCTTATTTCCACTGGGATTACAACTCTCCCTAGGCTATCTAAATTTCTTTTCATTGCCGCGTCATTCAAAGTATACACCCCTCCAAGACATATGATCCTTATTTTCATAAAGATAGAAATATATGCCTTTGATGAGAGAAATTTTATAAACGAAAGGATAAATGTGGTAGTATGGTACCTTAGTATGATTTTACATTTTATTCAAAATAATTATACAAATGATTCCTTATCTATGTTACGGTTGTGTTTAGTAATGAAAGAAGTGGTTAGCGAAAAGGTCTTTGATAACTACTCAAAAGCTGTTGAATCTGTAAATGAACAACTTAAAAGCGGGATTTTGCAAACAAAAAAACGGGGAACTTGTCGCAAATCCTAACTACAAAGAGATTGGTACGAATATGCATGGTAATTGGTACTGGTGGGGGGATGCATTAACTCTCTCGGATGCTGCGTACCATCGGTAATACTTAGTAGTGGAGTTTCGTTGGTGCTAAATCGGTTGAAGGCTAACGATAACGGAAGAGGTGTAACTATTAATTTTCACCCGGATACTTCGAAGTAACAAGTAACTAAGAACTGAGGATCATAATTTATGAATATATATTTGCTTGTCCTTTTTATTGCAATCATTGCTGGCAACATACTATTTAATATCTTTAAGAAAAGACAAGGAGAAGGTAGTAAAGCGCCTGATGTAGTAACAATTATAGGATTAGTGATCGGACTGGCGTTAGGCATCACTCCTGTCTTTCTCAGTGGCATACAAGAGTGGACTTGGCACTATACAGTCGTTGTGCTTGGTTCTGCTCTTGTTATTGGACGCATCCTGTATGGCTGGAGAAAAGGCAGAGATAATAAAACAAAAAAATAGCTATTACAACAAAAAGTGGCTAACAAAGGGCTCTGGAAGATATAGTTTAGTTATTTTCTTTCAAGGTGTTGGGACAGTATACAGTGAAAGTGTAACTGGCTCTCATTATGTAACAATAAATTAGTTTTTACTGGTGGCTTCTAACACATCTTTAAGGGCCACCAGTATTGTTTGTAGACTTTACTTCATATAATACATAGACAAATAATTTCAAGGAGGTCCTTCATGGAGCTTTCTTTTTTATCAATATTGACGTACAGCATACAAGCCATTGCGATTTTACTAATTATCTTCAAATTGTTGAGGAAAAACGAAAAAAAAATAGGTTGGGGATCACTTTCACTGCTTTTATCTCTTCTTGGCATGGCTGTTTCTTTTGAATTTGGCAATTACATATTCGGGGACCAGTTGCTTTCCTTCTTAGGATTGCCCGCATGGTCTAACAGTGTTGATAATACTGGGTTTCACTACACCATTTTTCTATCCAGTATTTTCTTTATTCCTAGTTTGATCATTGGATATAAAAATCCTAAAGAATTTGGAGCTATGATCGGAAAACTGATTTCTATTATATATCTAACTTTGATAATAATTTCGCTTTTACTTTTTATTATAAGCTAAAAATATACAGTTCACATCGTCTCTGGTCTTTGCTTTAATGGCGGCAGTGCCTGGATTACAAGGAACGACTTTGCCAGCCGCTATCATCGAAGCCAACAACCAGGGACGAGGTGTAACCCTCAATTTACATGTCGGTTACTACGATATTTCAAGTAACTAAGGGGTGATTTAATGAATATCTATTTGTTTGTGATCCTTGTTTTAATCCTTGCTGGCAGTTTACTGTTTAACATCTTTAAGAGATCTAGAGGAAAGGACAGCAAAGCTCCAGATATAGTAACCATTATAGGACTTGTTTTTGCAGTCGCTTTGGGTGTAACTCCTGTATTCCTTAGCGGACTACAGGCGTGGACATGGCATACAACAGTCCTTATTGTTGGATGTGCAGTCGTTATCGTTCGCATCCTGTATAGCTGGAGTAAAAATAGAAGTCACTCAAAAAATGGCTGAGGGATAGTTGACTTTGCTCGATAATCGTACTTACTGTGCATTGAAGGGGGATTTTAAAATGATAGATACTGTTGGGATCGAGTTTTTAGAATCTAACTTGGAAAATGAATAAGAAAACTATTTTAATCATTGTCGTAGCCATTTTAGCGATCTTTATTCTCTGTTTCTTTTTAAACCTATGGGTGGTCAATAACCTACACGTGCCTCCACAATAAAACGTTGAACTATTGTAAGTCCTATAGGAGCTGATATTATCTATAATTCATTCACCTCCATATTTTTTGCGGCGCTGACTGCAATCACCCTCATAATGCTGCCAAAATTAGAAGCTAGGGTGAGTAAGAGAACAATGTTGAAAGTGAGAATTTCCATAATAACAACAGTCCTGCTGATCGGAGTCGTGTTGTATATCATTGACCCTCAGTGGTGGATCATTGTAGCCTTTGCAATTTTGTTTGTAACCCTTCCAATCTTTTTATTGAAACGTTGGCGCGAAAAAAGCTGATTCAGAAAAAAAGCCTTCCTTGTTGATAGGAAGGCTTTCCACTTTATCCCTTAATCGCTCCCTCCGCAATGCCCTCCATGATGAATTTTTGGAAGAACGAATAGATCAGGATAACCGGGATGGAGGTCAGCACAAGTGCAGCCAGAATGAGCGACCATTCCTTGTTATACTCCCCGAACAGCATGTTTGTCGAAAGAATCAGGGTGTAGTGGTTCACATCCGTCAACATCAACAACGGAAGCAAAAAGTCGTTCCAAATCCACAGGAAATCCAAAATCGCAATGGTGACAGTGATCGGCAGCAGCAAAGGAAATATAATCCGGAAGAACGTTTGGAACTCATTACAGCCATCCATCTGCGCCGATTCCTCCAGCTCACGCGGGATGGATTTGACGAATCCATGATATAAAAAGATCGCCATATTCACACCCAAACCGATATAGATCAGTGCCAAACCATACGTACTCCCTTGGACAGACAAATCCTTCGCCATCCGTGTAAGCGGTATCATAATGGAGTGAAACGGTACCAGCATGGATGCGACAAACAGGAAGAAGATCGCACTGCTCATTTTCCCTCGTGTACGAGAGAGCTTGTAGCCCGCCAGCGCCGAACAGATCACGATGCCGCCTATTCCAATAAAAGAAATGATCGTGGAATTGAGGGCGCTGTTCAGCAAATGAGTCTGGTGAAAAGCCTGACTGTAATTTTCAAAATGAAGCTTTGTCGGCAGCGACGTAAAGGATGTGAACATCTCACCCTGCGTTTTAAAGGAATTAATCACCGCCATGTAGATCGGGAAGAAGGACACCACAGCGCCCACGCAGAGGAGCAGGGTAATCAACAAGGAGTTGGCTTTTTTCAGACTCATGCCTCCACCTCCCTCTTCTTCATCACACGTAACTGGATCAGCGTGAAGATCAGCACGATGGCGAACAAAATAACGGATTTGGCGCTTGCATAACCATAACGGAAGTTGTTGGAAAACGCCTCCTCATAAATGTTCATCGTAATCACCTGCGTACTGCGCCCCGGCCCTCCGCCAGTAAGTCCATAGACGACCTCGTAGACCTTGAAGGCACCGTTCAGCGTCAGGAAGAAACAGATGGTAATCGCATGGGTAATCATCGGCAGCGTCACACTTCTTAACGTCTGGAACGCGTTCGCCCCATCAATAATAGCGGCCTCCTTCAAGCTTTGCGGTACACCCTGAAGCGCAGCCAGATAAATGATCATCATATAGCCGACACCATTCCAGAGCGACACAATAATGATGGAAAAGAAAGATACCTTCGGATCGCCCAGCCACGATTGGCCCAAAAAGGCGATAGCTGTCTTTTCGGCAATCTGCGGCAGCACGGAGGAAAAAACAAACGTCCACATAAATGCGCTAATAATGGTACTGATCATATTGGGCATAAAAAATATCGTCCGAAAAAATCCTTTGGTACGTGTACGTGATTCAATCAGCACCGCCAGAGCTAACGCCAGCACATTTTGCAGTACAATCATGACCAGTACATATTTGAGCGTGAACCAGAGGGAATTGAGAAAATCCGGGTCTTCCTTCAGCGCCTCGACAAAGTTTCCCAAGCCGATAAAGCTGTAATTCGGATTCAATCCGTTCCAGTCTGTAAAGCTGTAGTACATACCGCTGATCGTTGGAATAAGCAGGAAGATGGCGTAAAAGATCAGCGCCGGGGCGGTAAACGCCAGCAGCATCACGTATTTTTTATAGATTTTAAAGGGCATGGAGTCTCCCCCCTCCTGATGTAATTCTATAGGTTTCCGTTACTTGTTTACTTTGTTATACGATTTCCATGCCTTATCCAGCGCCTTAATCACGTCATCCTGCGAGAGCTGGCCTGCATAATAGGATTGCAGCGATTTGCCTGCTTCATCCTTGACCGCTTGCGGGATGGACGGATCTTGATACGACTTGCCTGCTTTCACATACTCGGTAGCGTCATTGACCCAAGGATAGCTTTTGAACGTATGCACTTTAGAGATTGGGTTGAATTTCAATGATTCATAGAACGCGCTGGAATCCTTGTCGTCCAACACATAGTTTACAAAATCGAGTGCAACCTCCTTGTTCTTGCTTGTAGAGGATACAGCCAGCGAAGTCGAAGTGGACAGATTGATCAGTGTCGCATTCGGATCGTCGTTGATCGGCAGCGGGGCTACCCCAAAATCCATCTTCGGATCAGATTTCAAAATCGTTTCTGCAAACCATGGCCCTTGAATCCACATCGCTGCTTTCCCCGCAGCAAAGGCCGCCGATCCATCATCCCCGCCAATTTCCAGCGCCTTGTCTGTACCGTTGCTGTTCACCAGATCAATAATATCGAACATACTCTTCATTTCGGAAAAAGAGCCTTTGTCCTGATTCATCCGTTCGATAAAATCCTTGTTCTGTGTATTCATCATCGCACCCGCTGTCAGTGGCACGAACAACTGTGGAATCCAGGATTCCTTGTAGGACAGCAGGAACGGCTTCACATTATTCGCTTTCAGCTTCTCGACCACAGCCTTCATTTCGGTCAGCGTTCCCGGTGGCTTCAAGTCCAGGTCCTTAAATATCTTTTTATTGTACAAGTAGCCCCATGAAATCGTTTCCAAAGGAACTGCCACGACCTTGCCGTCTTTCGTCGTCACCGAAGGCTTCACACTATCCATCAATTTGCTGACAAATGGCTGCCCGGACAGGTCCTCCAAATAGCCCGCTTTATAAAACGGAGGGATTTCATTCACCGCATGCAGGGCGAACACATCCGGGGCATCGTTGGATGCAAGTCTCGTTTTCAAAATTTGTGCTGCATTGTCGGAAGGCGGCATCTCCAATTGGACCGTAACGTCGATATTTTTATCTTTCTTTTCCTTCGCTACGAATGCGTTAATATATTTATCGTAATGCTCCTTCAAACGGGGCTGTGCGATAAACATTTTGAGATTAACCGTTTTACCGTCTCCACCGGAACCGCTGCTGTCACTACCTGAAGAATTCGCTCCACACCCGGCCAACAACGTGCCAACCAGCATTGTGCTCAATACACCTTTCCACATCTTCATGCAAAATGACCTCCCCTAAGTTGAAAATAACTGTGACCCACTGGCTGCTAATTCCTTTGTGCTACTTGTTTTGTATACGCTTTCATTATAGGGTGGGAGGTCACTTCTGCCATTGGACACCATTAGCCTGTTGGGTTGGATTTTTTTAAACTACGGCTGTTATCATCTCTACATCAGTGCTCCTTCCTCATTTCACCGGGCGCCATGCCAAAATGCTTTTTAAACACCCGGTAGAAATACGATACGTCCTCATATCCCGCCATCTCCGCCACCGCTTTAATCGAAATCTGTTTATCTGCCAGCCACTCGCGCGCTTTTTCCATTCTCCGCTGCACGATATAGTCCGTTACATTTTGACCATACTCCTGCTTGAATACCTTGCTCATATACTCCTTGCTGACAAAAAAGTTTTTCGCCAGTTGCTCCAGTGTAATCGGCTCGGCAAAGTGGCTGTCCATATAGCACCGCACCTCCTCCAGATTCAGCTTGTTCTTATACTTCCGCTGCCGAATGAGCTGCTCCAGCTCCTGCACATACCATGTCGATACGAACTCCAGCGCACGATCCGCAGAGGATAGCGTGTCCTGCGAAAGCGGAAATCCAGCCTTGGCAGTGGGCGTATCCAGCCCGTTGGACGCTGCCAGCTCTTTAAGCTGGGAAAGAAGCTCCTGCACCAGCCTGCCCAGCATATGTGGACCGGGTTCCCCGTAGCTCTCCAGCTCCTGCAAGATTTGCTTGCAGGTCATTTGTACGCCTTCCCGGTTCAGCTCATTAAAATAAAGCCGCAGCAGTTGCTTATACCGGGACAGCTTGTGGAAGAACTCATAGTCCAGCTCCGCCGCCTCCTGCTGCTGTTCCGCTGCCTTGGCTTCCAGATCGTCTTTGCATTTAAGCAGCACCGCATTCAGCTCGACGGGATTGACGGGCTTCAGCAAGTAATCAACGGCCTTGTACCGAATGGCATGTTTGGCATACGCGAAGTCGTCATAGCCGCTCACGACAATGATCTTCATATCGGGAAAATGGTTATTCAGCGCTTGCAGCAGCTCCACTCCGTCCGCGCCCGGCATACGCATGTCGGTAATCACAATCTGCGGGGATAATTCTCCGGCCAGCCTGAACGCCTCATCCCCGTCCTCAGCCTCACCAACCACCGACATTCCAAGCCTTTCCCATGCGCCGAACGTCTTTAGAATATCCCGGTTCCACGGCTCATCGTCGACAATTAATACCCGGATCATCCTTTTCCCTCCCCTGCTGATGTGAATGGAATGCGGATGGTGACACGTGTACCGATCCCCGGCTCACTGTCTATCGTCACCCCGTAATTCACTCCAAAATTCATCCGTATCCGTGAAGCCACATTGCTTAATCCGATATGGCTACCCTGTGCCCAGATCGGCTCCTCCGATGCATGTTCCAGCCGTGCCCGTACTTCTTCCAGTCTGTCGGGTGCCATGCCGCTACCATTATCGCAGACTGTAATGCATAGGTCTTCTTTCATAATCTCCACCCGGATTCCTACCCGCCATGCTCCAGCCTTACGATCCAGACCATGCTGAAACGCATTTTCCAGCAACGGCTGAAGCGACAGCTTGGGCAGACGAACATCCAGCGCCTGTTCATCCGTCTCCACCTGAAACACCAGTCGTTGCGGAAACCGCCGCTGCTGGATGCGCATATAGTGGCCTACATGGTCAATTTCCGCGCGTAAGGAGGCCATATCCTGCGGCTCCCGTACCACGTAGCGGAACATCTCACTCAGCGACCGAATCACCTCATACGTGTCCTCCGGCTTTTGGGAAAATACCATGCTACCGATCATTTGCAGCGTATTTTGCAGAAAATGGGGGTGAATCTGCGCCTGGAGCGCTTTTAACTCAGCCGTCTTTTTTTGCAAATTCATACTGTATTCCGTCTGGATATGCTCGCGGATTCGTCCTGCCATGCCATGCAGACTTCTTTCCAGCAACCCAATCTCATCCGGGCGTGTACTGGGTTCTCCGGCAGGTCCCTTGATCATATCCAGCTCCTGCACCGAACGCGCCAAATGGACAATCGGACGTGCTGTACGCCATGCGATGAAAACAGCAATGCAGATCGAAACCAATATGGAGATCCCGCCTATAATAATCCCGTACAGCATGGTCGAAAAAGCGCTGTGGTTAATGGAGGAAGTAGGTACGATTTTGACCAGCCGCAGCCCTACCACATCCAAATCATTATAAAATACATAATTACCGGCTGTCTTGATCATTCCCGGACCCGGCCGAACATCACGCAGTGCTGTTAGTACCTCCGCAGGAGGCGACTGGTGAACCTGCGACGGATACATCACCTTTCCATCTGAACCTGTAATAAAAACCTGATGCTGGTCTCCCCGCCCCAGCAAACCCAGCGTCTGATCAAATTGGGACCACAGCACATCCAGCGAAATAGCTCCCGTCTGCTTCTGATCCTCAAAACGGCGAATACTGCGGGTCAGTGTAAATCGTTCCGGGGCAGCGTGGCTTGTGCGAATCGAATAATCCTTATTCGCTTTCCACATCTCGGCATACTGAGGGGGTACACCGTTCACTGTCGTAATGGCATTTTGCATTCCATTGAAGGTAAACAGCGTTTGCGGCTGCTTCAAATAGAGCTGGATACCGATGACATGGCTCCCGGCCGAATAATATACATTCGCCAGCGTATTGAGCATTTTTCGCTGCGCATTAAATTGGCTGGAAAGATTGCCCGGCTCACGCTCATTCAAATAATCGCTCAGATCGGGGCTGATCTGAATGCTGTAAATCAGGTGGTTCAGACGATCTAACTGGTCGCTGATATAGACTCCTGTCCATTTCATATTGGACATGTTCGTCTCGACCACTTCGGTTTCCATCGACGCTCTGCTTTTTTCCGCAGCCAGCACCGTGACGGCGATGACTGGCAGCACAGAAAGGACGATCATCGTCAAAATCAGCTTGAGCTGAATGCTGCGTCGATACGGGGCTGTCAGTGCCCGAAACCAGCGGACTACTCGGGTTGGCATAGTGATGCTCTCCTCTGTTCAGCCATATGCGAAAACGCCCCGCTATACGCAGGGGCGCTCATTTTCCGGGTATTCCCGGCTGGACACATATATGATTTCATTTATATGTCGATTTCAGCTCATTACTCATCATTTACGCTTCTTCGATAATTATAACACTCCAAGGCTCTAATTGAAGCGTTTGTCCTTGAGTAACTGTCTGCTGTCCAATCAGTTCCTTGCCGTCTCCATGCGGATACACAACTGAGCCTGCTTGTTCAGAATAGTTAAAATAGTACCGGATCGTCCGTTCCAGCTCATTCGTACCGGATTTAACAATGATCGGATACGACGCTTCTTGATCCACTCCCCACACTCCCGCCTGCTTCGCGACAGAACGGAATAGCTCACGAATGACCGCCGGGCTTACGACACAGCCGATGTAGGTCGCCGTTCCCTGACCATAGCGGTTTTGCGTAATTGCGGCATATTTGCCCCAATGCGGATGGTCGTAATAGGCCAACACCTCGGCAGTTGTCGGTGTAATCAACTCCATCCACGTATCTACCTGATTTTCCTCCGGTGTTACCTCAAAAGGATTATCTTTAAGCGTTACATTCTTCGGCTCCACGAACAGGCTGTAATGAATGCCGCAGGCTTCACTAATCACACCAGGCTGCCGGGAGGTTCTCACCTGCACATGCTCATTGGTAAACCCGCTTCGGAACGTGTATACCACATGACCGCCGTTTTCCACATAACGGTTCAGTTTTTCCAGTAACGCATTCGGTGCAGAGTAGAGAACGGGTACGATCAAGAGATCATAGTCGTCAAATGACTCCGTACCCGGATGAACGATATCCGTACCGATATTCAGCTTATACAGCTCGTCATACAAGCGACGTACAATGTCATTGTAATTCAACGGACTATTCATATTGAACTTGAACCAGTCAATCGACGTTAACGCTTCGTTACTGACGAGGATCGCTGTCTTGTTTTTCTTTTTCAGGTTTACCAGATGAGGGGATAATCTTGCAAAATCCTTCCCAATCGTCTGTGCTTCCTCATAGACAGGATTGGGTTCAAAATCATGACTCAGCAGACCCTTCCAGTAGGTTTCGAAGGAATTATGGATGGAATGCCAATGCCAGTAGGCCACCATATTGGCCCCGGAAGCCAGATGACTGAACGCTTGCAGCCGCAATTGTCCCGGATAAGGAACCCAATGGGTAAAAGCCTGCGCTTCCGTTTCCAGCACCAGATAATTATTATTCTTCGTGGAGCGCGCCACATCACCACCGAAGGAAATTTCAATCCCGGTCAAATCATCCTGTGTTGGATGGTAAATATCCACTCCCGTCACATCAAATGCTTGGGATGCCGCAAAATGATCCACATCCCGCTGAATGCCGAAGGAATGGCCTCTCCACTCAAAATCAAAGTTTTGCGTAACAAACTGATCTTCCCGCTTGTATTCATTCACGAGCGCGACCTGCCAGGCGAGGAAATCCGTGACCAGCTTGCGCTGGAATTGGGAAAATGCTGCGCCCAAGCTTCCATTAATCGTCCCGACCACGGAAGGGAAATCCTCCCAGCTATTGATCCGATTGCTCCAGTAATCAAGGCCAAATTTGTGGTTCAGCTCTTCCAGTGATTCAAATTGCTCACGCAAATGCTTAACGAATTGCAATTGCACATTCGGTCCGCTTGTGTTGTAATGCTTCGTTTCGTTATCTGTCTGAAAACCGATCACCGCCGGATGCTGACTCACCCGCCCAATCAGCTTGCGTATAATCCGCTCGGCATGGAACAGGTACACCGGGTTCGTAATGTCCATAATCTGACGGGCCCCGTATTTACCTGGTCCCTGAGGTGTTGTCGCCAATACGTCAGGATGCTCCTTGACCAGCCATGTCGGTACGGCATAGGTGGGCGTGCCTACAATGACCTCAATGCCCGCCTTATGCATTGCATCCAGCACCCGATCCACGGAGGTAAAATCAAACACTCCGTTTTGCGGTTCATGCGTACTCCAGGTGGATTCGGCAATTCGAACCACGTTGATACCCGCATCCTTCATCATTTGAATATCTTGGTCCAGACGGTCATAAGGCATATATTCATCATAATAAGCAACGCCGTACAGCAGCTTTTTCATCAAGTCGTCCTCCAATATGTTTGTAGTAGAGTGTCATGTGCTATGCGCATTATTTTTAAATGCCCTGGCTTTTATGCGGTTTTGACAGAGATTGAACGGCTATGGGTAATTGCCAGCCATGCGAACCTGTCCGCTCTGCGGTACATTCGGGATATAGCCTGCAAAAGCCAGCGCATGCCATATGCGGATTGATGTTGTTTCCATAGCTTCTCCTGATCGCAAAATGGTACCGCTTTCAATCAATCCTTATATAAGCACTCTCTTTTATATAAAAGCTTATATTATAGGATTTGTAAACGCTCTTTTATTATAGTTACATGTTAGGTACAATGAGATTGTCTAAGCGGTGTAAAATTTGCCCTAATCGAAGGTGATCTTATGATATTGAATTCTGAAGTTGATCCAGCTCTATTCGAAAATTGCCACTGGCTTCCTAACATTGACTGGAATGTAAAGTTTTTCGGCGCTCATATTCACCGGGTAAAAGCAAACTGGTGTATGCCAGAAGAGTCACATATCGGTTTTGAAATTGTACTGATTTTGGAGGGTCGTCAGGAGACGATCATGGAAAATAATGTGTATTCGGTTGGTGTCGGCGATATTCTGATCATCCCACCGGGATTCAAGCATGTGAGTCAATGTGCTTCCCCAGACGGGATGTATTATTTCAGCACCCATTTTAATATAGATGATCCGTTGTTCCGTCAGGAGATGATTAAGAGCAATCAGCTTTTTTTTCCGGCTGGTACTGAAACGAACATGAAGCTGCAAAAGATCGTGCACAGCTGGATTGGCATGATGCAGGAGAACGGAGAATATACGACAGCGGATCGTTTTCGCATGCAAATTGCCTTGTTTGAGCTGTTCGGAATATTCTCGCAAATGATATCTACCGGGATGGAGCCTACGCTTTCGCCCTCATCCGTTCAGTATGCCAAGGCCATTATGGAGGCCATTCAATCCAGATTCAAGCCTTATCGGGATGATGAATCTGCCGAGCCGACGTTCCGAATTGAGGATGTGGCAGCCTCCCTCGGGATCAGTCCCGGATACGCACAGGAGGTATTCCGCAAGGTATACGGCTATTCACCGCGTCATTACCTGTCGGAGACGAAGTTGCACGAGGCGAAAGTGTTGATCCAGCAACCCAATCTGCCGCTGAACAAGGTGGCCTCCCTGCTCGGATACTCCAGCTTGGCTCATTTCAGCAGACAATTCAAGCGCTGGACTGGCACCAGTCCGCTCAAATACCGCCAAACGCTGAGTCCGGTTACTGAGCAGGAACAAGGTAGCTAAATAGAGACACGGTAACAGAGACTTCGCTATTTTCATAGTGATAAAAAGAGCGTGACACCGAACATCCCGGTTGCCGCGCTCTTTCTATTTTATTGCTATCGACACGTGCTCCATCCAGGATTACTCCTTCAGGGTATTCGGGTCACAGCCTTACATCCCCTATATGCTGATGCACCACATACATCATCCCCATCAAGAACAAGGCCAGTCCCAAATAACCAATCCCGAATTTCCAGCGTGATGACGTGGGTACCTCGTAATATTTATCATTTTCAAACGGAATGTAATCAATCTCACACAACAATTTAAGCTGATACGCATCCGGTGTCGGTATATGCTCCACACCATTCAGCCTTACATCCTGGACAAGACACTGCTGTGGCAGCAAAAGTGTCTGCTCCACATCCAGACTTTCCATACACACCGTCACATATTGCTGCCCTTCCAGATCCGAGTAGGTATTAAAAGATAGTCGACGGGTATGCTCCGGTCCGGGTAGCGGGTATCCTTGCTCATACAGATGCTGTACGTTAATCAGCGGCTTTTGCAATAAAGATTGGACCTTGACCTCTCCTTTATTGCGTTTAACATATTTTTTGTACAAATCGTAGGCAAAGAGCGCCCATATCAGGAAAAATAAAAAGGATTTTAAATACACAATGACAACGATTCCACCCACCAAGCCGACTAGCCACAACCACCGCGATACTGCCGTGGAAATTCGTCCTCCGTCGAGCGGGTGAATTGGCAGCAGATTGAGCAGATTCAGGAAAAAACCGACATACGCCAGCGCGTACAATAGCGGACTGTCCGTCGCATAGGCTCCCGCGTATACCGCCATAGCCCCAACCGTGCCCAGTAACGGGCCGCCCATCGCCACATACGCCTCTGTTTGCGCATCCAAAGGATGCCGTTTCATCGTAATCAGCGCACCAAGAAAAGGGATAAACAACGGTGCCGATACGGGAAGTCCTTTCCGCTTGGCAGCCCATACATGCCCCAGTTCATGCACAAACAGCAAAAGCACAAAACCAACCGCAAATCCCCACGGGTACAGAAGCGCATAGAAGCCAATCGTCGTCGCCATAGATATCAGCGCACCGCCGAATTTACCGAATTTCAATAGTGCCAGCAACGACTTCCCTTTCAAAAGAAGCAGCGCCGCCGCACTGCCTAGATACCATTTGGATGAGCCGGATTTGGAATTAGCCTTTTTATCATCTTTTTGCAAAAGCGTCCGCCTCCTTTCTCTACACTTCCATTGTATCCTGCTATGTACAGCTTGTAAAAACTTCCTTGCTTCAATTAATGTACAGCGTCTGTTCGCTTCATCAATTCAACGTACTGAATTAGCTCTGCCTTTTGCTGCTCCAAGACATGAATCCTGTTCGCTAACCCGGCAAAAAAAGCTTCGATCTGGTCCCTGATCACATTAGCTGAATGCCCTCTCCATTCATGCAGACGACCATACAACACGCGCGCCGCCTGTTCATCCGTGCGAAGCTGAGCGAGCAGCCATGTCAGCTCCTTTTCCGCAAGCAATAACTCTTCCAGTTCGACCCGTATTTGTCCGTTCAAATCACTGTCCGCCTCCTATGTATTGAATGACGTTGCCATCCCCTTGTATCGTTAGTTCATTGTTATTAGCTGATGTCCGCCTGAATAAACTGCTCTACTTTGTATTCGAGGTAATAAAGAAACTCATTGGTGGTCTGCAAATGCCACTGGCTGAATTCGGTCATGGAGGAATCAAGCTGCGTTACAATCGGCTGTAGTCGTCGGCTCTGACTACTGTGCAAATAACGTGAAAGCCTTGCTCTGACACGCTGGAAATCTGCATCACATTGTTGCGCGTTTGCCTTCCATTTTTCGGCTACAGCGAGTAAATGCTCCGGCATAACCTGAATCGTACCCGCAGAGGCAGATGTAGCTGCCGTTATGAGTGCATTTTTTTGAAATTGAGTGAAGGTCTGCCCCAATTGATGCAGCCAGCCGTCCACCGTTGCCATCAGGTTGAAATCGGATGGAATACGCGGAGATTCCGCAATTCGTTCGCCTGTTGCCGGATCGTATAGCGGATTAGAGATATAGCCGTTCTCATCAAACTTATAATACTCAAGGGAGTGATAGTAAGGTCCGCCCAACGTGTTGTCAATTTGCTCTTTTAGCCCTATGCCGTCATTAGCCGTTTCATAATTACTGTTGATATGGTAAGAAGATCCTACGTGAAGATCGTATCCTCCCCCAATAAAGCTGGCTATCATATCACCTGGATGAAGGAAATTCGTAATTTGATGGTCAAATTCGCCTTTTTCTGCTTTATCCCTGTATTCTGGCGTCAAGCTGGAAATAACCGAAGGCGCACTGAATGTAACAGCACTTAACCCCGTGTAAGCTGCTGCATATTGCGCATTTCCTCCTCTCAGCGAATGTCCAGTTAGCGAGAAGCTATAGTTCTTGTATTTGCTTTGTAAATCCTTCGCATAGTCCTCTGCCTGATAGAACTGGTTTGAGCTACCGAACAAAGCCTTATCTACACTCTTTTCTTTTTCCCCCATCCAGTTGTTGAACGCCGTGAACCCTAACTCGTCGTCCATTTTCTTCATATTCTCGTTGTAAGCATCCGAATGAATATTTAAACTGCCATGAATTTTTCGGTTAATTTCAGGAAGTGCGAGGGTCGCATCGTTATACAAATCCTGTGGATCATCCGTTTCCGTCCCACGATAGGCAATGACAGCCTGATTCGTTTCATCGTTGTAAAATGTAGTGGCCGCTAATCCTGAGTCTTCACGATTAATGGAGTCCAGTACCCTCCAGCCTGGAAGCTCTTCTACTTTTCCACCTGCTTCCCGATCTTCATATGCTATTTTTGACATTGTTCTATAAGTTTTATCGTCTACACGAGTTGAAATACTCATTTATAAAAACTCCTGTCATCGCATCTTAAAACAAGATACATTAGTTACAAACTCTAGCTCAATTCATATCCTTTCTCTAATAAGACCTTCTCTAGCTCAGGGCTAATTATAAAATCAGAGGTTTCCTGTGTCTTATAATTTACTGAAATATCAAAGGTCTGTTCTTTTTGGCCCTTTACATTTCCTTTAAAGTTTATTGAATAAGCTACATACTTCGGTAACTTGTGTTCATAGGTGATCTCAACATCAATACCATAGGCCTCCTTCAAATATTGAACAGCCGTAGCCTTGGCTTTACTGATCAGTTCAGCATCTTCATCTTTACTCACCTTTTGGCATCCTCCTAATATTAAAATAAGAGCTATCAACACCATCATTCCTTTTAGATATCGGTGGCCGATTCTAATCATCCCTTTCATATGCACAACGTCCCATCTTATATCCACAAAATCCCTTTTATGAATTGTACCTTTTCTCAACGGAAACAAACAATACGCCTTTAGGCTTAAGATATGATTAAGTCCACAGCATCAAAAGGATGTAGAAAATTGACGTTCTTAGCTGAATAGTTTCAGTTCAACAATAA
This sequence comes from Paenibacillus sp. RC73, assembly GCF_044908085.1. Classification (NCBI taxonomy): domain Bacteria; kingdom Bacillati; phylum Bacillota; class Bacilli; order Caryophanales; family Paenibacillaceae; genus Paenibacillus; species Paenibacillus sp. RC73. The sequence goes on from NZ_JBIYCV010000006.1 coordinate 131,535, forward strand.
AATTATCCATATTTTTCAATAATAATTTCCATTGTGCCCTTATAATATTCGACTCCAACTATTAATTACTTGTCTAATGAATTTGTATTTGGATAGGTTCCATTTTCGATAAGGACTTTTTCTAATTCGGGACTTATAGCAAAATCCGAAGTTTCTTGAGTTTCGTAATTCACAGAAATGGTGAAATCCTCTTCCGCATGGCCTATTACATTACCATTTATATCGACCTTATTCGTTACATAAGTTGAAACTTTTTTTTGCATATGTGATTTCTACATTTAATTTATACTTATCCTTCAAATACTGGACGCCGTAGCCTAATCTCAGTCACCCTCTCTCAGCACGTAGATATCCTCGTTTACATCCAAAACGACGTCTATTTACATATGCGAATAATAATTATTCCCTTGATTTATATCCTTTTTCTATAAGGACATTCTTCAATTCAGGGTTGTATAGAAAGTTGGAAGTTTCTTGAGTTTTATAATCAACGGCAATATCAAAGGTCTGTTCTAGACTTCCTTTCACATTACCTTCGAAATCAATTTTACTGGAGACATACGATGGTAACTTATGTTCATAGGTAATTTCTACATCAAGACCATAGTTATCTTTCATATGCTTAATTGCTGTAGCCTTGGCTTTATGAATCAGTTCAGCATCTTCATCTGTATTTTCCTTTTGACATCCTCCCAGTACTAAAATGAGGACTACACACAACATCATTCCCTTTATAAATCTGCCATGACTAATTTTAATCACCTTTTCCACAATGAGGCGTCTTTATCTATATCCACGAAGCCCTTTCCCATTCCATAAATTGTATCGTTTGTTCCCCTGCCCATTCAATAAGCTTTTAGACATAATACTCATTTCGGCCTATAGTATTAAAATGGTAGAGTATTTCCACTCGCATGGTTTGTTAGTTTCAGTTTCTGCATAATATTATCCATATATTTCAATAACCATCCGCATGTGTCCACGATCACGCCTGTTCTGTTATCATAAAAGAAAACGGAATGACTCAGGAGAGGATTGCAAACCATGAGCTTTGAACTTACCCGGCGGGTCATTAGACAGCTATGCAGTCAAGCCGCTTATGACGACGGGGACGCCTATTATCGGGCCAAAAGAGTGGCCTTCACGCAAATAGATCATGATGATGGTGTGTATGAGGCTACGATCAAAGGAAGTCGCTTCTATGCCGTTGCAGCTATGATCCGCCCTAATGGCAGTATCCGCGCGGAATGCACCTGTAGCACATTTCAGACCACCGGACGGTATTGTAAGCATATTGCCGCTGTTCTCATTAATGTCCATGAAATGCTGAGCGGAAAAAGCCTGTCTGTGCGTTCTTATGCTTCCAAACTCCATTCGGACATGACCTCGGACTCAGTAGAAGGAACTGAAGCAGACGGAATCTATACCGCTACCGCTGCTCAGTATGATCACGCCCGGACCGCACGATTCTCCGGCATCACGCAGAGTGACCTCCAGTTGACCGACAGTATGTTAAAGTTGTTCAGCAGCAAGAAGCCACTTCGCAGCACTCCTACCCTGCTGGATACCCGCGCTGTTCTGGATTTTCAATTTGTGATCCGTCCTTTTGCCTACGGTTACCAGAAGTACATGTTTGGTATAGAGATGAAAGCCGGGCCCAAACGATTGTATATCGTCCAGAAAATCCGTCCATTTCTCGACAGCATTGATCGTGGCGACAGCTACATGTTTACGAGAAACTTTTCATACGAGCCTCAGTTGTACCGATTTCGACTCGAACATGACGCCATTCTTCAGCAGTTGGTTCAAGTTCGCCGTAATGAGCGGATGATCCGGGAAACCTCGGGTACGTATTCGTCCTCTGGCAGCCACATGAGTGGAGAACGGATGCTACTCATTCCACCTGCGGCCTGGGAAAAGCTGCTCCCCTTGCTGGCAGCAGCACAGGGCGTCCAGTTTGAAATTCACGGAAACACAACCGAGGGTATTCCTCAGTCGGACAACATGCTGCCGCTGCAATTCGAATTCGATAAAGCCGAGGCTGACACCGAGGGTTACCAGCTAAGCATTCAAGGGCTGGATGATCTAACCATTATGGAGGGCTACGGCATCGTCATTGCCGATGGCAAGCTCGTAAAGCAAAAGAATGATCCGCTGCAACGTCTGTCCGAGCTAAAACGGATGGTCGAAGTCCATCACAAGCGGAAGATTCAGATTGCAGCGGAACAGATGGAGTCCTTTATGGACAAGGTTGTTCCCGGGCTGATGAAGCTTGGACGTGTCCATATGACCCGTTCCGTATCTGAGCGGGTTACACAGCAGCCATTAAAGGCGAAACTATATCTGGATCGGGTAAGAGACAAGCTGCTGGCAGGACTGGAGTTCCAATACGGGGAAATCATCGTGAACCCACTGGAAACCGACGAGCGGAAGCCTGACAACGAGCGTATTCTGATACGGGATGGGGAGCAGGAACAACAAATTTTGGATCTGATGGAGCATAGCTCCTTCGCCAAGACAGACAGTGGATATGTTATGGAAGATGAGGATGCGGAATATGATTTTCTGTATCATACGGTGCCACAGCTGGAAAAGCTGGTAGAGGTGTATGCCACAGGTGCTGTTAAATCGAAAATAAACAACACTCTGCCTACCCCGAAGGTACGAGTAGAGCTGGACGAACGTACCGATTGGCTTGAATTTAAATTTGATATCGAAGGCATTCCGGAATCCGAAATCCGCCTGCTGCTAAAATCATTGGAGGAAAAGCGAAGATATCACCGCTTGCCGAATGGTGCTTTGCTGCCGCTGGAAACAGAGGAATACAAGGAACTGATCCGGTTCATGAACGAAACGGGAATTCGCAAAAGCGACCTGGATGCCGCACAAATTCGCATACCCGTTACGCAAGGACTGTATTTAATAGATCCCCATGATCAAGGGAAGAATCTGACGCTGGGCAAAACGTTTCGCCAACTGCTGGAGAATATTCGTAATCCAGATCATCTCGACTTTCCAGTACCCGACACACTCGCTCCAATCCTGAGGGATTATCAGGTTTACGGCTTTCAATGGCTCAAGACGCTGGCGCATTACCGTTTCGGGGGCATTTTGGCAGATGATATGGGACTGGGCAAAACGCTGCAAAGTATCGCCTTTCTCGTCTCTGTACTGCCGGAAATCCGTAGTCAGCAGCTTCCAGCCATGATCGTGTCTCCTGCGTCACTGGTATACAACTGGCGGAATGAGCTGGAGAAGTTTGCACCCCATATCCGCGTCGTTATTGCAGACGGCATCGCGGATGAGCGTAATCGAATCATTAGGGACGCAGCGCGGTATGATGTCATCATCACCTCCTATCCTCTGCTGCGTCGGGATGCAGACTTGTACGGCAAGCTATCGTTCCACACGCTGATTTTGGACGAGGCGCAGGCATTCAAGAACCATGCCACCCAAACGGCACAGAGTGTGAAGGATGTGAAAGCCCGTTACCGTTTTGCCCTTACCGGAACACCGGTGGAAAATACACTGGAGGAGCTATGGTCCATCTTCGATGTGGTATTTCCCGAGCTATTTCCCGGTGGAAAAAGAGCATTTCACAACCTCACCCGGGATGTGATCGCCAAGCGGGTACGTCCATTTCTGCTGCGCCGCCTCAAGAGTGACGTCCTGAAGGAGCTGCCGGAAAAAATCGAATCCGTTCAGGTGTCACGGCTCCTGCCGGATCAGAAGAAGCTGTATACCGCCTATCTGGCCAAGCTCCAGCATGAGACATTAAAGCATCTGAATGAGGAAGGCTTCCAGAAAAACAGGATCAAGATCCTTGCGGGTCTGACCCGGCTTCGCCAGCTCTGTTGTCATCCAGGCTTGTTCATCGAGGGCTACACCGGAAGCTCAGCCAAGTTTGAGCAGTTGCTTGAGATCGTTACGGAATGCCTTAGTTCGGGCAAGCGGATGCTCATCTTTTCACAATTCACGACGATGCTTCAATTGATCGGACGCGAGCTTGCTCAGGAAGGAGTGCCCTACTTTTACCTGGACGGGCAGACTCCCGCTTCGGAACGTGTGGAGCTATGCAGCCGTTTTAATGAAGGAGAACGTGATCTGTTCCTGATTTCTCTGAAAGCAGGAGGAACCGGCCTGAATCTCACCGGGGCAGATACCGTCATTTTGTATGATCTGTGGTGGAATCCCGCTGTAGAGGAACAGGCTGCCAATCGCGCCCACCGGATGGGCCAGAAAAAAGTCGTGCAGGTGATTCGTCTCGTCGCGCAAGGTACGGTAGAGGACAAAATGTATGAATTACAGCAAAAAAAGAAAAATCTCATCGACCAGGTCATCCAACCGGGACAAGAAACCCTTTCGGCACTGACCGAGCTGGAGATTCGTGAACTGTTAATGATCTAGGCAGGTTTAACCGCTATGAATCCAATTTAAAATAAACTTGCACATCGCCGTGTGGTTCACACGGCTGTGCAGGTTATTTTTTGTGATCAGACAAACCACCCGGTCAGTAATGACCGTCCCTCTTTCTTCACTAGCCCTCCAACCTGAAATGACTGGGGATGTTTTTCAATGTTCAAACCATAACCAGAGTCCGTTGAAATGGTACATTCCACGGACCTTGCATAGTTGAGTATAGTGGATTAATTTGAATGATGCAGTACATTAACAACGTGGGTTTGTAAATCCAATATTCCGATGAATCACCACATTAAGGAGGAACTTGCAATGAACCATCCTCTTCATGATTCTCACAGGAATAAAGCAGTGGAGCTTATTGAGTATGAGTTAACAACATTTATACGCCGCGCAGTATACATTGATCAGTCTGAGCACAAAATCGGCACTTTGGAGCGCGCCACGTATCTGCTATTGAGGCAGCTCATGGAGTATGGCCCCACTCGTGTAAAAACGCTCGCAGATATGTTTCTGCTCGATATTTCTACCGTCAGCAGACAAACGGCCGCATTGGAAACCAAGGGACTGATTCGCCGTCTATCCGACCCTTCGGACGGGCGCGTCAGCCTGTTTGAAATCTCGGAGCTGGGTAAGAAACTGTTGCTGGAAGACAAAAAAATGAGAGTAGCCCGGTATTGCGAAATGCTGGAGAACTGGACAGATGAGGAACAGGAAAAATTCGGGGAGCTGTTAGTACGGCTGAACAAAACCTACATTGAGGGATAATCCCATACGGATATCATAAGACAAGATGTCACTGAAAAAATCCAAAAGCGAAAAGGTCCAAATTGCCGTAGAAGCACCCCGCAATTGGACCTTTTGTTTACTTATCCTTATATGTCCTGATCCATCATGATTAATCCTGCTTCAATACTCTAACTTCAATGGGAACCAGATTAGACTCAATCAGGGAACGCTGAGGCTCAAACCACTCTGGCAGCATCAGCTTGTGCCCCAATTCGTTCAGCTCCTCATCCACGGTAAAGCCGGGTGGATCGGTCGCAATCTCGAACAAAATACCACCTTGCTCCCGGAAATATACAGCATTGAAGTATTGCCGATCCACAATACCGCTCGTCCCAAAGCCATGCTGGCGAACCGTTTCATTCCACACCTGATGTTCTGCATCGTCCTGGGCACGCCAGGCAATATGGTGAACCGTACCCGCACCACCGTTGCCCCACGGTACATCTTTGACCGGAATGTCGATCAGATTGCCCAAATCGCCAGTCGCCTGATAGCGGATGTAGCCTGCATCTGCATCTTCTCCGATGGGAGTCATTCCCAGAATGTTCTCCAGCACGCCTTGCGTATGCTTGGAATTAGCACTGAACAGCACTGCGCCGCCAAAGCCCTTGATCGCTTTATCCGCTGGCACGCCGCCGGCTGTCCACGTGTTCACAGGGCCATCTTCCCGCTCCACCAGCTCAAGATGCAAGCCCTCATTGTCTCGAAACTGGATGAATGACTCGCCAAAACGAGTGGCCTTCGTGAAAGATACCTTCAAGCTGTGCAGACGGTTTTCCCAGTATTCCAAAGCACCGGACGGCACGACATACGTTGTAATTCCTACCTGCCCGCCTCCGAGCTTGCCCTTGCGTGTACCCGGCGCCGGAAAAAAGGTAATAATCGTTCCGGGGCTGCCTTGTTCATTACCAAAATACAAATGATATACTTCAGGAGCATCAAAATTAATCGTCTTTTTAATTAATCTCAACCCAAGCACGCCTGCGTAAAAATCAACATTGCCCTGCGGATCTGCTGCAAAGGACGTGATATGATGAATTCCTGCGGTCTTCAATGACATCTCAGTCACTCCTTTTCCTCATCTAATCTGATTTTATTTATATATTTCAAAATCCGTTGTAGCTGACAAATTGCCCAACTGGCTTACGGTATCCACGTGCACGCTGACCAGATACATCTTCTTTACCCAAGGTAATCAGCATCACTGGCACAAAGTTTTCAGAAATATTCAATACTTCCCGTACCTTCTCCGGGTCAAAACCGATCATCGGGCAAGTGTCCCAGCCTTTGTCCTTGGCAATCAACATGAACTGCATGGCAGACAGGCTGGCATTGCGGATCGCTTCTTCCCTTTGGAAGACAGGTCCCCGCTCGCGATAAAACTGGGTCACCGATTCCACCTCTCTGTCATATTCCTGCTTGCTCAGAACGCCCAGGTTTAGAAAGCCTTCATTATATTCAGCTACTTTCGTATACGCCTCGGTATCCCCGAGCACCACAATTGCGGCCGAAGACGTTAATATTTTATACTGCTTACTTGCCTCGTCATGCAGTCTTTGTTTCGTATCTGTATCCTGTATCACGATATAATGCGCATGCTGTAAATTAAAAGCCGATGGAGCAAACTTTACTAGCTGGAATATCTCTTCCAGTTCTTTTTTATCTATTGTAACATCAGGAATAAATTTAGAAGCCGATCTTCTCTCTTGAATAATATTTACCAATTCGCTCATGTTCAGTTCCACTCCTCGATATTATTTTTAAATGAATTATCTTTAAATTAAGAATATATCTTTATGTGTTTTCTGTCAAGTAAAAATCTTAGTAAGAAGTATGTATTTAATTGATCCACGGACTATCTCAAAATTCGACGAGGAATGGAGTTTAAAGTAAGAGAACTCTTTATACTCCAAGGCGGCAAACCTATTGCCGCAAGACTGGAATCCATATGGAGATAAAGGGCCGGAACGATATATAGAGGTACAGATTTGGGATGATAAACCATTAACATCATACAAATTCTAATGAAATCATCATATAACACACCTTTCACAGATCGGTTGCCCGTATTCTCATCGTAATGGCTTCACGTTGCGCTTTGGTCAAGCTTTTGAAAACCAAATCGTACGAATGGTCGATCATGCTGTACAAATCCTCCAGCGGGAAAGTAGAATCGACCGTTACCGTGTTCCAATGCTTTTTATTTAAATGATATCCCGGCTTAATCGCCTCGTTTTGCTCACGCAGGTTTTCCGCAATAACCGGATCACATTTCAGAGAAACTTGGCAAATACCGTTCGCTTGCCTTAAGAGAGCAAATACTTTGCCTCCCACCTTCAGCACCTGTGGCTCAGGACCAAAAGGGTAATCCTCTATCGCTTCTTTTTTGCTTAGACCATATGCCACAATCTTCTCATACATCAGCCTTCTCTCCTCTGCTCAGTCTTCATCCTATGAATCTTTTTAAAGTCGTATTTGATCCTTATTATATCACCTCCGCACTCTTCAAATACACCAGGACCATGCTACAATTAGAGTATCTGTGCCAAAAGGAGACTCATTATGGATACCATTACACATACACTGTTCGGCTTGGCCTTATACGGCGCAGTCAAGAAGTCGGACATGACGCGCAAGCAAAAGGGCGCACTACTATTCACCACCGTTATTGGCTCGCAAATCCCTGATATAGATGTGATTTCTACGTTGTGGGATGTGTCAGGGCGATACCAGATGTGGCACAGAGGACTCACCCATTCACTGTTCCTCGTTCCCGTATGGGCGGCATTTATTGCCTTGCTGGTGCGCTTGTTCTTCCAACACTCCGGCTGGCGGTGGTTTGGAATAGCCCTGCTGGCTGTGTTCATTCACGATACGAGCGACCTGTTTAACGCTTGGGGTACGGGGTATTTTGAACCTTTCTCGCAGATGAGAGTGACCTTCGGGACGATTCCGATTGTGGACCTTGTTCTATGGGCGTTGATGCTGGCGGGGTTCCTCTATGTCCGCTTCCGGCGTTCTGCCCGAATTTCCTCGATGGCCGTCTACCGGATCGTATGGGCGCTGATGGCGCTGCATTTCACCGTCCAAACTGCCCAAGGCATGCTCATTCTGCACCAGCAAAAGACACAAGCGCCTTATGAGCAGGCAGCGTTATCTGCCGATTTTGTCCCCGGTATGTTCACGGTAATTAGCAAAAAGAACTCCGTGGTCACCTTGAGCAAAGGCTCCCTATGGACAGGCTTCCATACAGTAGCCGAGCTGCCATCCAAGGATCAGGCTAATCTGGATTTGCTGTTTGCCAGCAATCCCAAGTCACAAACGCTTGTACAATGGTCACCCTTCGTGGTCGTTGTAGACGATGGACAGCGTCTGGGCGTATACGACCCACGTTTCTATCGGGAGGGTCAATCCTTTCTGTACGAATTTATCGACCGTCCGTGACGCTGTACTTGTCCTGAAGACTTAGCGATATTTCATATACTGTATCTGCAAGCTGAACAGCCCTTTCACTTCCCATTAGGAAGCTGGAAGGGCTTGTTCTGTTCGTATTGCAGAGAAAGTTATGCAAGAACCCTATATTTTGATATACTTCCGTGAGAGGCTGTATCGACAACTTCGAACGGTACTCTAGTTTAGTGTAATTCAATATGTAGATGTGTGAGCCTATGGAGGTGAACTCGTTGGATTTTGCTCTGATCCGTAAGGACCGAGACAAAAGAACGGTCGCAAATTGACTCTTTTTTTGCCTTTCGGACCTTTTCGGCCATGTGCTGAAAGGTTTTTTGTGTGTTCTAAAACAAAGGTAGGGAAAGGATTGAATGTAACCATGGCAACTCCAAAGGCGCTTAATATTTTGCAATTAAAGAAAATGAAACGAGAAGGTTTACCTATAAGCATGATTACGGCGTATGATTATCCGTCTGCTCGTTTGGCTGAGAAAGCTGGTATAGTCCACCATGACATGCTACAATACTCCTCTCCGTACCGGGAGAAAATGTTCGTAAAAACATATTCGGATATAGGTACTCTGATCCCCGACAGCATCGGGCAATTTGTCGAAGACGTAAAGAATCGTTCTTTTCCGTGCGAAGAGCATGCTTTTAAGGCAGATGAGAACGTAGTAGAACGGCTGTATGGGAATGCAAAAGTAAAGGGAGGGACCCTATGATGCGATTTTTGATTGTAGGTGCAGGGGCTATTGGAGGCTACTTCGGGGGACGTCTTGTTCAAAAAGGAGAAGACGTGACCTTCTTCGTACGTCCTTCCAAAAAATCTCAGTTGGAAGAGAACGGTCTGATTGTTAAAAGTGTTCATGGGGATTTCCAGACGCCAATCCGTGCTATTACATATGGTGAAGCTGTCGAGCCGTTCGACTGCATTATCGTTGCGGTCAAAGCATATCATCTGCCCCAATTGCAATTCGATCTTGAGCCCTATATCGGTGATCATACCATGATTCTTCCGTTACTTAACGGTTACGAACATTTTGACTCTTTACGCAAGCAATTCGGTCCGGAAAAAGTGCTGGGCGGACTTTGTTATATCGAAACTACGCTAGATCATGATGGTTCTGTCGTTCAGACAAGTCCATTCCACCGTATCGTCTTCGGTGAATGGAACGGTGTGCAATCAGAGCGTACACAAATACTGCTGAATCATCTTGATCATGCAGGCTTCACAGTCACACGAAGTCAGGATATCCAGCGTGAAGTTTGGCAGAAATATATATTTGTTGCCAGCTTGAGCGGAATCACAACACTAATGGATACCTCTGTCGGGACTATACTTGCCACGGCAGAGTCACGTGCTATATACGAAAAGCTGCTGCATGAGATGGTCACACTTGCTCGCAACGCAGGGATGCCGATTGATTCAGAGATGGAAGCTCATACATTGAAAACGATGGAGTCCTTACGACCGGAGATGATGTCATCCATGCAACGTGATATGCATAAAAAGCTTCCGATTGAAGCGAGTCACCTGCATGGTTCACTTCTTGCATTGGCTTCTGGCAGTAATGATGCATATCCGATACTTGAAACGGTATATGCCCGATTAAAGGTATATGAGAGCTTATTGGATACTATCTAACATTTGATTAAGTTAAAAAGCAGATCCTTCCATGATGTGTTCATGAAGGTTCTGCTTTTGTTTTACTCTATACTGTCTATCTTGAGCAAGCTTGCTCAAGCCCTTGAAGTAATGCATGTAACTCCTGCCTGGTTTCAGAATCGGTAATTACGCCTTCCTGATTTAGCTTCAATGTGATATGCGGAATAATGACCTTTCCATTTTCCACAATCTCGGCATTGATCATTTGCAGTGTGAGCAACAGAGAGGCATGGGCCAGATTCCCACCCATAGGAGAAGGTGACGCGCTAATAACTGCTGTAGGTTTATTTACAAATTCGCCCGAAGAAACGATCCAATCCAATGCATTTTTCAAAGTACCCGGAACACCATTCCCATATTCCGGCGTACAGATCAATACCCCATCCACTTCTTTCAGTTGTTCCCGCAGCTCCTTGACGGAAGCCGGCCCGTCTTCTACATCCAGATCCGGGTTAAAATGAGGAAGCTCACCCAATCCGTTATACATCGTAAATATCATATTGTCTGGCGCTAACCCAATGGTAGCCTTTAATAAGGCTGTATTGGAGGACTTTTGACGAAGACTCCCCGATATAGCCAGTACCTTGATTTTCTGATCCACCCATATCATCTCGTTTCCTTATTTAACTGGCAACATCTTTTATACTCAGTGTACTACAGATAACCCAGAATTAAAAAATGCCTGCGGCTTCGCAGGCATTCGTCAAATCAGGTATCCTTCTCTTGCTTGCGCTGTACCCCGATCAGATCGAGGAAGAAGACGAACAGCGGAATACCGACAATCAACCCCCAAATCCCAATCAGATGCTCAGAGAAAATCAGGACGACAAAGGTAAAGAAAATCGGTAAATTGGTTTTGGATGACATCAGCTTCGGATTCAGGAAATAAGCTTCAATCGCATGGATCACCACGATCAGAATGATCAGGTAGATGACATAATGAATGCCTCCGACGCTAAAGGCGATCAGACCGAGCGGCAACAGTGAGATGAACACACCTGCCACCGGAACCAAACCCAATACGAAGATGATCAATGCAAGACCGAGCAGATTGGGAAAACCCATAATCCAGAGCGCAATCGTGGTCAATATACAGTTAATCAGTGAAATCAGCAGTTGAGCCTCCAGCACCTTCCCGAACGTATCCAGGAACATGCGGCCAAAGTGACCCACTTCTTCAAAAAACCACCCCAGCTTGCTATGCTTAAACGTAGCTGTAAAGCGTGTAATATAGGATTTTTCCATCAGGAAGAATAAGCTCAAAATAATCGACACCAGCAGTTGTGTGCCCAATTGGCTTACTTTCATGACTGCATTCAAGCCAGGCTCAAATAGCCGTTGAACATTAAGTGTATCCATAAATTCGATAATCGTTTCGTTCCATTGGTTACGATCCGGGTACATATACGCTTGCTGAATCATGAGATACACCTGCTTGACCTGCACGCTAATCAGCGGCACCATCCGGTAAACTCCCCATACGATGATCAGAATCAGCAACACATACACCAGTAGCAACACAATCGTAGGCGGCACATTGGCGAACCGCTTGATCAGCTTGGTCACTCCGTTATATATACTGCCGATCAGGATCGTAAGCAGCAGGGTTAACAAAATAATATTCATCATGCTCTTTAATAAAAACAACACCAAAATGATTATCGCAAGGACGGCTCCCCGCCTAACACCCGCATGATTCATCCAATTTCTTACCATTCGTCTTTATTCCCTCTCTCCTTCTTGACTGTCAACCTTGTAATCTGTCCTAACGATCAGCTTTCTCTTTTTAACAATTTACTGTTAGCGATCAATAGAGAACCTACCATGACCAGGATGGCAATGGACCACCAAAATGTATTCTTGGCATCATCGTGATCTACAATAATGAGCCTGATGACAGCCGTAATGCCAATATAGATGAAATAACGTAAAGGAAAATGGAAATTGGTTTTAAAGTACTTAACAATTAATGCGATGAACTCAAAATACAAAAAGAATACAAGCAGCTCTTCCGTGAATTCGTAGTAATTCTTATCCAACTCTGCAGACAAGAAAACATAGGAGAAAATGGACCATGTTTCTTTCAGCAGCAAGAAGCTTAAAATCAGTCCGACCAGAAACAACGAGATATTCAGGATCATTTGCAGAAAACCAGGTAATTTTTCAATATGCTTCATAAAAGCGTTCACTACAGATCCCCTCACTGGTTGTACAGTTTCTTTATTATATTATCGGCGGAATTCATGAAAAATGCTACATTACTTTTGGTGTAACCTTATTGAAAGTGTATATTCGCTCCGGTAATATAACCAATCGAGATAAAAATAAGGGTCCATACGAGAGAACCTGCGCTTGCGACCAGCATATATTTTCGAACAGGCATTGCGCTAATTCCAGACAAGTAGCTTGTCACATGCCTGACGCCCGGAATGAAATAACCGACCAGAATGGTCCACAGCCCGAAGCGTGCAAACCACCCCTTCACCCTTGCAAACCGCTTCGGTGTCAGCCCGAACCACTTGCCGTGCTTATCCACCAACGGCTGTCCCAGCTTTTTGCCCAGCGTGTAGCTGATCATCATGCCTGTCATGGCCCCCATAAAGCTGACCAGTACAGACATTGAATAATTCAGTACCATGATGGAGGACAGATAGCCGACAAAGACCATAATAATTTCATCAGGAACTGGAAGGCCGATAATCCCGAGAGCAAGAAGTGCAAAAATAGCAATATACCCGTATTGTGTAATTATGCTCATAGCCCATTCCATAGGGTGCTACCTCCTGATCGGTTTTTTTTTGAAGGACGGGAACGGAATACGGCTAATCATCAGGAAAGACAGCACTACCATGAGCCCAAGCAATAATTCGGGTCGCAAATGCTCACTCCATAAAAACATAAAGGACAAAATAACACCCGCAGCCGTAATTGGCATGCCTACGAAGCCTGTACTAAAAGCCATCAAGTTGAATCTTGCCAGCCTCACTGCACCGCATATCACAAACAAAACAGCCACAAGCGGCCCCATCCAATGTGTACCTCCCAGTTGGTAGAACAAGGTCAAGAAAGCAGGGGCAACGCCAAATGAGACCACATCCGCCAGCGAATCGAGCTGCTTGCCAAAATCACTGGAGCAATGCAGCAGCCTTGCCAGCAAACCGTCTAGCACATCCCACAAAGCAGCCACCATAATCAGAATAAAAGCGGTCGTATATTGTTCATGAATCGTGTAAAACAGGGATAGTACCCCTGCCCCCAGATTTGCCATCGTGCATAGTGAGGGCAACCAATTCCATTTCATACTGCTTGACTCCTTTGCCATAGCTTAACCTCCGAATATGACGACAAAACGAACGCCATTCCTGGTATTCTCCGCCATATAGCGAAAATCGTGCAAATCCAAAATCCGTTTGACGATCGACAGTCCCAGTCCGGTTCCCCCTGTCTGACGGCTGCGTGAAAGCTCGGCCCGGTAAAACCGCTCCCAAATTTGCTCCAGCTGATCGTCGGGAATCGTTTCTCCTTTATTTTGAATGGAAAAGGTATTGATTTCCCCGGAGCCTTCGATACGGATCGTAATCGAGCTTCCTTCCTCAGCATGCCTTATGGCATTGATGACGAAGTTGAAAATCACCTGCTCCAGCCATCCGGCATCGGCATGAATCGGCAGCTCATTAGCAGGGATAATGACCGCTTCCAGATGCTTTTCCTTTAGCAGATGGAACAGCTTGTCCACGACTTCCTCCACCAGCTCGCTCAGTATAAAGGTCGTTTTGCGAAGCTTGAGGGTACCGGATTCCAGCTTGGCGAGGTCCAGCATATCCTTGACCAGTCGCTCCATTTTGTCCGCTTCCTCCACAATCACCTTGATATAGTGGTCCTGCTTCCCGGCACTAACGCCATCCTGTAGCCCTTCGGCGAAGCCTTTAACAATACTAAGCGGGGTCTTCAGCTCATGAGAGGCGTTGGCAAAAAAGTCCTGCTGCACAGCCTCCATCCTCTGTTTCTGCTCCATATCCTCAACCAGTTGCTGGTTAGCCTCCTGAAGCTCGCGCAAAGCGGTGTCCAGGTTCTGGGACAGGGTATACATGCTGTAGGACAGGCTGCCCAGCTCATCATTTTGCCGAATCGGTGTATGGGCTGTAAAATCGAGCTTAGCCATCCGTTTGGCAGTATTGTTCAAGGCAATGAGCGGACGGGTCACCATTCGGGAATAGAACAAGGACAAAATCAAAATCAGCGCAAAGCCCCCGATGCCCAGGTACAGATAGAACCAGCGCAAAGCTTCATTCGTCTCGCTGATTTCCTGCAACGATGTCACTGTGAACAGCAGGTCGATCTCTCCGGTGCTTTGTCGTACAGGATGGACAATGACCGCATTACGCACACCCGTCCAAGGCTCCGTCCACTCTTCCTCCAGCACTTCAAAATTCTTGAGCTTCTCCAAATGGGTCTGCGATAAAGGAAACCATTCCTCCAGCGCACTAAACAGCAATCCTTGCCGCTGGCTCCAGGTTTTCAGATCCGGCAGCACAATTTCTGTCACTGTACCGGACAACCTTACACTACCCTCTGTGCTCGACTCTTCCGAGGTCGTTCCTATATGTTTGGAGCCAGGCTTTTGAATGCCCGACGGATAAATGAAATTGGCAGAAGAGATGCCGTCGGTTTCCAACACTTCACCTTCAACGGTTAACGTGTCACCCGGCTGAATCCGGGCCGCCCTCAGCTCATCTCCGAACTGGCTCATAAACAGAGACAACGATATTTTAACGATCTGCCCGTCTGCTTTTCGGAGATTGATGTGGAACGGGTCATCCAGCTTTACTTTGCCGTCCAGCGTGACAATCGCCAACTGGTTCTTATTCTGAAACATAAAACGGGCTGCTTCTCGTGAAACCCTATCGGAGCCCCAGGCTTCCTTGACATAGCTTTGACCGAAGCTTTGCAAACGGCTTTCCACACGCCCGATCTTCTGTTGCTGATAAAATTTTTCAAAAAAAAGCAATTGGCACAAAATCACCATGCCGTAAAAACAAAGAAAAAATGCAACGGTCATAATGAACAACTTAAAGGTAACTCCCCGTTTGTTCATTCTTCCTCCTCAAACCTGTAGCCTGTACCAAAAACGGTCCGGATATGGCGAGATTCACGGCCCAGCTTGCTTCTCAGCTTTTTGATATGCGTATCCACGACCCGCGTGTCTCCTTCAAAGTCGATCCCCCACACCCGGCTAAGTATCGCATCCCGTGAAATGACCATACCTTTGTTATGTATAAGCAGCCGCAGCAGCTCATACTCCTTGGGCGTCAGCTCGACTGCCGCCTGATCTACCTCAAGCCGATGAGCCATCGTATTGAGAATGGCCGTGCCGAACCGCAGGACATGCGACTCAGGCAGCACATGGCCCTCCACCCGTTTCATCAGCGCGTTCGCGCGGGCGATTAGCACCTTAGGGCTAAAAGGCTTGGTAACGTAGTCATCTGCTCCCAGCTCAAAGCCCAATATTTTATCATCATCACCGGATTTGGCGGTCAGCAAAATGATCGGCACCCCGGAACGGCTGCGAACCTGACGGCATACCTCCCAACCATCCAGCTCCGGCATCATAATATCGAGTATGATCAGGTCGGGCTGCACCGAATCAAACCAGATTAGCGCATCTTTTCCATTGCCTGCTTCATAGACTTCCCAATTATTCTGTTTAAAATAATCCGCAATGACTTCACGGATACGAATTTCATCCTCCACAAGAAGAACCCTTTTATTCAATCGACTTCCCTCTTTCGGTCATTCTAGGACATCAGCATACCAAAGAGATGTGTTCTTTATGTGTTCTTGGCACTTCCGATCAGCAGAATCTAGCTTGGATTAGGGCAAATTTGTCTTGGCTCAGACCATCTCATCTCCTATGATCCTACCCTATAATAAGAAGAGATACAAAAAGCGTTAACAGGAGGGTAATACATGACCAATCAGACCATTCAGTGGTTTTCCACTTCCAAAGCAAAAGCCTGGCAATCCCAATCTCATCATCTTAGCGAAACCCAAGAGCATGCCAACCTGACCATTACGGGGGAAACGCATCAGCTCGTCGAAGGCTTTGGCGGCTGTTTTAATGAACTGGGCTATGTGGCCTTGGACCATTTGGAGAGCAACGAACGGGAGCAGGTACTTCATTCTCTCTTCCACCCGGAGGGTGAGCATAAATTCACGATTTGCCGACTCCCTATTGGAGCCAGTGACTACGCGCTGGAATGGTACAGCCACAATGAAACGGATGGCGACGTGGAAATGAAGCACTTTTCCATCGAGCGTGATCAGCAGTATCTCATTCCTTTCATTCGGGAAGCATTGCAACTTAACCCGGACTTGAAGCTGTTCGCTTCACCCTGGAGCCCGCCGACATGGATGAAATCGCCCAAGGCTTACAATTATGGCACACTGCGCTGGGAAAAGGATATTTTGAAAGCGTATGCATTATACTTCGTCAAATTTGTGCAGGCTTACCGTGAGGCAGGCATTACGATTCATCAGATCCATGTTCAAAATGAAGTCATTGCCGATCAAAAATTCCCTTCCTGTGTATGGACCGGAGAACAGCTGCGTGAATTTATTCGCGATTACTTGGGCCCCGCCTTCGAGAAACACGGACTAGATACGGAAATTTGGCTAGGTACCATTAACGCCCCCGATCCGTGGGAAGAATTAATGAAGAAGACTTCGACCGGATTCGATGAATATGCCCATACCGTGCTGAGTGACCCGGAGGCCTACAAATATATTAAGGGCGTGGGCTATCAGTGGGCAGGCAAAAACGCCATCCAGCGCACCGTAGCCAGCTATCCCGAGCTTCGTTACATGCAGACAGAAAATGAGTGCGGGAACGGAGAAAATTCGTGGGACTACGCCAAATATGTATATAACCTGTACCAGCACTACTTTACCAATGGCGTGAATGCTTATATTTACTGGAACATGGTTTTGGAGCCGAAAGGCAAGAGCACATGGGGATGGGAGCAAAATTCGATGATCACCGTTGATCCGGCGGATCGTAAGCGTACCCTGAACCCGGAATATTACGTGATGAAGCACTTTTCTCATTTTGTATTGCCGGGTGCGAGACGCATTGGACTCCATGGATCATGGACGGGAAATGCCGTTGCTTTCCGCAATGCTGACGGACAAACGGTAGTGGTCATTGCCAATCCGTTCCACGAATCGCGTGTGCTGAATCTGTCCGCTGGAGAGGCTACACATCATTTCGAGCTGGAGCCGGAATCATTTAACACCATCGTCATTCCTTCTTAACCGTCGCAGGCTTCTCAGCTGTTCGTGCAGCATCACGTGTCACTGTCCGGTCCGTCCGTATCCAAAAGTATGGTTAGTTTCCAAAATGGATGTATCCACTTTTGCGTATAGTAGCCATAAATAGTATACTTGGAGTAACTACGGACAGGAGGTCGATGAACATCACTACTGTAAAAGACCGGATTGATTTGAAGCTGATTAATTGTGATAAGGAATTGACCCTCGCCGTCATCGGCGGGAAATGGAAGCTGATTATTTTGTGGCATCTCGGCTTGGAAGGCACCAAGCGGTTCGGTGAACTGAAAAAGCTGATCCCCCACATTACGCAAAAAATGCTGACCAACCAGCTGCGCGAGCTGGAGGAGGATAAACTCATTCTTCGTAAGGTCTATCCTGTCGTCCCTCCGCATGTGGAATACTCACTGACCGAGCATGGCGAAAGCCTGATTCCGGTACTGAGAGCGATGTACGATTGGGGATCAAACTATCGCGAGAACGTGATTTGGAAAGAAGAAGAAGCGATTCAGGACGTAACGCCCGTTTAATCAGCTTAACTATACATTTTCGTGATGAAGACAATCCTGGGATGGGATATCCGGGGTTGTCTTTTTTCATTCTTAATCTTTTTCTGAATGAGCAGCTCCACTTGCTTCTTCCAGAGAATGAATGAGAAGTCTATGATCGATCGGTGACGACATGACAATCAGGCTCGTGTAGGTTCCATACTTATCGCACTGGTTACTAAACTCTTCTAGGGTGCGCGTCGAGTTGGTCACTACTTTTAATAAATAACTGTGATCTCCGCTTATACGGTGGCACTCGGCAACATGTGGAGATGTATGGACAAAATCAAGAAATGCATGGCAATCTCTAGTCCGAAACAATATATAGGCTGCCGTATCCTTTCCTATTTTTTCAGGAGAGATGATAGTGCGATACTCCTTGATAATCCCCTTTTCTTCCATTCGTTTAACTCGTTCTGTTACAGCAGGTTGGGACAAACCCACGCATTTTCCTAGTTCCGTCATTGAAATTCTTGCCTGACTTTGAAGATAAAAGAGGATTTGTTTGTCTACATGATCCACTTTAAATGCCCTCCTTTAAATTTAATGTTTTTATGAGAAATTCATTTAATTACTTTGTTTCATCATCATAATGTATTGATTGTGCTATGTAAAATGAATGATTTAGATTATATAATAAAACTCACATCGATAAGGTGAAACATGAAAAGATAGAAAGGATGGCTGCCCTTGAGTAAATATGTTTTAAATAAGGCAGGAACAGTAGCAGATTTAGAAGTACATATTGAAGAGGCTATTGATCGTACAATTGACGAAAAAAGGCTGGTTGGTGCTGGTGTACAAGTTGCGCTTAATGAGGCGCAATATTATAGTTGCGCTGCCGGATGTCCAGACCGTGAACAAAAGTCTGGGGGGACCTCTCAGTGAGCCTATCCTTCTCCTGCAAAAATATAATTGCATTGGCTGCTATATGTTTGTCCGCATTGATGTTCGGCCTCGAAATTTCCAGTGTGCCAGTGATACTGCCAACTCTGGAAAAAGTATTGCATGGCGATCTTAAGGATATGCAATGGATTATGAACGCTTACACCATTGCATGTGCCACAGTTCTGATGGCTGTTGGAACGCTGGCTGACCGGTATGGAAGGAGGCGTATTTTCATTATCAGCCTCGTCTTGTTCGGTATTACATCCTTGATTTGTGGCTTGGCGCAAAGCACATCGGTTCTGATCATCAGTCGGTTTCTTCAAGGGGTGGGGGCTGGTGCGATGCAGATTTGCCAGATAGCAATTCTTTCACATCGGTTTCAGGAAGGACAAGAACGCAGCAAGGCCTTTGGCATATGGGGGATTGTGTTCGGTATCGGCCTCGGTTTTGGACCTATCATCGGCGGCATGATCGTGGCCGTGTTGAACTGGCATTGGGTTTTCCTGGTCCACGTTCCGTTGACCATCCTCACTTTGATTCTTGTTTTCCGTGGCATAGAGGAGTCCAGAGATCCGCAGGTGAAAAAGCTGGACATTATCGGCATCATCACGCTTTCGTTGACAGTTTTTGGCCTTGCATACTTTATCACGCAAGGGCCGGAACTCGGCTTTACCAGCAGAGCATCCATCAGCATCCTTATTGCAGTAGCAATAAGTTTCATTATTTTTCTATTTGCGGAAAAGCTCAGCGCCCATCCGATGTTTGACTTTTCCGTATTCAAGATACGTAATTTCTCTGGCGCTCTCCTTGGCTCCATCGGCATGAACTTCAGTTTCTGGCCGTTCATGATCTATCTGCCGATCTATTTCCAGAGTGGCCTGGGTTACGGCATCGTAGCCGCCGGGCTGTCTCTCTTGGCTTATGCGCTGCCCACCTTGGTAATTCCGCCTCTGGCAGAGCGTTTTTCGCTCCGCTATCAGCCGCGCATAGTCATTCCATCAGGTCTGTTCATCCTCGGCATGGGCTTCATTTTGATGAAATATGGCAGCAGCAGCGATCACGCCAGTTGGTTGACCATGCTCCCTGGCTCCTTGTTGGCTGGTATTGGGCTTGGCTTAACCAACACGCCTGTGACCAACACGACCACCGGCTCTGTTCCGAGTGCCCGTGCAGGCATGGCTTCCGGTATAGATATGAGTGCCAGATTGATCAGTCTAGCCATCAACATCGCTGTGATGGGATTCATCTTGCAGGAAGGTATTCTGTCTTATTTGAAGGGTGCCCTTTCCGGGACTCTCAATGCAGTGCAATTGCGGTCTGTAGCCGAAAAAATAGCCGCCGGAAATACTGTATCTCTCAAGCAGAGTTTGCCAGAACTCTCCTCTCTGGATGCGTCTGGAGCCGTCGTCCATGCAGCGCTTGTGCACGGCTTTGGCTTGATAATGCTCTACGGCGGTATTGGTGTCTGGGTTCTAGCCGCGATCAGTTTTATGATTTTTGGACCTAAGAGAGCATAAAGACAATCCCGGGGATATCCGGGGTTGTCTTTTTGTCAATTTAAAGGACTATCGGCAAGATAATAAAAGAAACGGAGGCAAGTATCCGCTTTCATGAGTATTAAAAGTCGGTTTTCGTTACTCATCCTCATTTTAAGCCCTTGTTTGTGATTATGAGCTGCCTGAAATCAAGGAAGCTTCGACCTCGTCCGATGGGCTTCCGTGTTCACCTTGCTCAAGGGTCTATCCTTTACCGAGGCTCACCAATATATTCAGTACCACGCTGACAACTGGGGACATGTCAAAGCAGTGCTGGCTCTGTCCGCCTTATCCGACCTGACCACCCACGTGAACCTGCAAAGTCTCTCTCCTGCAACGCCCATCGTAAAACCACGGATTAGCCGTTCTTATCTGATCGAGCATGGTCTGGTCTACTATTCATTCTAAATCCCGCTCACAGATTAATCCCTACCCTTCTCCAATTAGCACAAAAAAGCCTGAGACTGCTTATCACAGACCCAGGCTTTACACCCATCAGCAAATGTTTGATTATGCTTGCAGCTTACCTGCACGAATATCGTCTGTCATACCTGCGTATGGCGCTTGAGAAATCAATTTTTCGTTGTTTACACCCGCATTTTCAATGAATGTAATATCTGCAAATTCAGGGACAACATATTTAGGATAGGTTTCGTATTTTTCACGCGATTCTTCCATCAGCGGAATAAAATCGTTCTGATAGCGTACAGTGATTTCCGGATGCTCATGAACCCATTTAGGGAAGAAAATAATGCCGTGCATCCGTTTTTCCTCTGGCATAAAGTTCAGGGATACGTCTGTACCTGTCGGTTCAGTCCAAGATACTTTGTACACATTCTCCACCAGCTTCACCAAGTTGACCTTCTGGTCACGAACCCAACGTCCGCCTACCATGCCGCTATGAATGCGATAGTCGATGGTATCTTCATTTTTAATATATATTTCGTATTCCCAACCATTCTCGTAGGTGTAAATCATGTGACTGCCGATAAACTTGTCCATCTTGCATCCTTCTTTCTGTATTATGAGTTTTCATGAATTGAACATCATGCTGAAAATAATAAGTATTGAATTTTAAACATGTAAACTTAAACATGTTTTTGATTACATATAAATTGTAGCACTGTGGTATACTAATGTCAAATACCGCATTGCGAGGAGAGCTACGTTGAAACGTACATTAAAATATGCCATTCTGGGCCTAATTCACAAAGAGGAAATGAGCGGCTACGATATTACGAGCCAATTCAAGAAGGAAATCGGGCAATTTTGGAGCGCCAAGCACAGTCAGATTTATCCTGAGCTCAAAAGGCTGACCGAAGAGGAGTTAATCGAATATCGCACCTCGATTACAGGAGCCAAGCTGGAAAAGAAGCTGTACTGCATCACGCCCAAGGGAACCCGGGAGCTGACCGAATGGCTGCTGAGTCCCAAAGATTTACCGGAAACGGAAAAGGATGAATTCATGCTTATGCTGTATTTTTCATCAGCGATCTCGAAGGAAGAAAACAAACGATTGTTCGAGGACCAGATTACCAAACGTAAAGAGAAGCTGGAGTATTTATACCAAAGTAAGACCGCACTCCGACTGCTGGACGAAAACCTTCAATCTCCCGGCTCTGAACAATTCGGACATTATCTGGTGCTGAGCCGTGCCATTAATCGGGAAGAAAGCTATGTTTCGTGGCTGGAAGATACGCTCCCGTTGTTTGATTAGGCTTCAATATGAAAAAGTGACATGAAATATAAAAGCCTTTAACACCACGAAAATGGATGGTGTTAAAGGCTTTTTGGTAACACATCAAAATGATATTTTTAGTCTGCCGTGGTATTGGAGGCTCCATAATCCTCAATTTGAATATCCGTGCTGAAGGTTACCGGAATGGTACTAAAGGTCTTGTCCCAATCTCCTTTGACCTTACGCCATACCTGAGGATTCTGAATCCGCAGTGCTTCTCCGAAACCTCCGACATCTGCCTGTAGCCTATGCATTTTCGTCAATGTTTTTTCGGCTGTGGTATTGGCTTCTTCCTGCAAGATATTCTCTACTCGTGAAAATAGACGGTTTTTTGAAAAATCCTGACCCGGATTGAGGTTTTCCGAAATACGACCTGTCGATGTCATGTGAACATGAAAAGAGATGTCGTTGCCATGAACGGTAGCCTTGATCCGGCTTTTGACAGAATTGATCTCATACACGATACTTCTCCCTGTTTTAGGGTTTATGTATTTCAGGGTACCTCCATCCACTTCACCTTTCATCCACATCAGACCTTCAACCTCAGACTCGTTTAGAAGACCGATGTATTTTTGCGTCTTTCCCTGAATGACTCCCGCACCCGCAAGCTTTACTTCTTTCTCTGTGGTAATCACATTGGGTAATAAAAAGCTGCTGTGGGACTTCATCGGCCCAATGACTTTAACCAGAGACATGGGCTTGATCATTCGCGCATTCCGTTTACGGTTGATAAAAACATCCTTCAATATAAAGGCTGGTGTCTCTCCGGGGATTTTTTCCTCAAGCGCATCACCCGCTTTCTCTGTACTGATCAGCAGTTGAACGCTCGGCCTGATATCATTATCCCCTGCAAAAAAGTCCAGCAGCTCGTACATAGGAAGCTTTTGTAGCAGACTGGAACTGATAATGATCGTCTTCAAGTGAAACCCGATGGCAGGACGATTGGAACGTAATGAAACTTCACGCAGCATTTCAAGAAGAGAATCCCCCGTTTCAGTCATGTTGTAAAAGGTTTTATTTTGTGCAGGGGCACCTCCAGAGCCTTTACCTCTTTCAGGGAGCAGAAATTGAAAAGTTCCTTTAATTAGAATTTTCTTCGGATAGTATCCTCCTTCCCGTTCAATATACGCTTCCTGCGGAGATACTTGTCCTACATCCAGCGCGATGCCCGTCTCCAGATTCAAATCCTCCACCGGTCTACTGCTCCAACAGCCAGTTAGCAAACAACATATCAGAAGAAATGCTATTCCGAAAAAAACGATGCGCAAATTCTTCATCATCAGAGTCTCCTCCAGCGTGAAATAAGCAGTAGCAGCAAGGGTAACAAACCGTATAAAAGGATAGCCGCGTCACCGATCATCGTGCCTAGCGAAAACAACTCATTAATATTTTTGGGAATTCGGGACAGAACGTATACAATTGCGAGAACAATGAGTAGCATTTTGGTATACGATGTATTAAAAATTTGGGAGAGGCCAAGCGTACCACAGTAGAAGGCGATACTGAACGTAGCAAAAATCTGCATGATCCAGATGGACAGTAACAGGGACTCAAAACGTTCAAATACAAGAAAATCCACTTCAAAGCTGCGGGCCAGGTCCAGAAATGGCCACGTCCGAGTCACCACACCTTCCACCGAAAAAGCACCGATACACATGATCACAGCAGTCGTATAAAACAGCACCGTGATCCCGAAGCCCCAACCAATCACCCTCATTGCTTTCTCGGGCTTTTCCATACAACAAATAATGATGAGCAGGCACTCACTACCTGTAAACGTCAGACTTGTAGACTTTATGGCTTTGATGACTGGTTTTAGCCCTTCCGACAATACAGGGCGCAAATTGTTTAGTTCAAAAATATTAAAGCTCAGCAGACAGATGATCAAAAAGATAAACGCTGTAATGGGTAAAATAATTTGGCACACCTTACCTATCGCTCCTATGCGGCCCATGCACAGATATAGCGACACCCACATAAACGGTGCTGAAATAGCCCATGCGGGCGTTCCCTCAAGCAGAAAAAACGATGTTACTTCTTCCACAGAGCGAATTTCAAATGCACACAAAGCTACAAAATAAATCACGACTAGCATACCAATGATTTTGCCGATCGCTTTCCCCGTAATCTGCTGTACATACTGGTAGAAGGTTTTTTGGGGAAAGGTCTGACTCAATTTCACGATAATCCAGCCAGCCAGAAAAGCTACGCATCCTCCCAGGATCACGGAGATCCATACATCAGGAGTCTTGGAAGCCTTAACTGCCACCCGAGGAAGCGTAAGCAGACCTGCTGCCATGGTAAAGCCGACAAGAATCCCTGTCGTCTGCAACGTTGTAAGTTTATCCTCCCCCAGTTTTTTCATATCGTTGTGGCTCCCTCCTTTCCTAAATAACTAGCCTTTCCGCTTGGGTTGTTTGGGATTTAGCAGACGGGGTCTGCGTTTCATAAAATGTAACGGCGCCCGAATCATGTAATCCTTCCAGTCCCTCAACGAACGCGGAGATGTCAAACTAAGATAAGACAATCCAAAGCTTTTTAACTTAGCCATATGGATAACCAACAGCAGGAAAAACAGAATTACACCATACAAACCGAATATGGATGCAACAAACATCCCCGCAAAGCGAAGCATACGCATCGAAATCCCGGAACTGTACACAGGTGTGGCAAACGAAGAAATCGCCGTAACTGCCACAACAATGACTAAAATGGGACTTACAATTCCGGCATTAACCGCAGCCTGTCCAATAATCAGACCGCCGACAATACCCATAGCAGGCCCAATAGGTTTGGGCAGACGCAATCCTGCTTCACGCAGAATTTCAATGGAGGTTTCCATAATCAGCGCCTCGATCAATGTAGAGAAGGGTACACCTTGTCTTGCGCTGACGATAGAAATGACCAGCATGGTGGGAATAAGCCCGGGATGAAACGAGATAAAGGAAATATAGAGAGCAGGCGCGAACAGGGAGATAGCAGTTGCCATAAAACGCAGCAACCGAATCAGGGAACCCGATAGCCATCGCTCATAGTAATCCTCAGGCGACTGGAGCATCATATCGTAGGTTACAGGCATAAGGAGGGCGAACGGAGTACCATCCAACATCACAGCTACACGTCCCTCCAACAGAGCTGCCATCACCCTGTCAGGTCTCTCCGTATTTTGAATTTGCATAAAAGGACTAAGAAAATTGTCCTCAATGAGCTGCTCCACATAGCCTGACTCCATGACTTCATCTACATCAATGGTTTTGATCCGCCGTTTAACCTCCTCTACCAGCTCAAAATTAGCAATGTCCCTGAAATAGGCAACCATCAGTTGCTTTTGCACCCTTTTACCGACCTTGAAGGAGTGCATGGCCAGTTCGGTACTTTCTCCGTGTCTGCGCAATAACGCCGTATTATCGCTGAGCACCTCTGTGAAGCCAATCCGTGGACCTCGCAATACCGATTCTGATAATGGTTCCTCCACTCCGCGAGTTTTACCCTTGGATGAACCCAGAATAAGTACACCTGAAGTACCCTCGATCAAGAGTACGATAGAGCCGAACAAAACCTTCTGCAAAGAATATTTCACATCCTGCGTATGCTCTGTCTCCACTACAAGCATAACTTGACGGATAACCATATCCCGGAGTGCATCGCCTTGCGGTATTTCTTCCTCTTGGTCTGAGCTTCCCCAATCCAGCAGTGGCTTGATTATATTTTGGTCCATGCTGGTCTTGTCCGTTAAGCCATCTACACAAAACAGACTTACCCTGACCTGTAAATGATCCAGAAAAATAGACTTTTGATTAACATCCGCCATATCCATTATGGCTTGTCTCATCTTCGTTACATTCGCCTCATAATCCTCAGAATAGCTTTCGTCCTCATTCTTACTAACATTCGGATCCTTGCTTTCAGAAGGATCGCGAGCATCTTGCTCTGCAGGGTCGCGTTCTTCAAGCAGCTCTATTCGTTCCTTGCGTCTGCTTTCTCTGCCGTCGACCGTTTTAATTTGTCGAACCGCCAACAAGATGAGTAAAGGTACAATGGACAAAAAGATAGCCTGTACTAACACTGTCCATTTGGGCATATGAGTTACAATTGCCTGCCACATGTCCCTTCCCCCTTCGCCTTCATCCGATTTGTATATATATTTACCGGGATTAGAAAAAAAATGCATGAGCATTGATCCGCACCTCACCATCAGATGCACATTCGAGACATAACAAGGGATATTCCCTTTAAGGAATACTTACTTGGTGGGATAAAATTATTGTCTAATAAAAGGAATAAAACGGTTAATTTGATGGTTATCTAGCGATGTCAAAAGCCAAAATTCATGATAGTATCATTTCAGTCCGTGACTAATCTCACAAATTCGTTGGATTTGTTGTCCATTATTTGAATCTGAAAAGGGGTTGTAGGTATGAAGAAACATTTTTGGAAAAAAGCAGCTGTATTGAGTTTGTTAGCGGTCATTTTGTTAGGGGGAACGGCCATCAGTCCCAAACAGGCACACGCAGGGTATGAGCCTTATATTGGGGAAGTTACGATGTATCCTTACATGTTCGCTCCTAGGGGATGGTTAAAATGCGAGGGTCAGCTCTTGAGCATTAGTCAGAATACTGCATTATTCAGTCTGCTGGGCACTAATTTTGGCGGCGATGGAATGAACACATTTGCATTACCCGACTTGCGCGGGGCTTCCCCAATGCCGAATGTAGACTACTATATCGCAACCGAAGGGGTGTACCCATCCCGCCCTTAATGAATGTGTTCATCGATGGGCTAATTAATGAAGAAGAGGTGATGGCGTGCTCGAAGGCAATAACTTCACACGCAACAAATTGAAACCCTATCGCTTGCTGGTTCCATTGCTGCCTTTCCTCGGCGGAGCAGCTTTGCTCATTGGGACGAATGAAGCCAATGCTGCTGGTTGGGAAAATGTAGTACTTAACAAACCAGCCACATCAAGCGGCTATAGTCAGCCATATGAACCCGGCAAAGCAGTCGACGGTTCCTATGAACCGACAAGTCGCTGGTATCAAGCAAGCAACGGTGAAAAATGGATTCAGGTAGATCTGAGAGACTGGTATATCGTAGATCGATATGGTGTAGCAGGTATGGGAATCCTTTATGGGTGGCAAGATCAACGTGATCCATATAGTTTCCGATTGCAAACGAGCAGTGACGGAAGTAATTGGGTGACTGTTGATGCCGTTCAGAATAATGGGAGCTCTAATTTTGAAAAGAGCATTGCTCCTGTAACTACACGGTACTTGCGATTATATATTGATCAAGGAAATGCGAGAAACAATCAATGGGCTTCCATCATGGAATTCGCAGCTTATGGGGAGCGATTCCCCGTTCCACAGGCTCCGGGTCATTTTACAGGAACCAAAAATGGAAATACAGTGGAGTTAAGCTGGGATGCCGTTCCTTATGCAACTTCATACAAAGTCATACGAGATAGTGTGACGCTCTATACAGGTAACTTAACCCAATTCATAGACACTTCAGCATTGCCGCCAGGTGAAGCCCTTTACACTGTTCAGGCTGTAAATGCTAAGGGGGAGAGCACTCCCTCAGAGGTTAAAGTGAACATACTTACCGATGCCGAGAGAGTTGCACAGGCAAAAGCCGCTCTTGCTTTAGGCTTCGCACCTGGAGATACAGCTGATTTGGTATCCCAAAAGCTGACGCTGCCACTCGCTGGGTTGAATGATACGACAGTGGGCTGGAGTTCAGATACCCCTGATGTCATCACCAATGAGGGGGCTGTCACACGCCCGCGCTACGATTCGGGTGATCGGAAAGTAAAGCTGACCGCGACGATTACAAAGGGAACTGCTTCGGATACCCAAACTTTTGAGGTTACCGTATTGAAGGTAGCCGCACAAGATACACTGGATCAGGCAGCAGATAGCCTGTCACTGGGCGATTTGTCTGCGGTGAAAGAAAATTTGTCTCTTCCTCTGTCCGGCTATGGTGGTGGCCAGATCGAATGGTCCTCTGCCAATCCACTTGTTATCGCACCAGATGGAACACTTAGCAGACCCTCCTATATTAATGGAAATACAGATGTTACCCTGACGGCTGTCCTGCATCTCGAAGGCTTAACGAAAACAAAGAATTTCACTGCACATGTGCTCAGTCTGCCGATGAACGATATTGAAGCCGTAAACGCAGCTTACACGGCACTTGATGTACCTGTAACCACCGTAACCGGGGACGTATATTTGCCGAAAGAAGGTTTGAACGGCGTTCAGGTGTCATGGACTTCGAATCACCCCGAGTTCCTGGATCACACCGGTCATGTCACGTTCCCGAGCTATGTACAGGGTGATCAGACTATTACGCTGGAAGCTGTTCTGGCAAGAGGCGGAGCGGAGCTTCGCAAAACATTTAGCCTGCTCGTGCCTTCACTGCCCGTAAGCGCTGATGAAGCTGTGAATTTGGCAGCAGATACTCTGAAACTGGATTACCCGCAGGGGATTAAGGATTCCATCACTCTGCCCAATGCAGGAGCATTTGACACACGTATTGATTGGTCCTCGGATCAACCGGACGTTCTCAGCAACACGGGTCAGGTGAATCGGCCGAAGTTTATAGACGGTGATGTAAATGTACAATTAATAGCAACTATATCCAAAGGCCCAACCTCTGTACAAAGAACATTCATAATCACAGTATTGAAGGCGTTACCGAATACACCCTATGTACGTTTGAACGGCAACAACCCGATCATTCTGGAAGCTGGCAGCACCTTCACCGATCCGGGAGCCAGCGTGCTGGACAGCGTATATGGTAATATTCTGGTATCGGATCTGTCAGGTATCGGCAACGTGGATACGAATGCGCCTAGTGTATATGTATTGAACTATGCTTATAGCGATCAATCTGGTTGGTCGGCTGAGCCAGCCGAACGTCACATAAACGTGCTCCCCCGTGCTATTGAAGCCGCAGCAGGCAATGACGCTACCGCCTCGGTGATCGTTACAGGCGCTTGGCCGGGCGCACGGCTTGAACTGTACAATGCCCAGCAGGAGCTGATTGCGCAAGGAACCGCTTCTGGAGAAGGGAAATATGTATTTACACCTGTTCCTGAAGGAGTCAGCTACTACGTGCTACAGATCGTGAATAGTATGGAAAGTGCTCCCTCCAGATTAGTGTATGCACAGGGATTAACCGCCCAACGTGTAGCCGATTCCATCACAAGCCTGGCAGCACCTGCCGCCAGTAATACCCTGCTCAAGCTGCCTGCTGTGCCCGAGGGCTTCCGCCTGACCATCAGCAGTAGTAGCCAGCCGGATATTATCCGTACAGATGGAGCTATCTTCCCGGCAGCAACCCAAACGACGGTTGCTGTAATACTGGAGGTCACCAAGGTAAGCGACGGTTCTCACGCCCTGACACAACAAATCGAAGTAACCGTTCCTGCTAAGGTCATTGTAGACACGGGCAATTCTAATAAAAAAGACCGAGACGAGGACTACAACAACTCTCTTATTCAACTGCAACCCGGATTTTCCGAACAGGGAAAAGCCATCATCTATACTCCTTCTGCGGCGTTTCTGGATGGACAAATCACTCAGGCCCGCATGGAAGGCAAGGCTTACGCAGATATACAACTAGAGCAGGAAAAGGATACCAGCCGTGTTGTTCTTCCCTATTCTTCGCTGAATAAATGGGATAAAGTCGGGGCCGCGGTCATATCCCAATATGGAACACTGATGCTATCCAGTGATGCCTTAACCCGTATGTTCTCGGGTCAGCAGGACGTTGCATTGTCATTCCAGCAGGCAGATGCACAGCGTACACAGCAGATCCGCGATTGGGCCGGACAACAATCCAATCTGAAGCTGATCGGTGCGTCTGTGGAAATCAAGGCTAACGTTACAGGCACATCGCATATCGTTCTGCCACTGGATGCCGAATCCATCCGTGAATTGCAGGGCAAAGAACCCCAGTTTTCTATTCTCGTTATTCATGACAATGGAGAGCAGGAGATTCTGAAAGGTACGGCAGTGAGGGATTCCAAAGGAAATCTGTCGGCTGTGGGTTTCGATACGACCCGGTTTAGTACCTTTGCGATTGCTGTCTCTACTGATACAAAGTCTCCATCCGATAATACAAACGCTCAGGACAGCACAACAAATTCAGCGGATTCGCAAGACACAGCTCCGGTATGGCCGGATGTCCAAGGCCATTGGGCGGCGAAGTCCCTGCAATCGCTGGCAGCCAAAGGCTGGATACAAGGCTACAAAGATGGCAACATGCGTCCAGAGCGTGCGGTAAGCCGCGCAGAATTTGTATCCATACTGACCCGAGCGTTGGGAACCACTGTACATGAGAGTGTGTCTACCTCATTTACAGATATGAATGGGCACTGGGCTGCATCAGCCGTGGATGCCGCTCATCGCCAGGGATGGATCGAAGGGTTAAATGCTCAGACATTCGGCCCCGATGAACGTCTTACCCGTGAACAGGCGATGGTGATCCTGTCACATGCGATAGCGGATAAGGCATCGGCTTCAGGCACGGCCAAATTGCAATCCTATAAGGATGAGCAGCAGATCGCTTCCTGGGCTTCCTCCGCCTTCGAAAAGGCTGTTTCCTCCGGTTGGATCAGCGGATATCCTGATGGAACGCTCAAACCAAAGGCAGCTATCAGCCGAGGCGAAATGGCTGAACTGCTGGTACGTATTTTCAAATAAGACTGATTAAGTACCTAATGAATTTAGATATATTAGTGGAGTATAAGCCAATACAGCGCGGTTTCCGAGTTATTCGGAGACCGCGCTTTGTTTATGAATGATATGGACTAACCTTGCGTATCAATTAAGATTTTAGATTGACGCTTGTCTGAAATTAAAAGCTCCAAACCATCCTCTACGATACGATCCAGCGTTATTTTTTGAGTAATGACCTTCTTAATATCCAGTCTGCCTGCCGCAATCATAGCAATGACTTCAGGGAAGATATGCCGATAGGCGATTGAGGTTCGAATGGATACTTCTTTGATCAGGATGCTGTTCACATCCAAAGTCACCGGTTTCGCGTATGCTGCGACAACGACCAATTGTCCTCCTTTTTTCAGCACCTCCAACCCGCTCGTAAACGTAGCCTGTACGCCTGCCGCTTCATAAGCAATATCAACCCCGTATTCATGCAAGGAGAGTATTTGGGCAGTCACATCTTCATTGGCACTGTTAATCACAACGGTTGCCCCTACCTCAAGTGCCTTCTCCAGTCTTTCCGAGGAAATATCCACGGCTATAATTTCCGCAGCACCCGCCGATTTGGCGGCAATAATCGTTAGAATACCGATGGGGCCGGCTCCAAAGACAACCACGCTATTCCCGATCTTCAACTGACTTTCCCGAACGGCATGAACTGCTACAGCAGTTGGCTCAATAAGGGCTCCTTCCTCAAGAGACACGGAGTCAGGAAGCTTATGCGCCTGATGCGCTTCAACCAGAGCGAACTCAGCAAAGCCTCCGTCACCTTGAAGACCTATAAATCCGAAATTATTTGCCAGGTTATACTTCCCTTGCTGTACATAATAATCATCCTGTGAGTACACAATCGGCTCAACCGCCACCCGATCTCCGGGCAAAAGATGGGCTACGCCTTCTCCCACCTCAGTAATCACTCCAGCAAATTCGTGCCCCAGCACCAGTGGAAGTCCGCGCTTGGTAAGAGGATGTGGTGTTTCAGATACACCTACCCCGTGATGATACGCATGGAGATCACTTCCACAAATTCCGGCCCATTCAACTTTGACCTTGACCTTGCCAGGCTGTATGCCAGGCTCTTGGACCTCTTCAACACGTACATCCTTGGTTCCATAAATTACGGCTGCTTTCATGATGTCACTCCTTTAAGCGCTTTCAAATTTTATGTCATTGTTATTTTACTCTTCTTGAGAAGTTAATTAAAATTAATTATAATTACTTTTAATTAAGTAACACTTATATGTGGGGTGAATGTTGTTTTGAACTTGGAACAATTAACTTATGTTGTAGAGGTCGATAAAGTAAAATCACTCTCCGAGGCAGCTCTACGTCTGCATGTGTCTCAATCCGCCATCAGTCAGGCCATAACCGCTCTCGAAAAAGAACTTGGACTCAAGCTGTTCATCCGTTCAAGATCCGGTACAACCTCCACGGAAGAAGGCCAGCTATTTATTAAGAAAGCTTTTGAAGCAACGAAAATCATTCAAGAAATGCTGCTGGAATCGGAAAATCGGAAGCACGCCTTAAGTGGTTTACTGCGTTTGGGCACTATGCCTGCGGAAATGGCGACACTGGTCAACGTTATTGTCTCACTAAAGAAGGAGCATCCGGAAGTTCACATTGAGATCACGGAGCAAGGCTCTCTAAAGACCCTTCAACTGGTGCGGCAAGGTAAAATTGATCTGGGCATGATTGCTCTACCCGAGGATTTACTACAGCAGGAGGCTCTACCCTTCGATACTCTCTACCAAGGCAAAATGATGGTTGTTGCCGGACGGAACTCTCCGCTGGCTTCACAGAAATCTATTACCCCTGAGGAAATGAGAGCCTATTCCTTTGTTTTATATAAGGATGACTATATCGATATGTTTATCAGAGACTTTACCGAGCAGTTTGGTGACGTGAATATTTTGTTCAAGACGAACTCGGATAGTGCAATTCAGAGCGCTATATTAGAAGGACTGGCTATTTCGATAGGTCACGATTATTCCTTTCAAAAGGCGACCATGGAGCGGGGCCAATCCGTCCATCTATTGGAAATTGAGCGCTTTGCGCAGCAGCCTGTTCATTTTGGTTGGATCAGATCGGCTAACAGCTCGCGTTCCGCAATTAACGAATATTTTATACAGCGTTACAAGTTGGAAGCCCGGTTTGGAAATACAGAAAATCGATATTAAAGCTTATGTACAAGCCTCCAATAATAATTCTTGTGTGGTGATTCACCCTTTTCGCTTCAGTAAATATATTGTTAATATCTGCGAAACGGGGCGATGATCCACCTGTCACCTCTACAGTAGGGAGAAATGTGAAGGAGGAGATATTTGAACATGAAACACAGAAAACCGTTCAGGTTCAGTGGTGCTTCAAAAAAAGACGAGGACTGCAAACCACCTAAAATTAGCAGAGAAACGGAAGAACTTCTCAAACTGATTAAGGAATTAGTCGCCATCATCCCGCTCGTTTTCGCAAACCCGTCTGTGGCTAATGTAACTTCATTGCAACAGATTTTACAGCGATTATTAGCTCTCGCAAATAAATTGAGACTTAGAGGCTCGGCTAAGACAGATTTATTAGCGGCGTTGGAACTGGCTATCGTGGCGTCGGAAGCCACTCTTTTCTCCCCGATCGGTGTTGGAACGACACTGCAACAACTGCTGGAAGTCTTATTGTCTATTATTTTGCAGGAACCCCTTGATCCTGCTCTTAAAGACAGTTTGATCAGTGCAATCAGAAATGCCGAAACGGCTATCAGTATTGCGTTGGGTGGCACGGCAGGAACCCCCGGTCCACAAGGGCCCGCTGGGCCTGCTGGTCCGGGCGGTGCTCCAGGACCTGTCGGTGGACCAGGGCCGGTGGGTGCGGCAGGACCAGCAGGTCCAGTTGGACCTGCTGGTCCTGTCGGACCTGTCGGGGCTGCCGGACCTGTTGGAGCCGCCGGACCTATCGGCGCCGCTGGGCCAGTAGGCGCCGCCGGGGCTGCTGGAGCCACCGGGGCTACAGGCGCGGCAGGACCTGCCGGGGGTGCTACCGGGGCCACGGGCGCCGTTGGAGCCACAGGCGCTACGGGCGCAGCGGGGGTCGCTGGGGCTACAGGAACTACGGGCACGGCGGGCGCTGTCGGAGCTACCGGGGCCACGGGCACGGCGGGGGCCATTGGAGCTACCGGGGCCACAGGCACGGCGGGGGCCGTCGGAGCTACCGGGGCCACAGGCACGGCGGGCGCTGTCGGAGCTACCGGGGCCACGGGTACAGCAGGGGTTACTGGAGCCACCGGTTCGGGGGCAATCATTCCATTTGCTTCGGGTGGACCAGCAATTTTGACAACCATTGTCGGCGGGCTGGTTGGAACCACAAGTTTGATCGGCTTCGGAAGCTCGGCAACAGGCATTAGCCTTGTGGGTGGAACCATTGACCTGACAGGCACACTTGCAGGGCCACTGATTAACTTTGCTTTTTCTGTACCACGGGATGGCGTAATTACATCCATCGCTGGATATTTCAGTACAACAGCTGCGCTAACTCTCGTTGGATCAACCGCGACGATTACTGCCCAGTTGTTTAGTTCGACTACACCTGATAACACCTTTACAGCGGTCCCTGGGGCTACCGTTACATTAGCTCCACCACTGACTGGCATCATTGCCTTGGGTACCATTTCCAATGGCATCACTACCGGATTGGCTATACCAGTAACCGCGCAGACTCGTCTGCTCCTTGTCTTCTCTGCAACAGCTACGGGACTCTCCCTCGTAAACACCGTCGTGGGTTATGCGAGCGCAGGCATTACCATCACCTGATCCAAGACGAAAAGGGCTCAGCAGGACTTGTTCCTGCCGAGCCCTTTTCTTATTTGCATTAAAGTGATATTTTCACTTCTTCTCCATCTTCCCGAATGGTGAATGTTTTAATTTGTCCGTGATCAGGCTCTTGAACGATACCCGTCTCCAAATCAATCTTCCAATCACATAGCGGGTCATAAATGTAATGACCGGATACCATCGCTTCGGTAAGCGGCCCCCCTTTAGGATGCGGGCTGGAATTTTCAACAGCGTAAAGCTTGTTCTCCGAAGTGCGGAAAACTGCGATTTCGTTATCATCCAACCGGATCGTCCGCCCAATTCTATTTGGAAAATCCTTACTGTGACCGACGATAAGCCACTCAGCATGTTTGATCATTCGCTTGATTGCTCCCTTCTCCAGGCATGATTTAAATACATTCACACAACAGACGGTGTAACTACTTCAAATAAATTTTTGCGCGAATCGGCATCGTTGATGATCTTTCTCCATGGGTCTTCAACCTGTTGCAGTGCAAATTCGATCCGTTCTATTAAAGCTTTGCGATGATCTACATCGTGAACGACAGCCTTCCGAATCTCTTCAAGGCCGGTCCGTTCCACCCATTCCGAAGTACGCTCCAGATATTGGCCTGTTTCCCGGTACAGTTGCATCACGCTTCCCACAATCTCAATCAGTTCATCGTCCGTTTTCACTTTGCAGAGCGAATCAGCCAACCGCGCTTTTATACCACCGTTTCCACCGATAAAAATCTCCCAGCCTCCATCATTGCCCACAATCCCGATATCCTTTGTACATGATTCCGCACAGTTGCGCGGACATCCGTTGACCGCTAATTTAAATTTTGCCGGAAAATCCAATCTTTCAAATTTCCGTTCCAGCAATTCTCCCATTCCCATAGAATCCTGTGTACCAAAACGGCAAAATTGTGATCCAACACAGGTTTTAACTGTACGAAGGGATTTGGCATAGGCATATCCCGACGGCATATCGAGTTCTTCCCACACTTTAGGCAAATCCTCTTTACGGACACCAATCAAATCCAGCCGCTGTCCTCCTGTTACTTTAACTACTTTAACGTTGTATTTAAGAGAAACATCAGCTATTTTCTTCAAATCCTCCGGAGTTGTTACACCACCGTACATTCTTGGCACAACTGTAAATGTTCCATCCTTTTGAATATTCGCGTGCAGTCGCTCGTTCACAAACCGGGAATCTTCCTCATTTTCATAGGTATCCGGGTTAATCATTCCCAAATAATAATTCAGCGCCGGGCGGCATTTGGAGCATCCTTCATCATTCTGCCAACCTAGTACATTCATAACTTCACGTGTCGTTGTAAGCCCCTTGGTTTTGATAGCAGCAACAATTTCATCCCGGCTCCATGTTGTGCAGCCACATATTCCTTGCTTGGCAGCCGTCTTGAAGCTGTCTCCAAGAACATACTGGAGAATTTGTTCAACGACCGGCTTGCACCCTCCGCAGGACCGCGTTGCCCCGGTACATGCCTTAATTTCGTCGACTGTGGTCAATCCATTTTCATGGATCGCATCAACAATCGCCTTTTTAGTCACACCGTTGCAGCCGCAGACAATTTCGTCATCAGCCATCGTTTCAGCGGATAAGGTTTTAGCCCCGTCTTTACTGCATCCGGTACCCATGAGTTGTCCATATATCTCATCTGTCATCAACGTTTGCTGCCGCACATATTTTTGAAGGCTGGCGGATTCGCTCACATCTCCGAACAGTACAGTTCCGACAATCCTGTTTTCATGAAGCAGTATTTTTTTGTAAGTGCGCTTCCACTCATCCTTGGCTACAATCACCGTATGCTCAGAAGCAGTTATGAATTCACCAGCCGAGAAAACATCCACTCCTGAAATTTTGAGCTTGGTGGAAACCACCGATCCCATATAGCCTTCGGTATCCGCACCTGCCAAATGTTTGGCAATTACACTTCCCTGTTCGAACAGCGGAGCAACCAGGCCGTAACAGATCCCGCGGTGTTCAACACACTCCCCTACAGCATATACATCCGGCATGGAGGTCCTCATCCAATCATCGACCACAATTCCACGGTTCGTTTCCATACCACTTTGCACAGCCACCTGAATATTAGGCTTAATCCCAACGGCCATAACGACCAAATCCGCTGCCAGTTCGCTTCCGTCCGAAAACCGCAGTCCCTGTACCCGATCTTGACCGTACACCTCTGCAGTTTGCATTTGCATAGCAAACTTGATCCCCTGACGTTCTAGTTCTGCCCTCAGCATCGTAGAAGCTTCCGGGTCCAGCTGACGCTCCATCAGATCCTCCATCAAATGAATGACCGTTACGTCCATGCCGAGATTGACCAAGCCTTTAGCCGCTTCCAGTCCCAACAGCCCTCCACCAATGACTGCTGCCTTTTTATAAGTTTTCGCCGCCTCAAGCATTGCCGAGCAATCGGCGATATCTCGAAAACCGATGACGCCTGGTAACTCTTTTCCCGGAATAGGCAAGATAAACGATTGAGAGCCAGTAGCCACCAAAGCTACATCGTAATCAATTTCAAGTCCGTCCTCAGTGTGAATCCTCTTTCTTTCTCCGTCGATGCTTCGCACCGTTTTCCCAGTATATAAAGTAATACCTTGGTCCTCGTACCATTGCAAATCGTTCAGAATGATGTCCTCAATGGTTTTACTCCCTTCCAAAACATAAGAGAGCATGATCCTGTTATAGTTCGGATGGGGCTCATTTCCAAGGACCGTAATTTCATATTTATCCGTTAATTTTAGAATTTGTTCGACCGTATTGATACCAGCCATCCCGTTCCCTATAACAACAAGCTTCTGTTTACTGTTTGCCATATGCCGGTTCCTCCATTCATTCGACGACATTGCCTGCGTTCTTATGAATATTGCTTATGCTTCTATTCTAATGTCGGGAGTTGCGTTATGTGTGATTACAATCACAATATAATTAAAACCTTAAATGTTGAGGGATTTCCCTATTCGGATTCAAGGGATTAAGGTAAGAAACTGAAATTGAAATTGAAATTGAGTTATTATGATGATTTTTGAAAAGTGGATGCTCCTATTTGACTCTTCTCAATATTTGATTTAAAATTCAATTAAATGATACAAAAAACTATCAATTAATAATATATGATATCAAATAAATAAGGAGTTCCCATGAAGAAAGACATGACAACGATCAAGCAAGTGAGGCTTAACAGCCTTTTGGATGTAGCTACCATGCTACTTATTGAAAAGCCAAACGCCTCCATGAATGAGATTGCTGATTATGCAGGAATTGGTATTGCCACATTGCATCGATATGTTGAAAGCAGAGAGCAACTGATGATTTATCTGGGATTTCGGGCCATCGAAGTCGTAAGTGAAACCATGAAAGGGATTTCCTTGGACGAGGAAAACTATGAAAATTACATTCCAGAGTTGATTGAGACACTTATTCCGTTAGGAGACAAAATTTATTTTCTTGCTCATGATGCATCCGTCAACTTCAACAAGGAAATTGAAGGAGCGGATCAGAAGCTAAGGGAACCCATCCTGCATGTGATTGAAATATTGCAACAAAAGGGTTATTTTCACCCGCATGTCGATAAAGATTGGATCATGAATGTCCTCTACTCGCTGCTATTCCTAACATGGCAGCAAGTAAGGAACGGCAATATTGCGAAAAATTCTGCGGCGGCACTGGTTGTAAATACTTTTTACCATGGATTCAAAGCAACTGATTACTGATCACACTGGATTATGAAGAGGCGAACCACGCGAGGAGGAATCTACATGTTAATTCAAAACGTATTGGGGAGTATTGCGATTTCCAAAGATGCTATTTCTAAAATCATTGGCAAGACAGCAACGGCAACAATGGGAATTGCATCGATGTCAACAGGAGTCGTCGAAGGAATCACTAACAAGTTAAGTGGGAAAAGCCTGCAAAATGGCATTGAGCTTCATGTGACAGAATCAGGACTGGATGTCGATTTAAGCATTGTCGTTCATTACGGGACAAGAATGTACGATGTAGGCAGAGAATTACAGAAGAATGTTCGGGAAGCCATTGAGAAATATACGGGCCTATCCATTGGCATGATAAACGTCAAAGTACAAGGGATATCCCTATCCGTTAAATAATCGACAAAGAAACCGTCCTCTGGAAGAATGGAACTACCATTCAACATGCTCCGGAAGCGGTTTCTTTGCTTAATGAATTATTGACTTTGACTCAAATTGATGAAATATTCAGCAGCTTGCCGTGCAGCCCGGGATGAACCCCGACCGCGATTTTTTCCGTCTGTGTACTATGAACCATAAGAAATTTGTTTTTCTTCGTAAGCAATGGATTCCCCCGGCTGCTTTCTCCAGATACAAGCGGCATATTAGTTCCTTCCGGGAGAAGCACTATTGTCAAATACCCTTCACTGTCAACTTTGCAAGGAGCATAATGAAGTGTCGTAGAATATAGCTCGACCACCGTGTTTTTGGGTTGGAAAAAAGCCTGAACATTTCCGCTGCCAAAGGAATTATTTTCAATGTCCTGCACTCTGCCGACAAGGTGAATACAGTCCGTCGCGGCAATCACCACCTCGCTGCCCTGATGATATTCCAGCCCGGTCAGGCCCGTATTCTGCCCTGTGCAAAAGCCAGCCTGAATCGGGAGTTGGCCGTATACCTCATCTTGAATCTGACGAATTACGCCAAAGGCTTCGAGTTCTGCCACCGAGGGTACATAATGATTTCCCTGATTGGGAACGCTAGTGGTTTCTTTTGCATACTTGGTGAGCTCTGCGGTATTAAAATGAGTCAGCAGCCTCCCATACGTACGGAACGCTTTACTCATTACCTCATAAATGACCAAAGGTGCATTGACTTGATTTAGTCTTTCAATAGTCTTCATAGCTTGACCTCCAGCAATGAATCTCCCGTGTGTACTCGGTTATTTCCCAGCATCTTAACATCCGAGTATTCAGCTGTATTGGTCACAATAATCGGTGTAGTAATGTCATAGCCCAGAGCTTTAATTTCCTCAATATCGAACTCGACCAGCAATTGACCTTTGGTTACCCGATCACCCTCAGCGATATGCGTTTTAAAATG
Source organism: Paenibacillus sp. RC73 (assembly GCF_044908085.1). Lineage (NCBI taxonomy): Bacteria > Bacillati > Bacillota > Bacilli > Caryophanales > Paenibacillaceae > Paenibacillus > Paenibacillus sp. RC73. The sequence goes on from NZ_JBIYCV010000006.1 coordinate 171,525, forward strand.
TAGTCCTTTCAATTTGACGGTGTCCATGCCGATGTGAACCAGAATCTCTGTTCCTCCATCCGACACAATGCCAATCGCATGGCCTGTACGGAAGGCATTAGCTATCGTTCCGTTGAATGGCGAGAGCAGCTTGCCCTCCTCAGGTACAATAGCAACGCCTTTACCCATGGCTCCCGTGGAGAACACTTCATCAGATATCTCGGATAACGGTTTGACGACACCTGTCAGCGGGCTGGAAATGGTCTCATTCGTCAGCACAGGAGCTGGTTCAGTTTCTTTTTTCTCTTCATGGACTGCAACCATTTCTTTTTCCATGGAATCATTAAATCCAAAGAAATATGTGGTAATGGCTGTGAATACATAAGCTACCGTAATAGCAATTACGAATCCGGCGAATCCTGTACCGAAGAAAATCGGCAGGGATGCCAAGCCCGGGATACCTGGAGCAATGGCCACGGAACCCGAAGCACCCGTGATCGCCCCGGCGATAGCACCACCGATAATAGCCCATACGAATGGTTTTTTGTAGCGAATACTAATCCCGTAGATGATCGGTTCCGTGATGCCGAACAAACCGGTTATTGCCGCAGGGCCTGCAATCGCTTTAACTTTTGGATTTCTAGTTTTAAGGAATACACCCAGTGCCGCACCTGCTTGTGCAAAGTTAGAAGGTGCCATTAATGGTTTCATGGTATCATAACCGTATACCGCAATGTTATTGTACATAATAGGCACAAACGCCCAGTGAAGACCCATAACTACCAGCAGCTGCCACCCAGCACCCAAAATGATTCCTGCTACAATCGGACTCAAATTATATAAGAAAGTGTAACCCTTAGCCAGTCCCAAGCTCGCATATATTCCAATCGGTCCAACCGCGATCAGAGTCAAGGGAACAATGACCATAAGACAGATAAGTGGCGTTATAAAGTTTTTCACGCTATCATGAATAACTCTATTCAGGAATTTCTCCAGAATGGATAGTAACCAAACCGCGATAATCACTGGAATAACCGAAGAAGTATAACTCATAAGAACAACAGGAATATTGAAGAACGTAATATCCGCTTTATCGTTATACAAAGTAATAATATTCGGGTATACCAGAGCTCCCGCTAATGCAAGCGCTACAAATGTATTCGCTCCAAACTTTCTCGAAGAAGTGACTGCAATCGCCAGCGGCAGGAAATAAAAGATACTGTCTGCAGCAGCGAACCAGATCGAATAGACACCACCTGTTTTGGTGAGCCATCCCAACGAGGCAAGCATTAATAAAAGCCCTTTCAAGATCCCGGAAGCTGCTAGTGCCCCCAAAAATGGTGTGAAAATACCGGAAATAATGTCCACCGTTTTGTTGAACCAGTTGCCTTCAGGAGCAGCGGCTGCATCCGATTTGTCGTCATCTCCAATGCTGCTGATCTTTAAAATTTCTTTATATACGTCGCCTACCGTATTTCCAATGACCACTTGATATTGTCCACCGTTTTCAACAACTGTAATAACTCCGGGAATATTTTGTGTCTGGTTCTTGTCGGCCTGATCCTTGTTTTTTAATTTAAATCTCAACCGAGTGGCACAATGCACCAAGCTAGAGACATTTCCTTCTCCGCCAACGGACGCTAAAATGTCTTTTGCCAGTTTTTCATTGGACATGCTGCTCGCTCCTTTAATCCTCATTTGGCATATTTCTATGAAAGTAAACGTTTACATAAATGGTAGTAATCCAAAGACTCTACGCGCACTCCAAGGAGTACAAAAAGAATATAGAGTCTTTAAATTACACGGGTCAATCGTTACCGGCTTCTCCCTACCATTCTCTTGATTGTATGTCTGCGTCCTTTAATGGATAGTGCAAGCTGGTATACGTTCTCAGGAAGAGGTGTTCCGGCATAACCACCATCTCCAATAGCATGGATATCCGCCCCCGTCTGCTTCATCATGAGTGCGATTAAGGCAATCGTTTGAACATCTGCCCCTTCAACCGAACTGTTCAGGAAAGAAAGAGCAAGAGTTCCGGGTTTATACGAATGGACAAACTCTACACACTGTCTGACATGCTCTACTGTAATGCCATGTCTGGAGCCAGGTGCAGGCAACGTAATAACATCAGCACCAGAATCGATCAAATCCTTGATAATATCATTGGAAGGTCGCTTGCTCAGCGGATCGCCCAGCACCTTCTCGATGGTGCCGTCTTCCCATTTTCCGGCGCAGATTAAGATTCTATCCCCTAGCGTTTCTTTTGCCAGCTTGGTAGCCTCAATGATTCGTTCAAAGGTTGTACCTGCAGAAGGGTTTCCTCCAAGTACGATAAAATCGGCTCCGATCTCCAAGGCACGCAGGAAGTTCTCTCTGGAAGCGACTCTGCCTTCTTTTGCCTCTACATATTGCTCTCCCGCAACCTGTGCATCAGGGCTTGGACACTCAAAATAAATACCAAGCGGAACTCCAGCCCATTCCTTGATTTGCTTCAGGCTGTACGGCTTCTCAGCCAGCTTACCATGCTTCATTTCACGCAATCCGATATTGGATTCTTCCTTGATCATATCAAAGCCGTTCAGCATAACCATATCTGCGCCGTAGGCAGCCTGGATTTCTGCATTAGTGACACCATCAACCAAACCGGTGTTTATCATTACAAGATGTTGTCCCATAATGACGCGTCCTTCTGAAGCCAGGATGGACTCTTTCAAATCTGCTGCATTAAATTTCATAATGTCACTCTTTGTGCTCGCGATTAATCTTTTAGCCATTGTAATCTCCTCCATATCATTTATGTTTTATAAGCAGTTGTTGATCAGCACAAATGCTGTTCCTCGATGTCGGATATCATCTTGATGCGGTCGCCATGGCGCCCTCCTTCAAACTCAGCCTCCAGCCATGATTTCACAATCATTTTCGCCAATTCGCTTCCGACGACACGCGCACCAAATGCAAGAACATTCGTATTGTTGTGCTGCTTGGACAACTGTGCCGAATAAGGCTCACTGCATACCACAGCCCGAATTCCCTTCACTTTGTTGGCCGAGATGGATATCCCCACACCTGTGCCACAAATCAGGATACCTGCGTCAGCCTGCTTTCCGACTACAGCCTCGGCAACAAGCTTCCCATACTTCGGATAGTCGGTTCTTTCCGAATTTTCCGGCCCGTAGTCAATGACCTCATGACCCAGTTCATTAACATAAGCCGAAATAATCGCTTTAAGCTCTACAGCCACATGGTCGCTCCCAATGGCAATTTTCATGGCTCTATTCCTCCCCAAATTAGATATTTTTTAATCTGTTAATGATGGTTTTGTAGGGTTCATCTTTGCCGAACAGAGTGGATGTCCCCAAAACAAATCCTTCAACGCCGTAGCTTGCCAGTTCGTTGATCTTCTCTTCGGAGATCGCACCGTCTACCACGATTGTATAATTCAGTCCTTTTTCAAGCTTGTATGCGTGTAGTGCTATGATCTTGTCGTTCACGAAGGATAAATATTTTTGACCCGCAAAGCCGGGATTTACGGTCATGACCAACACATAATCGATCATGCCAAGCAAAGGTTCAACCGCAGCAAGGGCGGTTCCCGGATTAAGAGCGATCCCTGCCTTTTTTCCCTTGCCAACTATTCGGTCAATTGTGCGTGTCGGGTGCATATCAGCCTCCGGATGAAAATAAATGATGTCCGCACCCTTATCAGCAAACAAATCAATATAGGCGGAAGGGTTGTCGATCATCAAATGTACATCTACTGTTTTTTGGGTTTGCTTACAGATATACTCCAAATCCTGAAGCCCCATTCCGAAATTAGGAACAAATCTACCATCCATAATATCAATGTGATAAATATCCACATTCGCTTCTTCCAGTGCGTTTACTTCATGCTCCAATGACCTGAAATTAGCGCACATCATGGAAGGACATAATAGCATACTCATTAATACTCACCCTTTTCAAGAAATTTGAGTAAACGATTACTCAAATCTCATAATATATTTTACAATTTCCACAAAACTCATTAGAATGTTTTTTTTGCCCTTTGGTAATGAGAAAAATAGTTGAGATAACGTTTACTCATTGAAAATAATAGCAACAGTTATGGATTGAAATCCATCACGCGTTGCTTTCTTTCACGTATTATTGATTTCTGTACTCGTTTGAGTAAACGATTACATTCGACGTAATTAAAGTATCATTTAATGATACTGTTGTCAAACATTTTTTTGTCGGATCTTGCACGGGAAAAGAATAACGTGGTAGAACCATCTTACACTATGTGAGATAGAACATACCTTACGTTACCTCTCCCGTGGCTAATCCAAGATGTTATCTGAACACGAAATCAGGTGGTACTGCGTTGTATCAAGCGTACCGGGACGGAATAATGCTGCTCCTGTTCCAGCCTTTCTCCACTCAGCATACGAAGCAGCGTATTGCAGGCTTGATCTGCAAGTGTTTCTTTATCCTGTTCAATTGTAGTCAACGGTGGATTGCAGTATTGGGAAATTGTATCATTATCAAAACCTACTATTTTGACTTCACCGGGAACCTGTACTCCGTGTTTCTGTAACGCCAGCAATCCGCCCAGAGCTAGCCAGTCATTGGTAGCAAAAATGCCGTCAAACCGGAGTTTTTTTTCCAAGACGCGCTCAATAGCAGCCTGTGCGGCTTCCAAAGTAGGCCCATCATTACGAACTGCAACCAAGCGGTCCTCAGATGGAGATAGTCCATGCTTTTGCAGAGCATCTTTGTAGCCGTGTAGACGCTCATTAACAGAGGAAAGATTGTTTTGCTTGGTCAGCAGTAAAATATCCTTGCAGCCTTTGTCAATCAGCTCCTCTGTCGCCAGAAATCCACCCTCATAATGATTGGACTCGATAAAAGCTACATTCGTATTAATCTTCGGTCGACGGTCAATGCATACAATGGGAATGGGCCGTTTAAGCAATTCTGCGGAAAGCTCCTCCTGTCCCGAAATACAGATCAGGCCATCTACCATTTTCCCATCCAAAGTTTTCAGATATTCTCGTTCCTTCTCCGCATCCTTGGCAGTATTACATATAATGGTAGAGTACCCTTGTTTGAAAAAGAAGCTCTCCGTTTTTTGTACAATGACCGAAAAAAATTCATTATTAATATCCGGCACTAAAACGCCAATCGTCTGCGATTTACTCATCCGCAGGCTTTTGGCGACACTATTGGTCTCATATTGATACTTTTGGATTACTTCATTAACCTTCTGTCGTGTTTCCTCAGAGAAGCGACCATTCTCGTTAATAACACGGGAAACCGTTGCTACAGAAACCCCGCTCAATCTGGCAATATCTTTTATTGACACCTGATTTTTTTTCATATTATTTCCCTCAAATAATTATTTTGAGTAATCGTTTTCCTGATTGGAGATTAACATAGTCTTACTATTCATGTCAACTGACGAAGTAGCGTAGAACGAGGTTTCCGCAAAGTATGAGGAGATAGCAAGTCATCAGACAGTTTAATGAGTAAATAAATCCTTTACAAGGAATACTTTATGGACAACCTGCTATTCTACGGGGAAATAAAATGAATTGAATCATTTGGGGGTTATCATCATGTGGTCTAAAATAGTACCTTATATTCCAAGCTGGGTTACATTATTTCAGGCCGGCCTCGCGTTGATTTTTCCATTATTGGTTTATTATATAAACACCTCGATATATTCACTTGTAGGCAGTAAGGGAGCGAATTCCAAACAACCTGCTGACCGTCCTAAGGATGACAAAGACCACGGTGATCAGCAGCAGGAACCAGGCTCCAAAATTACGGGGGATTATGATGCCGACTTGAAATCCATCCAAGAGGCGATAGGCGAGAATAGTGATGTGCATTTTCGTGAGTTTATGGTGAAGAAATTTCATGCACGGTCCGTGTTAATCTTTATAGAAGGTATGCAGGATGAGGAACTTATAAACAAGCAGGTATTGCAGGTATTGATGTTTGAGGGCCAACAGGAGCAGCCGGAACGTATAAGTAAATCTTTTATAAAAGAAAGCTTGATGCCACTTACGCAAATTAGTGAAGTTGCAGATATGGAGAATCTGCACGAATTAACCCTTTTAGGCCATACCGTATTAATAATTGAAGGAATGAAGGAAGCACTCCTGGTCGGGTCCCCTAACGGTTCTGTTCGATCAGTGAATGAACCGACCTCTGAAGCATTACTTCGGGGTCCCAGAATCGGCTTTACGGAAGTATTAAGTGAAAACACTTCGATGCTTAGACGCCAAGGCTTAAATAAAAGTCTGGAAATAAAGAAATTCCAGGTTGGAAGCAGAATCAAAAAAGATCTGGTTATCGCGTACATCAAGGATATTGTGAATCCGGAGCTCCTTCAAGAAGTGAACCACAGAATTTCAAAAATAGACATGGATTTTTTACCTGAATCCGGTTATGTGGAACAACTTATTGAAGACAATTATTTAAGTCCATTCCAGCAGGCTCACAACACTGAGCGCCCCGACCGTGTCATGAGTGCTTTGTTGGAAGGAAGAGTAGCTATTCTGCTTGATGGTACCCCCTTTGCGCTCATTGTTCCAGTAACCTTCAGTATGCTGCTTCAATCTCCGGAGGACTATTATGAGCGCTGGATTCCAGGGACACTTTTACGTGTGTTACGATTTTGCGGAGCCTTTATAGCGCTTATGGGTCCTGCTTTATATATCTCTTTTATATCTTTTCATCCCGGTTTGATTCCGACCAAGCTGGTCATTAGTATCATTGAAACCCGTCAAGGTGTCCCTTTTCCATCTGTCATAGAAGTTATGATTCTGGAAATCTCTATCGAAATCCTGCGGGAAGCCGGCATACGATTGCCTAAACCCATTGGCCCTGCGATGGGCATTGTGGGAGGCTTGGTCATCGGCGACGCTGCTGTAAATGCGGGCATTGTTAGCCCTTTTCTTGTGATTGTGGTTTCGGTCACTGCCATTTCTTCGTTTTCGATACCGTCATATAGTGCGGGTATTACCTTGCGTCTTTTGCGTTTCGCCGGAATGCTCTTTGCAGCCATTCTGGGCATGTTCGGTACGGTTTTATTCTTTCTGCTAATTTGTATCCATATGACGAAACTGAAGAGCTTTGGGGTACCGTATATTACTCCCTTCTCCCCTATTCGTCTAAACGACTGGAAGGATCTGTTTATTCGAGCTCCTTTGACTCTGATGAAGCGAAGACCCGTGATGATGAAAACTCAGCAAAACAAGCGCAGATCATAGTACCCGGAGGAAGGAGGAATTATAGTGTTTACACGCTCTGATGATAAGATCACAACCAAACAGGCGGCAGTATTCCTGACCAATACGGTATTGGGCGCAGGGATTTTGACACTACCGAGAGGTGTAACTGAAACAGTAAAGACTCCTGATGCATGGCTTTCTGTCCTGATCGGCGGATGTATTGTCATATTGGTGGTCTTGCTAATGGTGAAATTAAGCCAGCAGTTTCCCGGAAGCACCGTGTATCAATACTCCAGAAAAATCGTGGGTATCATTCCGGGAGGATTTTTAAGTCTGTTATTAATTATATATTATCTAATCATCGCCGGCTTTGAGATTCGCGTTTTAGCTGAAGTGACGATATATTTTCTGCTTGAAGGGACACCCATATGGGCGATTGTGATTCCATTCATCTGGGTGGGAAGTTATCTGGTTTTTGGAGGCATTAATGCCATCGCGCGATTATACCAGATTGTACTCCCGATCAGTCTCTTCTTTCTGCTCCTCTGTTTTGTCCTTAGCCTAAGGGTCTTTGAAATTGACCATCTGCGTCCCGTTTTAAGTGAAGGTATGCTTCCAGTAATTAAGGGGCTAAAGTCGACTGTCCTTGTTTTCACTGGTTGTGAGGTGATCATGACACTGGTCGCGTTCCTGCAGCACCCTGAAAAAGCAGTCAAGGCCATGGTAGTGGGAATCAGCATCCCTTGGGTTTTGTACTTTTTGACAGTCGTTATGGTGGTCGGCGGGTTATCTGTGGACTCTACTGTGACAAGTACCTGGCCCACCTTTAATTTAATGCGCAGTTTTGAAATCCCGGGATTTCTTTTTGAACGCCTTGAATTTCCGCTGCTGGTGATCTGGATGATGCAAATGTTTTGTAATTTTTGCAGTTTTTTCTTCAATGCATCCTTAGGTATCTCACAGGTGTTTGGCCTTAAATATCGTTATGCAATATTTGGCCTAATCCCGGTTATCTTTATCTCCACAATGACTCCTGTACGTATGACTGAAGTGTTTAGTCTCGGCGATGCAATCGGGTACATGGGAATCATTTTATTTTTTCTGGTTCCGGTACTTCTTTCAATCGTATTTATGATCAGGAAGAAGGGAATGAAGCAAAATGTATAGACGACATATCCTATCTTTGCTGCTTGCCTTCATTCTTCTGGTAACTCAAGTTGGTTGTTGGAGCAGCAAAGAAGTGGAGGAACTAAGCATATATACAGGACTGGCTCTGGACAAGGGTGAACTCAGTCCATTGGAACAAGATCTGGAGAAGGAAGGCAGCAGTTACTTCAAGAAAAATAAAATTACTGCCAGCGTGCAAATCGTCCCTAAAAAAACTTTTGGGGGCGCAGGTAAACAAGGCGGTGGACAAGGACCAAACTATATAAATATCGCTGGCACCGGGGATTCTGTACTTGAAATCTTCCGGCAATTCTCCCTCCGCCTGGATCGTCCGATTATTGGTCAACATCTAAAGGTCATCGTGGTTTCCACCGAACTGGCGAAACAACAGACGATCCAGCAATTGATGGATTTTGTGCTTCGTGATAATGATATTCGCCCAAGCTGCATGGTTTTCTTAAGTAAGGAACGAGCAGCTAACACATTAGTTACAAAATATAAGGAGGAGGTCCCGTCCTTTCATCTTTTGTATATGCTTCGTAACCATTTTAGAACCAGCAAGATGATGAGAGGAACTAATTTATCTGAACTGGATGGGTTGATGCATTCCAAAAAAAGCTATATTTTGCAAAACATTTTAGAATCCCAGGGAGAATTTGAATTTTCAGGTGCTGGCATTATTAAGGGAGACACTGGCCACTGGATCGGCAATTTGGGGCAACAAGACGTGGAAAGTATTGCATGGATTAAAGATGATGTTGAGGGTGGAGCTATCAAAATATACGATGAGCGGAATCAACCTATAACTTATGAGATCAAATCGGTAAATAGCAAAATAACAACTAAGGTGACCGAGGGAAACGACATCTCCTTTCATGTCAAGATTGAATCCAAAGGGCGTTTAATTGAAGACTGGGATGAGGAAATGGACCCGACTAAGACACAAAACATGAAAAAGGCTGAGAAAGAGTTTGAAAAGGAAGTAACAAGAAGGATTAAAACTCTTATGCACAAGCTACAATCGGAATATAAAGTGGATGTTGCGGGTTTTGGCGAGCGCTTATATATTGAGCAACCTCAAGCGTGGAAAAAAGTAAAGAATGATTGGGATTATAAATTCAGTCAAATACCAGTAACTTTCGATGTTAAGTTATCCATTACGGATTTAGGTTCATCTGCTGAATAAACCCTCCCTTGATTAAAACTGTTTACGCATCTCCATAATATTAGTCACACCAACCTTTATTCAAGGTGAGAATTAATGAATAAATCGCCTAAACAAACTAACAAATAAATAACAATGTTAGTATTATATCTAATAAACATTATAAAATCACTTAATTATACGCTTTAATTATATATAAATTGTAATAAATACATTAAAATCTCAATATTTATAAACTAACTAATAAAATATACTGAATAACAAAAGCAAGCCATTCCCAAGCTCAGAAACGCAGGAATCAAAAATACGCTAATCGTCGATTGTGCCGGATGGGGACAATATCCTCAGTCTATCACGGACTATGGTACATCTGTTTTTGCAGCTGATACATTGAAGAATACAGTATTCTCCATCCATATGTATGAGTTCGCTGGTAAAGATGCTCAAACTGTACGCACCAATATTGATAACGTTCTGAATAAAGGACTTCCACTGATTATTGGTGAATTTGGCGGTTACCATCAGGGAGCGGATGTCGATGAGACAGAAATCATGAGATACGGCCAATCCAAAGGTATAGGCTGGTTAGCCTGGTCCTGGTATGGTAACAATTCCGACCTTTCCTATCTTGATCTTGTAACAGGACCTAATGGCAGTCTGACTGATTGGGGTAAAACTGTAGTTAACGGAGCCAATGGGATCAAAGAAACATCGAAAAAAGCGGGTATCTTTTAAAAACACACAACCTAAAATGAAGACCTTATATCATAATAGCCGCTCCTGAAATTTTTCAGAAGCGGTTTACAAACTGGCTAATTAATCGGTTTAATGGTTTGGCTGCTTTCGTAGGAATTCGATGATCCATATCTTCGATAAAAATCAGCTCATTTTGGGGCAATCGTTCATGCAACAACCGGGCATATGGATAAAAGAGTTTGTCTTTCTCTCCGTAAATCAACAGGACGTGATGATTTATTTCCTGCAAATGTGCTGTACAGTTATAGTGCAGACTATAATTGTAATATTGCTCCGCGTTTTTGGCGTTTCCTTTTCTGGCATCGTTAAACAACGTCCAGAACAATGATAAATTTTTATGAGCTTGACTCCAAGCAGTGGAGAAAGCAATCGGACTGATCAATCCCAGCTTGGAGAACATATGTCCAAGTGATATTTTATTTTTTAATTCCCTACCGCCAACTTCCGACATGCCACCGATGATAATGCCGCCCAGGGATCGATCAGGATAGGCTAACAGAAAGTCAAGCACAATGGAGCCACCTATCGAATAACCGCATAAAAATGCCCTCTCTATCTTCAACTCGTCCATGAGCTGCCTCATATCCTCGGCAATTAACGGATAGGTAATCGCTTTCTTGGAAGGCTCACTTTGACCATGACCCCGAATATCAAAAGCGACTGTACGAAAACGATCAGACAATTCCTGAATTTGATATTGAAAATTCGAACTTGTCAACACTGGAGGATGAACGAACAGGATCGCCGTCCCTTTTCCACGATCCGTGTAATGCATACTATATCCGTTTATATTGGTTTTGGGCAATGCGAAACACATCCTCACTGCTTATATTTAGAAAAAAACAAAGCGTAAAAAAAACGCAAAGACCTTTCACAATGCGTTTTTCAAAAGCTCTTAACAAAAGCTGGCTCACCATAAAGGAGTTATCATAATTATTTCCGAAAATATTGTGAGTTACACAACATTTTCAATTTTAAACTCGACTGTTTTTCAAAGGACAAAGACGAGTGAAAAAACGCACACCGCTCCAAAATGAATCATCAGGCCTATCATGAACGCTCGATCACAAGCTCGGACGTTACCGTATCCGTAAGGCTACGCCGAACTGGCGGCACTGCTGCCGTACCAATACGGCTACATCCGCTTCACGTGTCAGATCGACCGCTTCCTCAACCTTGAATTGTCATTTGTATTCATGCTCCATATTTAGTCTGGTTTCTCCCTGCAACCCTCCATCTGCTGAAGCTTGAAGCAGCAGCTCACCTGCCAGATACCCGGATTGTACAATAACGAGACACCTGCCTCTGTGTGTTCGTATCTGGTTTCCCTGGAAGGGTTCATCACTGGTGAGATCGCCGTTGTCTATTCCAAGGATACGACCATCACCATGTAGTTTAAAGGTTAAATCAAATTCCTGATTAGGTACAATGATTCCATCTTGATCTGAGACAGTTACCTCCACATGAGATATTTCATGACCATTGGCAGGTAGAACCGTCCGATCAACCTCCAACTTTAGAGCATAAGGAAGCCCGGCAGTGGTTAATTTATGCTCATAGACCTTCTGATTTCCATTACTGCCAATAGCCCGGATTTTGCCCGGTGAATAGGGGAGTTCCCATTTGATTAAATGATCAGGATAATCGGCAAGCTTTCTCTCACCGTAAGATTCATCGTTCACAATCAATTCCACGCTCTCACAATTGGTGAAGGTAACTAACCGTATCAATTTTCCGCCGTATTCAGGAAATGTCCAATGATCTTCCATACCCGGAGATTTCCAGTGCATCGTCCACGATGGATTGTGTTCCGGCTTCATACGTTCGTGAAGTACAGCAATGTGCACAATAGGCTCATCTGACCATAAACTTTGTTGAAGATAGGATACAGGTCTGCGGAACCCGCAAGTATCAATCAGGCCCGAGGACCACCCTTTGGAGGGATAGCTTGTTTCTCCCAGATAGTCAATCCCGCTCCAAACAAATTGACCCATCACATAATCATGATTAACGACATCAAACCAAGGATTGTGGGGCAAATAACCTTTAACCCGGTTATCTTTACCACGATAGTATGGGAAAGTCTCCGTTCCAATGATTAGCGTATCCGGCATGGCCCTTCTGTAGTGCTCATACCACTGCTCCTGATAGTTTAACCCCAGAACGTCCACTCGTTGTGCCAGCAGCCTGGTATGCTCTACCTTGGCTTCAATCGAACCATCACGCAAGCTGATCGGTGTATTATGCGGCTCAAGCGCACATGTAACAGGCCGGGTAGGATCTTTTTCATGGCAAAAGGCGACGAGTTGCTCCAACATTTTGAGCATGGACGGTTGGCCCTGGTTCTCTACTTCATTCCCAACACTCCACATGAAAACGCTGGGATGGTTTCTGTCTCTTACGAGCATCGCCTCCAGGTCCTTTTCCCACCATTCATCATATAAATGCTCATAGGAAAGAGATTTCCATTTGTCAAAAGCTTCGTCAATTACCAGGAACCCCATCTGATCACAAAGATCCAACAATTCAGGTGCCATCGGATTATGGGCAAAACGAATCGAGTTACAGCCCATTTCCTTCAGCTTCTGTAGTCTTCTTTTCATGGCTGTATCATGGTAAGCAGCTCCCAGACAGCCCAAATCATGGTGAATGCAAACTCCCTTTAACTTCAAGCTGCTTCCATTCAGAAATAAACCCTTTTGAGCGTCCAGTTTCACTTCTCTTATGCCAAAAGGGGTTCGATAACAATCTACCTCTTTATTGTCGCAATAAATGATTGTTTGAGCTTCATAGAGCACTGGGTTCTCCGGTGACCATAATTCTGGCTCTAAAACCCGCGTTTTTTGCTCCATTTCGCCCGCTTCAAAGCCCGAAAGAGTCACTCGGTTTTCAATTTTTCCTTTTACTTGTCCCTGTGAGTCCAGAATTTCAGTCACAATATTGCACTCTACGGCATGCTCATGATGATTAGTAACCTGGATTCTGGCACTCACCTTGGCTTCATCTGGCGAAATTTCAGGTGTGGTGATGTAAGTCCCCCATTCGGTTACATGAATATAATCCGTACAAATCAGCCACACATTACGATAAATACCGGACCCCGAATACCATCTGTCAGGCGGAAGAGTCGTATTGTCCACTTTGACAGCAATCACGTTATCCTCATCCCACCGAATATATGGGGTCAAATCATATTGAAAACTAACATATCCATAAGGCCGCTTGCCCACAAAATGCCCATTGATCCAAACCTCACTGTTATTGTGAATACCATCAAATTGTATGTATACGCGCTGTTTTGGAGAAGAGGGCTTCACATTAAAATGCTTTCGGTACCATCCGACAGACCATCTGGGCAAATAAGCTTGATTCCCGCCATACAGCATATGTGGATCAAAGGATTGTTCTATACTCCAGTCATGAGGGACTTGAAGGAGCCGCCATTGCTCATCGTTATAATCCATCTTCTCGGCACCCGTGTAATTACCCTCCATAAATTTCCAGTCTGTGTTGAATGGCGTAATCACTCTGCTTCCCATCATTTTGCCTCCATTTCATAAAAATTGATGAACGGATATAACAACAGTACAGGCTTTATCATCACAATAGACGGGTTCTTAATTACAATATTTGAAACACCGGACGATCTTCAACAAAGTGTATGGGAATCATTGGAAATTGGGCGGAAAGTACATCAGCAAGATATTTCATACCAGGCGCTTCGCTTTCAGCATGTCCCAGCATAATAAGGGCTTTATTTCTGCCCTGATAGACAGCATCTTTCACATATTCTGGCGTTTCCCATTCGGGTCCTTCACCAGCAATGATTAAATCCACATTTTCATTTAGAAATAATGGAATGGCTAGTTCACCACCTCCCCTGTATCCTACTAAGATTCCCACTCGTTCACATGGCATGGAAAGCTCGCCAGCTACCCGTACATAACGAATATGAAGCTTGGCTTTGATATATTCAGCGACCTCCTTAACTTCCATAGCTGGAATAGTCAAAATGTCAGCCGTCGGCTGCTGTTTCACAACGTAGGTGTGCCAATCAAGTGCCTGGAGAAGTCCAATCATCACTCCATCCGGCTGATAACGGTGTATGGTGTCATGAAAACGATAAATACCTAGACCCGAGTCGGCAATCAGACGGGATTTTTGCGAAAAAACGGGGTCATGTCGTAAACATTCCTGCATCCTCTGATGACTATAAAAAATGCCTTCATGTGTAATGATAAAATTTGCGCCTAGAGAAATAGCTTGTTCTATCACATACTGCGACGTCGAGAAAGCGGTTACAATTCCTTGCACCTCAGTATCCACATGCCCTGGATTAAGCAGATCTACGGTCGTGTTAGGTGTGCTTATTCCCTTGGTCAGATGGTTCATAATCTGCCCCATAGTCATGGTCATACATGTATCCCTCCTCATGGAGAATGCACATCAATTGTACCATTTTATTTCAGTCATAGGTGCTATTCCTTTTAGTAAAACAGCCAGCTCCAAGGGAGCCGGCTGTAGTATAAATTTATTTATTATATATTTAATTCATGACAATCCGAATAGTCCGTTGGTCAAGCAGGACTTGGTGAAGATTGCGGAAGATCTCCTCGCCTCCCATTGATTCAGCAAATTCCATCATAACCGTTACTCACAACAGCTTCTGTTAGTAACGGTTATAGCTCTCCCCTTTTCTCACTCAGGCACTACATTATGAGGACCATCATCGATCTGTAGATCAACATCGAAAACTGCCCAGGTTACATGGTGATTTTGATCTCATACACAGGTACAATGCTGACCGAGCCGATGTCCACGATTCGTTCCTCCGTCGTCTCTTTCCAGCCAGCCATGGTCGTATTGCTGTTGAGAACCTTGCCTTTTCGAATGGGGGAAACATATACATACATTCCTTGCTCCATGAGCCGATGTTCAAATGGTTTCAAACCCATTTCCCAGGTCGTATGGTTGCAGAAGTTATCGTGAATCAGTTCGCCATCAATAAAAGCATAACCAATATCTCCAGTATAATCGATACGCAGTAGAGCCTCCTTGATTCCGTCAAAGGCATTTATTTCGAAATCAAGAGTAAGTTTATCGTCATTAACCCTTTTCAAATAGAACTGGATTTCTTTCTTAGGAGCCCTTAAACGATACGTTTTAAATAATTCACTTTCTGTTATTTCAAGCAGCTCTCCACCAGAAATCGATGTGATTGGGGCATCAAAACCCGGGAATACACTCAGTGTTACAATCTCCTGGTCCGTTAATTCCAGCTTTATCTCAGTTCCAGATACAAGTACATTGGCACTTGTCACAATGACTCTGTCCCGGCCTTGCAGGTTTACCTTCCAAAAATTAAGACTTTGTTCATCAGTCATCGTGTAGATGGAGACTTTTTTGCCACTTTCAGATACCAGGTGGATGAGACTATCTTCCTCTTCAGCAACCTTAATGATCGTGTTCCCATCCATTTGCTCTATCGAACCTTTGTCGATGGTGGCACTGATCATATCTTTTGACTCCATTGCATAAGTTCCTGTCATGCCCTCTGGTACAAAGAAAAAATAATATACTTCTCCAGCCTCTTCTATCCTTGTTATCAGCTGTGCCGTTGCATATTTGAGCTTCATTCCATCCAGATCGAGATTAAATGGCAATATGGCGAAACTTTCACGTCCTAACGTCAGCTCCCCTTGACTAGGTATGACAATCGTTTCCTCTGGCAGCTCAATGCTTACCTTAAAATCGCACAGGTCGTCATTTTCGACATGATCTTGGAAATTATTTAGAAACAGGTAACCCGATCCGGCACTGGAGCGCACTGCATATCGCAAGGTATCCACATCGTAAGGATCCATCTGGGACGTATCCCCTGGCAGAATGGTCTTCGTTAGGGAGAATTGCTTTTGGAAGGTTGAAAAAAAATAATGCTGTAGCTTTGTTCTTTGGTATGATTCCCTTACTTGGCCGAATTCGCCGATCATGGCATTAAAATCATAGGATATTTTAGGTGTAGCCAGATCATTTGTGAACGGGTTAACCTTACCCCGAGGATTCGAACCCCCATGATACATGTAGTATCCGATCAGGTTACAGCCTTCTGCACCCTTCATGACAGTCATCGCTGGAACACTACGATAGGGAAATGCAAACCGATATTTATAAAACTGAACCATGCCGCCACCCATCTCGCAGCAAGCGTACGGATAATCTTCGGGGGCGTATAGGGGCTCGAAATTGTAGCTCTTCGGTATCTCGTTATTATGCTTGTCTCGGAAAATGTATTCCGGTGTCGCAGGATGCTCGTCCATCCCCTCCAGACGTCCCTCTTCGTAGTAGATCCATGGCCAGTAGGCATATCCGCCCCATAGGGGCAGCATATCAGGTACAGGCGTTGTTGCTCCTCCCCATCCTGTGCACGTATAGATCGGAGTATCAATTCCTGCATCCAGAGCTATTTCTTTAAGTTTTAACATATGCGAATTACCGTCACTTCCACTGTTTAACCACATATCATTAATTCCTACAGTCAATCCCCACTGGGCGGACGAATGATTATGCTCGTTTTCGATTTGGGTGCCGATGATCGGCCCCCCCTCCTTATATAACAATCCTTTAACCTGGGCACCGATTTGGTTGTACATTCTTCTTGTATAAAACAGATACCCCTCATCATTAGAACGAACCTCAAAGGGCCGACCGAATAACCAATCCGGCATACCGCCGTTTCGGATTTCCCCATGATTGAAGGGTCCGATTCGAATCATAACGTATAGCTGATGTTTACCGCACAACTCGATGAAACGGCGAAGATTTTTGTTCCCACTCCAATTAAAAACGCCTTCAACTTCTTCATGCAGGTTCCAAAAAATATAGGTTGCGATGATGTTTACGCCGCCCATTTTTATTTTAATCATTTCATCTTCCCAATAGCGTTCATCATAACGGGCATAATGGAATTCACCACAAATGCCGAAAAAGGGCTCTCCATCCTTCTCCATAAAATAGTTAGTGAATCCGATCTCCTCTCCTTTTGGGTTGGTGCCGCCAAGTTGGATATGACCTTTAACAATATGTTTGTGATCGTCTTTGACCGTAATTCGATAGTTTCTCATGAAGTTCACTCCCCTCATTCGTTCATATTGAATTCAGAATAAATTGATTCCACTTACGTTGCCAGGCTACATCACTCCAGAACGGATGATGCGGAGCACAGTTGGAGCAGAGGGTCATTCCCCAGAATCCAAGTGCCATTCCTTTTCGCAGCACATATTCAGCGATAAATTTACCGACCGGGCCTTCTTCAAATTGGGCGTACAGCGGCGTGTAGCCTACATAGCCTTCTCCTATGACAATGGGAATGCCGGAATGACGGGTCCATTCATGAATTTCTTCCAATCGGGTGTCCACCTTCTGCAACATAGCCATTTTATGATCTCCATACCGATCGTACAAAAATAAATCCCATTGATCGGGATCCACCCAATCGTGCAAATAAATAAGCCTCATGCCAACCGGATTGCCTTCCATCCGCCAATTTTGCTCCAGAGGCAGGGTCCACTCTGCAAATGGAGGAGCGTCTTCTCTTAATAGGGATTGTACAAAGGGATTGGGGAATGGCGACAGCTCATCATCAAGCCCTGCCGCTTCCATAAGCTCATTGAGCATCCCTTTAATATAAAGATGAAAATGGGCAACCTGCATATTACGTGCGACGTAAGCTTTAGGGTAGGCTTCATTTAACGTATAGCTGGCCGTCATCATAATATCGGGATGACATTGGCGTAGATATCCAACAGCTTCCTCTACATAGGGCTGCATGGCTTCAATAATAGCTGATACATTCGTTTCGGCTATGCCTTCAGACGTTCCGACGGCGTTTAACTGTCCAAACTCCACTTCGTTATGCAACTCTGTATAGATAATCTGGTTCCTATAGCCTTCCGCTGTAACGAAACGAATCAACTGATCCATCGACCTTGCGATGGTCATAAATCTTTCCTTAGGAGGAATTGCAGCTAATTCATCTCTAAGCTCACAATGAGCCAGGAAGCTGGGACTCTGCTGATATTCCCAAGAGGATAACATAATGTAACAGCTATGAGCCTTTGCTTGTCTAAACAGCTCAAGCAAATGAGCATGCCCATCCAGCACTGCGCCGCCGCGACAGTTATACCAGCGCGTACGCTGGCCTACTTCCCCAAGGTTCGCAAACTCCAAGGGTCCGGGGCGTTTGCCATCCGCCGTAAACAACATGAATGGCATAGCACATATTCGGATCGTATTGTAGCCTCTTTCGACCGCTTCTTTAAAACGAGCTTCAAGATCGCAATAGGGCTCACCTTCCTGTGTCATTGTATACCAAGAGAAATCCCACATCGTGATCGTCAATTTGCGCGGTACCTTTTTCAAGAGATTACTCAATTGAGATCCCCTCCCAGTTCATATGATTCAATGCTCCTTGGTGGTTAGCTTCCAGATTAAGCACCGATTCAAAATGCAGGATAGCTTCGTCCTGTCGCCCTAATCCAAGCAAGCCAAGTGCTTTCATATAAGTACAATGGATCTGATTACGAATATTCAAATCATCTTCAAAAATGAGAAAGTCGGGTAACGAAACCGCGAAGTAATCCATTTTCACGGGTTCGAACAAGTGTCTTTCTGCGTAATCAATTAGCTTGTTGAATCGGCGATTGCCTTCCTTTACATGACCAAGTTTCTTCCAGGCCAATCCTTGGTAAAATATCATATCCGGCTGTTGATCGTTGTAATACATGGCGTTGATGGGTTCCTCCAGTCCTTGAGAGGCCGTGGAAAAGGCCAGCGTTGCCTCATCTGTTAATTTCAATAGGTCATACGCGCAGCCCAAATAATAGTAGATATCATTATCCTGGGAACCCTTTAGCTTGCCTTCCCCAAGATTCTCCGGATAAACTAAAGCCTCCCGCAGCCCTTTTACAGCCTGTTCAATCCGTCCAGACCTCAGGTCGGACTTGGCAAGCTCTATTTTAGCAAGCCTATACTGTCCGGTTACCTTACCCTCTCCGCCTTCCCATGGATGAAATGTTCTCCCTGCCAGTAAGGACAACGCTATCTTATGCTGCTTCATCGTATTGTGAACGGTTACATATTCCAAAAACAGATCATCGCGAAGCTTTACGATCCCCGGATAACTCTCCAGCAGGTTCAATCTGTCATCAGGCTTGATATTCAGCTTCTTATAAAGCTGGTCAAGCTCATAAAGAACACGCGCGTCTGATGTATTGCCTGCAAAGGCCTGCTCTAACGAACGGCGAGCCTGCTCTATTTGGCCTTGCTTGTTAAAATATCCAAGAGCAAGATTACGGTGAACAATGGGGTAGGTATCATCAATGGAACGTGATGTTTCCCAGCAAACAATGGCATCCAAATGCCGTTTCTTATCATAGAATAAATTGCCTAAGTAATAATGTGCCTTTCCATCCCCCGGTTTCGTTCGAACTGCAAATAGTAACACGTCCAACTCAAACAGACTGTTGGGAAAGCAGTAATCGGGTACTGCATCTGCTGCCTGAGCGAGAGCCCTGTTCGCCTGCTCGTGCTTGCCGATTTTAGCATAGCAGAAGGCCTGAATGTAATGCAGCATAGGGTAGGTTTGCGCCTGCTCTGGAGCTCCTTCCAGTACGAATGCCGCATCCTCATAGAGTCCTGCCGCCGCATAGTCCGAGGCTATGGCTATATAGTTGTGTACATCTCCACGCATCCATTTTTTCAATTCTTCGAAGACCGTTATAGCATCAGATCGTAACCCAAGAGCCTCTAATGATAATGCTTGCTCACGGTAAGCTCCAAAATCGGCGATATCGAGCGTAATCGTTTCCTTGGAAAAAGCTATTGCCGCTTCGTAGTTGCCAAGCTTACGAAAAATGGCCGACTTAAGGTTGCGTGCTTTGTAGTTGCGAGCATTTCGGATGATCGAACGCTCCACAAGCTCCAGTGCTTCTTCATAGTTCCCTTTTTCTGTCGCAATCTGCGCAAGTGAGTAATACCCGCTGTCTTGCCATGCCGCATTCCATACTGATTTATAAAATGCAGAGAACGCCTCATCCATTCGCCCTTGGTGCTTTAGTGACAAACCAAGCTGATAATAGGCCTCACCGTCATAGGGGTTAGCGTTACGCCAGGTTACCCGCGAAATGGCTTTACGGAAGCACGCTTCGCTTGCTGAATACAACCCTCTACGGAGAAGCAACGTACCATACGCTACATTTATACGGCTGTCTTTCTCATCTCTTTTCAGACCCTCAAGATAGTACGCCTCGGGTTCAAAGGTGGCATGACGGTATTGCTCCAAGTGTTGTCCTGCTAGATACAATTCTTCGTTAGTTCTTAATTCCTCCGGTTCTGGCAGGGGAGCTGCCGCAGCTGGCATCTGTTCAACTTCCTTTTTCTTCGGTTGGTAGCTAATCAGCTCCCTCCCTGCTGCGTCTTTGACGGTTAAGCATAGCTCATTATCCTCATCCTCAGCCATGAGATCAATCTTCTGTACAAAGGCCATACTAGGTTCCAGATCTACAGATTCCTTAATATAGATTCTCCGCTGGCTGCTTAATTCCACGACGGCTTTACGGAATGACGAAGTCACATAGACTCCAATCTGTGCTGTCCCTTCACCGCGATCAATGTCCAAACTTACGGCTGCATCAATTGAAGCATTTTTGACCATACCAATATGTTTATAAGGCATAAAATACTGCGAGAACGATTTTTCTTCATACGGCTGAAGCCAAGTAAAATCCGGTTGGTTATCGGTATATACACCCGTCATCAACTCGATGTAAGGACCGTCTTCGTCAGTCAGATTCCGGTCCCATGCCTGGCCGAATTCGCCATTGCCCCATGTCCATTGCTTTTTTCCGGGAGAGATGTGATGGTTGGCCACATGCAAAAGTCCGGCTTGTTTCATATGGTCGTAACCACCTATGAAATTGTAGCCCGATTTATAGGCCATATACGAAGTGGGGACAGGAATATTTTTATATCGGGAAATATCTACGCCTTCAGAATAATCCATTTTATAATAAGTGCCTGTAGCGATCGGGAAACGGGATACATCTCGCTTTCCGTGATCGAACACAGCCGATACGTCCGGAGGAAAAACAGATTGAGTGTGATCATGTACCGCTACGGCTGGATTTGCCCACCACAGAAACGTTTGAGGCTCGGCAGTCCGATTGTATAGCTGGACCCCAATTTTAAGGTATGCTTTATCCGGTTGAAGTGTAAAACCAGCTGTTACTTTAGTGCCGAACATACGATCCATTTCGCTCACCCATACTGTCGCACTTCCGTCCTCACGTTCTTCCAGCTTGTATTCGACGGGTCCGTAAGTGTTGGGACGGTGATGCTGTGGCCAGTTAAACTCAATGCCTCCCGATATCCATGGCCCCAATAAGCCAACAAGCGCTGGTTTGATGACCCTGTTATAATAAACAAAATCGTAACCGTTGGTCTTGTCGACCGCACGATAAATGCGACCTCCAAGCTCTGGCATGATCTCAATACGCAAATATTTATTCTCCAGAAAAACTAATTGATAATTTTCGAGTTTCTTATCATCCTCAATTTTATCAATTACCGGATGCGGATACACTCGACCGGAACTTCCTTGGTAGACACGTTTCTCCAGAAACATTGGATTTTTGTCGGGTTTGCCAATGCCGTACGTAGGGATCTGCACGGTTTCCTCCCACACGCGTGCCTTAGCCTCGAAGTTTCTCAAATCCATCACTCCTTTGTAGTCGCTCTTATATTCAGAGCTTACAAGTAAGCGACATTACAGACAATTGACAATCCACTGTTTATGATGGACTATATACGTATTTCATCATTAAAGACGCATCCGGCTGGGGGATGAATAAATTATGAATAAGAAAGCTGATGGATTTGAAGGTGAAAAGTTATATGTCCTTCCACCCTATATGTTGGATAAATTAAAATTGAATCCGCTTACACGCAATCTATATATTACGGATATAGGCTGCTTTAGCCATGCCCGCCATCATTTTCGCGAAAGAACGCATGGCTGTGACTCTCATATATTCATTTATTGTGCCAGCGGAAAAGGTTGGGTACGAACGGAGGATAACATAACCATTTGCATGACGGAGCGAAGCTTTGCTTACATTCCCAGGGACATGCCGCATGCTTATGGGGCTAACGATGAAGATCCTTGGACGATTTACTGGTTTCATCTCCAAGGGGACCAAATGGACGATTTCATGGTATTGTTTGACCCTTTTAAAACGTATGTTACGATGGCAGCCAGTGATGAAGTCAAACTACTGGAGCTATTTCATCAGTGTTACGACCTTTTATTGAACAAACCATACTCCATTATACATTTAGTTCAAGTGTCGCAAACTGTTCGTTATCTGCTGAGTTTTGTTTTATCTGTTGCATTTCGCAAGGAAGACAGTACGTACCAGAGCCATGTTGATAAGGCAACACGTTATATGAGCGAACAATTGGAATCCACCGTTTCGTTGGAGGGGCTTAGTCGACATGTTCAGGTATCCAAGCAGCATTTGAACTTGATATTCAAGCAATCAACCGGCTACTCTCCTGTCGATTACTATTTAAGAATGAAGATACAGAGGGCCAGTCAGCTTTTGGACTTAACGAATGCTTCTATTAAAGAGATTAGCATACAACTCGGTTTTAGGGACCCGTACTACTTCTCCAGACTGTTCAAAAAAATAATGGGCTGCTCTCCTTTGGAATACCGAAATAATTTGAAGGGTTGATCTATATTCATCAGGAGCGTTCAAATTTGCTTCTATCAGGCTACCGCAAGGTCACAGATCATTTACGAATCGGGGGTGCAAGGTCTATACTTAAGGTTAAAAAAGGAAGTTTTGTATGCTCCGAACGTTGAATCGAAGACTAAATACAGCTATGCCGCTAATCACGCCTACCAGCATACTAATTGGCGTCCTGATCGGTACGTCGTTGTCGGAATACACCGAACTCTCTCCCTGGCTGTTTGCGTTCATGACCTTCGCGGGCAGCATCAGCATGGGTTTCAAGGATTTTGTCCATGTGATAAAGCATCCCGGTCCGCTGATCGCCTGTCTGTTTATTCTTCACCTGGCCATGCCACTTCTCGCCATGATGCTTGGGCATCTGGCTTTCGGCGACGATCCTTATACGATTACTGGGCTTATTCTTGGCGCGGCTATCCCTACGGGCATTTCCAGCTTCGTGTGGGTCAACATCTACAAAGGCAATACGGCGCTGACATTGGCTATTATTCTGATCGATACGATTTTGGCTCCATTCGCCGTACCTGGCATTATGTCCCTGCTGGTCGGAGCGGATGTACAGCTTGACACCTGGGCGATGATGCAAAGCCTGTTTTGGATGATTGTCGTTCCTTCGCTAATCGGCATGGTTTTGAACGAATGGACCAAAGGGAAGATCAAGCAGGTGTGGGGACCTCGGCTGGGTCCGTTCTCCAAGCTGGCCATGGCTCTTGTCGTGATGATTAACGGATCTGTAATCGCGCCTTATCTGGTCGATTTTAATCTTAAGCTTGTCGGAGTATGCCTATCCATAATCATCCTTGCTTCCACCGGATATGCGATCGGTTATCTGATCTCAGGGCTGATGCGGTGGAATAATGCAGATCGTACGGCGCTTGTCTTTAACGGCGGCATGCGCAATATCAGTGCGGGAGCCGTGCTTGCCATCACCTACTTCCCGGCCCCGGTAGCGCTGCCTGTTGTACTCGGAATGATTTTCCAGCAATCTACGGCGTCTCTGGTTGGATTTCTGCTAAGTCGTCGCGACCGTGGCAAGACCAAGGAGAAGCACAGCACAGCCTCTGCTTCTTAAGTTTTACTCCAACCAGACCATGGGCAAATACGATATGTGTTATCACCTCAAAAACGGCAGCCAATAAATTGGCTGCCGTTAATATTTGATTCTCGTACTAATTGGAATTGATATAATTGCTAGTACGATTGTTGATGACACCATTATCTCGGGAATTTCCAATTGGACTACCGGATATTATTGTTATTTTTTAGTATGCTTGCTCCTGCTGAACAGATTGATTTCTTACTAAATGCGCACTGCTTATTGTTACAATATGCTGTGGCGGTAATCCCAAAAGTACTCTCCCGTATAGCTCCAGACAGGTAGAAGCTGTGGTAAACGCATGGTTAGCTCCGCCTCTAATGTCACGGAATATTTGCGATAATCGGTTCGAATCCAGAATTGCGCTACCGCCGCTTTCTACCATTAGCATTTCAACTGCTTCCGAACACAACATAGCAGCATACCCAATATCCGTTTGGATTTGTACAAAATCTTCCTGACTTAATAGTTCCCCACGTTGTACATAATCCTCTAGAATGTCGATGGATCGATTGATATGAAGATGTGCGGATTCAACCTTCATAGCTGCCAGCCCTACTTTGTACTGAATATGTCCAACTTCTGCCTGCGATCTGTGAATGGTCATGGCTATTCCCTTGTTAGGTGCCCTTTCAATAAAGTGCTCCACTGCCCCTCTTGCAAGCCCAAGAATAGTGCTTATACCTGTTGTAATGCTGGTAATCAGAAATAAATAATGCTTATATCGATCTTCCCCCTGTAAATGCTGTAACCTAGTCTCATCCACTTCCTCGAAATTTTCGTCAGCAACATATTCATTGGGAATAAAGACATAATTCATTTCTAAGCTATTACTTGCCGACCCTTTTAAACTCATCGTATGCCAATCATCGACAATTTTAATTTCATCCATTGGAACAACGGCCAGCTTCATTTTAGGATCTTGTTGCATCGCACTAGCATCTTTTAGATTTAACAATGCATGGGTTGCATGCTTTGACCCAGAACCAAATGCCCAACGACCATACTCAACCAAATAGCCTCCATCCACCTTCTTCACAACAGCTTTAATGGCTTGTAGTACCGAACAAAATTTCACCTCTTTTTCTTGTTTAAAAATCTTATCAACAACTTCTGAGGGCAGTAGCTGCGATGAACTATAGTTATTTCCATTTATATTTTGAACCACCCAACCCACGGAGCCATTTCCTCTTGCCACTTCTGAAACAATTTCAATCATGGCTTGAATACTCACTTCATATCCACCGTATTTTTTCGGTGTTCTAAGCTTGAAGAGTCCTGCACTTGAAACTTTTTCAATAATCCCTTCGGGTATATGCATGTCTTTATCAATTTTTGTTCCATATTCCATTAGCAATGGAACTAATTCCGTCGCATTCTGGAGAAGTTTTTGCTCTTCAGCGGTAAGTTGAACTACTTTACTTAAGGTTGACAATAGAAACACTCTCCTCATTACACGTATTAGGTTTTGATATGGATTCAGAGATAAAATGACTCATAAACTACTCTATAATGCTCCGATCAAGATGGGGCCATTTCCACTCTATATCTCATCATCGTGCACCTCAACAAACTTCCAGTTATTTGGAAGACAGTAGTTTAAAATAAAAAGCTGACGCCGAAGAGGATAATCTCGTTGCAGTTTTTTGATGATACGGCCTTTAACCTCAACGACTTCAACGGAGCCATCTTTGAGTTCCATGTAGAAGTCCGGTGTATACACACGTTTTTTATATTTCTTGCCGCAATGCTCGACAGCCTCCACAATCTCAAAGGTTTTATGCAGTTCCAGCTTATGGAGGAAACCTGCAATAATCAAAGGAACAATTCTTTTATTATAGAAGCGCTCCTCCGCTTCGCTATCAAATGTGGGGCGTTGAGTAGGCAATGGCTCCCGAGGTTTTACCAACCGTTGATCTTGTTCTCGAATTTTCACATGAGGATTCGATGTAAGGAGCTCCATGAGATCGGCTTCAGACATATGCATAGGCTCACCTCATTATGACCAGTCTGATTTGGCGACTTTCACTCGTCTAACGAACACTCCAAGAACAAGCCCAGCAACGGCAATCAACATAGCGAACAAAAGTGCGTTCTGCATGCCTGCAGTCAATGCCAGTATTGCATTAGCCGGGTCTGAAGGGTTAGGTACATCCTTCATAAAGTTTGCTACTCCGCTTGTCATAACGCTAACCGCTACTGCTAATCCGAGAGCCCCAGCAATCTGCTGTAGCGTAGTCATTATTGCCGTTCCATCCGGGTACATTTCGGCAGGAAGCTGGTTAAGCCCATTCGATTGAGAAGGCATCCATACCATTACAATTCCAATCATTAGGCAGGAATGCAGTATCACAATCAAAGTAATCGTGGATGCCGTCGTGATACTAGAAAAGAACCACAGTGAGGCCACGGCTAAGAGCAAACCGGGAACAACCAGAAATTTGGTTCCAAATTTATCAAAGAGCGTCCCAATGACGGGGGAAAGAACAGCAGAAAGGATACTGCCCGGAAGAAGAATGAGACCCACCTTCAGAGCGCTTATTTCAAGAACGCGAATCATAAACATCGGAAGAATGAACATGGCCGACATTTCAGACATCATGCAAACGAACACCAGCAATGTACCGATAACAAACATCGGATTTTTAAGCGTTCTTAAGTTCATAAGCGGTTCCTTCATGTTCAGTTGCCGGAATACAAATAGTATCAAGGCTACAATGCCCATGATTAGGGATACAATGACCTTGGAGTCGCTCCAGCCATGATCGCTTTCTCCAACTGTACTAACAGCGTACACGACACCCCCAAAACCCAAGGTTGACAAGATCAAAGAGTAAAGGTCGATACGTGGTTTAGTTATTGGTGATACATTCTTTATATACGTGGCGCCAACAAGCAAAGCAATCAGGAGGGTCATTAAAGACAACCAAAATATCCAATGCCAACTCAGCTTATCGAGCAATAGACCCGAGATGGTTGGACCAATAGCAGGTCCCACCGTGAAAACAAGCGTAACCAGGCCCATCGCTGATCCGCGTTTCTCAGCCGGAAATATGATTAGAGCTGTATTGAACATCAATGGGAACAGGAGACTCGCTCCTACGGCTTGTAATATACGTCCTACCAACAGGATTTCAAAACTTCCGGCCATGCCTCCAATAGCTGAACCTACGATTGAGATAATGAGTGAGGCTAAGAAAAGTTGCCTCGTGGTAAACCACTGGATCAACAATCCTGAAAGCGGAACTAAAATTCCCAGTGTGAGTAAATAACCACTACTTAGCCACTGGACTGTGGATTCGGTAATAGCAAAACGGTTAATCAAATCGCTAAGAGCTATATTAATTGCAGTTTCATTAAACGTACCTATTATACCGGCCAGCATTAACGAAAACATGATAGGTAAAACTTTAACATTTGGAACCGATTGCTGTTCTGAAACAGTACCTGATTGCAAAACCTTCACTCCTCTATTTCTTACTAATTTTCACTGCATTACTATCCGCAGCACGGGATATTTTTATATTAGTAAGCGCGTTCACCAGAACCACGGTAACAGGCAGCGCATTGAGTTATTTTCATATCTGCACCTCCTCTTGTATATTTATCTCATTCTCTCTCTAAAACCCATGGAAAAGTAAACTCGGAAGCGAACAGTATAGCCACCGCTTCGATTTCAGCCACATTTGATAAAAATGTTGGACCTGTTGAGTAGAGGAGAACTTTTAGCTTTTTGATCATATCACACGCGTGTCAAGTACCCCCCCGTAAACTCAAAAAAAGTCAACCCCCTTTTTTTTCGACCTACAAATGAAAGGCTGCTCAATCGCCTTATCAAACTCGGAAATGGATGCCACTTTTTTTATGCTCTGTCGCCTTTGGTGTAGTTTCATGGTCTGGAGCATTTCGTATCCATGGACAGAATCATGGGCTTGTCGCTCTGTCCATTCAAAACGAAGTGGGTTCCAGCGCATCGACCACGGCGTGAATTTTCGCGCTTAATCCTCCTCGGGATCGCCCAATTGCTTGCTTGTCTTACCCCTTCTCTTTAAGAGCTAGACAGATAGCCTGATATTTTACCAACAGCAGCAATAAAAAAAACACCATTTTTAACAGCCGAAAATCTATGGAGTTCCAACCTTCTTCTTGATGTGAATAGATATCTGTGCCTGACAATGGATATATTGAAAAAAACTCAAGAGGACCACGTTGAAACGTCTCTTTGAGAATGAGATTAACTGAGCTGCTATGAATGGAGGAAAAATGTATGGAAACGAAGAAAGTCGCTTTTGTTACTGGAGGATCGCGTGGAATCGGGGCTGCTATCGTAAAACGACTTGCTGCAGAAGGTGCGTCAGTAGGTTTTACTTACTCAAGTTCACAAGAACGAGCTGAACAATTAGTCAAGGTAGTCGAAGCAGAAGGAGGGCGTGCCCTGGCTTTGAAGGCGGATAGTAGCAAATTTGAAGATATTCGTGCTGCAATTACTGAAACGATAAATGCATTTGGAAATATCAATATCCTTGTCAATAATGCCGCAGTTTCCATCCGTAAACCATACGAACAGATTGCCCCAGATGAATTTGATCATGTGATTTCCGTCAATGTTCGGTCAATCTTCCTGTCAGTACAGACGGTTGCACCGCAGATGGGTCACGGTGGACGAATCATTAATATTGGCAGTCTTAATTCGCAAAACAATCCCTTTCCAACCATACTCTTTATGTAACTTCAAAAGCGGCTTTAGCTGGTCTGACTCGTGCGTTGGCGCGTGATCTGGGTCCCCAGGGAATAACGATTAACAATATTCAGCCAGGGGCCACTGATACAGACATGAATCCCGCTGACTCCCCAGCTGCACTGGAATATGCACGCTCTATTGCGCTTGGTCGGTATGGAACTCCTGAAGAAGTTGCAAGTATGGTAGCTTTCATAGCTAGCGAAGAAGCTAGCTATATTACCGGAGCCACAATAAATGTGGACGGGGAACTGCAATCTAGAATTCATAATCTGCTCAGATGAGATGCTGAGCTTTTTTCTGATGAGATAAGTATTGCTTCCAGCAGGAAGAGCGACTGTAATGGCCTTGGCACTTTGCGAGTCCAAAGCGGGCAATAACGAAAACGAAGTTAAATTAAGCAGCCTAGGTCCGGTATTCAACCGGACCTTATGGTTTAGACCAAATTGAATACGTTCTTGGTTAATCCCAGCTCCACGCCCGAATTAACGATGAAACACCCTTGACGTTCTCCTTCTTTCCTCATTGTTGACTCTAAAAATTGTCGAATTAATCCCTTTACCGGTTCTTGCTTTTCAACCAGGAATTTCATTTTTTATTTTGAATAGCCTCATATCGTTGGAGTGCCTTCATAAATAAGGCATGCTTATCACCAAAAGTATCATAGATACTTCTTCTGTGAATTCCCATAAAGTCAACTAATTCTTGCATTGAAGTTTTCTCGTAATCTTGCACTCAAAACAGGTGTATCGCTTTATCTAATACTTCATTAATTTCAAATTCTTTGGATCTTGCCATTGTAATCACCTCATGCATTCATTTTACATTGAAGTGAACGATCGGCAAACTAGAGAGTAAAACGTGAATAAAATCAAGCGTGGCGCTTGATTTTATTCTTTGTGAGCATTACAGGTATGAGACCTATTTAAATGCTTAACGAAGGATTCTTCGTTTGTCTGCTTGTAACCAATCGGGCGTCCATCCTTTTTCCATCGCATCCAGGGTTACTCCTGCTTTCTCCGTATTGTTCCCCCAAAAACCAAATGTACCTGTACCTATATAAAAAGTACTAAAGAAGTTAACGATCCTTCAATTGGGTAATTAAAAGTAAGACCAAATGTAAGGTGGGGAAGCACATGAGTTCATCTGAAATGGATCAAATAAACGAAGCCATGAAGCATACCCATGACAAACGGCTATATGAACGCTATTTGGCTGTCCGCCTTCACCTCGAAGGACAGTCGTTTACTGAAATTGCACATACGTTAGGTCTGGTTCGCCAGACCATTAGCAAGTGTTGGGATTTGTACCAAACCTATGGATTGGAAGGCCTTCCTATGAAGCATTCACCAGGAAAGCCACCAAAGCTGAGCGAGGAACAACACGAACAACTTGCCGAAATGCTGGTGAGCAAGCGGCCCGCCGATGTCGGTTTTGAAGCCAGGTACACCTGGACACTGGCCTTAATCGCCGCCTGGATTCAGCGTGAGTTTGGACAGGAATACAGCGTTCGCGGTGTTCGCAAAGTGTTGGGACGACTGGGATTTAGCTTCACCAAAGCAACGTATACCCTGGCCAAAGCAGATCCACAGGAGCAGACCGTTTTTCGGGATGTCACGTTCCCGCAGTTGAAACGCAAGCTGGAGGATGGAGACATCGACCATCTGTTATTTGAAGATGAGTCCACAATCCGGGCGTATCAGGCGCTACAATATAACGGGTTTCCGAAAGGAAAACAGCAACAGATTCAAACCCATGGCAAGCATGAAGGAACCAAGTTGTTTGGTGCGATCCACTACGAGACGGGGCAAGTCCATCACTATGAAGTCGAACAAGCGAATGTGGCCGCCTGGATTCGTTTTCTGACGATGCTGCTGGAAGCTTACCCAACCGGAAAAATAGTCCTTATTTTGGATAATAGTCGCATCCATCATGCCCGGGCGCTTCAACCCTTTTTACAAAAACACCGTCGTTTGGAGCTTGTATTCTTGCCGCCCTACAGCCCCGATCTCAACCTCATGGAGGGCGTCTGGAAGTGGCTCAAAAGTGATGTCATTAACAACGTATTTTTCAAAAAATTTTACCAGATTCGTCTCCACGTCACGAAATTTATGAATCGACTGAACAAGCACCCGAAAGAAACCATTGATCGCTTGCTTGTTAGGTTATAATCTTTAGTGCGCTTTATTTGCAGCTAGCCATAAAATTTGCTGTCTGAACAACCCCTATAGAGAAAACAAAAAAAACCGCAATTATCACGGTTTCTTAAGCATGCTATTCTTGTGCTTGGGCAAAAACAAATTTGGCTACAGTTCTTCGCCATTGGATTCAATGACTTTTTTGTACCAGTAGAAGCTCTTCTTCGGCGTTCTGCTCAGATCACCATTGCCATCGTTGTCTTTGTTGACATGGATGAAGCCGTAGCGTTTTTTCATTTCGCCTGTTGAAGCACTAACCAGGTCGATACAACCCCACATCGTATAAGCAATGAGCTCCACGCCGTCTGCTACCGCTTCCTTCATTTGTTCAATGTGACCTCTCAAATATTGAATGCGATAATCATCCTGAATTGAACCATCTTCCTGCACCACATCTACAGCACCCAGGCCGTTCTCTACCACCATCAGTGGAATCTGGTAACGGTCATACAGGTGATTCAGCGTGTAACGCAAACCTTTTGGATCGATCTGCCATCCCCAGTCGGACGACTCCAGATATGGATTTTTGATGCCGCCCAGCAGATTACCGCCTGTTTTCTCCAGCGAATCATCCGCACTTTCGACCATGGACATGTAATAGCTGAAGGAGTAGAAATCCACGCACCCTTCCCGCAATGTCTGTTCATCTTCCGGTTGCATCTCGATACGGATTCCCTGCTCGGCAAAGAAACGTTTGGCAAACCCGGGATACGCCCCTCTGACCTGCACATCACCACAGATCATATTCGAAATTTGGTCCTTTTGCTGTGCAAGCAAAATATCGTCCGGATTGCATGTGTTCGGGTACGTTGTCATGAAAGCGACCATACAGCCGATTTGGAAATCGGTGTTGATCTCATGCCCTAGCTTGACCGCCTTCGCACTTGCCACAAATTGATGGTGCAGCGCCTGGAAGCGGGTCTGCGGATCATCGACCCCATCTGTCAGCGTCTCTTTGCCTTCGAACAGAATACCTGCGGCCATATAAGCCCCCATAGGCATCGTCAGACAGTTGATCTCGTTGAAGGTCAGCCAGTATTTAACCTGATCCTTGTATCTGTTGAAGAGGGTTGTACAATATCGGATGTAACAATCGATAACTTCCCGTGATGCCCAGCCGTTATACTTCTCGGTCAGACCGAATGGCGTTTCATAATGGGAAATGGTCACCAGCGGCTCAATGTTGTACTTTTTCAACTCGGCAAAAACGTTATCGTAGAACTGCAATCCCTCTTCGTTCGGCTCCAGATCGTAACCGTTCGGATAGATTCTTGACCAGTTGATCGACATGCGGAACATTTTGAATCCCATTTGGGCCATCAAGGCAATATCCTCTTTGTAATGTCCATAAAAATCAACCGCTTCATGGCTCGGATAATACGTTCCCTCTTCAAGTACAGGCGTGATCCGCCGCGGTGTCGTGTGGGTTCCGCCTGTCATCATATCGGAAGTGCTCGGGCCTTTGTCGCCCTTGTTCCATCCACCTTCAAATTGATTGGCAGCCGTTGCTCCACCCCAGAAAAATCCATCTTTCATTGTCATAACCAGTTCCTCCTCCAATGTCTCATCAAGACTTCAAAACTAGTGTAACATCCATACCCTGACACCTTCTGTCATGGTATAATCATGGCATGGAAAATAACCGATTATTCAGAATGATGCTGCTGTTATTGGAGAAAAAGAAAGCGACCGCCCCGGAACTGGCCCGTTTGTTCGAAATATCCGTGCGTACGGTGTACCGTGATATCGACAGGCTGAGTGCAGCAGGCATTCCTGTGTACACCACAACCGGAAAACATGGCGGCATTCATCTTATGGACAACTTTGTCATGGACAAGTCTCTCTTGTCCGAAGACGATCAAAATGAAATTTTGCTTGGACTATACAGCGTCAGTGCCATCCCTCATCTCAACAGTGCCCATATGCTGAAACGGTTGACCGCGATGTTTGATCACAAGCTGGAATGGATCGAATTCGATTTCTCCCCCTGGCGCAGCATTTCACTGCAGGAGAGAGAACTGTTCAATCAGGTGAAGCAGGCCATACTCACGAAACAGCTTATGACGTTTCATTATATCGACTCCAATGGTGAACCAAGTTTAGAGACCGTCGAACCTGTCAAATTAATATTCAAAAATAACACCTGGTACTTCAAAGGTAAAGGTCAGAGCACGCCGAGCCTTACAGAAGCACAGACTTTCAAGATGAAAAGGGTCTCTGAGCTCAAACTGCTGTCAAAGCCCCTCGATCAGAGCATGACAGCGGGATTAAGGGTCTCCGAAAAACACGTTACCAGTCCTCCAGTTTCCATGAAACTGATATTCTCTAGTACCATTGCGTACAGAGTGCATGATTTTTTTGAACCCTCCCGGATTGAAAAGCAACCTGATGGCAGGCTGCACGTCTCTCTGGAAGTACATGAGGGGGAACAATTGTATTCGTTCCTGATGTCATTTGGAGCGGAGTTGACCGTGGTTAAACCTCCCCATATTCGGCAGGAACTGCTCAGACGACATATCGATGCGGTAGAACATTTGCAAATGATCACCTTTTGATTTCATATTTAACATTTGGATTAACCTTGTACTTAAATCGTCGCTTCCTAGTGTAATTAGGTGATCATCAAAACAGGTATGATACCAAAGTTCTCGTCCTCCGACATAGGTAGCGATGTTTCTTACAAACTAACTCTCTTAGAGCAGACTAATTCATAAATCATGATGCCAAAAATAAACTGAAGAGCCTCCGTTGCTGTTTTGGAGCGTTTAACCCCTCCTGCAAGCTCGGCGTTGACTTTGTCGCCAAAACGATCCATAGAGATATGGTGTATTACTTAAGTAAGTACTTTAGTCGCTTCTGAAGTAAAAGGAATCAGTTCGTCTATACGTCCTTCACGAATTTTCTTAGCCCATGCAGGATCGACCATTAGCGAGCGTCCAACTGCCACCAAGTCAAATTCTTCATTCTCAAGTCGTTGAACCAGTCCATCGATGCCGACGTTATTGGCTCCTTTTCCTTCGGTGAAAAGACTTGTGAATTCACCGTCAAGGCCAACAGATCCAACCGTAATTGTTGGTTTGCCAGTCAACTTTTTGGTCCATCCGGCAAAGTTCAGATCAGAGCCCTCGAATTCCGGCTCCCAGAAACGTCGTGTGGAACAGTGGAAAATATCGACGCCCGCATTAACAAGTGGCGCCAAGAATTGCTCCAGCAATTCCGGAGTTTCTGCCAATTTAGCTTGGAAGTCATCAGTCTTCCATTGCGATAAACGCAGAACAATCGGGAATTCCGGTCCAACTACCTCACGGCAAGCCTCAATGACTTCAACTGCAAAGCGTGTGCGTGCAAGCATATCCCCACCATAACGATCTGTACGCGGATTGGTTTTCTCATAGAAGAATTGATCAATCAGATAGCTGTGCGCACCGTGTAACTCAATACCATCGAACCCAAGACGCTTCGCCTCAGAAGCTGCCTGTGCAAATGCCTGGACGATTTCAGTAATTTCAGCTTCCGAATAATCGCCAACATGACCTTTAGCTCCCATATGCCAGATCTGTGGAATGATCCGTCCACCAGCCTCATGTACCTCTGACACTACGTTCGCCCAGCCATTTAGTGCAGCTCCGCCATAAAAGTGCGGCACGTTAACTTGATTGGATGCATCCGGATGATTAATTACCGTTCCTTCTGTCACAATAAGACCCACACCGTTCTCCGCTCTGCGGCGGTAATAGGAAGCGACATTTGCACCTGGTATACCGTCCGGAGAAAATTGACGAGTCATCGGTGCCATCACAATCCGATTGGATAATTTCAAGTTTCCTAATTCTATAGGTTGGAACAGCGGTTCTACTGATTGAGAATAATTCATAATAGCCTCCAAAAATTTAGTTTTTTTATAAAATGCTTAGATCGCTTCACCGGCCATGACCCATGTTAATATCAGCTTGACTTACAGATGAATCGTTCAAAGAACTTTATCGAAAAGCCCCACCTCCTCAAATTTCATCGTTAAACCGTCCTTCACTACAACAATGCATCAGTTCTTGACTACAAAGTCAAGAATGAGACAAAAAAAAGATCAAGGCAACATCATGGCAAAAGACGTACGTAAGACCGCCTCGATCTGTTCACGCGATGAACCGGATTTCTCCATAATTTTTACACCCAGTATGGTGTTATTTAGATAAGCTGCAAGCTCTTTGCTAGAAAAACGGTTCGAAATTAACTGCTGTTCCTGACCGTTACGGATGATCTTCTCTAAAATCTGTTGAACCTCTTCTAACATTAGCTCATTTTCTAGCGTGACCTGCTCGTCATCTGTTCCGAATTCCAGTGAGGAATTCACCATTAGACATCCTTGGCAGCCGGATTCGTCGTCTAAAAGTGAATGGCGCAAAGAATCCAGTTTATCAAGCGGAGATGAGGCTTGTGCTTCGATCTTCTTCAATTTCCCTACGCTCTGTTCGCGATAGAGTGCCAGCGCTTTGAGGAACAATGAGCGTTTGTCATTAAATACACAATACAAACTTTGCTTCTTGACCCCTGTCGTACGAGTAAGATCCTCATAAGAGGTTGACTTGAATCCTTGATTCCAGAACACTTCCATAGACTGCTGCAATGCACGATCGACATCAAATTCTCTTGGTCTGCTCATAGGGTAAAACTATCACTTCCTGACCATGTAGTCAACAATAAAATATCTCTTCATCTATTTGGTGATCATTCTCAATAAACCCATAAAAGTTGAAGCCTGATAAGGTGTGAGTAATTCTTATAAATGAGACTAAAAAAGCATAAAATAGGCTGTTTTTATGCTTACAAATGAGATTAATTATATCGTAACTTGAGACTTTTTGTATTTTATATAATTATGGTTGAGACTTTACGTTTTCTATGACTAGCGGTAGATCAAAATATAAAAAAATCAGCTTCTACTAAACTCTGAGTAGGCCGATAATACTAAATTCGCCGAATTGTATAGACGTAAGGTCAGCTATGAGTGTAGATAATCGATTTGCAGGCCTGTTAACTGTATATTTATTTAGATAGTTTTTAAATAGATAGTTATGAGTAAAAAAAATCGCTTCCTCGCTGTAGTGAATGCCTACTGTCTGTTGTCTAATAGAGCAAAAAAGGTTTGATGTTCTTTGGTATCATTATTTTGTGTTAAATATTTGAACAGCTCATTAATATATTTAACTTTCTCGTCCACCAGACTTTCTCCCCTTCTATTGTTGTTAGTGTTACTTAATTTAACTTTTTGCACGACTTTATATCAAATTACTGGCAATAAAAACAATTTCACCATATAAAACCTTGTTCCATTGTACTACATGCCACTCAATATCTTTGGATTTTACTTATAAATAATTCACATTACACCATTATTTCCATATTCATATCGTATTTATACATAATTCCACCCTGCGTAATTCTGCCATCCGAACCTTTAGCATTTCCCCATACTTCTTCAACTACCATGTACTCATTAGCAAGCTTGACGATTTTGAATCAGATAGAACCTCTTGCTGTACTCTCCACTTTCGTCATAACAGATATTTCTGTTGTGCTTCCTGTTCATCGTAGCCGTTATGTATCATGACGTTCAGGATGGCGCGGGAGATGGAATTGGTGTAACCGTACAAGCAACTACGAAACCTTTCCCATGAGATGTCATACAGGACAACAAACGCCCGATGAGTTAGCCCTAACTTCTGAATACATTCCTTAACAGGATGATTCATGAACGTATTCTCCTTTCGAGATGTTTTCCCTTATAGGTTAGACACTCTACAGGCAGGAATCACACCCAGACATACAGAAGCATTAGGAAGACTCTTGTATTTGTCACATCAGAATTACTCATTAATAACAAGACAGCCTAGTTAATAACGGTAAGCCCCGAATAGATTCGATTAGATTTCCGCATCTCGTCACACTATTTGGATGCTACTCCGATCGGTTCATTATCAGCAAGGGTAAGAATAATCGAATTTTGCTTGGCTTCGCTATCTGCTGCCCGCTTAATTGACGGTGCATGGTGCGCATGGGTTGTGGCGGTACAGCAGATGAAAAAACAGATCAACCATGGTAGTATTTGACCATAATCAACCTGTTCAATGTAACGCTATTACGTTATTTAGGGTATAAAATTAAGGTATTAATGTGCGTACAAACATAATGGGGAAATCTTTTTACGGGTATTACATGGGTTATATGTGTTACTACTCATCCATCTCCCAACGAAAGTATTTGGAGAGATTATTGTATGCTTTATTAATATCATCATCTGTGCATTTATTAATAATACGATTCAAAGTTGCTTCAAGTATCTTTTCATTAAAGTCACTTGTAATAAAATGACCATGTCCGATTATGACATCACCTGGACCTACCATCCGTTCTAACCCTTTAGGACTAATTAATTCGAATGAAAACAAGTCTGATGCTCCATTTATGTCCTTAGGACCGATATCTATATGATAAGTAATATAAAAATCGTCTATATCATCACCCCAGTCCTCATATATCTTTGTTAGAGCCTTTATAATAAGCATTTAATCTACTCTCCTAATCCAAAATATCGATATGAACATTTCTAATTTGCTTTGGTGCTCATGTCTTATTATAGTTATTATAATTACGTTCTGTCCTAATCATGATATTTTCTTGGAAATTTGCTCTTACCATATTTTCTCCTGGCTTAAATTGAATTCTAAAAGCCCTCATTCCATCTGCACTTGAAAAACCAATAATTTCACCTGTCGTTTTATCAATAATATCTTTAGCACCCTCACCTACCCATGCTTTACCAGCATTCATTGCCTCTGTACGAGTAGAACTGCCTAGAAACTCATCAAAGCTCTGTCACTATATCGGAAATGGTTGCCTGTCTGCCGTTGATGTTCCATTAATGAGACTATATCTGTGAAGGGGTCCTGCTTATTATAATAAGCATCCAGCGCCTTTTCAAATTCTTGATCCACGTTTCTTTGATACCATCGTTCTCGTATATCAGAAGGAATATCGCTATAGGCTTGTACGGAAGCTTGATTGACTCCCTTTACATAGTTGATAAAGTCATGTATGGATTGTACTTCTCCATACCCCCTGGCACTCGTCCACACCTTGCCGAGAAAATCCATCATCGCATGCCGTTCGCGCGCCCTCTGTTCCTCCGCATTTACACAGGCTGTACGTATCAAGTAGCTGGTTATCTTAAACCGAAATCTAATATAAATGATATGTGAAATCATAATTTTTAAGGGTATATTTAACAATAAATCATCCTTATGTATGTATCGGACAGATGTTTACAGAAAGAACCATAGCTGTGTTCAATGAAAAAAAGGTAGGTTCGCAATTGAACCCACCCATTCGAAGAAATTATTTTCTTTTACCGAACGACCACAGTCCCACGTAAGGCTTCCAAGCCCATCATTCCTCCCTGAACGGCTTCTTTAGCATTGAACCTGTTGTACTCATGGCCATCCCAAACACAATCAGTAGTACCGTACTCAACAACATCAGCGTATTTTAATTTTTTTCTTTTGTCATTTTAAAGCCGTCCCCTCAAATAGTCCATTTCTCTGACACCTTCTTCTACTCAGACACCATACAACAACTTCACTAATGTATATCAATTCATAAATATTCATTTCTCAATAATTATGACACCACACACACAAATCAAATTCAATCCTATATCTTATACGCCTTCATCGCCTTACGCAGCTCCTTGAACGAAGGACGCTTGCCGTACATTAAGACGCCAGTACGGTAGATTTTGGCGGCTAGCCAGCCGAAGAACAGAATGGATGCGACCAGAATGGCAAGTGACAGCCAGATTTCCAGCAGGCTCGCCCGCTCCAGACCAATCCGCAGCAGCATGACGGTCGGCGAAAAAAACGGAATATACCCGGCGACCTTGACGAACATCGTATCAGGTGCGGCGATATTGAAGATACCGATATAAAAGGCTGCCAGTGACAACATGGTAATCGGCATGACCGCCTGCCCCAATTCTTCGGTACGGCTGACAATGGAGCCGACAGCAGCGAACAATACCGCGTACAGGAAGTAACCGAGGATGTAGAAAACCAGGCCATATCCAAGCACTGTGGTATTCAACTGCGACAGATCCAGCCCAGCCGAGCTGAGGATAACGCTGTTATGCGGCAGCATAAGGTTGGCGCACACCACAGCGGCAAAAACAGCAATTTGCATCAAGCCCACCAGAAAGATACCAATGATTTTCCCAAACATCTGGGTCAAAGGCGATACGCTCGTGATGAGAATTTCCATGATGCGTGAGCTTTTTTCCGAAGTCACTTCTGAGGCAATCATATTGCCTGTCATCATCGACGAGGTGAAGAACAAAATCATGAGTACATAGACCAAGCCATAGTTAATCATGGAAGCTTCTTTGTCCTCTGTTCCGGCAGCACGACCTGTCTCAGAGGGACTGTTCACTTCTCGACTGTGCACGGTAACAGGCGTACTAATTTCACGGACTTGCTCACTGGTCAAGGTATTCACACCGATCATAGCCTTGACCTTTGCCTCCTGAAGTCCAGTTTGCAGCAATGTGATTACAGCCGGGGACGGCTCTTTTTCAACCGATACGTACTCTACCTTGGGAAAAGTTTCTCCCGTTGCGGTAGGCCGTGTAAACTCCACATAGCCTTGCAGCCCCCCGTCTTTCAAAGCTTGCTGCATTGCGGGAGCTTGTGCGTTGTCATAACGCACCCAGGTAGCTGCCGGATTGGACTGAGCCTTCGTAAATTGCTCCAGTTGATCCGCGATCTCAGTCCGGCTTCCAGCGATCAGTCCCAGACGATGATGCTCAGCAGCGGATTTACCGGAACCCCCTGCACCACCCATTCCTTCTCCCTTAAACAAAGAAATCAGATACGGCAGATTCATGCCAATGGTAATGAGCAATGCCAGCACCAGCGTTGTAATGACAAAAGATTTGGTTCTCGCCTTCTGGCGAAACGTAAAACTGATAACCGTACCCAGTCTATTCATGAGAATCACCCACCTCTCGTATGAAAATTTCATTCAGCGTAGGCTCTTTAATTTCAAAATGCTCTACATCCGTTTGCTCCAACGCCGTTTGTAAAATCAACTTGGCCGCATCCGGCTGTTCAATATGCAGCATCCAGCCCTGGTCCATTCGCTCTACAAGGCGCACGCCGGGCAGTTGTTCCAGTCCGTTCACTTCGCCAGTCGTGATGAGACGAACTTTTTCACGCGGGTAGCGACCTTTAATCTCCTGCACATTTCCCTGCACAACTGTATTCGAACGATGCAAAATCGTAATATGGCGACACAGCTCCTCTAC
This sequence comes from Paenibacillus sp. RC73, assembly GCF_044908085.1. Classification (NCBI taxonomy): domain Bacteria; kingdom Bacillati; phylum Bacillota; class Bacilli; order Caryophanales; family Paenibacillaceae; genus Paenibacillus; species Paenibacillus sp. RC73. Next base: position 212,005 of record NZ_JBIYCV010000006.1, read on the forward strand.
ATGCTCCATCCGGTGAGTCGAAAATAAAATTGCAGCCCCGTCGTCCCGTAGCTCCTTCACCGTATCCTTAAGCAGCTCGACGTTCACAGGATCAAGCCCGCTGAATGCCTCATCCAAAATGAGCAACGTCGGGCGATGCACAACGGCTGCAATAAAGCCCATTTTCTGCTGATTACCCTTGGATAACTCTTCAATCCGCTTATTGTAATATTCAGGCACGCCGAAGCGTTCCAGCCAATAGCGCAGACTTTTGTCCGCATCCTTGGACGACATTCCGCGTAGCCTGCCTAAATAGTTAATTTGCTCGCTCACCTTTACCTTGGGATACAACCCTCGTTCCTCAGGCAAATAACCCATCGTCCGTTGAAGCTCCTTGCTATATGGCTTGCCCTCATATTGAATGCTTCCGCCATCAGGGTAAATTAGGCCAAGTACCATGCGCATCGTTGTCGTTTTGCCTGCTCCATTGCCTCCCAGCAGTCCGTAAATCTCTCCGCCGTTCACATTCAGCGAAATGCCGTTAACCGCCGTGTGGTTGCCATATTGCTTCACAACCTGCTCCAATTGCAGCATACTCATGAATCTCCAGCCCCCTTTTTCTCCCCTAAAATCTCTGTACCTCCCGGGATTTGTCCCGCAGACCAATGCCATAAAATATCATCCAGCTCCAGACTCCGTATACGAATCGGGCGAATGCCCGCCTGCTCCAATATCGCGCTAGCTTCTCCGGCTGCCAACGTTACAATTCGCTGCAATCCGCCTTCGCTCTCTGTCTCTATAACTCCCGGCAGCTCCGATGCTTCCTCCGGCGTCCCCTCAAACCACATTTCCTTGCTATTTTCGAGCAGGTGGTCCTTTTCCAGCTTACCGAGCAGCCTTCCTTCATGCATCAGGACAATATAGTCCGCCAGGCGCTTGATCTCTTCCATGATATGAGTGGCAATAATAACCGTCGTTTTGCCGTTTTCCATACAATCCCGCAGTTCCTCCAGCATAATCTTCCATGCAAAAGGGTCCAATCCAGACGAAGGTTCATCAAGCAGCAGCAAACGGGGATGAGGTGCCAAGGCAGCAGCCAGTTCAAACTTGCGGCGCTCACCCTTGGACATACGCGATAATCTCGTGTGCTGCGGGACCTGAAAGCGTTCCAGCAACCGCTTGAAACGCGTTTCGTCCCAGCCCGGATACCATAATGCCCGAAAAGCCGCTGCTGCTTCTGCTGTAAGTCGGTCTTCCTCACGGGTCGGCTGCTCCGGCACATATCCAACCCACTGCCGCGTATCTACGGACATACCATTTGGATACGCCTGACCGAACCAGTGAATTACACCGGAATCCGGGTGGATAAGCTGGGTTAGCAGATGCAGCAATGTGCTTTTCCCTGATCCGTTATGTCCGGCCAAAGCAATCACATATCCCGGTTCAATCGTCAAATTAATCGGTCCGATCTCCCGGTTTCCCCGCTTTTTATAGACTTGGCTCATCTCAATGATTGGTGTTTCCACGGGCTTCACTCCTTCGCTTGGACTTCATACTTTCTCTTCACCATGTCTGCGAAAAGCTCCAACAATTCCTGTTCCGTCATCTGTACCGCCACGCCTGTAGCAATCGCCGTCTCCAGTGCCTCGGTCACCGCTTTAAGGCGGTAGCCTGAGCGCATATCTTCCTCGACCATAGCTACGAAGGTTCCCGTTCCCTGCCGGGTACGAAGCAAACCTTCGTTTTCCAAATCCTGATAAACCCGCCGGACGGTAATCACGCTACAACGGAGTGTCCCCGCAAACTCCCGGATGGAGGGAAGCAGCGTTCCTGCTGCAATCTGCCCGGTCACGATGAGTGAACGAAGCTGCTTTTCAATCTGCGCATACAGCGGTTCCGCGCTATTCTCATCAATTTGCACCGGTATGTTCACCTGCTTCTCCCCCCTTATTGATCTTTATATACACGCCCCCTAAGCCAGATCGCGCTTCACGAGCCTGCGCAGTGTCATCCGATAGGACACGAACATGCCGATAGCTCCTGCTGCCAGCGCTCCCCACATCAGCGGAGATAATAGCTGCCACTCCTTGCTGAAATATGCCGTCGTCGATACCAGGTTCACCCCGTATATTCGAACTGCAATCGCGATTATTCCGCAAACCAGCATGATCACAAGCGATAGCCAGAAATAGCCCTTTCCATTTTTAAGAAACTCCAAATAAATATAAATGGCTTGAATCAGCATCCCGTAACCGATCCAGGTGAGCGCAAACGATACAAAAAAGCCTGTGCCAGCATATACCCGAAGTGTACCTGAAATTGTAAACAGAAGGATAAAAAATAGCACGCTATTCACGATAAACGCCAAAGCCGCCTGTTGAATTCGGCTCATAATCACCGCACTCACTGGTATAGGCAATATGCGGAGAAAAGCCAGCATGCGCGTATAGGAATCTTCCTGCAAATATTTGAATGTACGTCGGTTATAAATGAATCCGAGAAACGGAATCAGCACCAGCATGACAAAATCGGCTGCCGGATTCAAGGCTCCACTCTCACCCAACTGCATACTTACAACAAAGCTCATGGTAAACCCTAGGTACATAATAAACAGTAACGTCCACAGCATTACATAAGGATTATTGCGAAAATCCTGACGAGTGATCATCCATGCCTGCTTCATGATTGTCATTTTCTTATCCTGATCCCTTCTGCACTGTCCGTAACGACGCCCTCTGCCTCACATGACTTCTGAGCTACCGTCACAGTATTAAGTGTTATTACTGTATATATCTTTATACACAGTATATAAACTAAGAATCACACCTGTCAACACTAAGACCGTACATTTCTCCAAATAAGTTGGCCCAAAGGCGCCCTTTATCGCTCGTACAGTCCACTCCGCCAAATTGTGCGTACAATCACAAAAGCCCGCCAATACCTATGCTACCCTATAACTGATAAACATTCTCATTCAAGGCGATAAACGCATTCAAACATAAAGGAGCGAACCATCATGAGCGAGCTGATTAACAACCGCGAACACACAGCAAAGGAACTCACAGAACGCCAGCAAATATTAAAGGAAATTATGAAGGAACTACATGACGGGAAAAGCGTGGATGAAGTCAAAGCGCGCTTTGCAGTGGCAGTTGGCGGGGTAAGTGTGGCAGAAATTTCGGCCATGGAGCATGCCCTGATGACCGAGGAAGGAATCCCCGTGTCGGAGGTGCAGCGTCTCTGTTCCGTCCACACGTCGATATTCAAGGGCTCGATTGAGGATATCCACCGTCCTTCCGGACCGGAGGAACAGCCGGGACATCCCGTTCATACCTTCAAGCTGGAAAATCGGGAGATTGAACGACTGGTCAACTTCCAGCTCGCACTGCACGCAGATCAATTCCAAAAGGATGATAGCCCCAAAATCATTTACAAGCTGCTGGAGGATTTAAGTCTGCTGCTGGATCTTGATAAGCACTATAGCCGTAAAGAAAATTTGGTCTTTCCTTATTTGGAGCGCTATGGAATCTTCGGCCCAACCAAGGTAATGTGGGGAGTGGACGACAGTATTCGTAACGCCATCAAGGAAGCGAAGAATCTGCTCACCCAATATAATGGGAACAAAGAACTTATTGGGCAGACGCTCACCCATATCATGACCGAAGTGAACGAAATGATATTCAAGGAAGAGAATATTCTGCTGCCGATGGCGCTGGGTAAGCTAACAGAGGATGAGTGGCTGAAAATAGCCCGTGAAAGTGCAGAAATCGGGTTCTGCCTGACCGCTCCCGAGCGGGAATGGATACCTGAGCGGGCAGAGGAGCCTGTGGAAATGGATGAGCAACAGGAAGGAACATCAGGAACTCCCCAAGGCTTTGTGCGATTCGAGACGGGGATTGTGTCTGTGCAACAATTGGAGCTGCTGTTGAATCATCTGCCCGTCGATCTGACATTTATAGACGAGCACGATGTCGTTCGTTATTTCTCCCATGGTAAAGAACGGGTCTTCGCCCGTACGAAGGCTGTCATTGGACGTACCGTGCAGAATTGCCACCCGCCGCAAAGCGTGCATGTCGTCGAGAAGCTGCTGGAGGATTTTAAGGCTGGCCGCAAGGATGCTGAAGATTTTTGGATTCCGATCAAGGATAAATTTGTCTATATCCGCTATTTTGCCATCCGTGATGCAGAAGACCGCTATCTGGGAACGCTGGAATTCACGCAAAACATCGCACCTATTCGTGCCTTGGAAGGGCAGAAACGGATTTTATCCGAGTAATCATCATCTGCTTCAAAAAGATTGCTCGCCGTATTCCTGTCGCCTCCAGTTAACATCAAAGGAGTCTTCCTCCACATTACATGTAGAGAAAGACTTCTTTCCATTTGCACAGTCCGCTATTTATTTTCCCACCCGTAAGCCACCATGTTCAGGTTTTTGTCACCCATTTTTATAAGATGCTGCTCTACTACAAGCTTGGCTCCCAGTTGTTCATAAAAATACCGAGCCGGATTATCTGCTAACACCCAGACGATGGCAGAGTGAATGTTCATACTGCTTAAATGTTGAAGAAAACGCATGAATAATTGCTTTCCCAATCCTAAACTATGGTATTCTTTTAACACATAAATAGCAGTTACCTCTCCCTCATATGGGGGATATTCACCTGACTTTTCCGGCCCTCCACTCACAAATCCGATGATTTCCCCCTTCTCATTTTCAAACACATATACCTGATGATCGTCTTCACTGGATATATTTGATTTCCACAGCTCTGTTCTTTGCTCATAGGAAAGTTGTTCCAGAACCTCGGCGGGTATGATATTTTTGTAGGTGGTTCTCCAGCAATCCACATGTACCTTGGCGATACCTGCCGTATCTGATATCGTCGCTTCTCTGATCATCATTTTGGCTCCACTTCCATTTCCAATATTATGCTCTCTATTATACCGACGAGCCCATTCTTGATCTATAATAAGAATTACCATTGTTTACGGAAGTTCGATGCAACGGCAATCCCTTTACTCATCATTCATTACTGGAGGATTTGACTTGAATAAAATCATTTCATTCTACGTTCCGCTTGGCATCTCATCATTGATTGCCGCGCTGACCCATGTCATCGTCAATGCTGTGCTCGCGCGCTCGGAGCATCCTTCGTTCACATTGAGCAGCTATGCGGTGGCAGTTAGCCTGTGCCTGCTGCTGGAAACCCCGTTAACCGCCGTACGACAGATGACCACGAAATTCGGATATGACCGCCAATCCGTTCGCTCCATCGGTATTTTATGTGCGTGTGTAGCGGCGGCTGTACTGGTCATCGGCTGGAGTATTGGTCTTACACCTGCTGGTAATCTGATCTTTCAATATGTATTTGGCGTATCTCCGGCCTTGATCGAACCCACCAAGAGTGTGTTTCAGGTGCTTACTCTACTATACATATTAGTAGCCGTCCGCAACATCTATCAGGGTCTTATTATTAACAAGCACCGTACGGCCTGGATGACGTTCAGCTCGTCCATTCGTATTGTCGTGATGCTAATCGCATCCTGGTTTCTAATTCGGGCAGGCTGGACAAATGACGGGCGAATTGGTGCTGCCATCTTTATTGCAGGTATCTTTATTGAACTGGTCGTTACCTTTTTGGAAGGCCGCATTTTAAAAAGAAAGCTGCCGCCCAACAACGGCGAGCAAACCATCCACCGTGCAAGCCATCTGCTTCCTTTTTATCTCCCCTTGCTGTATTCGGCGCTGGTGCTGGTTGTTCTAAATCCGTCCATACAGGCTGCGCTGAACAATACAACCGATCCATTATTGGCCGTAGCCTCCTTCTCCGTGGCTCTGCAAATCCTGAATCTGTTCGTTTGGTTTTGCAGTTCCCTGCATCAGATCGTCATTCAATTCTATACGAGCAAGCGTCGGGAGGTTCTGATATTTTTGAGCGTTCTGTCCACCCTGTCGCCGTTATTATTGCTGCTGTTGTCCTTTGAATTTGCAGGTGACCCTATTTTACGGGATGTGTTGGGACTGGAAGGGGAACTGCTGGTGGAGACGAGAGGATTGCTTCGCATACTTTCAATCTATGTAGCATTTTATCCATGGGTAGAATATTTCATAGGACGGTCGATATTGATCGGCAATACCAAACCTGTTTTCATCGGCAGATTGTTCTCCGTTTCCTTTGCGATTCTCGCGCTCATTCTATGCATCTCCTTTTTCCCGGGGCTGGACGGACAGGTGGCAGGAATCGTTATGGCCGTTTCCTCACCCGTCGAGTTAGGTATCTATCTGTGGCTTTACCGGAAAATCTCTCTGAACACGATGAACGTGTCATCCTGAAATAAAAAACCTGCCAAGAGAGCCCATGCACTTGCCAGGTCAAATGGGGCTCCCTATGGCTGTACCGATCTTTATGCGGTCAAAATGTACGGGCCGTTCTTCGTGATCGCAATCGTGTGCTCATATTGTGCGCCCCAACTGCCGTCCGCCGAGGTGATGGTCCAGCCATCATCCTCCCACAATACAGCCCCCTCCGTTCCGAGGGTAAATACCGGCTCGATGGTAATCACCATCCCTTCGCGCAGCGGTACCCCCGTTCCGGCACGACCATAGTGCAAAACATCTGGCGGCTCGTGCATCTGACGACCAATACCGTGCCCGATCAAGGGCTTAACGATGCCGTACCGCCGCCATCCCGTGGCTTTTTCCACTGCGTGCCCAATGTCCCCCAGCGTCCTGCCTGGACGAGCGACTTCAATTCCGCGCACCAGTGCCTTATGCGTTTGCCGTAGCAGCCTCGCTACCGGGCGACTGACGTTACCTACTGCATAGGTCCAGCCCCGGTCAGCCAGCCAGCCGTCCTTATTGACGACGATGTCGATGGTCACAATATCCCCGTCATGAAGCACCCGCTCCGAGGGAAATCCGTGGCATACCACCTCGTTGACCGAAGCACAGGTGGCATAAGGAAAGCCCTTATAGCCTTTTTGCTCAGGCGTGGCTCCGCGCTTGCTCAAAAATTGCTCTACCCACGCATCAATTTCCAGCGTGGTCATTCCCGGAAGGATACGACTCTCCAACGCACGATGGCAATCGGCCAAAATACGTCCGGCCTCCCTCATATAGCCGATTTCCTCTGGTGTCCGTATGGCTATCTCCTCCATTGGAATCCGCCTCCTTTAGGCATACAAATTCACTAAACCTATCCCATTGTATGCAGGGCGGACACAAAAAAACCGTCTCCTCTGTGGATAGACGGTTTATAAAAGTCGGATTTCTATGTTTTGCGGGTCATCGAACCCTTTAAGATACTGAAGAATTTATGCGACCGAGTTCGTTTTCCACCACCATGGTCAACTCTTCCTCATACCCTCCTGTAATCCGGTATTTTCGCACATATTCCTTTACAAATTTTTTGGGATCCTTAGGCCGGAAAATTCGAGTCATTTCCCGCAGACTTTCCTTAACTTCATTGTGACCTTTCGTTGCCATGTTACTCCCTCCCAAAACGTTGAAAATAAGTGCTCCGTTGAAGAGAATGCCGAAAAGTATTGATGTCCTTATGCAGTGAAGTAGTATGTCTTAATGCAGCTCAGGTCGGGAATGCCTTATGCAAGGCATGTACCTGACACTATTATTAACCGAATTTCTATTGGCTGAATCACTTCCCCATTATAACATATTCAGGTACAGCTTTCAGCTTTCCAGAAATTTTACATCTAATTTACCCAAATTTTACGCTACACGTCATATTCGGGTTGCCATCTGTGGCTGTTACAGGAGGGTATACCCTATTTATCGGCTTTTGCGGCGTATGTGTTTGGGGTAAAATAAATAAACATACAAGGAGAATGGATGCGAACGTTCCTGAAAATGAGCTACATGTGCTTATTGAATAATAGGGGGCTAGACATGATGGAAGCCGCAGCACCAAAAATTTTAATATTGTATGCCAGCTACGGAGAAGGTCATGTGCAAGCCGCACGAGCTATTATGGACAGTTTGCGGAGGCTCGGACGCTGCGAGGTTCAGTTACTCGACCTGATGGCTGAATCCCATCCCTGGTTGAACGATTTAACGAAATTTGTCTATATGCAAAGCTTCAAAACCATTCCCGGGCTTTACGGTTGGGTCTATAACATAACCCGTGAAATGCAGGCAAAATCAGCCTTTGGCAGTGTGCTGCATTCCTTTGGGATGCGCCAGCTTGCGCTCACTCTGGAAAAGGAGAAGCCTGACCTTGTCATACATACGTTCCCTCAGCTCGCTCTCCCGGCGTTACGCCGCAAATTGGGGATGAAGCTGCCCATTGTGAACGTGGTTACGGATTTTGATCTGCACGGACGCTGGCTGCATCCCGATATCGACCGCTACTATGTGGCAACCGAGGATATACAGCAGGAAGCCGCACAGCGAGGAATCTCTCTCGAACGGATTGTCGCCACAGGGATTCCGATTCATGCTTCGTTTTATAAAAGATTTGCCGAAGATACTAATCCAGAAGATGCTGATGTGGTTGAGGATTACTCAATCCCTCCGTCAGATCCGGGAACTACAACACTGCTTATCATGGCAGGTGCCTATGGCGTGATGTCCGGTATATTGGACATCTGTCGGCAATTGAGCCGTCTCCCGCAGCTGCGACTGCTGATCGTTTGCGGACGTAATCCGCAGCTAAAAGCTGAGTTGGATGCGCTGTATGCAGATCATCCCGGTATCCGCATCTTTGGATTCATCGACTATGTTCCCGCACTCATGCGTGCAAGCGATATGGTCATTACCAAGCCCGGCGGCATCACACTCTCGGAAAGCATCGCCTCTGGATTACCCATCCTTGTGTTCAAGCCTGTACCCGGTCAGGAGCTGAATAACGCCCTGTATCTGGAGCAAAAAGGAGCTGCTCGCATTGCCCGTAATACGCAAGAGCTAATTCAACTTTGCGTCGACCTGATCTCCAATCCCTCTCTCGCTCTAGGAATGAAACAGTCGATTGAGCAACTGCGCAAACCTCATCCCGCAGACCGGATTGCCGAGGATATTTTGCACCAGCTTGTGGATAAAACCCCTTCCATACGGACAAATTAACGAAGAATAAGCCAGACGGAGGGGATACCATGGAACGCAAAGGAAAGGATTTGCTCCCGCTTACGGGTGAGAAGGTAGAAGTAGACGGTATTTATGTCGATGAGGACGGACATGAGCAGCATTTACATCGGGGACAGCATTTTCCCTCTGATGTTGTTTTAGGCGATTCCGAGTGGAAAATGACCGAATACGCCTTTGACAATCATCATGACGGACGTACCGATGAACGACTTGTCCCCAAAGAGGATGACGAGGATAAAAAGGGTAAAATTACACATCCACGCCGTCGTTTACAACGCGGAGATCGTTAACATGGGTAAGAAAGTATCTGAATGAAATATCCACAGATAAGTATATCTTGTTGATATATTGTGCACAAACTGTGCATAAAGCGTGGGTATGTCCTATGTTGTCTACAACTTGTGCACAAATTGTGTATAACAACTGTTTGTTTTGTGGATAAATATTATGAATCAGTGGATAAATTGCGTACAACATGTGCAAAAATTGTGGATAACGTTGAAAATGGCTGAGCGAAACCTATTCGTTCGGCCTTTTTCGTGTTTTTATACACATGCTCGGCTTGAACTTTTTCTGCCGCAGGTTGGCATAACCTTAATTCCTGTCCTCATACCCTGTATAGTACGGAGCTTGCGCATGAATAACTTATAAAGGGGGATTGGCCTTACATGTCAGTCTACAAGTCTTCCACAGGAATGGATGAAAATATAGCGGCTGTCCTGTGCTACCTGTTCGCATTCCTTGGTGCACTGGCCTTCGTGTTGCTGGAAAAGAAAAGTCGGTTCGTCCTGTTTCACGCGCTGCAATCCATTTTTCTGTTCGTAGCCCTTATGATCGGGCATGTGCTCGCAGGACTCATTCCGCTACTCGGCCCGCTACTCGCTTCCCTGCTGACACTGGCAGGCATCGTCTTATGGGTCGTCCTGATCATTCATGCTGGACAAGGCAAGTGGCTCAAGCTTCCTTGGGTGGGTGATCTGGCCCTCCATCAAGCCCGGCAGTTGTGAGAGCATGTGTATATTTAACCAAGATTTAAAAACAGCAAAAACCTTGATCCTGAGAAGGAATCAAGGTTTTGTAGCTTGTCGCCTTTTTCAGCTCATACACGAATATGCCCCAGCTTGTCCGGATTGATCATCAAGTAAAAATCCTGAATATGCTCCCCGTCTGGTGCCAGACTGATGCATAAGACCTCCCTCACTGCACCTTCTTTCAAGAATACGAGCTGTACCTCACCATTGATGACGGTGCGGACCAGCTGTCTCTCCCGTAATACGGTTAATACACGACGAGAGGTTAACAGAGCGAGAACGCCTTTGCGTACAACCATCGGTCGCATCACCGTATGCACGTTGCCTCCGCCATCTGCCACAAATACGGGCTGTTCAGCCAGTAGCTCCAGCATAGCGCTAACATCGTAGGCGAGAAAGGCGGCTGTAAAACGTTCCAGCACCTTTATTCTGGAAGGATTCATCGTACTGCTGCTAACCGAATCGGCAAGGGCAGACTCCTCGGAAGAAAGAATACGGCGGGAGCGACTGAACAGTTGACGACAATTACTCTCTTTTTTTCCCAGTAATTCCGCGATCTCTTTATAGTCATATTGAAAAGCTTCCCTGAGCACAAAAACAGCCCGTTCCATCGGCTTGAGCTGCTCCAGCAAAACCAGAAAAGCGTAAGATATCATATCTTTACGCTCCAACCAATCCGCTGGAAGATCTGCGCTCTCACCAAGCGGCTCCGGCAGCCACTGTCCAACATACGTCTCCCTTTGCTTACGGGCAGAGTTCAGAAGATTCAGACACCGATTCATCGTCATTTTCGCTACATAGGCTTTGGGATTCTGTAAGTCATCCAGGGGCTTTTTCTTCAACTCGACAAAGCAGTCTTGAACTACATCCTCGGCATCCGTCACTGTCCCAAGCATTCGATAAGCAATGGCAAAAGAATATTTACGATATCTTTGATATAGCTCCTCCAGACTTAAATCCGCCGATTCTTGTTCAATTCCGTGTTCCTTGCCAGTCAAAGTATGGCCCCCTGTTCGATTAAAGACTACCCGGATACATTCCCGTTGCAATAGCAATCCGGTTCCAACTGTTAATGACGTTAACAGCCATGATTACGTCCACATATTCTTCCTCGGTAAAATGTTCTCTGACCCGATTATACAAATCCGTAGGTACCCCTTGTTCAGAAATGCGGGCAACCGCTTCAGCTAATTCAAGCATAGCACGTTCTTTTTCCGTGAACAAAGGAACTTCCCGCCATAGGGCCAACTGCAAAATGTGATCACCATAGTCCCCCAGTTTCAGTAGATCCTTGGCATGCATGTCCAAACAATAAGAACACCCGTTAATCTGGGATACTCTGATTTTCAGCAGCTCGTACAGCACCTTGTCTATAAAACGTCCGGAAATATATTTTTCCATCTCCATCATTACCTTAAACGTACTTGGACTTACTGCTCTGTGATTGAATCTTAAACTCACGATACATCGCCTCCATCATTGGTTTACACTTAGAAGACAAATGAACCTGTGGATTTGTGACAAAGTGAAATTAAAAAATCTGGAATTGCCCTCAGCTAACATAGCATGTATTATAAATAAATGATTTTATGTAAAGAAGGTGAGCACTCACATGAGCGGAAAAGGTTTTATTAAGGAGTTTAAGGAATTTGCTGTACGGGGAAACGTGATTGATCTCGCGGTTGGTGTTATCATCGGTGGAGCTTTTGGCAAAATTGTCACTTCTGTAGTAAATGATATTATTATGCCTCCGATTGGTAAGCTTCTGGGCGGCATGAATTTTCCAGACCTATATGTTGCTTTAAGAACTGCCGAGCCTTTGAATGCTGATGGAACACGCATGACTCTGGCACAGGCCAAAGATGCAGGGATCGCCGTTCTTGCCTACGGTCAGTTTATTAACGTTCTGCTTGACTTTATGATCGTGGCCTTCTGCGTGTTCCTGCTGGTCAAAGGGATCAACATGCTGAAGCGTAAAGAGGAAGAAAAACCTCCTCAAGAAAAAACGACCAAGGAGTGCCCACACTGCCTGTCGGAAATTCCCAAGGCTGCAACCCGCTGCGCACATTGCACCTCCAAGCTGGAAGGTTACGTAGAAGCACACTAACTGGTTTCAGCCGGGAGACGTCGGTCAAGAACCACTCATATAACTACAAAAAGCGGCTTAGACGATGAAACGTCTAAGCCGCTTTGATTATAGTATCGAAGGCTTGATCAGCTAAAATTGGTGATAATGCCACGGGGCCTGACGGGCAAGCCCTCTGCGTATAGATGGGAGACATCACCGAAGCCGATGCAACGCGGAGTCGCCCACTCCTTGGAACGCTCATCAAACAAGATCGTGGTTACGGAGCTAGGCGGCATCCAGAAACCGGACCAGACCAGGGCCAGTGGCAGCTCCAGCAGATGGGCAAGCCAGGTCAGCCCGAAGCCGCCATGGCAAAATACGGCCACCCGGTCTTCGGTATGCTTCAGAATTCGATATTTCCCCCCAACCCGCTCAAAGCCTTGGCGCTTCAAGAATTCATCGGAATGAAGCTTTAGCTGCTCGAACGTTTCAGGACTTTGCGTTCCCTGATAATAGGAAATCTCCTTCCAGGAGTCATGAGTCGGCAGAGGCACCTCAGAGCGGATCACTTCACCGGGTAAATCCCAATGAGAGAGACGACCATAAGGAGTTTCCTCCAGCTTCAAGCCCAACTCCTGCGTCCAGTGCTCCACTTCATGAGTCATACCGAGAGAATCGGCGGTGTATCGCATCGTATCCAGCGCACGCCCCATAGGAGAAGCATAAATACGGTCCAGTCCGTGACTGGAAAGCCGTTTGGCCAGTGCCTGAGCCTCCAAATGCCCTTCCGGAGTTATGGTATTGTTCGGATAATCAGGATCTGCGTGCCGAATGATATACAATCTCATATTTCTTTTCTCCGTTCCTATGAAATGACAACAGGATAGCTTGATCCCTTAACGCTTATTCAGCAAGGTTTCCAGGATCGCACGTAAATCCCGGTCTTCCTGATAGACTTCCTCACCCGTATCCAGCTCAATAACCCGGATATATGTATAATTCGCTCTGGCATCGACTGGCTTGAAAATCAGTTCCTCCGGGTTGTCCGGACGGACATCATAACCCATATTTTTGAACATATCCGTGATTTGTTCGATACCCGGCTTGCCTCCGCTTTCCAGCATAATCAGTCCGCGCAGCTCCTTAGGTTCTTCCGGATGCATGACCCGAAAATGTACGATACATTCCATGTAAAATCGCTCCTTTCGATCGTATACCTATTTTATGGCGTAAATCTCCATGTTCCCAGCATACCCCAAACCCCACTCCACATTCCATAGCCGCCTTCATATCGTCAGGACGAAAAACACGTTATACTGTAAAATAGACCTTTTACATCTGCTTATACTTTAGGAGGAACCACGATGACTAGCGAGCTTCTGGACATCTATGACGATGAAGATAAGCCCCTTGGCACAGCTTCCCGCCAAGACGCACACGCCAAGGGGTACTGGCACCATACCTTTCACTGCTGGCTGGCACGAGACACCTCAACAGGCCGCCGCTTGCTCTTTCAACAGCGCCAGGATACGAAGGACACCTTCCCCGGCTACTACGATATTACGGCAGCAGGCCATTTAACGGCAGGTGAAGATGTATCTCAGGCAGTGCGTGAGCTGGAGGAAGAACTCGGCATTCACGTTCCTTTTACCTCATTGACACCGCTGATGACCGTTCGATATGAGAGCAAAGGAACGGCACAGGGCATATCTTTTTGGGACCGCGAGATCAGCTCGGTGTTTGGATTGCTGTCGAACCAGCCATTGGAGGACTATCGACTCCAGCAAGAAGAAGTGGCCGGGCTGTACGAAGCAGACCTCGAACAAGCACTGGCCCTCTTTGAAGGACGTATTCCTTTTCTCGAAGCCAATGGCATATCCTCGGGGCCGAACCCCGAACAGCATCGCCGCCTGATTACATCGGATCAATTCGTTCCTCATAAGGCCGGATACATTACATCTATATGCCAGGCTCTGATGAAACTTCCTGTTCTATAAAACTTATTTTATTCTCCGGCCGACATATATTTACCGATAATGCCCTCATACCGCCAGCCATACCGGGTTGACAGCTCGCTGCCCATGTCATGCTCCAGCTCATACAGAATCAGATCCTGGGCAAAATGATTCAGCAGCAGCCCTGTCATCACCGGGTGCTCGGTAATGAGCGCCTGTGTCGGGCAATTCTCTCCCCGCATGCCCAGCAGGCACCAGCGCCGATCAATGACAAAAGAAAATTTGCGTCCCGACGGCTCCTGTCCGTTTTTGCCAGACGCCCGCGGCAGCCACGGTCCAAGCACACTTTCACCGTTATCGCAGGACCATAGCAGCCGTACACCCCGTTTTTCGGCTTTTTCCAGCTCTGTCCGCAGCAGTTCAGCTTCCTCACGCCACAAATCCAGCACAATCTCATGCTCCGCCCGTTCCAGCTCACGGGTCAGGCTTTCCAGTACATTCCGGTCGCCTTCCACGTTATAAAAGGTTGGCTTGTCTGGCTCTGCTCTCGGCATTTCCTTCTCGACTGCACGCAGGGACTCCTGCAACTGTCCTTCAATCATCCGAGTCAGCTCACCCGATGGCAGCATGCTGTAACGCACAGGTTCTCCCGCACTCGCCCTGAGATACCCTTGCCCGGCCAGACGCTGCAAAGCCGCGTATACGTTGGAGCGTGATGCACCCAGACGCTTGGCGACTTCATAGCCGGAGGCCGCATTTTGCCTCGATAGCTCGACCATAACCTTGGCTTCCATTTCCGTAAATCCCAGATTACGCAGATGATGCAGCAAACGCTCCATATGTTCTGTTCCCCCTATGCTGCCCGGCGTTCTGTTCATATCCTGCAGCAGCCTGTTCGGCTGCGTCAAATCTGTTCAGCTCCGCAACGCGGGCACCACTTGGAGCCTTTGGGCAGCTCGGCTGTGCAAATTTGGCATTTCACATTCTCGCGTACCTGTGCAGCCGGAGTTGCCGGCTTCTCTGCCTCGGAGTTGTTGGCCTTCCAGTATCGAATACGCTCGTCCAGCTCCTCCTGGCGCTCCCGTTCACGTTCCAGCTCCTCCAGACGGCGATGCTCTTGCTCCAGCTCTTCCTGACGACGACGCTCCCACTCTTCATCGAAGGCCGCTTTTTCTTCCGGTGTAAAATCGGACACCGTATAGTTGCGCTCCAAGCTGGATGGTTCGTGCATTTCATGCAGCTTATGCTGCTCCGGTTCATGCCGATCATACGGCTCATGTTCCTCGTAATTATTGTGGGCAGGCTCAGCACCCTTGGCTGGTTCCTCATGCTTGCGCAGATCAAACGAATATACGCCCGTTGGCGCCTCTTCACGCACAGCAGCCACTTGCTTGGAAGCAGCCTGTCCCTCATTCAGCTTGCGCCCACATTTCGGACAAAAGTTCGCATCCAGCGGCACAACAGCTCCACAGGTGCATAAATGAGCGTTTTTCAGCTCTGCAATTCTGCCGCGCAGCTCGTCAATTTCATCCTGTAGCTCATCACAAGCGGTAGATAGCTGTGTCATTTCCTTTTCTGCCACCGACATATCGGATGCCCGGTAGCCTTCATAAAAAATTTGACCCATTCGCAAAAAATGAACATCCATTTCCTGCTGAATCGCTGTAATTTGTGAATTTATTTTACTAATCTCGACAGCATGCTGTGCCTTTTCTGTAGCGCGATTCGCGCCTTCCTTTATACGTTGAATCAGCTTCATATTGATTTCCTCCCTATATCCAGCCGGATTTCCCCGTACCGTGCATATATCCCAAGTTTTTTTCTGTTGGCAAACCTCGAACTCCTGTATAATGGAATGCGGTCATATCGCCTTTTGAAAGGATGCAAGCATTTCAGCATATATTTCAGTCCATCGTCTTGTTCTCAAGAGCAGCTTATGCTGACTAGAACTCTATCATACCAAAAACTACCCCCATTTGTGAAAATGGAAGATTTTATAATCGAAAGGGGTTTCAGGATCATGGACCCAAATCCTGCTTTTTACCCCCGTCCTATCGGGGTTCCTTATTCAGTGTCAAGCCCGCAGGCCCGCCGTGCTTCTATGGATACCAGCACAACGCTAGTATCTGACAGTGACCGCGACTCGGCTTATTTTCGCGCTTTGGAGAACGCGGGTATTCACTTGAATCGCCCGCAAATCCAGGCCGTCCGTCATGGTAAAGGCCCCTTGCTGACACTAGCCGGGGCAGGCTGCGGCAAAACCACAGTACTGGCCGCCCGCGCAGGCTACCTGATGGCGCTGCGGGATGTTCCTGCATCGTCCATCCTGCTGGTGACCTTCACCAGCAAGGCGGCTGCCGAAATGAAGCTGCGCATCGCAGGATTGCCCGGTGTGCGCCCGGCTGCCGCACGTGCCGTCCAAGCGCGTACCTTCCACTCGTTCGCTTTGGCGATGCTGCGGCATCGCGGTGTGCAGGATGAAGTATTCGGCGAAACGCAGGCGCAGCACACCGTCATGAAAATGATGCTGCGCCAGCTCGGGCTTAGCGAGGCCTTCCAGCCTGAAAGCCTGCTGTCCGCCCTTTCCGCCTGGAAGGCGGAAGGCCACAGCGCGGACGAGCTGCCGGAAACTGTACGCGAGGAATCGGATGCCAAGCGTGCCATGCTCGCTTATGAAGCGTGGAAACAGGAGCGTAATAAAATGGATTTTGACGATATTCTGCTGCGTGCCTCCGTTCTGCTGCGTGACCCGGATGTGCTTCAGCCGCTTCAGCGGCGTTTTTCCCACATCATGGTCGATGAGTTTCAGGATACGAATGCCCTGCAATATGAAATGGTGCAGCGATTGGCTGCCCGTCACCGCAATCTGATGGTCGTCGGTGATGATGACCAGACGATCTACACCTTTAACGGGGCACGTCAGGAATCCATTCTGGAGTTCGACAAGGTCTACAAGGATGCGAAGGTCATTACCCTTGATATTAATTACCGCAGCGATGCACGGATTTTGGGGCTGGGCTCCAACATTGTCGCCAAAAACGTCCACCGACGCTCCAAACGCCTGTCGGCTGCCGGACGTGAGGGCCTGCCCCCACAGTTTGCCACGCCATCCGGGCCGGAGGAAGAAGCGGCGCATATTGTTACACATCTGCTCGGACAGGTAGAGGAAGGTCGGCTTCGCTACCGGGATATCGCGATTTTGCACCGGACAGCCAGCGGAAGCCGTTCTATTTTTGAGCAATTAATCATGCGGGATGTACCGTTTATTCAGTATGGGGCCGGGGCGGTATTTTATGACCAATCCCTGATTCGTCCCTTGATGGATCACCTTCGTCTGTCGCTGAACCCCCGGCGGATGGAATCCATTCCAAGTACCCTTGGGCCGCTGTATGTTTCCCGTGAAGCGGGGATGGAATGGATTATGCGCGAGGAAAAGCAGCAGGCTAAAAAATATCCGTTAATCCATCTCAGCCGCTGGGATCGGCTGCGCGACTTTCAGCGTGAACAGGTGAAGGAGCGTATTCGGCTGATTCGCAGCCTCACCACGATGAAGCCGACCTATGCCATTCAGGAAATGCGGCGCGTTTTCTACGATAAATATTTGGAAAGCGGCGATACGGGCGCGTGGACTCATTATAAGGAAACGATGCAGGAAAGTCTGGAGGAGCTGGAAACGGCGGCGAAGCGTTTTGACACGGTGGAGACGTTCGTCAGCTTTGCGGACGAGCTTTCTGAGCGCCACCGTCAGATGGAATCGCTGCGCAGAGAGGAAGACAGCGATGCTGTCCGCCTTATGACGATCCACCGGGCCAAGGGACTGGAGTTCCCTTGCGTCTACTGGATCGGCGCCAGCGAAGGCATCCTGCCGCACAGCTCCGCGTTGCACAGCGAGCTGCCAGAGGATCGGCGGGCAGGCGCAGCCCCCGCAGCGGCCGTAGATAACGACGCGGCGCTGGAGGAAGAGCGCCGCCTCGCCTACGTGGCCGTCACCCGGGCGAAGGAGCTGCTGTACATCACCTCCCCCGCCTCCAACCACGGCAAGCCTGCCGCCGTGTCGCGCTTCCTGTTGGAAGCCTACGGGGTCACACCCCCTGAGGCTTCCAAGCCGGAAACGCGGCGCACCAGCTTCGGCCAGCCGAAGGGGACTTCCGGGCAAGGTGGCCGCGCCAGCAGCGGAGCTCACGCGTCCGGCACGGCTACCCGCGTGAGCAGCAGGCCCGGACCGGGCAGCGGGTCAGCGCGGACGGCCTCGTCGGTGGCAAGTACACGGGAGGAGCCACGCATCAGCGTGCCCGTGTGGAAATGCACCGACGACGCCTGCAAGGCGTGGATGCGGCGCGATACGTCAGGCGCCCGCCGAACGGCTTCGGCTGGAGCAGGCACGCCGCCGGTATGCCCGCTCTGCTCATCCCCGATGACAGAGGAGACACGCAGCATCCCGGCCAGATAGGCATAAACTAAATCATTCTTTCCCTGAAAAAGTATAAAAGCACCATCAAAACCACTAGTTACATGGTTATGATGGTGCTTATTGTTCATTATATATCTGTCATTTCTATTTATACCATTTCCATAAGTACTTTAAGAGAGTGGAAACAGAAATATGCTTTTGTGAAAGGACAACAAAGCGAACCTTCATGTTTAGTCTTCTACAAAACGGATATATGGACGTTGAAAATACCTTTGGTCAGACACGAAATAATATTCTTTCCCCACAACAAGAGGAGGGATAACGGATTTTGAAGTGATATATAATTTTTTAATCTCACCTCCGTTAGCCGGATCACTCTGTATTACTAAGTAATCATCATGAATTTCAACTAATTTAGCCATTTCACTTGGATGAGATCCTGAATAATAATAAATCCAGCCTAATATTAGCAAAATAAATACAATTCTTAAAGTGACTTTAATTATTTTATTTTTTGACCAAAAATATCATCACCTCCAATAATTGATCATTATACTATATATATGATAATATCGAGAATATATTTACAAATAATTCCATTTTTAAGGTATAAAATGAAACATAAGACAGGTTTACTCTCGCTTGTGGTAGTTGGACTCCTTGCATTATCTCAAGGCTCAGTTAGCGCGGCTAGTGCGGCAGAAATTGCAGTAATGGACTATACTCCACTGAAAATTGACAGCAATCTAACGGTTAAAAAATTTTCTGATGGTCGTGTTGAGCCAATTGAGAATGCAAAATCTTTGACGGAGAAACAACAATACGAGATCTTAAGCGAAATGGATTATACCGAAAAAGAAATTAAAAAACTCTCTGAGACAGAGAAAGTTTTTCTCATTACTGAGGGTGGAGCGAAAGTTAATTTAAACCAAAGTGAAATGGTTCACAAATATTTTGACCTTAGTGGTAAGGAACAGCACCACAGCTTTCGGGCTTCGGTGATCAGGTCGGCCAATGTGCTGGCCTTTTTTATATAATCCTTGCAGAATCTTTGGATCTCATGCAGTTCTTGCTCCATATGAAAAAACAAGTGGAAGGATATACATTTCACTTTGTCGAAGTATGCTGTCATGGGGAGGTGTTGATTCATTGGGTTTCTGGCAATTGATAATCGCGTGGATATGTACTGTTTGTTTGGTAATCGTTTTTAAAGGTAGAGTTAGCAAGTGGCTGCTCTATCCTTTGTCGCTTGTTTGTATATTGGGTACATTGTGTTTTTGGGTTTATAATCAATAAATTGGGCAAATAGAGGAAATCGGGAGCATCCTGTCATTCCTCTACCGCTCAACTATGATTTTAACGACAGCTACTTCCGAGTATTACTTTCCTTCCAAATAAGAAACAGGCTCTTTAACCTCTACCTTGGTGCCGCCAAATTCATCTTTAATGTATTTTTGGGTATCCTCGCTATGATACAGATCTGCCAACTTTTGAAGTCCTTTGTCATTCGCCTTATCGGATGAAGTGACCAGGACATTAATATTATTTTTGGTCGCCTGACTGATCTCTTCGTGGAACAAAGAATCTTTAAGTACATTCAGGCCACCTTCTAAAGCAATCGTATTCCCGATCAAAACCAATCCCACATCCTGAATCACACGAGGACCTGTTTTATCGTCGATCAGCTCAAATTTCAGGTTTTTAGGATTGCTGGTGATATCATTGACCGTGCCTAAAGCATCATCAAAATCTGCTTTCAGCTTAATTAGGCCGGACGCCTCCAACAGCTTCAAGCCTCTTGCCGTATTGGCCGGATTATCTGCCAAAGCCACCAAAGCCCCGTCCGTCACTTCATCAATGCTTTTGAATTTTTGTGAGTAGATGCCCATCGGCTCCAGATAGGTTGTGGCAATAGCCTTCAAATCCGCCTTACTTTCCTTGTTGTAGGTAACGAGATATGCCCACGACTGGAATGCATTCACATCCACTTCGCCTTCCTTGGTGGCATTGTTCGTTTCGATCCCGCCGTTAATTTCCTTCACTTGAATGTCCAGCTTGGCATCCTTGGCTGCTTGAGATTGGGCAATATGCTTCCAGATCTGTGCGTCAGAACCCATGGAGCCGATGACTAATTTCTGTGTTTCCGAACCGGAAGTGGAGCTGGCGCCACTACTGTCAGAGCTTTTATTGCCACATCCTGCAGCTACTAATAATAAACTGATTCCTAATAGTAAAATTAATGATTTCTTCATCTCTACTTCCCCCCAGATCTTGCTAGTGCATCGTCATTCCGCCTGTAACATTAATCGCTTGTCCTGTCATGTATGCAGAGAGCGGACTTGCCAAAAACAGCACCACATTGGCGACGTCCTCCACCTCAGCCGTTCTTCCCAGAGGTACCTGAGAACAATCTTCCTCATATATTTCTTGAGCGGTCATTCCACGAATGACGCCCCCCTCAATCCGTTCCCGATGCTTCATCGGCGTTTCTACAATGCCGGGACACACCGCATTGACCAAAATATTTTGGGACGCAAGCTCAATCGCCATAACCTTGGTTAATCCGAGAACCGCATGTTTGGAGGCGCAATACCCTCCCATCGCCCGATATCCATTTTTTCCAGCCTGCGAAGCGATTTGAATAATTCGTCCCGGCTTATGAGCGTTCACCATTTCTTTGGCAAACCGTTTGGACGTCACATATAATCCGGTTGAATTAATAGAAAATACCTTCTCCCAGTCTGCTAACTCGCTATCAATGACATAGTCCATCGTGGAAGTGCCCGCACAGTTTACCAATATGTCAGGGACTCCCGTTTCACTGAACAGTACATTGCACCATCTCTCAATATCGTCCGGCTTGGAAATGTCCAAATGAGTTTCAACCAACTGCGGATTGACCACTCGATACGGCTCTTCATAAGAAATATCAGCAGAAATCACTTTGGCCCCGCTTTGAATGAACAGTTCCACAATTCCCTTGCCTATACCTGACTTGCCGCCTGTCACTACCGCTGTCTGATGAGATAAGTCGATCGAAATCATAGATTTTAAAAAACTCTTTCAAAAGGATCCCGGCTAATGCCAGCTTCCAATACAATTTTTACATATTCCTGCGCCGAGAAAAGAGAGTGGTCCTTGTAGTTCCCACATTCCAAAGACGTAACAGCCGGAACCTCCGTGGTTTCCAGAATTCTTTTCAAGGTTTTTTCCAAAGCGACTGCAATTTCTTCAGGCTCATGCTCGTTCCAAAGAATTAAATAGAACCCGGTTCTGCATCCCATCGGAGAAATATCAATAATCCCTTTAATTTCATCTCTCAAATACGTCGCCAACAAGTGTTCCAGCGTATGTACAGCGGCTGTTGGAATTGCATCTTCATTCGGCTGTAAAAATCTCAAGTCATACTTTTGGACTGTACTTCCTTTTTCGTCATGCTCTACACCGGCTGCTCTTACATAAGGGGCTTTTACAATCGTGTGATCTAATTGAAAGCTTTCTACTTTTGCCATTTGTCCCGACCTCTTTTTCTGTAATTTATATTGAATAGAGTGACTAACAGAGCTTCATGTAATTTTTTTAAAATGCTTCGAATCAACATTTCGGTAATTATACATCGGTTTACTCGGTTTTACAATATGAATTGTTATCCTTTTTTTCTTCCCGCAGCCTCTTCTCCTTTGCCTGTAGGTTTTGACATAGTGTACAATATATACGGTAGTGCATATTTACGAAATAGATCGAGGACATCGTAAGCCTCAATTAGGAGAATGGCCTGTGAATGAACCGGATTGGAAGCACTTGAATGCTGTCCCTTTGCCCTTACAGGAATTTCAGCTACAGCTGGAGCAGAACGGAGTTAACGCCAAGCAACTGGAGGAATGGAGAAAAATCCCTGTCCTTTATCAGTTGGCTCTGGAGGAATTAAAGAACAAAATTAAGCTGATTCAGACGGAATGGAAACTGTTGGACGGCTTTAGCCCGATTGAGCATATCAAGACCCGAATCAAAGAGCCTCACAGCATTGTGGAAAAGGTTCGGCGCAAAGGGTATGAGGTCACCCTGGACAATATATTGCGTGAAATTCATGATATCGCGGGAATGCGGGTCGTGTGTGCTTTTGTTAAAGATATTTACCGCCTGATGGATCATCTGCGTACACGGGAAGACATCCGTATTCTGGAGGTCAAGGACTATATTGAGCAACCCAAGCCCAACGGCTATCAGAGCCTTCATGTGATTGTAGAAGTTCCCCTGATTCTGTTTGAAGGTACGCGCTGGATCAAGGTTGAAATTCAGCTCCGCACACTGGCTATGGATTTCTGGGCCAGCATGGAGCATATTTTGTACTATAAGTTCGATAAGAAAGTGCCTGAGCATGTCGTTAACGGATTATCCGAGGCTGCGCGTGCAACCTATGAACTGGATCAGAAAATGCTAAAACTACGCGGCGAAATCTTGTCGCTCAGCGAGGAACAGGAGCAAGAAGAATCCCCCGAGCAGCCAACTGCTGCGGAATCCTCTTCGAAGACACTCTCCCTCGCCACGGATCACATCGAATCCCGGCCACAGACCTGCTAGACATTGGTATATATGATCCTTGAACATTGGGCTGAGGCGTCAACAGCCTCGATTCAGCTTCAGCATTGCTAATTATGCATTATGAGGATTTTACAAAATCCTGATTATTAAATTAAGAGCGCTCAAAACCACTTTTATCGTGGCTTGAGCGCTCTTTTGCTCTATATTTTTTTGTCTTGCTCTATTTCTTTTATTCAGAGCTTACTGCTTCTCGCGAATCTCTGTGCTGATTTTCTCAACGATGTCCGCAATGCTGAGTGATCCCAGATCGCCTTCGCCGCGTTTACGAACCGCTACAGTACCGGATGTTTTTTCATTTTCCCCGATAACGAACATATATGGAACCTTCTCCAATTGCGCCTCGCGGATTTTATAACCAAGCTTCTCATTACGAGTATCCACTTCGACGCGCAGGCCCGCTTTCAGCAATGCATCCTGTATCTCATTGGCAGTCTCGATATAGTTCTCGGATACAGGCAGCAGCTTCGCATGTACAGGGGCCAGCCACAATGGGAATGCACCTGTAAAATGCTCAGTCAGGATGCCCATGAAGCGGTCAATCGAACCGTAGATGGCACGGTGAATGACGACTGGACGGTGCTTCTGGTTGTCCTCGCCCACATAAGTAAGGTCAAACTTCTCAGGCATTTGGAAGTCTAATTGGATCGTTCCGCACTGCCAGCTGCGTTTGAGCGCATCGAGAATGTGGAAGTCAATTTTCGGACCGTAAAACGCTCCATCTCCCGCATTAATACGGTAGCTGATGCCGAGATGATCCAGCACGTTTTGCAGAGCTTGTTCCGCTTGATCCCACAGCGCTGGCTCGCCCATAAAGTCATCCGGACGTGTGGACAGCTCCACTGTAAAATCAAAGCCAAACACACTATACATTTCGTTAATCAGCTTGATTACATCTGTAATCTCTTGCTCAATCTGACCCGGAGTAACGAAAATGTGCGCATCATCCTGACAGAATGTACGAACACGCATCATACCGTTCAACGCACCGGACAGCTCATGGCGATGCACTTGTCCAAATTCGGATATACGAATCGGCAGATCGCGGTAAGAATGAAGCTCATTTTTAAACACGAGCATATGCCCCGGGCAGTTCATCGGTTTCAGAGCAAATGTAGTTTCATCGACTTCGGAGAAGTACATGTTTTCCTTGTAATGCTCATAGTGTCCTGATTGTTCCCACAGACGGTTGTTCATCATCAGCGGTGTGCGTACTTCCTCATAGCCATGCAGGCGTTGAATTTCACGGGAGTAATCCTCAAGCGCAGTACGGACAACCATACCTTTAGGCAGGTAGAACGGCATGCCCGGTGCTTCTTCGGAGAACATGAACAGCTCCAGCTCTTTACCCAGCTTGCGATGGTCGCGTTTTTTCGCTTCTTCCAGCAAGTACAGATGCTCATCTAGCTGTGCTTTTTTCGGGAATGCAGTTCCGTAGATACGTTGCAGCATCTTGTTGTTGGAATCGCCTCTCCAGTATGCACCTGCTACACTCAGCAGTTTAAAAGCTTTAATGCGGCCTGTAGATGGCAAATGCGGCCCGCGACACAGGTCAAAAAATTCTCCCTGATCGTAGATCGTGATTTCTGCATCCTCTGGCAAATCGCGAATCAGTTCCAGCTTCAACGGATCTTCCAGCTCTCCGAAAATACGAGTTGCTTCCTCACGGCTAACGACACGACGTGTAATCAGCAGATTTTCCTGTGTAATCTTCGCCATTTCCTTCTCGATCTTTGCCAGATCGTCAACGGACAACGGGTTTTCAATATCAATGTCATAGTAGAAGCCGCTGTCAATGACCGGACCAATACCCAGCTTCACGTTTTTCTCGCCATAAATGCGTTTGAGGGCTTGTGCCAGCAAATGCGCTGTGCTGTGACGATAAATTTCCAGACCGTCCGCACTGTCCAGCGTAATAATTTCAAGGTCACTGTCCTGATCCAAAACGGTGTTCAGATCCACAGCCTTCCCATTCACTTTACCTGCGACTGCGTTCTTTTTCAGCCCGGAGCTGATCGAACCCGCCACGTCGGCGATCGTTACGCCCTGCTCGTACTCGCGTACGGCTCCATCCGGCAATTTCACTTGAATACTCACGATTAAAGCCTCCATTCAAATTGTAGGTTGCATGCTATATATCAAAATTGAACGCAAAAAAACGCCTCTCTCCCTCAAGGGACGAGTGCGTTCAGCTCGTGGTTCCACCCTAGTTCGGCCCGCTCCTGTGTGTACATTCATGTTCATTAAAACATGCTCATGCACGACATGCGTGACCCTCCATTGGTATCCGTTAACGGGGATAAATCGGTAGGCGCTTACTGATGTCACTGTCACATTGCACAGCTACATGTTCAACGTTACGGCTACAAAGGGGTAACTTCACATGCGGTTGCCGGAAAAGCTCTCAGCCTCGTCTTTTCTCTCTGAACGGCCCTTCAAGGAAATCATGTCTTTGGTCAATGCCTTGAGTATTACTATATGCTACAGCATTATAGATGAAACTTGCAGCTATTTCAAGAGGGTGTTTATGTAAGTAGTTGTTTTTCTGTGATAATGTCACTATGGGACAGGAGACAATCACATGAGAGTAAACAAGAATTGAAAAAGGTACTCGTCGTCGAAAAGATCATTGCAGGACACATGACCAACAACGAAAACAGAACAGCGAGCCGATGACATTTCAATCCACGCACTCATGTAGAGTGCGACTGAAAAAGTGGACTATATGTTTGGATCCTAGAAATTTCAATCCACGCACTCATGTAGAGTGCGACCACGTACACGGCGCCGGAGCATGATCAAGAACTTATTTCAATCCACGCACTCATGTAGAGTGCGACAAAAAAAATCGATAATGAAATTGTTTATTTAGATATTTCAATCCACGCACTCATGTAGAGTGCGACAGTAGAGGTTGTCCATAGAGTCGATGGGATAATGATTTCAATCCACGCACTCATGTAGAGTGCGACGTACCCGATCCCCTACCTGTATATCTGGCTCTGGATCATTTCAATCCACGCACTCATGTAGAGTGCGACCGCGGCTTCCGCTTGCGTCGCAAAAAAAGGTTCATGCGCTATTTCAATCCACGCACTCATGTAGAGTGCGACGCCGTGACGGATGCAGAAGCACCAGCAGCCAAAATTTCAATCCACGCACTCATGTAGAGTGCGACAGCGAAAAATGGGTAAAATGAGCTTAAGTTAAGCCCATCTTAGCGCATTTTGGACCAAATGACATCAGAATTAATAAGTTTGGAGCATCATTCGTTCACAACATGTTCACATTCGACATATTTTCGACAAAATCTGAGGTGCGAATGTCCCAGGGATTTCATGTGAGCTTGAGGTTCGCACCAGTTCGCTGCCTTCTGTATCCTTCCAAACAATATGAAATAATACGCAGCACTGTAACAAGTTGCTGTTCGCTCGTTTTCAGCACGGCTTGCAGCTTGGAGTGACCTGGTCCTTTACGGTGTGGAGATGAATTGCACTCCTTCTAAACTCAAATGAGAACTACTCTGCTTATATGCGAAATGGCGAGGGTATCCCCTACAGGTTGGAACATATCCTGTTGATCCCACTGCGCCCATCCTTCTTATGGCTGTCATTATCCGCGTGTTTCTGAGCGTGAGCTAAACCGGCAACAGAACAGTCTTGCGGCGCTCATCCTGAGTGAGCTACATATATGGCGGAGTACGCTTGTTGGGTTATAGTAAACGGTAAAATAAGCCACCTGTGTAGAGGTGGCTTAGGTGAAATCCTCACTCTTATATTGAGTGTTGCAGGAGCAATATACAAAAGTCTCAGGGCGAATGGGTGCTTCCAATCCACATTAAACTCATGCTGTTTAAGAACTCATAACAGGCTGCATCACTATAGCCTATCGAGCCCTACTATTTCAATTGCCTTCTTCACGTGCGACACTACATTGTCCACCGTAAAGCCATACTCCTGAATCAGTCGGTCACCCGGGGCCGACGCGCCAAAGCGGTCAATGCCCAGCATGGTGCCACGATCTCCCGTATAGCGTTCCCAGCCGAAGGAAGACGCCATTTCCAATGCAATTCGCGCCTCCACATCAGGAAGGATGACGGAATCCTGATAAGCCTGCTCCTGCTGCGTGAACAGCTCCCAGCTCGGCAGGCTGATGACGCGCACATGAATACCGTCTGCTGCCAGGGCAGCCTGAGCCCGTACCGCCAGTTGCACCTCGGAGCCTGTAGCCAGCAATTGTGCCACGGGACAGCCGTCCTGTGCTTCTGCCACTACATAGCCTCCGCGCCCGATACCTGTTCGGGCCTTCTCTAGATCAGGCACGGTCAAGGGTAGGTTTTGCCGGGTCAGCACCAGAGCGACGGGGCCTTCGTTGTGCTCCATGGCGTAAGCCCACGCTGCCGAGGTCTCATGGGCATCGGCAGGGCGAATGACCGTAAGCCCTGGAATAATCCGCAGGGAAGCCAGCTGCTCAATCGGTTCATGGGTCGGACCGTCCTCTCCGACGGCTATGCTGTCATGCGTCAGCACGTATACCACCGGCAGCTTCATTAATGCCGCAAGGCGAATCGCCGGACGCAGGTAATCCGTGAACACAAAGAATGTCCCGCCAAATACCTTCACCCCGCCATGCAAAGCCATTCCGTTCATGATGGCGCCCATGCCGAATTCCCTGATGCCGAAATAGATATTCCGGCCAGCATAATTACCGGGACGATACACTGATTCAGCATGCAGGTGCGTCATGGTGGAGCTCTCCAGATCCGCCGAGCCTCCCAACAGCCACGGCACAACCGGGCTGAGCGCGTTCAGGGCCTTACCTGAGGCAACCCGGGTGGACAGGGACATATTAGGCTCCGTATACTCCGGCAGGTGCTGGTCCCAGCCCTCCGGAAGCTGCCCGGATATGGCTTGTCTGAACTTCTGTGCCAGCTCCGGGAACTCTGCTTCATACAGGGCGAAGCTGCCGTCCCATTCCTGATTTGCGGCCACTCCGCGCCGCTTCACCTCCGCGAAGAATTGACGAACCTCCGCAGGAACGTGGAAATCCTCCTCATTGTGCCAGCCATAGGCTTGCTTGGTCAAGCGCGTTTCTTCCTGCCCAAGCGGCGAGCCATGAGGTCCGCCGTGGCCTCCCTTTCCTTGCTTGTTGGGACTGCCGTAGCCGATCACGGTCTTGACCTCAATCAATGTCGGACGAGCATCTCGCTTTCCCTCTTCAATCGCTGCGGCAATGGCAGACAGCTGATTCCCGTCCTCCACCAGCAGGGTATGCCAGCCGAAGGCCTCAAAGCGCTGCCGGACATTCTCCGAGAAGCTGAGACTCAGTTCCCCATCCAGGGAGATATCATTGGAATCGTACAGCACGATCAGCTTGCCCAGTTGCACATGTCCGGCCCATGAAGACGCTTCGGAAGAGACTCCTTCCATGAGGTCACCGTCACCACAAATAGCAAATGTGTAATGATCCAGCAGATTGTAGCCAGGTTTGTTATATATAGTCGCCATATGCGCTTCCGCAGCCGCCATACCCACCGCCATCGCAATACCTTGGCCTAGCGGGCCTGTGGTGGCATCCACTCCGGGAGTATGTCCGTACTCAGGATGTCCCGGCGTTTTACTGCCCCATTGCCGGAAGGACTGTATATCCTCCATGGATAGGTCGTAGCCGCATAGATGCAGCAGAGCGTACAGCAGCATGGACCCGTGTCCCGCCGACAATACAAACCGGTCGCGGTTGATCCATGAAGGGTTATCCGGGTTGTGGGTCATTGTCTTGGCAAAAAGCTGGTAGCCCATCGGTGCGCTGCCCATCGGCATGCCGGGATGTCCGGAGTTGGCCTTCTCGATAGCATCAATAGCCAGGGTACGAATCGTGTCTATAGACAGCTGGTCTATCTCCATCGAATTCAACATTGTATCTCTCCTTTACACAGAACGCGAACTCTACAATACGTTGTTAGTAGACTTCATGTAATGCTTTCACTGTTTATGAAGCGACCCCATCAGGCAAAGGCAGATAATTCGTTCATAATTTTGGCTGTACTTTCCTCCAGATTGAAGCCTTCAACATACACATTCAGCGAGCGCTTGATGCGGTTGATGACGAACCGTTCCCCGTCAATATGACCTTTCTTGAGGTTGTCGATCAGCAAGCCAATCTCCTGTTTGACGGATTCATTATTAAAGGTATAATGACCTGCAATATCGAGAATTTGCCGTGTAAGCTGCTCATTGCTGATAATTTCCTCATTGCTTAAATCACCTTCATTATTCGTCATCCATTTCTGCCACCTGCGGCATTGGATGGCCTCTTGCGCCAGCACCTGGCCTATATTCGATTTGGCGGAGATGACACCATCTGATAGGAGCTGCTCTTCTACCTTGGCCAGTTCCAGATAGGCCCGTGTCTCCTCCGTCCCGAATTGCGGTGCCACATTGGTAGCCGTGATTCCGGTAGCCTGATGCAGCAGCAAGATATCGTCGGCAATATAGTCACCATTATGCTCCTTCAAGCCCACACCCAGCTCTTTGGCCGCGTCAGCCAGCTTCAGTGCAATGCTGGAGTTGAAGGTGCCTACATTTTCGGTCTTTTTGACGAGTGTGCCTGTTTGACCGACGATGAAGATCGGTTTGGGCAATCCTTTTTCCTTGAGTATCTGATTCAGTTGTTTGATAAAAGCCGTGTAGCTATCTGTTGAGGTTAGCCCGCCGTTCGTTTCTTCAGTACCCACCTCATATCCAATTTCCGGTAATCCGCGCTTCAGGCGTTCTTCCTCGCAGTACGCTATCAATTCGACCGTTCTGGTTAGGACAAAGTCCATCGGTACGACCTTGCCCATCACATAAGGATCCTTGGTAGGGTCAATGTGGAGCAGATCGAAGCCGCTGACGATATCCTCCAGATAGGATTGCTTGCCAAACTTCATGGCCTCATCTACCTCCAGATGTTCGTTGCGCTCATTATCCCGCTGCCACGGTCCGCCGTGATCGCGGCAGATATAATAGAGACCGTCGAAGCCTACTTCTTCCGCCACCTCCGAGATCGCAGCGACGAAGGACTTCTGATCCCAGTTGCACACATAGCCTCCGCCAAGCTCGCGGGCATCAACCTGATTGCGGCTGGCAATGAACATGAGAGGGAAGCTCTTTTCCTTGCCCAATTCCAGACTGGCCTTGATCAGGTTGTAGGACATCGGTCCAATCCCGAGTAATGTTATCGGCTCCCCTTTTTCACGCAAATTCAGAACGGTGGTGACCACTTGGTTAATGCTGGGTTTTGTCATCTTAATCTCTCCTCTGTGAATGAATGTGAGTTAGTTTGCACATGATTCAAGTGTTCGGTTGAAGCACGGTAGACGTACGTAATGATTCCCTGGATATAGGACAGTTCCAGTACAGGAATACTCGGCACGTCAGTCTCCATAGGGGATAAGTTAGATCAAGGAGTGGCTTCGGTATCTGACGGAATATTCTTCTTCAGCAGGTTAACCATTAACGCCGTTACCAGAGTTCCGACTATAATGGCTACTACATACCACAGGCGTTCTCCAACAACCGGCAGTACAATAGGGCCACCGTGCGGAGCATGATCTGTTACCTTCGCCAGTGCACCGATTACGGCTCCGGTGGCAGACCCCAGCATGATGGAAGGAAGCACCCGAACAGGATCACCTGCCGCAAATGGTATGGCTCCTTCCGTGATGCCGATCATCCCCATGGCGAGTGCGGCTTTGCCTGATTCCCGTTCCTGCTCCGAATATTTACGCTTGTTCAGGAGTGTAGCCAGACCCATACCCAGTGGCGGTGTACAGATGGCTATGGCAATTATGCCCATTACAGTATAGACTCCCTCAGCCATCAGACCGAAAGCGAACATGCAGGCCACTTTGTTGATGGGTCCCCCCATATCAAAGGCAATCATACATCCGAGGATAATAGCCAGCAGTACCAGGCTGGAATCGGTCATGCCTGTCAAGGTGTCGGTAAGACCTGTCATCATCCAGGAAATGGGGCTGGCCAGCAGATAAATGTAGCCCAGACCAATAATCATGGAGCTGAGGATCGGAATGACGAAAATCGGCATGACTGGTCTCAGCATCGTCGGAACCTTCCAGGTCTTAATCCATTTCACCAGGAATCCGGCGGCCAAACCAAGAATAAGTGCTCCAAGGAAACCCGCCTTGACCCCGCTGCCTTCCAGCGGCGTATTAGCCAGGTACCCTCCAATCATGCCTGGTATTAGAGCTGGCTTGCCCGCGATCGAATAGGCAATGAAGCCCGCCAGAATCGGAATCATCATGGTAAAGCCCGCGACGCCGATGAAGTTGATATTTTTCATGAACTCGTTCGTAATGACCATACCTTTGTCGCTGGCCGTACCAGTAGCAAGTGACAGGGCAATGAATATGCCCCCGACGACAACTGCCGGAATCATGTAGGATACACCTGTCATCAAGTGATCCTTAAGCGCCTTAATTTTATCCTTCATCTGAATGCCCCCTTGTTGGACATAATATGGTGTATTTTCACTGCTGTTTGGCCAGTTGTTCCGCGTCAGAAATGACCTGGGCTGACTTGGAGATAGCGTCCTTGATCTCTACCTTCAGCACCGGCTTGCCTTCAAACCGCTCCAGCTTATCCACGGCACAGCCGACAGCCAGAATCACTACATCCGCTGCAGTGATGTCCTTCTTGCTCAATTCACTCTCAATGCCCATCGCGCCCTGTGTTTCAATCGAGATACTGTGTCCCAACTCCTTGGCCTTTTTCAGCAATGCAGACTGGGCCATGTACGTGTGGGCAATTCCGGTTGGACATGCTGTGATACCGACAATATTCATGGTGTTAGCCTCCTTGATCTGACTGATTTGATTTCTTGATTGATCTGATGCTGATTTACTCGTGAATTTGTCCCAGTAGGCCGTACACCTCGTTGACCGAATCCGACTGAAACAGCTTTTCCCGGAATTCTTCCTCCATAATGTTCCTGCTTAGATTAGCCAGAATCTTCAAATGAATATTGCCTGGATATTTTGGGGGTACCCCCAAGAGAAAAATGGTATTCACTGTAGCATCCTCTTCTTCATGGTTCCATACGATGGAATGCTTCAATTTGCCGTATACCACAAAAGGCTCCTTCACCGCTGAACTTTTCCCATGGGGAATTGCCACGGAATAACCTACGGAGGTAGGATATTCATCCTCCCTTAGTGAAACCGCTTGCAAATAGTTTTCCAAGGAATACAGCCTGCCCAGATCAAAAGCTCGTTGTCCCAGTTCCTGAATAGCCTCCTCCTTGTTCTCTGCCTCCACGTCCAGCAAAATCAATTGTTTGTCTATAACCATGTCTATTCCCCCTTTCCGGCAAGAAGCTCGTAGAGTCTTTGGTGATCCTGACAGATGCGCAGTCTGTTCATGTTGTAGTCGGAGTCCAGCAGATTGTACAGATCGTTCAGAATTTCCTTGGCCGAAAGTTCATCATCGAGCTTGAGTGCGATCAAGAATACGATATATACCTGCTCTCCTCCCCAATCCACTCCTTCGGGAATGGACATTACCGCGATCTTGGATTGGAGAACATGGTCCACCTCTCCATGCGGAATCGCTACTCCATTGCCGAGTGACGTAGGTGTAAGGGCCTCGCGTCTAAAGACGGTTGCTTCAAACTCACTGTTAATAAAACCCATTTCATGCATCCTATTAGTCAGGTTTGCGACCGCCTCTTCCCGGCTGCTCACCTTCGCTCCAGCCACACACAGCTCGGGAAGCAATACCCGAGACAAATATACGGGATTGTAGGTTTGCTTTTCTCGTTCGTACACATAATCCAGATAAAAGTAATTGATATTCTGAATATCTTTTTTGCTGACCAGCGGCGATATCGTAACTACGGGTGTGTCATCATGCAGTTCAATCGGAACGGTGGAGATCACAAAATCTATGCCTGCCAGGTCTGTTTGCTCGAATCGGCTTAATGGTAAAATGTCGGCAATCTGGATTTGGGGAACAAAGCGCTGGATTCTATTGGCAATTAGCTGCGACGTGCCGATCCCCCCGGAACACACAATGATGGTCTTCTTGATGCTAGCATTTCTCTCCATCGCCGCCTGAAAATGGATGGTGAGATATCCAATCTCATCCTCGTTCATGCGAATGCCGTAATTATGCTCGATGGAGGAGCTGATCAGACAGGTAGCAGCAAACATTGCCCCATACTGCTGCTTAATCTCGTCAAGGTGCGGATTCTTCACCCCGGAGGAATGCCGCAGCCGATGGATCATCGGCTTGATGTGCATCAAAAGCCCTTGATACAGTACTGTTTCTTCGCTGAAATCCACTTTCATCATTTCCGAAAATAGCCGAATCATATCCTTTACCAAAATCTTCATGTCCTCATCTACACTCTCAAGCCAGGCATCCTTGGAACTCACTAGCGGATTATCCATACCGGACGACATGAGATAGAAGTTAATGCACATCTTCTCTTTATCATTAATATCCACTTGAAAATGAAGGGCGATCTGGTCAGCTAGGGATTCCGCTACATTTGAAGCGTTTACAATAGTGGTATCGTCAAGCTCTATCTGTCGATTCAGCCTGAGTCTGTTCACAAGAATCAACAATTGAATCAACAGGTTCATATACGAATAGTCGTTAAAGCGGTATGACAGCATCTGCTCCGCATTGTTAACAATCCCTTCAATGTTCATCACCTCGTTGTCACCAAACAATCCGGCAAGCT
Organism: Paenibacillus sp. RC73; assembly: GCF_044908085.1. Classification (NCBI taxonomy): domain Bacteria; kingdom Bacillati; phylum Bacillota; class Bacilli; order Caryophanales; family Paenibacillaceae; genus Paenibacillus; species Paenibacillus sp. RC73. The sequence goes on from NZ_JBIYCV010000006.1 coordinate 245,891, forward strand.
TATTACGGGTTGCGGTGTTCAGGCGCCCACCTTTTGTGAGATTGTAAGGCTCTCCTGGGCCATCGGCCATTAGCATGACGACTGCGGCATACAGCGCTTTGCGGATATCCTCCTCCTTACCAGCGAGTTGCGTACCAATTCTGTTCTTGACGAGCGTCAGGTTATAATTGCTTCCCCAACGCTCTATCCATTCCAGATCGGCCACGATAGAAGTACGGCTTACATAATAGGCTTCCGACAATTTCTGAACGGAGGTTGTCTTCCCGGTACTTAGCATCTGCATGGCCATCTGGCATCTTCTGACCCCGGTGGACAACGGGTCATCCCCCTCACTGCCAGAGGCGGCCATATTCAACAATCGCAGCCTGGCTGATGCCGTAGCATGAAGCTGTATCCCAATGCCCGGCTGCTTATTCAGAGTGGCTTCCTTCCCGTCCAGTACATTTTTCAATTCATTCAAATCGTTATGGACTGTACGTTCAGAAACCTGCAGGGCTCGGGCAAATAATGATATCGGTCTGTACTCTGTTTCACTGATCAACATTTGCAGCAGCTTCTTCTGGCGAGAAGACAGATCGTTCATGTTCATTCTCCTTTTAGGCGAACTTCTGATAGCCTGAGCCTTATGCATCTCCTCTGTATGACTTGATTATAGATTTGCGACCATGATTCCTGAATACCAAAGCATTGCAACAAGTTCTTGAAAAAAGATAACTCTGCTTCGCTGCATTCAGCCCAGCTAATCCAGTTTCACAGCCATAGGCTTGCGGTTGGCATACGTAAATACGTAATGGAAGCCGCATTGTTTAGCCAGCGCATAAGCCTCCTTCAGATCGGCACCTGTGTCCTCCACCTTATGCGAGTCAGTGCCAATCGTCAGCAGTTCTCCCCCCAACTGCTTGTACAAGCGCAGTACCTCCGGCGAGGGAAAAGGACTACCCACTCCGCCCCGTATGCCCGAGGTATTGATCTCAATCCCGATGCCGCGGGATATGGCGGTCTTCAGCACCGTCTCCAGCAGCTCGGCATAGGCGGCAAAGGAATAATGTCCCACACTGCCGTGTGCATAACGCTTCAGCAGATCCAGGTGGGCAATGATATCGATGTCCGCATGCCGCACCAGATTCAGCACCTCTAGAAAGTAAGCTTCATACACGTCTACTCCAGTATGCTCATTCTCTTTCAGGAACGTCCGCAGCGTCTTCTCGTTCATGTTATGCACTGAGCCCAGAATCATATCCAGTGGCAAATCCCGCAGCTCATCAGCATATTCGTCCATCATCAGGTGAGGCTCACACAGCTCAATTCCGACCCGGATGGTCAATTGGGACGAGCAGGCCTCACGACAGGCTGTAATATTGTCAAAATAATCAGCAAAGCTCATATGTCCGTATGTCGGCAGCTTCGGATTCACCGCAAAATGCTCCGTAAAGCAGATTTCTGTCATACCCTGCTGCATGGCTGAGCGGCATACGTCAAACATATCCGCCTGCGAATCGAACGAATGGCGGGTATGTACGTGGTAGTCAGACAGGAAAAAGATTGTCATTTTAGTCACTCCACTCTGTTTTTGTCACAAGGATATAAATATTCACTAAAATCGTCAACTTACAATATATGGAACTGTTGTTCTTCTGTGATCATGTCACCCCGGGGCAGGGGGCAATCACATGGAGCAGACAAGAATTGAAAAAGGTACTCGTCGTCGAAAAGATCATTGCAGGACACATAACCAACTAGGAAGGAGCCATCGCGCTGGGGATTTCCGTTCGGAAAATCATCCAGCTGGAACACAAGTATCATTCAGAAGGGAGCACAGGGCCTGGCCCACAAAAATCGAGAAAAAAACCTATACATGCCTTGAGTGAGGATCTCAAGGATCGGGCCGGGGATCTCTAAAAGTCGAAGTATCACGGCAGTAATTGCTGCCATTTTGCCGAGTTGCTTGGGGAACATGAAGGCATCCAGCTTAAAAAGAAAAAGCAGCTCTGCGCAGCCACGCAAACCCGCATACTCGCATCCGTGGAAAGCCACGTATGCCCAAAAACAGCTTAAGCGTAACACAAAACAGAGCGTCTTCCAAGACGCAATGGATTCGTAACATGACTATTATTTCGAGGCCTCCTGGTAAGGCGGCCTTTATTCTAACAAGTGACATTTTCACAGACGATTGACAGAGGATGTTTATGTAAGTTTCACTCCTCACATTCATCATCTGGTGGTGAGAATGGATGTACATATATTTACACAACTCAAAAAACGCTGTAATATAACACCTATCTAGACGGTATCGTACAGAAAAAAAAGGAGAGAGGGGGAAGGAACGATGCCCAAAATCATTGTCACAGAAGAACAATGGATTCAGAAAGGAATTGAACGGTTTGAACAGGGCGGCATCGAGCAGCTCGTTATCGAAAAAATGGCCGTTTCCTTAGGATGCAGCAAGAGCAGTTTTTATTGGTATTTTGACAATCGCAGCAGCTATATTAGACAGATTGTTGAGACGTGGAAGGAACAGACAACACAGCGGGTTATTGCAGCGTCCATCATCCATGCTACCGCAGATGAGCGGATCAGAGACTTGCTGACCCGGATGTTCGGTACGACGAAACGGGGAGACTTCCTGTTTTATCTACGGAAACTGTCTTTGAGGGATGACACGTATCGCTCCATTCTGGATGAAGTGGAACAGATGAGAACGGAGTTTATGAAGCAGTTATTAATACAGCAGGGAATGCAGCCAGAGAAAGCCTTCCAGAGATCATGGATGTTGTACCATTATTACTTAGGGTGGTATGAGCGGCACAAACAAGAGACGTTAAGTGATGAAGCCATTCAGCAACATATTCACATGATTTGGACGGAGTGGATTTCAATTTAAGGAGGATGTCACATGTTGGAGTTACTTACATGGGCAGTTGGCGGAATTCTTTTGGTACTGAGCGGCATGCATGTATATTGGGTATTCGGTGGAAAAATTGGCATTAACGCAGCGATTCCAAGCACAGGAACAGATAGGCTCTTTGAGCCCTCCAAAATAGGTACAGCGATTGTAGCCATTTTACTAGCTTTAGCCGCTTGGTTCATCTTGGAACTAGGGGGAGTTACACAATTCCTGCTTTTCAACTCCTTCTATTCCTACGGAGCAGGCTTGTTATCGTGTTTATTTATTTTACGTTCTATAGGTGATTTCAAATGGGTAGGGTTCTTCAAGAGAAAGAAAGGAACCGTTTTTGCAAAATGGGACAGTGTGCTCTATTCCCCCCTTTGTTTCCTTTTGGGAACAGCCATTTTAATGATTATGTTCCTGCGTACGGAGTAAACACGGTCTGTAGTCATATTGAATCTGTCTCTACACTCGCAGAAGCTTATTTGTCGTTATCTTCGGACAGGGGTTCGACTCCCCTCATCTCCATTTTGCTAAATCCACAATCGAGTGAGATTGTGGATTTTTCATTTCCTGAATTACCTTCACACAATAGGGAAGATGTGATGGGTATGAGCTGCACGTTGAAAACGAGCAACACTACTCTACCAGCTTTTCAGACTTCAGCACCATGTCTCGTAACACGTGAGCGACTCGACTTTTCCCACTCTTTGCTTTCTTTTTTATCCATCGCAATGATTTTTTGTATGCATGAGTATGGTTTTGATAATAGAACTGCTTGGCTGCAATTCGCAGTGTTCTCCTCAACAACAGCGCTGACGAACGTGTTTGCTTGGATCGGCTTCCACTGCGCAGTACCCGCAACGTATTTTTGTAAGTCTCCAAATCCAGGGATGGATGTACAAGGGCGAATAAATTTAACGAGGAGTCATTAAATCCGTAGGTTTTAAACATAATTTTCAGATTTTCCGTATTTAAAACGTTTCCTCTGAGGTGGGTTGGATGCTCCTGGTGATATCCGACTACCTCTTTCATGCAATAAAAAGGGATTTTCAATCGATGCAGCCTGTAGCCAAGGTCCCAGTCTTCGAGTCCATAGAGTACAAACCGTTCATTGAAACCTCCAATACGAGCCAAATGGCTGCGTCTGATGGATACACAACGTGTAACTAATAACGTCCAAGAAGCTACATCCGTTTTGACAAATTGCTTTTTGACATTTGGGGGAACTCTGGAAGGGATCATAACCTTGGACAATGCATCCGTTTGATGAAGGATATCTTCTGGCGTTATTAACGGAATAATTTCATTCGCTGCTTCAAAGTCCGCACTCCATAGGTTGGATTGTGTAAGTGTATTACGAAAATGTTCTTTTTCCGCAGGGGAAAAGTCAGGGTAATAATGGGTATAAGCATCATCCCACGAGTGAGGGAAGCCTGAAAGCACGGATTTGGGATATTTACGGTGATAACGGCTCACGATTCTAATAAAATCAGGTAACACCAAAAAATCAGCGTCGCAGAAAATGATGTATAGCCCTTTGGCACGGCGCAGTCCCAAATTTCGAACGGCAGATCGACCGCGTTGTTCTGGATGGGACACATAGATAAGAGGATAGGATGCTTTGAAGCCTTCGACCATTTCTTTCGTTCCATCTGTAGAACCGTCATCAGCTACAATCACTTCGAATAGATGCTTCGAATAGGTTTGTGTTTCAAATGAAGTGAGCGTGAGCAACAGCTGCTGGGCTCGATTATAGGTTGGAATGACGATGCTGTAGCGGATAGCCAATGTGATCTCCTCCCCATTTTTTAGAAAACCTTTAAATAAGATGAATGATAACAATATATTCAATGACTTTAGCCTGGTATAGTCAAACACCCTCTAAAGATTGAAACAGGCTTGATTTTATTGGAGATGTATGTTGGAGCCGATGGGGGAGTGGCCAATGATTCCGCTGTATACCTTTATTCACCAGGGTCTATACTAATCTTTTGCAGCAGGGCGATAAGCAGGTCTTCTTCCTCATCAGATAAATTATGTACAAGATCAGCATTGAACTCATCCAAGATTCCTTGCAGGACAGGATAAAATTCTAATGCCTTGGCCGTTGGGAACAAAAGATGGGAGCGACGATCATTCGGGTCCGTTTCTCGCTCAATGTAACCCGATTCCTCCAATTGTTTCACAGAACGCGCAGTGGTTGCTTTGTCAAATTTGAGTTCATTCGTCAACTGTTCCTGTGTAATGCTCGGACGCCGCAAAATAAGCTTTAAAAAGCTGTGTTGGCCCCCGCTACCGATCCCATAAGGAGCCAGTTTTTTGGACAGTATTTTTTGATTTCGCCGGTACAGGTGGGAAATCAGCTTTCCAATCGGTTTTTTTCTCATTAAATAAATACACCTCAGTGGCTTAAAAATGGCAAATCTTCAGGTGGGACCAAGGCAAATTTTACAACAATATTGTTGCATGCGCAACTAATTTGCTGTACACTAGAACCGTCATTTAGTTGCGTGTGCAACTAAATAGTAATGGTCAACGATGAAGAGGTGCTAATCATGAGTTCAACCGCTACAGCTGCCGCAACGTATCAGGAAAATAGCGAAATCCAGAAGAAACGTTGGATGATTTTGATTGTATTGAATCTGTTTACGTTTATGTCCACGCTGGATGGAAGCATCGTCAATATTGCTCTACCCGTGTTGTCCCGCACGCTAAATTTACCCGTAGCACAGATTGAATGGGTCACAACAGCCTATTTGATGGCTATATGTACAGCCATTTTATTTTTTGGCAAGCTTGGAGATATTGTAGGCAAAATTAAAATATTCAAGATCGGCACGATCGTGTTCATCCTTGGCTCACTGCTGTGCGGTCTCAGTCATTCGTTGCCCATGCTGCTGATCTCCCGAATCATTCAGGCGCTCGGAGCATCCATGACCATGGCCAACAGCCAGGGAATCGTCACGGATATCTTCCCTTCCACTGAACGAGGCAAGGCACTCGGCCTAATCGGAACCTTCGTTTCCCTCGGCAGTATCGCGGGACCCAGCTTGGGTGGTATTATCGTCTCTTCGCTAGGCTGGCAATATATCTTCTGGGTCAATGTACCGATTGGTCTGGTGGCCGTTTTTCTCGGCTGGAAGCTGCTGCCAAAGGATCTGATCAAGGTGAAAGACAAGATCGACGTTCCCGGCAGTCTGGTGTTTGCGGTTTTTATCCTCACTTTGTTCGCCGGATTACTACTGGGACAACAGGTCGGATATGGGGACAGCCGCATCATTGCTTTGCTGGTAATTGCCGTGATTGCTTTTGCGGTATTCCTTCGGGTGGAAATTCGCCGTCCACAGCCGTTGTTGCAGCTCGCTTTATTCAAGAATCCGTTGTTCTCGCTCAGTATTCTGTGCGCTTTTCTCGTATTCGCCGCTAACTTCTGCTTTAATATCATTTCGCCTTTCTATGCGCAGAATATGCTGAACTTGTCGCCTTTTTATGCAGGGTTCCTGCTGATGCTGTTTCCAATCTCCATGGTTATCGTTGCCCCTCTCAGCGGTGCGCTTTCAGATAAAATCGGGTCTGAACTGCTCACCTTTGCCGGACTGGTAGTCATGGTAGTCGCCCAGATTGGCTTGGCTCGTCTCCATGCAGGCAGTCCCGTTCCGTTCGTGGGTCTTTGGATCGCTATGCTGGGTATCGGCAGTGGTTTATTCCAATCGCCGAACAATTCGCTAATCATGTCCAAGGTGCCCCGCACGCAGCTCGGCTCAGCCGGGAGTGTCAATTCACTGGTCCGCAACGTCGGCATGGTGGTGGGGATTACCTTAGCCACGTCGATCCTGTTTTATATCATGAGCAAAGAGGCTGGCTATCGAGTCACCGGGTTGGTTCCAGGTCACCCGGAAATTTTTCTATCAGGAATGCATGTGGTCTTTATGACTTCCGCGTCCATTTGTCTGGTGGCGGCACTGCTGACAGGCTGGCGGCTGATCGGGTCCAGACGGGCAAAGGTACAGAAGGAAAAGCAATAAAGGAGTCGAGAGGAACGAAAACGCGCATAGACAGAATAGTTATTGTGGAATTAAGATGATGAGTATTCCGTACGAAGTACGAACATGGAATAACAAGCAACATTTACAATTTGAAAATGTGATATAAGGTGGCGCTTAGATGAAGTATTGCTATGAATGTGGAACAAAACTAATCGTGAAGGAGTGTGAAGGCGAAGGCCCTATTCCCTATTGCAATACATGTCAGGTCTTTCGGTTCCCGATATTCAGCACTGCAATTAGCACCGCTGTAATCAATCGGCAGAGAAATAAAGTGTTGCTCATACAGCAGTACAATATCAAGGATTTTATTTTGCTGGCTGGTTATGTGAACAAGGGGGAATCCGCCGAGCAGACATTGGTGCGCGAGGTTATGGAAGAAGTGGGATTGCAAGTGGATGAGTATACATATATGCGCAGCGAGTATTTTGAACGAACCCATACACTGATGCTGAATTTTGTATCCATTGTGAACGATGACAAACTGGATGCTCTCAGTGCAGAGGTAGACCAAGCACGTTGGTTTACGCTGGAGGAAGCCAAGCAGGTTATTTTGAAAAACAGCTTGGCTGAATCCTTCCTGCTGACCATTATTCAACAGATCGAAGCAGGATTCATTTGAACTGATGCAAACCGAGCGGAACTGTGATCCGCAAGAGGGTCACTCCTTTCAGGACTCCATCTTATGGGCCACAGTTTGGTATGCTTGCCCCTACACTTCCACTAAACGTCCGTTCTCTTTCCAGGATTGCAGTATTTGTTCGAGGACCCACTGGTTTTTGTAGCCGTCCTCGAACAATGGGGCACGATCCACGGACTCTCCCCTTGTCAGCTTAACAAAGTCTCCATAGGCCGTATGATCATAGATTGCAGGGACAGCCCAAGACTCGTATTCGGCATCCGGGTGCTCCAAATCTCGCAGCACAATGCGGACATTTTCCCGGTTGTTGAGACTGGCGTGCAGCGCACCGAGCTCGCCATAGATATCAACTTCGATATCGTGGCGTTTGCCAATGGCATTTTTGTGGGTGATGAACGTGCCGACGGTATTATCCCCTATGATTCCATGGAAAGCAGCGAAGTCTTCCACATCTACTTTTACAGGCAGACCTGTGACCGGATCAGGCCGCTCGGGTGTAATCGTATGTAGCAGCGCCGCGACGCTTTTAAATTCACCCACCAGAAAACGGGCCAGGTCAATAATATGCGAGGCTGTATCGCCCACGACTCCGGAGCCTGCCTTCGCTAAATTATGGCGCCATGTATACGGATGTTGACGATATGGTGAGAATGCATCCATCAGATACCGAAATTGAATGTTATAGATGTTGCCCAGCTTGTGTTCATCCAGCAATTGCTTGGCATATTGGAAAGCAGCGCCGTAACGATGCTTATAATGAACCAGAAAAGGCACCGGGTTCGCTGTATACAGCTTTTTCAACTGATCCGCTTCCTCCCACGTGAGTGTCAACGGTTTTTCCGCCAGAACGGCTTTGTGTTCTTCCAGAGCAATACGAATAATGTCAAAATGCACATCGTTGGGTGTCAGCGACAGAATCGCATCCACCTCCGGGTCACGGATTAAGGCTTCATAATGGGGATATTGCTTGGAAGCAGGCAGTTGCAATTGCTTACCCAGCAGTTGAAGGCGATTGGGGTTCACATCACTAATGGCCACAATAGAAACCCCCGAGATGGTTTGCAGGGATCTAATGTGATATTCAGCGATAAGGCCCAGGCCGATGACACCCATATGAATGGGTTTGGTTGGGGAGATGGAGGTACTCATGTGATCAGAATTCCCTTCTCTTCAATTTGGCTTTTATGACTGCATTAAATTCCTTTTTGCTATGCAGTATCACCCGTAGCTTTGCAGAATAGTCCCCGCAGAATCGATAGTTATCCATAAAATAAAAAGACCTACAATTCCGCTGTGCGGTTTTGCAGATCCTTTTCACACCTTCTCTATACCAATTCACATTAAAAATGTACCTACCTGTTCAATTTTTAGAAGATAATCCGGAAGAGTTATTACCCGGACTCGTCACGATCATGGAGACATCTTCGCTTCATTCGGTTAATGTAGATGATCTACTTGAAAGATTCTCAGAAAAAATTAAGGATTTTGGAAATCTCGAAGACGCTACAAATAGAACTCACTATTTTAGATTGTTATATCATCGGGCTATTTACTATGCTAAACATCTATGCAAGAAGAGAAGCGGCAATTTGAGCAGTTCCCTAGCAGGCAGGACAATATTAGGCAGGCGTATGAGAAGGGGGAAATTTCAACGACGATCGCTCTGAATAAAATAGTCATTCCAGCAACTCGTGTTGTTTCTGACATTGAGTTTATCGCCAAGCAGGTTATTTTAATCAAGGCAGGAAAACTTGTCTTGCAGGAGGAGCCCCAGCAGATTTTGGAGCGTATGAAAGAAAAAGTATTTGAAGTGCAGATAGAAGAAAACGCCTTGGCTCATGTGCAAGAGCAATATAAAGCAAGCAATATTACAAGTGAAAACGGCGGTGTCTGTGTTCGAATCGTTAGTGATAGCAAGCCGATAGAAGGGGATGTGCGATCCGTAAAGCCGAATTTGGAGGATGTTTATTTATATATGTTTGATCAGGATTCGAATTAGAATTTAGGCTCACGTCATGGTATCATCCCTGTCCAGGACGTGAGCCTTGTTACTATCTATCCGGAATAACAAACGACACGGTTGTTCCTTCATTAACACGGCTCACGATCGACAAGCCTTGACCGTACAGCTGCTGCAATCGCCGATTCGTATTAGGGATGCCAATGCCTGCTTTTTCACTCTGAGCCGCATTTTGCAATTGATTGACCTTTTCCTGCTCCATTCCCTTGCCGTTATCTTTAACTTCAATAAGGGTGAAGCCCTCCCGGCGAGTAATGGACAGCTGAATCGTACCGCCTGCGTTTCGGCTGAGAAGACCGTGTTTGACGGCGTTCTCGACCAGCGGCTGAATTGAGAGCGGAGGAAGCAGCAGCCGCATGCCCGTCTCCACCTCCCATTTAATCGACAGCCGATCCCCGAACCGCGTTTTTTCGATGTATAGATAGGCTTCAACGAGCGCGAGTTCATGGGCCAGCTCTACTAACTCCCCCGTATTGAGATAATCAAAACTAATTCGTAAAAAGGACGAGAAGGCCTCACCCAGCTTGCGCATGCTTTCCGTATCGATATCGCTTAACGCCATTAACGAATTAAGGGTGTTGAATAGGAAGTGGGGCTGGATTTGCGCTTGCAAATAGGCAGCCTCCACACGTAGACGCTCTTTAATGGATTGCTTTAGGGCTATCAATGCCCTGATCCGATATTTTAACTCCAAAGCGTCTACGGGCTTCGTCACATAGTCGCTTGCCCCTGCTGAAAATCCGGTGTAAATGTCCGCTTGCTGGCTGCGTGCGGTAAGGAGCAGCACAGGAAGCTCTGACATGGAAAACTGCTCTCTAACCTTCTGTGTTAATTCATAGCCGGACATTTGCGGCATCATAACATCGGCTATGAGCAGATCCCACTGCCTGGTCCCCAGCAATTCTATCGCCTCCCGTCCGGAACGAGCGGTAGTAATGTTATAAGGCTCCGTTGAAAGGATACTGACAAGAACATTTAGGTTGACCGGATTATCATCAACGGCAATTATATAGGCTTTTTCCTCCTTTAACAGCGGCGGCAGTGCGGCGGCAGCTTCCATTTCCCCAATGGAGTGCGGAAAAAGAAAGCCGGCAGGCACCTCATCTATTATTCCCTTCGTTTGTGCCTGAGCAATAGGGACCTGATTGGGTTCAAAATCTGCTGCGTCTGCTAAAGGCAGATTAAAGCTGAAAATGGAGCCCTTTCCCAATTTGGAGCGAACCGTCAAGTCGCCATTATGCAGCTCGACAAGCTGCTTGCAAATGCTTAAGCCCAGTCCGATGCCCTGCTCACCGCTTATTCCATCAGAGCCTTGCTCATAAGGGAGAAAAATACGCGACTGGGTCGCCTCATCCATGCCGGGCCCCGTATCGGCAATATGAATAACAGCCTGCCTGTCCCGAATTTCGGCTGAGACGGAGATGCTTCCCTCCTCGGTGTATTTAAGCGCATTATGCAGCAGGTTATACAAAATTTGAACGAGCCTTTTCTCATCCGCCAGTACCAAAGGCAGCGATTCCGGTATCTCCATATGCAGTTCGATTGGCTTGCTTTCCTTCATAAATTGCAGCATTGCGACAACGCCAGGAGCGATGGACTGAATGCTGAGGGGCTCCCGCTGCAAAACAATGCGCCGTTCCTGAAGCCGAACGACATCGAGAAGATCGCCAAGCAGCTGTGACATCCGTCTGCTGATCGTAATGAGCAGCTGCATATCCTCAAGGCTGCTTTTCGCAAGCCTGGTCTTCTCTTTGGTGACAACGTTATAAGCGATGTTCATAATACCGTGCAGCGGCGTGCGGAGCTCATGGGACGTATTAGCCAAAAACTGGTCCTTAATTTTATCCGCTTTTTGTAGTTGCTTGTTCAATTCCATGTTTTCTATCGAATTTCGAAAATACTTTTTAAACCAATAGGCCGAAAAGCCGGTAATAGCAAAAATAATGTCGATGGGATAGTAGACAGTCGTAACATCTCTTGCGCTCTCAGCAATACTCCACAGTAAGTTGGATAAGATGTTTGTTGCGGAGAACAGCAAGAAAATGACGTCATTATCTTTATTTTTTTGCAAAATCATCGTTCCTACTATGTATATAAACCAGACGAATGATATGAAATTAATCGTATGAAATACATTGAAATGGACGATTGTATAAGCAATATTGGCTGGTGAGACCAGGAAAATGCCGGTAAGAGCAACATTCGCTGCAATGTAGGTTTGGAACCATTTTTCTCGCAGCGGGGCCGCGTTGAAACTTTTGAATAGCAGAAGCAGAAACACATTTTGCCACAGCAGAGAGATCAGTCTAATTTTGATTGCCCATGTATAGTTAATCGGCAGCCATAACAAGAGTATATTATCGTGACTTACTAGAATCGTAATGCCAACGGATATCGTTAACAGCGCTGCGATCAACAAGGTCCTCTCTTTTGAGCTGAATAGATAGAGAATGCAAGCATACAGGCAATGAAGCAGCAGAATAAGAAAAATGAACAGCTGAAATCCAATCGAGTACCAGCGCACAAAATCAATAGTGGCCGCAGTGCCAAAGCGAATCGGAGTTACAATGCCGCCCTTATAGGGGTTGTCGAAATTGGCCACACGAATGACCAGTTCAATCTCGGTCACTCCTTCTGTGTCATAAGTAGAGGTAAAAGAGATGCTTTTGGGTGTATATTCATTTGCAGCGTCGGCTAGCTTGCCCATAGTGGCAAAATTTTTTCCGTTAATTTCAATTTCCGATGCCGCCTGAATTTTTTTAAACCAGAATGAAACAGGAGTCTGAAGCGAATCAATCAAAATGCGAAGACGATACGTTCCATACCCGTACGAGTTGTTTGAATGCTGCTGAAGCGCGCTCCCCCAGTCACCTGGTACGGTAACATGGCTTGCTTCGGGTTCCTTCTCCAGAAACTCGTCTCCCGTAACAAAATTTTCAGGATAAAACTGCCATTCTCCATTCAAATAGAGCACAGGGGAATTTTCCAGATCAATACCGCGCAGGTCAAGCACGCCGCCAACAGCACGGGGCTGGTGGTCGGATACGGGAAAAACGACAGACCACGCCCATCTCATGCCGACTAATGCAGCAAAAATAAACAGCATGATTGTTATATATTTAAAAAGTGTTATATGCTTTGCCTGCATGACGTTCATCAATTTTGTCATAAATGAATAAAACCTCTTTTGACCGCTCTTTATTGTTAATCCTTTACATTATAGCATAGGATTTAGCCATTCTCTTGCTTGGCTGCTAAAGAGAGCAGGTAACGACAAAGGTATCAAGATTCTGTAGAGCTTATTTTACTGTTTTAACATCATATAATATGATTAATGATGCGGACTTCAAAAAGTTTGTTGTCTATTTGGAATAGCCGCTGCTGCCGCAATCCCCAGGATTACGGCTTTGTTCTCGGCTACTACAGCTTGATATTCTTCTCGTCAAAATATTCCTCCAGCGTCATTCCCTGCTTGGCTACATCCTCCGCGATGTCAGTTCCCACATAACGAATATGCCAAGGCTCGTATACATAGCCAGTCACATCTTCCTTGTCCTTCATATAACGAATAATAAATCCGTATTCCGGCGCATGCTTCTCCAGCCACTCGCCTTCCCTAGAGGCTCCGAAGGATTGCTCCAGCACATTGTCTACGCTTGGACTGGACACATCAATCGCCAATCCTGTCTGGTGCTCGCTTGTACCCGGTACCGCACTGACTTTAGAGGCATATTCCTGCCCCTTTGTCTTCACATTGTTGTTGAAAATGGAAACCTGACGCTTATAGGAACGGTATCCCGATACAGCACGCAGCTCCATGCCGTCCTTCTTCGCACCGTCGAACAGCTTCTCCAGCGCCTCTGCCGCTTCTCATGCGGACCTTCGAAGGAAAAAGGTACCTTCGGCTCCACCAGATCGTCCGGGGCATAGCCTACAGGCAAGCTGCGCTTTTTGTTCACCACGACTGTATCAGCTGTTGCGTTGGTGACAATGGCAGTCCCCCCATCTTCCTTCACCGTAGCTTGCAGCGCACTCTCGCTTCGCAACGCCATCACGGGATCTGCCTGTCCGCTTCCTGTACCCACCGAGGCTTGTCCAGTACCCGTTTCAGTACCGCTACTATTGCCCGCATTCGACTGGGTGGCAGGCTGGACGCTCTCCTGTGTCGTCGGGGATGATTTCAGCGGCTCGCTTTCCTGTCCACCCGAACCTCCCTGCTGGCACGCTGCCAACAGCAGCCCCGGCAGGATCAGTCCCGGGATAAGCGCTTTGCTCCAGAGCTGAGGGGTCCGTTTCTGTTGTATATGTTGTTTCATGCGGGTATCTCCTCCAATATTACATTTGATGCATGGCTTGCTATGGTTTTACGTTCCCCTATTGTAACTGAACTTTCGACACTCTTCGAAGCCGTTATCCAGTTCGATGAAGCTGAATAGGCCCGAAAAAGAAAGAATAGACCCGAATTGTTAGGGAGTATGACGTTTTTGCGGAATTGTAGCCCGGGCGCGTTCAGCTACACGCTCACGTATGAGCTTCAGTGCCTCTTCCGCACGGGGCAGTCCCGGCAGCAATGCCGTAATGTCAGCTTCATTCATAGGCGCAAGCTTCTGCGACAGACGAATCTCAATGGCATGAAAGCCCGCGCCGGGACGATGTAATGCTCCTTCGGCGGCAGATTCAGCAATCCATTCGCTGATCGCCGCCGATCCGCTGCGTGCGCCCTCTGACCGCGAGGTTGGCTCATGCGCGAGAGATGCCCCCTGCACATGGGACAGTTCACCTGCCCAAGCACTGAATACGAATTCCAGCAGTGCTTCGCGCGTCATTCCGATCAGCTCCAGACCAAGCAGCGGCTCGCTTTCCAGCCCCGCTTGGAGAACCTTCTTCGCTTCGTCGGCTGCACCAACGCCGTCCTCCAGATTGGATGTAGCCGCATCGGCTGCTACCTGAACGACCTCATCCAGCGAGAGACAGGCTTCCCCCTGTATAAAACGGTATATGTCCCAAGGCTCCGCCTTTAGCTGCTCCAGCCATGCCGTCCGCTGTTCCGGGTCCAGTACAGGCACGGTGCCAGTCCAGCGGGCAGCCTGAGCAATCGCCGAACCGTTGTCTGTCACGTACTCCTCTACTTCCGCCTCCCATTGACCGTCAGTTACTCGCAGCTTCACTCGCGGCCTTGTCATCGTCTTCATCCTTTCTGTGCTTACTCAATCCATATATCATTTTGCAGCGCAATCAGACCACGCAATTCATCGTCAGACATTTCCGTCAGCCAATGCTCACCGGAGCCGACAACCTGCTCGGAAAGCGCCTTTTTGCTCTCGATCAGCTCGTCGATCCGTTCCTCCAGCGTACCTTGGCAGATCAGCTTATGCACCTGCACGTTCCGGCTTTGACCAATGCGGAATACCCGATCCGTCGCCTGATTTTCTACCGCAGGATTCCACCAGCGGTCATAGTGAATAACATGACTGGCACGCGTCAGGTTCAGGCCAACGCCACCCGCCCGCAGGGAAAGCACGAATATATTCGGCCCTTCCCCCTGCTGGAAGTTGTGGACAATTTCGTCCCGTTTGGTTTTCGCCAGCCCTCCATGCAGGAAATACGGTTCTTCCCCGAAAATCCGGGCCAGCCGTGCTACCAACAGCTCTCCCATGGACACATATTGGGTGAAAATCAGAGCGGATTCTCCATTCTCCCGAATGGTTTCCACCAGCTCCAGCAGCCGTTCCATTTTGCCCGAATTTTCGGTTTTTCCAGTGTCAGCCCGGCCCGGAATGATCAGACCCGGATGGTCGCAAATTTGCTTCAGCTTGGTCAGCGAAGACAGGACAAGCCCCTTGCGGGCGATACCGATCTGCCCGTCCAGTGTCCCCATGAGTTGATCCACCACGCCGCGATACAATCCAGCCTGCTCCGGTGTCAGTACACAATATGATTTCAATTCCAGCTTCTCCGGCAAATCCTTGCGTATATCCGGATCGCTTTTGAGTCGACGCAGCATGAACGGCGAGACGAGACGATATAGCTCGCGCAGCGCCCCCCCTCTCTCCTCTCCCGCCATACTGTAGCGCTGACGGAACGAAGATGAGGTGCCGAGGTAACCCGGATTCAGAAATTGAAAAATGGACCACAGCTCACTCAGCCGATTCTCCACCGGGGTGCCCGTCATGGCGATCCGATGCGGTGCTGACAGCTTCATTACGCTCTGAGCCTGCTTTGTCCGTGCATTTTTAATATATTGCGCCTCATCCAACACGATAGAGGACCAATAGACCGCAGATAAATCGCTGCCGTCCCGACCCGCCAAATGGTAGGTAGTGAGAACGATATCATACTCGCGGACGCTTTCTTGAAATGCCTCCCCGTGAAGTCGCTGGTTGCCGTGATGAATATAAAGTGACAAATCCGGCGAAAAACGCTTCAGCTCCCGCTGCCAGTTACCGAGCAGCGAGGTCGGACAGACGATCAACGCCGGACGCTGATCCGTCGCGCCGATGCCGCCATCGAGCAGGCAGGTAATCACCTGAATCGTTTTACCAAGCCCCATGTCGTCCGCAAGGCAGACACCGAAGCCCAGCCCGCGCATGGCAGCCAGCCATTGGAAGCCGCGCTCCTGATAAGGACGCAATGCGCCATGCAGCGTCTTTGGTACAGGGCGCGGCTCCACAGAACGAAGCACGCCGCCCTCAACCAGAGAGGCCAGCAACCCGGCAGATTCCGCGCCGAAGATGGACAGGCCCTTCCATGAGGCCTCGCCTGCACCTTCATTTTCCGCGGCCAGATGCATCCATTCGGACAAGGTCATTTCGCCGTCTTCACCGCGCTTGATAAAACGCAGCACCTGACGAATTTCCTTCGGATCGACCTCGATCCATTCGCCTCCCAGACGTACATACGGCAAATTAGCCGCGACGATGCTTTCCAATTCCTCCATCGTCAAGGTCGTATCGCCCAGCACAGCCTCGGCATCAAAGGAAATCATGCGGTTAATACCGACCGTCGATGTGTCGGTATTCACGCCTTCCGGCGGGGTGCCGCGCTCCGCCGGACGCATTTTGAGCCGCAAGCCTGCGCGGCGGCGACCCTCCCGGCTCCAGCGTGAAGGCATTTGCACGGTGGTTCCGTTCTTTTGCAGAGCGGGTACGGCTTCTGTCAGGAAGCGGAAGAACAGCTCAGGCTCCAGCGTGAGTCCCTCGGGATAAGGGCGGCTCAACGCTTCTTGCAGTATCGGTGCCGCTTCGGCCGCCTGTCCAAGCAGCAGCAGCAGCTGTGCCTGCACTTGGCGATACACGATGGTGCCGCGCACCAGATCGCGCTCGGGATGCGCCCACAGCGCCAAAGCAGGCAGTCGCAACCCCGGCTCGGCATCGCTTTCTGCCCAAAAGGTAATGCGCCATTCCTTAACATTCTCTTCCAGTGAAGGCTCCAGACGAAGGCACAGACGAACCTGTCCTTCGATCGGCTCCTGATCCTCCCGTTCCATGACTGGCATCGCGCTTCCTTCAAGAGAAGCCGCCTGGAGAACCAACTCCTCCATCTCGGCAGGCGTTCCCTGTATCGCAACCGGGCGGGAACCTGTCAGCAGGCTGTTCCACCACAGCTCTGCCAGCGGCGATCCCCCGCGCCGATACTCTGCGCGATATCTGCTCAGCTCACGGTCGGAGGCTGCCAGCACCGCGGTCGTTTCCGCATGGATGACCGCACACAGGAAGGAATAGAGCACAATTCCCGCTGCATCCTCCCGTGTTTCCGGCTCCTTGCCTGCGAAGACGGCGGGAGCCGCCATACAGACGGCTGGCATCGCCGAAGCCAGCTCATGAAAGCGGCGAACGTCCTCCTCCTGGCGCAGCCGGGGAATCCACACCCCAACCGCCGCCTCCGGGCCGCGCCGTCGCGGTCCCGATGGACGCGCCTCTGTAAGCGATGGCGCAATTTCGCCTCGCTGCATCAGTTCCAGCGCAAAATAAGCGGCCTTTTGCCAATATTGCATTTCCTCTCCCAGCGTAATGCCCGACGCAGCACAGCCCTTCTCGTCCATACGGGTCAGCAGGGCCAGTGTTTCGCGCGGTTCCAGCGCCAAGCCCTCCAGCGTGCGGCCCAGCATGGAGCGTCTTTTGCCTCCTCTGCCTGCGACTTCCACGCGAGCCGTGTTCGGTATCCGCACCTCGGCAAGACGCAACGCAGCCTGCCGAAACGGCCGAAGGTCTCCCTTCAGCGTCAGCCTGCGGATTACACTGCTCCACGCATCAATACGTGGTTCCGACGTCTCACCAGAAAAGCAAAAAAACACATCTCCGAGCCATATTCCATAAAGCGGTTGATTCATATCTGTCTCCCGTCCAGCCTTTTGAATTATTACTCTTCATCATATACGAAAACAGGCTCTTTTCAAAACTTTATCGCAAAAACAAATGGAAAGTCATAAGTTAATAACCTTAAATATTCATGTGGTTAACTATACAAAAGAGACTCGATCTATAGGATCAAGCCTCTTTTTCATCATCATCAGCTTCCGCATCCCTCAGATAAGAATTCAGGCTGTCTTGCAGCAGTTGCCTGACCCGCATACGCAGCTCTTCCGGATATATGACCTCGGCCTCCGGCCCATACTTTAACAGGAGTCTGGATACATAACTCAATTCCTCGGGCGGAATATATCCCTGCCATTCCTGATGGGAGACATTCTGGAAGAGGGGGTCTGATTCCGCCAGCCGGGCACCAAACGCAGTAAACTTTATTTTTGACGGAATTCCCTGGCGGGAATCATCCGAAGCCATCCATTCCCGGAGTGTGGGAAGGCTGGGTAAGGTTTGTTCCAGCATGGTCATTGCGATTACCCGATCAGAACGGTACAGGATAATCCGGTCTTTGCTCTGCGCTGGCATGTACCAATATCCGTGATCAAAATATAGCCCAACCGGATAAACTTCAGTCCACTTTTCCCCGGAAGCGGAGCGGTAATGCATCTTCACCCGGCGCTTATTCAACGCAGCCTCCAAAATGAGCGAGGTGTAGGGCGACTCTGCGTGAGTAGGCAGCATGCGAAAAGAGATATAATCCTTCAATTGATCAATGCTATCCTGCACATCCTGTGGAAGCCCGGCATAATATTGCTCGGATACATGCCCGCGAACCGATCCGAAAGGGATATCAGGAATGTCTTCCAGCAGTTGCAGCATGAGAAAAAGACCCAAGGCCTCGTCGCGGGCAAGATGAAGGGGCGGAAGAAGTCGATTGGGAAGCGCCCGGTACCCGCCATGAGGTCCGGTTTCGGTATAAAGGGGTAACCCGGTCTGCTGCAAATAGTCGAGATCTCTTTGTATCGTCCTGACGGAGACGTCAAAACGCTCGGCAAGCTCACGTGCCGTATATTTTTTTCGGGAATCCAGTATCCTCATAAGGGCAATTCTCCGTTCGTTCATCAGGTACTCCTTTTATTAAAAATTCAATCGGATACGCAATTTAACTACGACATGATATGTCATAAATACATTATATCATAGGAGATAGAAAGGAGCGATGAACGATGAAGGATACAAAATCTCGCAACAAAACTGTGCTGTATATTGCCATGAGTCTCGACGGGTATATAGCGCTGCCAGATGGCTCAGTGGACTGGCTGTATGATGTCAAAGGGGACGGCGGTGACAATGGATATGCCGACTTTTACGACACCGTAGGCACGGTGCTGATGGGCAGGTTAACGTATGAGGAGGTATTGAAGCTTTCAGATGATTTCCCTTATGCCGGCAAGCCGTGTTATGTACTCACCCGGTCATTAACGAAGCATCAGCAAGCACCGCATGTTACGTTTACAGACGAAGCTCTGTCTGAGCTTGTTCTGCGTCTGCAAGAACAATCGGAAGGTGCAATATGGCTGGTGGGTGGAGGCCAGTTAGTTCAGGTCTTCATGCGGGAGGGACTGCTGGAGGAGGCTATCATTGCGGTCATTCCCAAGGTGCTCGGACAAGGAATACCATTATTTCCAGAAGGAACGCTGCCAAGTACGTTTGAACTCAAAGAAATAGAACGCCGCGGGGATATCGTTATGCTTCATTATCATATATAATTCTGTTTACAGAAAAGCCTTCGTATTTCAGGATCATGCAATCTCCCTGAAATACGAAGGCTGTATCGCGTGCTTTTGTTCATTATTTGGTCTTCAAATTATCCCACGTGCTCTGGAAATCCTCGAACAGCTTCCCGGCATCCGATTTGCCCGCCACATAGGCTTGCATCTGACTGCCGAATTCCTGCTGCGCTCCTTCAGGATAGCGGCTAAAGAACCAGCCCAGCAGCTTGTTTTCCTGACTGTATTTCACCACTTCGGCACCCAATTGGCCCATATCAGCCTCTGACCCTTTGATGCTCTTGAACGCCGGAATGAATTTGAATTCCTTGGTGATATACTTTTTACCCTGCTCGGATGTCACCATCCAGTTTAAAAACTCCTTCGCCTCGGCTTTGACAGATGAATTTTTATTAACCACCCAGTTGTTGGCGACTCCTACAAACAGCTTATCTCCGGCTGCTGCGTCTTCACCAATCGGCATAGGCAGAATACCCAGATTCAGCTTTGGATTAATCCCGTCAATTTGTACTTGGGTCCAATTCCCTTGCTGCATCATGGCGGCCTTGCCCGTAGCAAAATTCGTTACCTGAGTATTGTAATCCGTCGTCAGCGGTTTGGAGTTGCCATACTTGAGCGTCAGATCGAACAGCTTAATCCACTCGGCGAATACAGCGTTGCCCGGGATTTTCGCTGTTCCATCATTCAGTCCCTTCACGAAAGCTGACGGGTCCGGCTGATTGGCAAATGCCACGTTCAGCAAATGATTGCCCAGTACCCAAAACTCCTGATATCCATTAGAAAAAGGTGTAATTCCTGCGGCTTGGAGCTTTTGGGCAGCTCCTTCCAGCTCAGACAGCGTTTTGGGTGTCTCGGTAATGCCCGCTTTCTTGAACAAATCCTTGTTATAAATGAATCCGTAGCCCTCCAGATTCATCGGCTGACCGTACAGCTTGCCATCCTTGGTCATCGGCTCCTTGGCGACATCGACCACGTCACCGACCCAAGGCTGGTCAGACAGGTCCTCCAAATATTCCAGCCACGTATCCAGCTCGCGGTAGCCTCCTACATTAAAAATATCCGGCTGCTCCCCGGAGGCAAACTTCGCCTTCAAGGCCGCCCCGTAGTCGCTACCTCCGCCCACGGTCTGAATATCAAGCTTGATTCCCGGATGGGAAGCTTCATATTCGGCCTTCATGCGATTGAGTGCCTCTGCAATTTCCACCTTGAACTGAAAAATGTGAATCGTCTTTTCCTTGGCTTCCTCTTTGCCTGCATTTTGTTCACCACCGCTACTGTTACAGCCTGCCAGAACAAGTGCAAACGCAGCGAGAAGCAGAATCAGGGCTTGGGCTTTCTTTTTAAAAGTATGCGTTTTCATATTCATGTTCCCTTCTATACTAAATTTCAGTTCATCCCACACTCAGCCCTTGACTGAGCCAGCCATAATACCTTGAATAATATATTTTTGCATGGCCAGAAAGAATACGATCACTGGCAAGATACCCAGTACCAGTGCAGGCAATGCCAAATCCCACTGCTTGGTGTACTGTCCGAAAAAGGCATAGGTCGCGATTGGAATCGTCCGCAGCTCCGCCTTTTGCAGCACAAGAGAAGGCAGCAGATAGTCATTCCAGATCCAGAGCGTATTCAAAATAATAACCGTTACCATCATCGGCAGCATCAACGGATATACAATGCGGAAAAACACACCGTAAGGCGTACAGCCGTCTACCGTAGCCGCCTCCTCCACCTCCACCGGTACGCCTTTGACGAACCCGTGAAAGAGAAAGATGGACATAGGCGCCCCGAATCCCAAATAACAGATAACCAGACCACTGATGCTGTTCATTAAATCCAGCGTACTTACGACCTTGACCAAAGGAATCATCACGGATTGAAACGGAATGACCATGGCAGCCACGAACAGGGTGAACAACACCCGATTATAACGCGTCGGATGCCGGACCATCCGGTAAGCAGCCATCGAGCTGATCAGCGCAAGCGACAGATTACTGACCACCGTAACCACGAGTGAATTCCATAAGGCCTCGGGAAAACGTGTAATGCTCCATGCTCTGGCATAGTTACTCCATACAAACGTTTGCGGCCAGGCCGCCGAATCGGTGAGCAGATCACCAAAGCTTTTGACCGAATTGACGAACAAAAAATAAAACGGAACGAGGAATATCAAAGCGACGAGAATCATGACCAGCTCGGTCACCCATGTTCCGGCACGGTAACGCTTGCTTGTTTCCACTTACGCCTCCACCTCCCGGCTTTTCGTCAAACGCACCTGAAGGCTCGTAACAAGCGCAACAATGATAAAGAATATGAGTGCTTTGGCCGTTCCTAGCCCATAACGATTATTCACAAACGCTTCATTGTAAATATTGAGTGCGACTGACTCCGTGGAACCGAAGGGCCCCCCTTTGGTCAGTGACAAATTGAGATCGAACATTTTAAACGACCACGAGATCGCCAGGAAAAGACATACCGTAACGGCAGGCATGATCAAAGGCAGTATAATTGACCTTAATATTTGCATCCGGCTCGCTCCGTCAATTTCAGCTGCCTCCAGCATATCCCGCGGCACATTGGTCAGGGAAGAGATGTAAATGACCATCAAATATCCGGCGGTTTGCCAGATAAACACGATCACAATACCCCAGAAAGCCGTGATCTCATCTCCCAGCCAGGGCAGATTGAAGAAAGACAAGTCCGTACTCTCTCCAATCGCTGCAAATCCTTTGACGAAAATAAACTGCCAGATAAATCCCAGCAACAGCCCGCCAATCACATTAGGCATGAAAAAAATAGTCCTCAGCACATTTTTTGTTTTCAGCGGCTTGGTTAAAAAATACGCCAGCAAAAAACCAATCATATTCGCAGCCACTACTCCAATCACCGTAAAACGGACCGTAAACCAGAACGCTGTCCTAAACTTGTCATCATCCAGTAAAATGTGACTGAAATTATCCAATCCGACCCACTTCGCCTGATTAGCAACTCCATTCCACTCTGTAAAAGAATAGTACATTCCTAGCATGAAAGGGATTACAATAATGATAACGAAAAATAACGTCGACGGCCCTACGAAAATCCATTGCTGGAGCCATTGCGACGATTTGGCGCGGTTCAAGCCGATCCCCCCTTTGTTGTCTGTTGGTGTCTGGAGCGCTCCTTACGGCTTCCTCAAGCAGCATGGGCGCTTTGACCATTCGATTTGTGGTTCACATGTTCATTATGTCGAATAAGCGCTCTGGAGAACACGCAAGATCGTGAACCATTCAGGGGGAAAATATTGACCTCCGGCTTGCCTTGAATTGTGAAAGGAGCTATTCGCATGAAATTCCACAGCATTCGTTCTCGCCTGATCTGGTTTCTCTTAATTGCGGTTACTCTGCCGCTGCTGCTGTCGATGACTATGACCTTCATTCTTACCAAGCAATCCTTGCGAGAGCAGGCCACACAAGA
Source organism: Paenibacillus sp. RC73 (assembly GCF_044908085.1). Lineage (NCBI taxonomy): Bacteria > Bacillati > Bacillota > Bacilli > Caryophanales > Paenibacillaceae > Paenibacillus > Paenibacillus sp. RC73. The sequence goes on from NZ_JBIYCV010000006.1 coordinate 269,033, forward strand.
AAATGAACGGCTTATTTTTCAGGGAATTACGAATCTGGATAACTATTTACAGGGATTAAACCGCGCGTCCATTGGAGTCTATAATGATCCTCATTTCCTGCGCAACCTGGCTAAAATTCCGAATGATTACCGGGCCGTTGCCGAAATTTACACCACGCTGCAAACGATGATGAATGCTTCGTCAGGCATCGATCAGGTGTATTTGCACTCTTTTGAGGCCAGGCAATCTACGCTGATTACCAGCACAGTCCCTCTACGGGAATTCCGGCTGGCACCCTTTCCCGGCTCCATTCATTACGGCTCTTCCGGATTGTTCATCCAGCCTTCACATACGAAGCATTTGTACGGCTTTTCGGCGGTTTCCTATGCAGAACACGACACACAGCGGCAGGTATTTACACTCCATCGGGCGATTCAGAACATTCCTTCCTCAGAGATGCTTGGGGTGCTTGCTATGGATGTTCGTCTGGACCCGCTGCGTAGCATTTGCCGTCAGTTGTACAATGCAGATACAGAGGAACTGTTTTTGATCGACCGGAACGGAACGATCATATATAGTGGACAGGAAGCGTCGATTGGAACGCGCTGGAAGGAATCCGGCCTGCTTAATCGAATTTCTAAAGAAGGCAAGCACGGAGTCATTGAAGATGATACGGCATTGCAGGTGTACGGCAAGCTGGATGCCAGCCTGTCAGGCTGGACGCTCATTAAGAAAATCCCTAATCGCACGCTTTATTTACGGGCCACCCGCCTGACCCAGATCAATGCAGTCATTACAGGCGCAGCGTTGCTGCTCGTCATTGTTGCCACCTTGTGGATTTCCATCAAAATCACGGAGCCCATCAAGCGACTGACCCGCTACATAAACCAGATTCAGTCCGGTCAATTGGATGTAGACATCCGGGCCATGAGCAATGATGAGATCGGAGTGCTGTCACGCCGCTTCAGACAGATGATGGATACCATCAACAACCTCATTTTACGGGAATACAAGCTCGAACTGGCGAACAAGACACATCAATTGAAAGCGCTTCAAGCACAGATTAACCCTCATTTTTTATACAATACGCTGCAATCTATCGGAACGCTGGCTCTACAGCATGAGGTGCCGCGAATCTATTCCCTGCTCTCTTCCCTTGCCAAAATGCTCCGCTATAACATGCGGGATCATACAGTCGTAACACTTAAGGAAGAGGCCGAGCATGTAAAGCAATATCTTGATTTGCAAAAAGAACGCTTTGGCGAGCAATTAGAGGTCACTTACCAATGGGATGATGGGGTCCTGGATGATCAGGTGCCCAAAATGATTCTCCAGCCATTAGTGGAAAATTACTTTAAACACGGTGCTGATCCGCGGCTGGGACATGGTGAAATTCGAATTGCGGGCTGCCAGATTCGGGAAGGAATCGTGAAGATTACAGTGGAAAATAATGGGATATCGATTCCGCAGGCTGAGTTGGAGCATCTCCAGCATATGCTGAAACGTCCGCTGAAAGCCTATGAGGAACCGAACACCAGCGAGTCGGATTCTATCGGACTCCGTAATGTGCTGCTGCGCATCCAGCTTCACTCCGAAGACGGCTCTAATACCCTGTATGTAGACAATATTCTGCCTCATGGCGTTCGTTATACACTTGAAATTCGTACCGAAGCTCATACCGAAATTTATACTAAGGGAGAGTGACCTGTCATGAAAGTCCTGATTGTGGATGATGAAAAGCATGTGCGCCATGCCATTCGAATGCTTGTACATTGGGAAGCTTGTGGCGTGACTGAGGTCATTGAAGCCGAGTCGGGCGATCAGGCGATTGAGGTCATCACCGCCCTTTCGCCACCCGTTGTACTCACGGATATGCGGATGCCTGGCAAGGACGGGGTGGCCCTAATGGAGTGGATTCAGGTGAATTCCCCCGCGACCAGAGTCGTGGTGGTCAGCGGCTATGACGATTTTGAGCTGGTCCGGCAGGTCATCCGGCGGGGAGGCATGGACTATATTCTCAAGCCTGTGGACCCGGTGGAGATTAACGAGGCTTTAACGAAAGCCACTCAAGCCTGGCAGACAGCGGAGCAAGACCGGAACAGGCACACGATGCAGGCGATTGAGGTGAACCGGATGAGGCCGCACTATGCCGACAAGCTCCTGACCGAGCTGGTATCCGGTACGGCGAATACCCATCTTTCCATCACGCCCTTACGTGAGGAACTGCATCTTCCTGCGGCTATTCATATGTGCAATGCAGCGGTGATGAGCACCACTCAACTGAATGCCGATATGCTGGACAAATACAAGACGCGGCACACGCTTTTGGGCTTTTCCCTGATTAACATCTGCAACGAGTTTCTCGGGAATTCCCAAACCGGAATTGCGTTCCGCCATCTGGAGCGTATGGACGAAATTATTCTGCTGTATTGGGGCGAACCGTCCCGCTGGCCGCTGCTCTTACAGGATATCCACACAGGGATAAGAACGACGTTGCGGTGCTATATGCACATCGGAATCGGCTCTTTCGGTGCCTTTCCCGTGGCGGCGGCCACAGCCTACCAGGAAGCACGGCAAGCACTGTGGAAACGAGATGTGCTGCAAGCAGCAGACTGGCTGCACAACAGCTTTCTAGCACGACAAGCGGTGCGTCTTCCCCAGCTTCCCGAGATGGAGGAGGAGCTTCGGCTTAGTGCACTCAGTTGCAACGCCAGTCGTATAGCTGCGGCGGCTGGCCGCTGGATATCAGCCGTAGCCGAGCTGCCTTTGGTTACGGCTGAGCAACTGGTCGGCTGGAATCAGGAGCTGGACTGGATGCTGGCCCGCTGGCTGAACGACAGACCCGGCGATGCGGCAGGGGAGGAACTGGCAGACGAGCACGGCTCCATCCCTGCCCTGCCGATCGACAAGCGGGGCTTGCTATCCCTGCCCCTATGGCAGAAGCTGGTCGAGAACCGGCTGCTGGCAGCTGGGCAGGCCCTTACACCAAGCCATAGCCCCAGCAATCCTGTTATCCGTGATATTGCCCGCTATCTGGATGCTCACTACGACGAGGACATTTCCCTACAGGATATGGCGAGCCGTTTTTACCTCAGTCGGGAATATATCTCTCGTAAATTCAAGCAGGAATACGGCGTTAATCTGTCCGAGTATCTATGCCGGATCAGGATGGACAAAGCGAAGCTGCTGCTGTTAAACGACAAGCTACGCCTTCATCATATTGCCGGTATGGTCGGTTATCAGGACGAAAAATATTTTGGCAAGGTATTCAAAAAACTGGAGGGCGTCACGCCCGGCGAGTTCAGAAGGCGCCATTCTGTAGATTCTCAGCCGTTAACGCATACAGCACATGATCTTCCCAGACACCATTAATCTTCAAATAGTTTAGAGCCAGCCCTTCCCGGCGAAATCCGGCCTTTTCCATTACTCGATTGGATGGCGTATTTCTCGGCATAACCCCGGCCTGTATACGGTGCAATCCCAATTCATTTATGGCGTAACGTACAACATCCTTTACTGCTGAGGTGGCGTAGCCTTGTCCGTGATGTGGAGAATCTACGAAGTACCCCAGATTCGCATTTTGAAAAGGGCCTCTGGCCACGCCTGATAGCTCCATTCTGCCGATCAGCTTGTCATTTTCCGGCAAAAAAAGTCCAAACGTATATCCCTGCCCGGCTTGCGCAGCTTCAAGGCCGATGGAAATCAGGCGGGCCTGTTCTTCCAGCGTAAAGTAAATTTCAGGCCGTTCCGGCTCAAATGGCTTAAAAAAATCAAAATTTTCGCGTCTAATCTCCAATAATCGTTCTGCATCACTTACTTGTAAAAGTCGAATCCGTAACCCGGGATGGGTGGACTCTATCGAAAAAGAACCATTAGCTTCATGTAACATTGTCATTTTCCTTCTTTCTCGCTATTCATATGTTTCGTACTCACGGGACACAAGACAGGAAAATACCCCGGATGCTTGGCAGCAACCCAGGGTATCCCTTCAATTCAAAAATTAATCCGTAAAAGTCACCCAGCCGGGTGTCATCGTCAACGCACCCCACAGGTAGTCCGGAATGACCAGCTCCTGTTGAGCTTGCTTGGACAATGTCGTGCGGATCGTATCTTCTGTTCCGTTTTGCACCTTCTGAACCCATTGCGGCTCCATCAGAAGCGGACGTCCCAGTGAAACCAGCGGTACACCTGCCTCCAGCGCTGCAAGCGCCTCGTTCGGTGTATTCAGCGACCCAACTCCCATAATCGGCACGCGATTTCCAACTTTCTCATGAATGAGAACAGTACGTGACCGTTCGTCGCTACGGTCACGGAACGAACCACCGAAGAAATGCATGACGGCAATGTGCAGGTAATCCAGCCCTTGATCCGCCAAGCGGTCTACGAGCACCAGCGTATCGTCCAATGTAATGCCTGGCGTGTGTCCCTCTTCGGGAGACAAGCGATAGCCGAAAACGAACGGCTGCTTCGCATGCACTGCGATCACTTTCTTCACTTCGTGGACAATCGCTAGCGGGAAGGTCATACGTTTTTCAAGGCTTCCTCCCCATTCGTCGGTACGAAGGTTGGAATGCGGGGAGAAGAACTGCTGCACCAGATAACCGTTCGCGCCGTGAAGCTCAACACCGTCAAAGCCCGCTTCAATCGCGCGGCGAGTCGCTTCGCCATAGGCACGGATGACACGGTGAATATCATCAGTGGTCATTTCACGCGGAACAGGTGCGCCTTCTTTTTCCTCAGCAACCGCGCTTGCGCTGATCGGCTGTCCGTCCGGTATTTGATCCGGTGGGCACGAACGACCGCCATGATAAATTTGCAGAATCGCTTTTGCGCCCTCCTGATGAATCGTGTCGGCCAGACGACGCAGGCTCGGAATCATTTCATCCTTGTCCGCGCCAAACTCATTTACAAAGCCTTTACCGTCTGGAGTCACGTAGACGCAAGCGGTAATGACCGCACCTACACCGCCGGAACGTTCACGGTAGTAAGCCAACTCCTGGTCACTGACTTCACCATTTTCATGAGACGCAAAGTTGGTCATAGGAGCCATCGTAATACGATTTTTCAACGTAACGCCAGATGGCAGGGTAAAAGTATCAAATAAAGGTTTATATTTCGGGTTCATTCGTTTTCTCTCCTTCAGTTTAAGTCAGATCAGATGAGGCTGTAAACCATGAAGCCTGCCTACTGTGACTTGCTTTAATTGCTTACTTTAATACAGTGGTCATAACAACCACAGTATAATGATCCGCCTCCATAAAGTCAAATCTAACCTTTTGACCTTCCTTAAACTGTCCGAAAAATCTGAACCTTAGCCACTTGTCATAAGCCACCGACAGTAATTCAATTGTTCCTGGCTGTGCTGTCCTTTTCGTCCCGACGGGAAAACCAGGTCGCAAGCAGCGAGCCGGAAATATTGTGCCACACGCTGAAAATGGCACTCGGAACAGCAGCAACCGGATTAAAATGAGCCGCTGCCAGCGCCGCGCCCAACCCGGAATTTTGCATCCCTGTTTCCAGTGTAACGGCTTTGCGTTTGGACAGATTCATTCCGAACAGCTTGGCAAACCAATACCCGAGCAGGAACCCGATGCCGTTATGCAAAATCACAACAGCAAAAATAATCGGGCCGGTTTCCAAAATCTTGCCTTTACTGCCTGCGACCACAATCGCCACGATCAGCACAATAGCCAGCGTCGATACGAGCGGCAGTGCCTTGACACTTGCTTCGGCCTGTTTGCGGAACAGCGATTTGACGATAACCCCCAGCACAATCGGTACAATCACCACGACGAGAATATCCATAATTAGCGACTTTGCATCAATATTCATCCACCGTCCAGCAAGCAGGCTGATCATGGCCGGGGTTGCCAGTGGCGCGATCAGCGTCGACACCGAAGCAATGGATACTCCCAGCGCCACGTCGCCTTTTGATAAAAGGGTCATTACGTTGGACGCGGTGCCGCTCGGGCAACAGCCTACCAAAATAACACCAACAGCAATATCTGGCGGTAGCTGCAATACCAGCGCTAACGCAAAAGCCAAAAACGGCATGATCAGATAATGCCCGACTACACCAATAGCCACATCAACCGGACGCCGGAATACTTCACGAAAATCAGCCGAGGACAGCGTCATCCCCATACCGAACATCACGATGCCAAGGAATAGCTGTATGTATCCTTTCAGTTCTGTAAACGCCGCAGGAAAGAAAAATCCCAGACATGCAAATAAAAGTACCCAGATCGAAAAGGTTCCTCCTACGAATTTCCCCGCTTTTTCCAAACCATTCATTCTCCTATCTCCTCACTTCTAGTGCTTAAAATTTTTATCATTGGATTACATATGACTGCATATAAATACACCTTTTTAATAAAATATTTGTAGCATGAAACTTTTCCTGGCAAGGACATATTTGGTAGCAAAGTGGGTATATTCATAGTAGAAGATTGTGACCAGTCGGTCATTCCACGGTTCATTATTCATTGAGGAGGAGATGCCCTATGGCACGAAGCCATTCATTGAAATGGTGGAATATCATTGCGTTTATTGCTGTCATCGTCATTAACATTCTGGCTTCCACACTTCCCATCGGCGGAAGAAGCACCGCTGCCGTATCCAACATGTACCCTACCCTGCTGACACCTGCGGGTTATGCCTTTTCCATCTGGTCGGTTATTTACTTGCTGCTTGCCTGCTTTGTTGTGTATCAGGCTACATCGGCAGGACAAACCAAGACGAGCGTTCAGTCTATCGGGGTTTTCTTTATTTTAAGCTGTATCTTCAACATGATCTGGATTTTTTTGTGGCAGTATGTATATGTAGAGTTGTGTGTGATTGTCATTATACTGTACTTGCTCTCTCTGGCTGTCGTATATGTGCGCACTCGTACGCCGCAACCAACCCTCGGGGAAATGTGGTTCGTCAAGCTGCCGTTCAGTCTGAATCTTGGCTGGATATCCGTCGCTACCATCATCAACATCACGGTGGCACTGAAAAAGAACGAGTGGAGCGGCTGGGGGCTCAGCGATACTACTTGGGCGATCATCATCCTGGTCATTGGCACCGTGCTTGCTATCATGGTCAGCTTCCCATATCGTGACAGCGTTTATCCACTTGTGTTCGTGTGGGCTTATGTCGCCATCGCCATCGAGCATCCGAACAATGAAAACGTGCGGTTGGCTGCATTCATTCTGGCCGCAATCATCCTGGTGTACTCGCTTTGGCTGTTCTTTGCCCGTAACCGGGACCGGGACTAAAGGAATCTCATCACGTATACCACAGGCATAAAAGAACTTCCATTTCCACATCAAGTGTGGATTTTGGAAGTTCTTTTGTATTCCTTCAGCCTATTCGCCTTTCAAGGCGATAACTTCAATCTCCACCAGTGCATCCTTCGGCAGACGTGCTACCTCCACTGCACTACGAGCCGGATACGGCTGTTCGAAGAAAGAGCTGTATACTTCATTTACGCTGACAAAGTCGTTCATATCTTTGAGGAATACGGTCGCTTTCACGACTTGGTTCAGGCTGCTTCCAGCCGCTTCCAGAATAGCTTGTACGTTGCTCAAGGACAGACGAGCCTGCTCTTGTACATCTTTACCGAACTCACCTGTTGCCGGATTCAGTCCAAGCTGTCCTGAGGTGTAGATAAAACCACCCGCCTCTACAGCTTGGCTATAGGGTCCGATAGCGCCGGGAGCTTTTTCAGTGGCAATTGTTTTTTTCATATAGGTTGAATTCTCCTTCCTGATACTGGTTCTCCGTATTATAGCACGGGAAGTCCAAAGCCACTATTTCGCATGAATGGATTACCGCATAACAGGCCCCCCCAAGGCACCTGTTATGGTTGTGCTTTATTTTTTCTTCCTACACGGTAGTACAGTAGGTTTACACATTTTTATCGGCACCCGTTACTGTGCCGGGTTCATCCTCACCGGGTGCCAGCTCGGCTCCGATGACCCGAATGATATCATTCGGATAAATATGTACGCCGCTCGCATGCGCGAGAGCGATTCGTACCATAGCCCGTGCGATCACCGAGGCCGGGATGGCGCGGTAGGAAGCCAGTTTGCCTGTCATCATGCCATCCAGTGCCTTCATCACGACAGCTGCGGCGGCTTCGCCAAAACGATGTTCGGGCCTTGTGCCTAAAATCAGCGACGGACGGAACAAATGCAACGCAGGCAAGCCAATATCGGCAAGCGCCTCCTCAGCCTCACCCTTCGTACGGTTGTAAAACACGCGCGATTCCGGGTCCGCTCCCATCGAGGAGATGGCGAGCATCTGCACCGCACCGGCCTCTTTGCCCAACCGTGCGGTCAGAACCGGATAGTCCAGATCCACCTGACGAAACTGCTCCTTGGAGCCAGCCTTTTTCATCGTCGTCCCGAGGCAACAAAAAACATCAGCAACCCCCTCGAAGGCGGATGCCGCTTCCTGCGGCTGCTCCCAGTCGATGAGTGCCTGCTCCAGCTTGGGATGCTTGATTTCCAGCGGACGTCTGCCCACAACCATGACGCGGCTGTATTCCTTTTGCACCAACAGCTCCCGTACAACATAACCCCCGACAAGCCCCGTTGCACCCACAACGACCGCTTTACGTTCCACGATAGACCTCCTTTATGCCTGTAACCTACCTGCTCCTGCTCCTGTGCTATTAGGCTAATTTAAACGGCTGTTCGCCCGCCTCCCTGCTTTCAGACGGACACATGGGCAGGTACAAGGAAAATGTGCTTCCCTTGTCCTCCTCACTCTCCAAACGGATAAAACCGCCCAACAAGCGGGATAAATCACGGCTAATCGACAGTCCCAGTCCAGTTCCTCCATATTTTCGGTTAATGGAACCGTTTGCCTGCTGGAATGCCTCAAAAATAACATGCTGCTGAAGCTTGGAGATACCGATACCCGTATCTTTTACCGCAAATATAACCCAATCTCCCTCCTGCCCTTTTCGTTCCAGATGCTGAGTGCTGATTTCCAGCAGTACACGTCCTTCATGAGTGAACTTAAAAGCATTAGACAACAGGTTGCGCAAAATTTGCTGTACACGTTTGGGATCGGATCGAATTTCATCCGGTATATCACCATGCTCCTTCAAGCTGAATTCAAGATTCTTGTCCTTGGCAGTGACTTCAAAATGCATCATCATCAACTGCGCAATCTCGCGCACGCTGACTGGCTCACTGACAATTTCCATCCGTCCAGCCTCGACTTTAGACAAATCCAGAATGTCATTGATCAACTGGAGCAAATCATGCCCCGAGGCATAGATCAGCTCGCTGTACTGGTAAAGCTCGTCCTCATCCAGTTCTTTTCCCTGCTCGTTGATGATCTGCGCCAGATTAATAATGCTATTAAGTGGTGTACGCAGTTCATGCGACATCGTTGCCATAAAATCGGATTTATATTGGGAAGCCACCATTAACTGCTTGGCCCGTTCTTCCAAAATGATTTTCGTCTTCTGTAACTCATCACGTTGTTCCGATAATAGCTGATTCGCCTGTATAATCTGATAATTACGCATCTGCTCCATCTGAAAATCACGTAAAATCAGCGCAAATAAAAAGCTGAGTACAATGCCGATAGGCAAAGTGAGAGGGACAACTTCCGCCACATAATAGTGCCATGGAATGACGCCCAGAAAGGCAATATTCAACGTATTTACGATATTAACCGCTAAAATGGTCACCGATGCCTTAATAATCAGACGGCAGGTGGAACGGCGCATCCAGTAGTTCAATCCGGCGCACAGCACGCCCAGAATGCTCATATTCAGAAAACCGGCCCACGCCGCCATATTCACACCGAAGGTAAATCTCGTAAGCCCGATCGCTACCCCGATAATAATAAGCGTATAGGAGCGGGGATACACCAACGCCGCGATAATTAACGGCACAAAGCGCAGATCAAAAATAACCGTCTCACTAAAGTTAAAACCGAAGCAAGAGCTAACCCATCCGCCAAATACCACCAGCAGTACCGAGCTGATATATTTAAATCGCGAAGAGGTACGACTCAACCCATATTTATAAATCACGTTCGCCACATAGGCAACGGCAATCAGCATCCCCAAATTCATTAGAAACATTATTGAAAATTGCATGGACTCACACTCCCATAGCGCGAAAAAATTGGATGCCAGGCCTATGCCGACCGCTTTTGCTTTTCTCGTATATCATAACATGAAGCTTCAGCTTTCGACATGTCAAAGATGCGTACATCCCTATATAAAAAAGGCGAACCGCAACGGCTCGCCCTGGTGGATATACAGTATAGGGTCAACTCATGATGCCCTTGTTTCGGCGCCATTCTTCGACAAATAATTCAGCAAAGTAAGGGTCCCACTGGGTTCCTTTTCCCTCTTCCAATATCATAACCGCTTTTTCTTTCTGCATACCCTTCCGGTATGGACGGTCAGACGTCATCGCATCATACGCATCCGCTACCGCGATGATCCGTCCAAATAGCGGGATATCCTCCCCGCAGAGCTGGTCTGGATATCCTTTGCCATCATAACGCTCGTGGTGCGAACGCACGCCGGGCAAATAAGGAGCCATGGCATCGGCCGGCTCCACCTGGCGGAGAATGCTTTCTCCCATGACCGGGTGCATTTTAATCTGGTCAAATTCCTCATCCGTCAGCTTGCCATCCTTGAGCAGCACGGCATCGGCTACGCCGATTTTGCCGATATCATGCAGTAATGCCGTTTTGCGCAGCAAATCGAGGTCTGTCTCATTCAAACCGCCCCGCCGTCCAATGATCACCGAGTATTCAGCCACACGCAAAGAATGTCCTGCGGTATAAGCGTCCCTCGCATCCAGTGCTGCCGCCAAGGTGGCGAAATAACTTTCCTGTAGCTGACTGTTTTTGTCTTCCCGTTCCTTCAATCCCTCGACCATGATGTTAAAGCCTTCAACCAGCTTCGCAAATTCGTCAGAGTACAAATCGCTAGCCTTATCGTTCAGGCGGCCTTCCTTCACTTCATTCATCTTTTCCAGCAGATGGTGAATTGGCTGCTCAATCTCACGGGTTAACAGCCAACCTCCCAGATAAGCAAAGGCCACACCAAATAGTAAAATCGTGCCCGCCCATAACCAATAGGAGCTGGAAAGTGCCTCATCCAGATGTTCCAGCCGAATCTGCGTAGCCAGGCAAAATAAAAACAGCGGAAAAGCACCAATCAACGTTGCACTCAGCTGAAATTTGTGCCGGAGCGATAGTAATACCCGTCCCCGAAGCGATATGTTAATTCCATATTTCTGATAAGTTCGGTCTCTAATTTCTATCAGCAACGGACGGATCGCCCTCATCGTCAAGAAAAATTCAATCATCGCGTGCATCGAAGCAACCAGACAAGCCCCTATACAGGCAATCCCTACATAATAGAAGGGCAAGGCAAGCTGTCCGGTATCAATCATCCATATGGCCATACCAGCTGCCGGGATGGAAAAACCGAGCAAATGCGGTCCCATAATACGTAACACAGACAGATTAGGCAGACGGTGAATCCGTATATACATCGCTTCTACATCCTCGAACGTCGTCCGCTTATCCAGAAAAAAGTGACGAACCGGTCCCAGATGCATCCGAAATACCAGCGTTTCACAAGCAATCATAATAATACTGGAAAAAGTAATGATCTTCATAAGACCTAAAAATTCATAATGGGCTACATTTAACGTGGAAAATATAAAAATCGCGCCCACCAACAGAACAGCTATAAACGAACCTATAATATAGTTCAGGATAACATGCTGAATAAAACGCTTATAGATCGGCAAAATGCTACCCTCTTTTCATCCGTACACTCACAAAATATCTTATTTATTCAATATCGGAGTCCGGTCGGCAAAAGTTAACCTTCTTGCTTGAGCAATCTGCACAAATCCTATAAGTGCCTTTTAATCAACCATATATAGATTGAAACACTTAAATCCGTCTACATATCTCACCTGCGAGTGTAAACATTTAATTCTGCAACATGCTGCTTAACGAGCATTGTGGATGGAAGCACTGCATTGGGAAATTGGACTATTACAATGGATGATAAAAAGAATAAAATAATTCATGTTAATATTTCTTTAGTTTGGTCTAATGGACAAAAGGATACCTTTAATTATCCAACAAATGGAGCTAAAGTGACTTTTACAACTAAATAGCCCAAAAAGAGAACACAATTACTCCTCAATTCTTGTGTTCTCTTTTTGTCTTAGTACTAAGTATTTGTTATTGTGTTTTTATAGAGGAGGAATAAAGATGAAACTATTTGAAGAGATTTTAAATAATCAAGAACAAACAACTATCGAAAATAACAACAAGACCACTATTTTTGATAGACCTAGCATTAAAAAAATTAAAATAAATGAGACTATTGAGGAGAATCTATCAGTATTGGCTCAATTTTTTCTTTTGCCATTCGAAACAGGTGATTCAAATGCCGTTTTACATATTCCAGTTTTTGATGACGATACTAAAGTGCAAGTATTACAAGAGATAGGGTCACATTTTGAAGAGTGTAAAATCGTTGAGTATAAGGAGCATGCTCAAATTATGTTAAGTAAAGTAAGGGGTATTTCAAAAAGGTTTATTGAAAAAGTGATGGACTCTGGTGAAATAAATCCAATTGCATATAGTTTGTACAGAAATAATTCTATGGGTATTAATTATTCGGAAGAGAAAGAATACAAAGTCAATATTGAGTTGATCCAGAGGTCATCTGAAAAATCAATCATTGAGTTGTGGACATTCTTAAACAATACCTTTATAAGAGAGGCGGGGGAATTAGTTTTACTACCGCACCAATGGTATCTAGGTGAAGCATTTAAGGATTATTTAGCAGTAAGATGTTTTGCAAGCGTATGTAAATCAATGAGAGTATCTGTAAATCCTGTCGATAAAGCAATTATGTATATATCCATTAGTTAGAATCAAAATATTATGACTTTTTTTTGAGCGGAATTTAACCGCTTTATGATCTGCCGTTGGACTTTTCATGTGGTAAATTTGTATCATGGAAAATCAAATACGGAACACACCACAGCTTTCGAGCCTTGGTGATCAGGTTGGCCAGTGGGCGTTGCCTACTATGTCCGTGAAGACAAGGCTTATGCCAAAGGCAACAAGTTGGATGGCCAACTCAACACCGCCAGTGCTCAAGCAGTTTGCGGCTCTGGAGCGCTAATACAGTCTTATCCGTCATTTTTTCCAATCTATCATCAATAAAACCAGAAATGCCTTGCATTTTATAATCGTTCTTGCTATACTATTAAAGTATGTATTAAACCCCATAGGATTCCGCGCAACAAGCTATTACTCCTAATCACCGCATGGAGCTTCTCCAAATTTTATGTATAACCCTAATGTAGAATTTTGAGCTTTTGCCGAAGATTTTCACATTCACACTGGCGCGGTCATCGGAGCCGCAAGGACGAAAGAGAGGTAGGGCTTTTGTCGTTTGGAAAATGAGCAGTGGAATCGGACTGCCCCTTATGAACATGCTGACCATATTATGCAAGGCAGCAGGGGTTGAATATATATTATGCCGTCGAACCATGAAGTTCGAGCAGGCCGTGCAGTTCACGCAAGCTGCACCCATCCTCCGGATGATCCCCGGGGGATTTTTAATGTACATATGTATCTAGCAAGTACCGCCGAGAGCATCTATGAACAAAAAAAATGACCCCGCCGATACACCGGCAGGGCCTATAGCTTGATCAAAAAGGGGTTAATAGGGTCATTATAGTCCCCCTTTCTTAAAACTAAATGATATGCACCTTAAAAACTCATTAATTTTCCAGCTTTGTGTTCTACTCTAATAATTCGTCCAGTATTCCGTGCCGCCCTGCGGCGTGGTTGGCGTAGTTGATCGCCCTGTTTCCGGGCGGGTGCCCCTGTCCGTCGAAGGCCGCTCCCACCCTTCCAGCAAAACCACATGCTGAGTACTGGAGTTATTTTCCCATGTAATATAACGCTCCTGTTCCATATGCCGCAAAGCGGCTGTAATCTCGCTGTCCCTCTTCCCCGTTTTGACGGTCAATTCCGTCATCGTCGGCATATGGCGATGCTGGGCAAAATAGTTATACAGAATCCGTAACAGCTTTCGTTCCAAATCAGGCAACATCATCTTTCCTCCCTTTCCAGGTTTCCCAAGCAACCAACGGCCAGGATCACCATCACAAAGAACGTATGTTCCCATTATAACACATAAAAATGCACCCTCCTACTGGAAGCTGCATTTTAGACTTTTACAGTCCGGTTCAAATTCAGTTTTTTTCTTTCTCCTGACGACCGATAGAACGCAGCCACCAGACGATTCCACCAACGCTTCCTAATGCCAGAACCGTCAGGAAAATAATATAGAACAGATGAAATGCACGATCACTCATGGCAATCGCCTCCTTACTATATGTATACACTTCCCAACTAATCCTGTAAACCTCTTTTTGAAATCCAGCTCTATTTTTTTCCAAACGCTCCACAACAGGTATCTTCTTGAGGTAAATCGGTACATGCTAATTAAATACAAAAAGGGCTTTCGGCAAATGACCGCAAGCCCTGATTCATCTGAGGTTAAGGCTGAATTACGCCTTGTTCTTCTTGCTATATTTAACGAAAGTAATCACAATCGTCACAGCAAACAATATTCCGGTGACTACCCAAGTTGTTAAAAATGCCATGCCCGAACCAACATTAGCGCCCATCGTCGGGTGCTTCACCGCTGTAAGTACTGAACCTTGCACCATAAATATCGTACAAAATAAAACGATGGGCACCAGAAGAATTGTACTCGCCGTCCTCCGGCTACCTGATACCACAATCACGCTTAGAGCAGAAATTACCAAAATCACAAAATATATAGCTGCTTCCCAAAGCATAGAAATGCTCACCGTCCGATCTTTTTTCTATCCATTCGTAAATGTCCCTTCTATTGTAACAGACGTCACACAGTGAACCAAGCCATAATTTGAAATGAAAAGGGGTAAACCCTGTAGGCAACGTAAATAATGTATAGTAACTACATAAAGACCTAAAAGGAGATGAACCCATGAGAAGTGCAAGCCCTTTTGTCATTGTGAACGATGTCCAGCAAACGGTGGATTATTATCAGTCTGTTTTGGGCGGAGAAATTAAAGTGCTGAACAAGCAGGAGGGCAAGCTTTTACACGCTGAGCTTCACCTGGGCAGCAGTCACATTCATTTTTCTGATTCCTACGGTAAACCGCTAAAAGCGCAGCATGTACAAATCATTCTCGACTTTGACAGCGAAGAGGAGCTTAAGCAGGCTTACCATGCACTGGCGGAAAAGGGTACCGTTGACGTAGAGCTTCAAGATACTTTTTTTGGTGCCCTGCATGGCGAAGTGACAGATCATCTCAATCACATTGGATGGGTTATGAACTATTTTAAAAACCGTCGTCCTTGATCTGTGGTTAAAAAGGAAACAGCGCTTAGAGGATTCCAAGTAAAAAGGATAGCATCGACGCTGTCCTGCTTGTTTCTTCTACTACCACCACTATTGGCTGTTAACAGCAGGCGACTTGCTGTAACCTTTGCGTACCACAGCCTTAACCTTGTCTTGGGACACTCCCAAAGATTCCAACGTATTCCCGGTTTTGAGGCACCATGCTTCAATATCTCTCGCAAAACCGAAATCGGTTGCGGTAACCTCCAGCTTTTGCCCTTCTTCCAGTGCCTTAACGGCTTCATATACCTTGAGAATAGGACCAGGACATTGCAATCCACAGGCATCCAGCAGGGTTAGCTCTGTGCCGGATCCGTCTTTGGCTTCCTCGTCCAGTTCGCCCCCTGGCAGATCAGAATCAGAATCCCGTTCAGCCATAACTGAATATGTCTTGTAGCCACCATCAACGTTTCTCACCTGATATCCGTATTGGGTCAGCATTCGAGCCGCAATATAGCCCCGCAAGCCAACCTGACAGGATACCGCCATCTCTTGATCATGGGGGATTTCCGACATTCGTCCTCTCAGCTCTGCCAAAGGAATATGGATAGAGCCCGGAATGACTCCTGCTTGCAGCTCCACCTCATCCCTGACATCAATAATAACGCCGCCTGTGCGGTAAAAATCATCGACTTCATGCCATTGCATCGTTTGGACCAGCCCATCCATGATATTCGAAGCCACATAACCAGCCATATTGACAGGATCTTTGGCCGAAGAATACGGGGGTGCATAAGCGAGTTCGATATCAGCCAGCTCACGCACCTCCAAATGTCCACGAATGGCGGTCGCAATCACATCAATCCTTTTGTCTACTCCATCGACTCCAACGGCCTGTGCCCCATATATCATTCCAGTCTCCGGGTTAAAGAGTAGCTTCATGGAAATTGGCGATGCCCCGGGATAATAACCCGCATGCGAAGCGGGATGAATATGAACAGCCTTATAGGGAACACCCAGCCGCAGCAATGTTTTTTCGTTATTGCCTGTAGATGCTGCGGTCAAGGAAAAGGTCTTAATCACGGAAGTTCCGAGCGCGCCATCATAAGAAATGGCCTGACCGTTCATATGATCCGCCACCAAACGACCCTGCCGATTGGCTCCCCAGGCCAGCGATACCATAGTTGCAAACCCGTGATTGCGATCTTTGACCTGAATGGCGTCTCCTACCGCATAAATGGCCGGATCACTGGTTTGCAATTGAGCGTTTACCTGAATAGCCCCACGAAAACCAAGCTCCATTCCGCTTTGCTTGGCCAGTTCATTTTCGGGAACAACACCAATCGCCAGAATAACCAAATCCGTCTGAAGCACACCTCCCGAAGCTAAAAGGAGCCGTGTACCCTGAGCTGCAAAAGCCGCGACCCCTTCCTTTAAGCGCACCTCCACCCCGTTCAGCTTCATATGCTGTTCTACCAGTTTAGCCATTTCAGGATCTAGCGGATTAAGCAATTGTTCTCCCTGGTCGATAATCGTTACCGCAAGTCCACGCTCCCGCAGATTCTCAGCCATTTCCAGCCCGATAAATCCACCGCCGATTACAGTAGCATGTCGCGGGTGCTTTTCATCTACATATGCCTTAATCACGTCCGTATCAGGAATATTTCTTAGCGTGAATAGATTAGTAGCTTCGTTTAATCCGGGAATATCCGGTATCATCGGTTTGGCCCCTGGGGACAAAACCACCAAGTCGTACGGTTGCTCTCCCATTATCCCTGTTATCACATCACGGAAGCGAATGAGCTTCTGCTCTCGGTCTATTTCAATCACTTCGGTGAGTACCCTCACATCTATATTAAAACGTTCTCGAATCCCTTGAGGTGTCTGGAGGAACAGCTTCTCCCGCGCATGGATCGTGCCGCCAATATAGTAAGGAAGACCACAGTTCGCAAAAGAAACATGCTCTCCGCGCTCAAACATCATAATCTCGTCTTCCTCATTCCATCTACGCAATCTCGCCGCCGCAGAAGCTCCACCTGCTACCCCGCCAATAATAACTATTTTTCTGCTCATTTCTTCCCCTCCCAATATACCCTATGGGGTATAATATATACCTGCGGGGGTATGTTGTCAACGCTATTTATTCATGACATGGACGCAAAAAAGGTGGAGGTTACCCCCCACCTGATCAACCTTAACTACTGCTGGCTGGCCGCGATCGCCTGCTCCAAATCGTACAAAATATCGTCTATCGCTTCCGTCCCGACAGACAAACGCAACAGCTCTGGCTTGACTCCGGCAGCAACCTGTTCCTCCGCATTCAACTGCTGATGCGTTGTGCTCGCCGGATGAATGATCAGAGATTTGGAATCGCCCACATTCGCCAAATGGGAAAATAGCTTCACATTTTCAATCAGCTTGCTTCCCGCCTGACTGCCGCCTTTAATGCCGAAGGTCAGGATCGCCCCTTGCCCTTTCGGCAAGTATTTTTGGGCTAACTCGTAGGATGGGTGGCTTGGCAATCCAGTGTAGCTGACCCATTCCACATCCTTGTGGCTTTCGAGATATTGCGCTACCTTCAAAGCATTCTGGCTATGTCTTTCCAGCCGCAGATGGAGTGTCTCCAAGCCCTGAAGCAGCAGCCATGAGTTGAACGGTGAAATAGCTGCTCCCAGGTCACGCAGCAGTTGTACCCGCGCCTTGATAATGTATGCAATAGGCCCCACCGCCTCGGTGTATACAACCCCATGATAGCTCGGGTCCGGCTCGGTCAGTCCAGGGAAACGGCCACTTGCTTTCCAGTCAAACTTGCCGCTGTCCACGATCACCCCACCGATGGACGTTCCGTGTCCGCCAATGAATTTCGTCGCCGAATGCACGACAATATCCGCTCCGTATTCAATGGGACGCAATAAGTACGGGCTTGGGAACGTGTTATCTACAATTAACGGAATACCGTATTCATGCGCAATCGCTGCTACAGCTTCCACATCCAGCACATTGCCCTGCGGATTGCCAATCGTCTCGGCATATAACGCCTTCGTTTTATCCGTAATGGCTTTACGAAAGTTCTCCGGGTCATCCGAATCCACAAAATGCACCTTAATGCCCAGCTTGGGTAACGTCGTGGAAAACAAATTATATGTACCGCCATATAGACTGGATGCCGACACAATTTCATCCCCTGCTCCTGCAATGTTCAGGATGGAAAAGGAAATGGCTGCTGCTCCCGAAGCCGTTGCCAACGCGCCAGCCCCTCCCTCCAGAGCTGCGATCCGCTGCTCGAACACATCCGTGGTCGGATTCATCAGGCGCGTATAAATGTTGCCGAACTCTTTTAGCGAAAACAAATCAGCCGCATGCTCGGCATCCCGAAATCCATACGAGGTGGTTTGGTATAACGGAACGGCGCGGGCAAAGGTAGTAGGATCAATTTGTTGTCCGGCATGGACAGCGAGAGTTTCGAATGACAGCTTGCGATCTTCTGACATGGTTATTTCCTCCCTTGTTATACGTGCTGTAATGCGCAATCATGAATGATTTTTCAATCATTCTCGCACAAAAAGAACGAATTGGGAAGATATTTCTCATTATTCAGGTATGAATTATAATAATCCACATAGCTGTTCCCGGCCAATCCCTTGGTCTGTTTGTACATTTGGTCAAAAGGAACTTAGTTTAGTTTGGGACATGTTTCGGCATGCGTTGCTTCATACAGTAGGTAATGCCATTCCATTTTGCTAAAGACGCGTAATCAATAGCCCCTTATTAAAACACAGAAATAAAAAAGGAACGCTTTTCAGCGTCCCTATATGACAATAACCGTAATTTCAAAACTTTTTACAGCCTCCTGTAGCCACGGCCTTTGGTAATGAAATCTCACCTTTCTCTGACCTGCTTCATTTGCCGTATACGTCCAAGCTCGGGCACCAGATCCTCCAATTACAGTGTGGTTACCAACATAATCTTCTTTCTCAAGCAAAACCACATTTTTCTCTGAAACGATTTCTTCCAACCATGTATATCCTGTAGATGCATTTTCAAGTAGGGTAATCTGAAAGGCTTCGCCCTTTTTTAGACGGAGGATTTTACCATTGTCCTTCTCTTCAATGGAAATGATCATTAAATCACCTGACTTTCTAGTGATATTTAATAACCTGATCTCCTCCCCAATGGTGAAGCTCAACCTCTTCTTTAAACTCTTCACCCATTTGCTGCAATATTTTCTCCTTAGCACCGACTAAGGCGTCAACATTGTCGATTAGATCCGTTGCGCTATATGCTTCGAAAAAGAAATGTTCCGCTTGGGTTTGAATACGATAATCATAAGGTAAGTAGCCAAATCCATTATCTCCCCAACTTGTTCCCCAAGAATTTTTAAATTTAAACATTTGGGTTTCATCATCGAAGCCTACAATACATATGGCATGTCCACCTATAAATTCACTACTTCCGGGTAAAGGTATTTTACCTGTAGCTGCTACGTTTGGATCCATCCAGTTTTTGTATACTGATGTCCCGACTACAAAAGGGCCATTTACAACTAAGCTTCTCTGCATTGCTTTTATCGTATCCAGATTTGCATATGCTTTTATTTTATATTTTGCTGCATTTGTTTCTGCTCCAGCTTGGGGACTACCAGGACTACAGGCTTCATACTTCCAAAAGCTTTCTTCACATACTCCCTGTTTTTTCAGTATATCCATGGCTACCCTAATAGATGTCCCGTCTCCATCAGGAGTACATCGAGGTGTATTATCTGGAGTTGTATCTGCTGCTTTTGCCTTCTCGTAAAGGTACCTGGGTGAGAGTCCGACATGTTTATCTCTCTCTTGCCACTCTTTCATACCTACAGCGCAGGAGAATCCAACGCACGTTCCTTCGTGTCCCTGATCTCTTACAGGAGTTATTCCTTTAACTTCAAATTTTGATGGAATAATAAAAGGCGGCAAAATAGAAGACATAAAAATATCCCTTTTATCTATTGGAGATGGGGTTAAGCCCAATCCCTTAACCTCTGACATTTTTGTTTCCTCCTTTGTTTATTAAATACTGAGTTATTGTTTCATTTTTCAAAAAAATTTATAACCCCTAAATTATCCAACATAAAAACACAAATATAAGACACGTTAGAAAATATAAAAAATTAATCACAAGGAGACTATAACAATGCCCATTAAATACGGTGTGCTAAAAGCAATTCTAAAGAATTTAAATTAGGAAAAGATGACCAGCATCTAGAAGTGCTCATGGAAGTATCGCATAGCAAAGAAAAGTTCAGATTAGCCATTAATATCCAATCACAAGCTTGGCCGTCAGAAGTTCTTTATTTGATTGGCGAAAATTTTAATTCCTCGCAAATTACCCATCTGCAAGGTATGGCAGAAGGCTTCACTGGAATCAATAAAAACAATCGGGAGATTGCCCTGGATTATGTCAGGGGCCGTCTGTTTGATCCTAAACAAATGACACCACTCCCAAATATTAAACCTGGATTGGACAACGATTTGTATGAAAAGTTAACAGACTATGTTCAAAAAGCCATTGATGAAGAAGCTGTTATATATGCTTATGGAGAACGATTTGGCCCTGAACATAAGGAGGATGAATACTTTCATTTCAAACCCGGAAATGGAGTTCACGATATTCATATGAACCAAGGTAACTCAGGAAATCCCAAATGGGAAAAAGATAATGGAGTTTGGCAAGACGGGGGATTGCTAATTCAGTTTAAAGACCGTTGGGTCGCATTATTCTTGGCTTTTCAATCTCAGTCATGGTGTACTAACGATGATACAGGTTATACACTTAAAGTATGTAGTCACGAAGAACATGAACAGAAAAACGCTGTGCATTCATAGTTAAAATTACGAATCGATGACAATATAAAACGATCTCTACAAAGTAGAGAAACCCGCTTTACACAAGGCAGGGTTTCTCCTTTTTTTTGAGATATAGGAAAAGGGCCCAACGTAATGATTTATAAATTTCGAAACCTGATTAGGATTTAAATGATATGGTCTTGGCGCACCTCCTGTTGGGGAATACTGTGTCCCAGTCTGAAGGATTACGTTTTAGCATATCAGTGCATAATTTCTTTCTTGTTCACCTTAACACCTGATAAAGATTGATCAAACATATCGAGAATAAAAAGGAACCTCTCAGCTTCACGAAATACATGATCGGCTAATAAAGGATGGATAATACTTTTTATTCGGCATTCGTCGATTAAATCACGCGCTGTTTTCTTAAAATCACGCAAGGACTTAACAGAGACACGGTTTTCATCAACAAATTGACTCAGGAGTGGAACGGTCTGCGACTGCGGCCGCATATGACTTAAATCAATCGCTTGAAACATCAGCGTATCAAAATCATTACTAAACTCCCTGGCTTGCTCAACCAGTTTACGTTCGGATGGATCTAGCAAATGGCCTATAAATTTTGCATGATCGGCCATTATTTTCAAGAAAAATACATTTTCATCGATAATTGCATCGGGTAATGGTTCGAGCTTTCCTGAATTGAGTTCCTCTAAACGGTTTCTGAAATAATTCGCTTCCCGGCTTATATGATCTACCAGTAAAGGGAAATTGGTTTGTCCGGGAAGCTTGCATTGCAATATAAGGCCCAATACCATTCTCTTAAACGCCCAAATATGAGTCGCTGCATTCTGGACCTCCGTATTAAACTCTTTGATTGTGTGAGGGTCAGTATCGATATTAAAATCGTGTGATCTTCTCTCAATATCCTCAAAAATAGCATGAAACTGATTGGCTTCTGTAATGAGTTGAGTATCTTCAGCTCTAAAACCTAACCCCAGAAAAAATGAATGCTCCTTCATGATCCTGGACCAAAATCGTATCTCATCTAATGAGCGCGCAACAAATGCATCCAATCATATCCCTCCTCTATGTGAGCAAAAAGTACTTACTTAGTCATATGGAATATGCCTTGTCATTATGATTATCGAAGTCCCGCGTCTCATACTAATCTAATTCCGAGGTTGTTTAGAAGTTCTGCTAGAAGATGACTTTTTTACTGGACATTCACCCAACAATATGAGTTCGAATAATGTAGCACTATATATGCAGATACATGTGGTATACAAATTTATCGAAAAAAGGAGTGAAATATTATGTTTCCTTATTCAACGGGCGTATTTCCTTATGTAATACAACCATACGATCATTATTGGCGATCGGATCAAGTAACACCTGCTCATCTAATGACCAAAAATCCTCATTGTGTAAGCAAGGCGAAGGTTGAATTGAAAAGCTTCATGCGTATGCTGTGGGAACAACATATAGCCTGGACCAGGATGACCATCCTTAGCTTGGTCTTTCATCTACCTGATGTGAACGTGGTTACCGCCCGGCTTCTTCAAAATGCAACAGATATGGGGAATTCACTTCGACCTTTGTATGGTGATCATGTAGCTCAAACATACGGTAACTTAATTAGGGAACATTTAGTGCTTGCTGCGGATCTTGTTAAAGCAGCCATAGCAGGAGATCAAAATCTGGTTGCAGCTACAGAAAAAAAGTGGTACTCCAACGCCGATGAAATTTCCGAGTTTTTAAGCCGTATCAATCCCTATCTACCTAAAGAAGAATTTAGGAAAATGTTCTACGAACACTTAGCTTTAACAAAGTCAGAGGCTGTCTCCATGATCACCAAGGATTATGAAACAAGTGTTCAGATATATGATAAAATCGAGGCGGAAGCGTTAGAGATGGCGGATACGATCACTGACGCAATCGCTAAACAATTCCCTGGAATATTTGTGTAATTACACTCATTTCAATAAAAAAGCGTGGCCTCCAAAAAGCTTGGGAGTCACGCTGTACCCATGCCTCCGCCCAGCTTTATGCAAAACGAGTCCCGAACGTAACACTGAATTTAAAGCCTACGTCTGCCTTGGAGGGGAGTGGAACCGTTGCCTTTAACCTCTCCATGTACTTTAATCTTTCTTTTAAAATCGGGATTTTAAAATCATTCAAATTGTTCTCCTCCTATGAGGTCTGCCCGGAATTCAAACTGTTCTCGTATAAAATCTTTACTGGCGATCTTAACCGACTCCGGCGTAATCTCCTCCACCACTCCGCCATAATCCTCAAATGTCACACGTAATTCTTCATCGACGGATACAACGTATACATGTGCCTGGGTTAAAGCCGCTCCAAATAGCTCCATGTCTGTTTTCAACATTTTATATGTATGCTTCAAGACGATCACCTCGAATATTTCATTCGGTGAACAATATAACGATTCCTTCTACGACAAAAATCCCTGTAAATGCTATCCCTTGTTCCTTACGAGATTCAACTGGATGTCACAGCGCCCCTCCCCTCCCCTTCCAACCATAACAGTTCATTAAGCAAAAAAGTCATGCCATCCATAGAGCGTAGCTGGTCAATGGTTTCTGAAACAACCTCCATGAGATCACGCTGAATGCCTTCTGCCAGTTGCAGCCCACCACTGTCACCATCGACGAATAAGTGTGTATGTTCGGGATGCTCCAACCTCCGCACATGACGCATCCACAAACGTCCGTCCTCAATGTGAAAGAAGTAGCGTCCATCATAAAGCACACCTTCATATATTTCATACATTTGTAAATGGTCAAAAGGTCCATATACCATTGCCACCCATTCTAGTATGGTTGATTTAGTCTCCATTTTTATGCGCTCCTTCTTAGTGTTTATCCGTCCAACTTGGTAAGGGCTCCTGACCATCAAATTGTGGCAGCCTCAACTGCCCTCTCAATAGCAAAATCCCAAATTCCCTTCTTACCTATGATTTCAATAAGTTGTGATAGGACTGCTTCATGTTCACTCGCGTAGAATTGCGGATTAACTTGCTGTACAATAATGAAGAACCACTCTAATTAGATGCGAATTTTCGTACTGCCTTATCATCAACTATGTCAATAACGAAATTGTTTCCATGACATGAATTAACATAACAATTTAACGTTATTTCGTTATTAATAATATAACCATATAACGTTATTGTCAACATCTTTTTGCGTTATCTTTTAGTTTCACTTAAAATCAACACAAGCATAACTAAGCAAGAATCAAGGGGAAGGAACGGTCGGTTATATGTCAAAAAAAGCTATAATCGTGGTCAAGCTTGGAAAGATTCTGGAGTCAAAAGGAATGACACAAGGGACTTTATCTCAGTTAACAGGATTACGCCCAAGTACCATTAGTGAAATTGTCCGTGGCTCTCGTAGTGTTTTGAATAAAGACCATCTGGCAAAGATTATTGAGGTACTTGAAATTACAGATATCGGAGAAATTATTGAAATTGATTACATATCAAATGCCAAAGAAAGTACTGAATAACCCAAAAAGGACCGCAGATGCTGAGGGTCCTTTTTACGTTGGGACAGAGTTTCTATTAATATAGAGCGATATATTATCGAAAAGGACATTTTGTCGATAGTCAGATAAACTTTAAGCTGAACCAATTCACATTTCATCATTAATTATTAGAATCTAACTTAATTTTTTGATAATAACAGAAGCGTTTACGTTTGTTTGTGTGCCACCAGCCAAAGTCTGAAGGCCAACCGCAGCAGCTGAACTATGATTTCGCAGAGTAAGAACATCGCCGGCCGCTAGAGCGATTATAGCTTGCCCATTGTTTTGCTGAGTGCCGGCACCTGAACCATATACGGTTCCTATAACCAGGGCGCCATTTAAAAATAGTGCGAATTGGTTGGGTTCTACACCCGTCACGGAAAAAGTAACCTCATACTTGCCCGGATTGCTAACTGCAATCTGAGTGGTTCCGGGGGTATGTGTGATTCCAGGTGAAAGATTACCGTTTGTATCAAAAATAACATCAGTCTCTACAGGAACAGTTTGAGCACTTACATTATAAACAATTCCGGAAACTATTGGGGGAAAGATAGGGTATATGATCGCCATTAGATTCACTTCCCTATTTATTTGTATGTTTTAGTAGATATATACGAAACTAATACCCCAAGGGCGTTTAAAATGAAAATGCCGAAAATCCAAAACAATAAGAATTGTCGGCATCTCGTCAATAAGGAAGGATTAGTTTACAACAAATTCGATTACAATTGGAGTCGCAGGATCGAGTGCGTCACCACCAGGAATGGTGATCGCAGTGGTGGTAGCGGTTGAAGTATCACCTGTTTGAATCTGTGCATTAATGTAAAGATTATAATACGCAGGTGCAGTTGGGAAGGCTGTGGCAGCAACACCGGTGTCATTGGTGGTGGCTGTTGCAAGAATATTATATGCAATGCCAACACCTGTTCCGGCTCCTGCTGTAGTAGTAAACCTTCGGGAAGCCATAAAGGGTTTTGTAATTGGCATTTATATCACCTCTCTTTCCTGAATCTCTATTAGTAAATGTCAGAGATTGAATAAAGGGAAGGGCTAATCATGTGGTTAATTGCACATTTTAAAAGGTTACTTGAGCAAAGAATTGAATTAGATCACACCTGTTGATTAACCACTAAATGGTAGAAAAAGAGCCGTCAACACGGTAAAATGTTTGTACCCCTACAAACTTAACCGAAAGGTGACGACTCCATGAAAAAGTCTATCACGATCCCATTGATCCTTCAATCCATTCTGACACCGGAAGAAGTGCAAAGCGTTGCCAAGGGAGCAGATTATGAAGACAAAGCCCGTAAATTCGCAGTAACCCACTTACTTCAATACTGGTGTGTAGCTGCCTTAGAACAATGGGACAGTTATCGTTCCGGTGTGGATCATGCCGCTCGCAGTGGCTTACCTATGGTTCATTATTCGTGTTTTTCCACCAAAGAGGCCGAAGTCCCCTTTGCTATATTTAAGGAACTTCTTCATCGAGTCATTCACAAGTGTAGCCGAGAAACACGCCGAAAACTTACGTTTTCCAAAGAATTACTCCTCATCGATTCGACCACCATAACAGTGGGAAAAACACGACTACCCTGGGCTCCTTATCACGGAGAGCGTGCGGGCATTAAACTTCATGTCGCTTTGCGAGCCCAAAATGGGCAACCGCTTCAGGTCGTCGAAACGCTGGGTTCCAAGCATGATGGCCCCATGAGTGAAACGTTGGCTCAACCGGACTACATTGTGGTGATGGACCGTGCTTATGGGAAACTGGAGCGTCTGGACGACTTCAAAATCCAAGGACAATCCTTTGTCATTCGGCTTCGCGACAACGTCCATTTGGAAAAACCTCATGCCCTTTCCCGTCTCCAAAAAGCAGATTCTTCTGTCATTCGGGATATCACCTGCCAGTTGGGGACACCGCAGTGTCGTTCCAAGCAACGTCATCGTGTGGTGATGTTTCGAGATTTTGAAGGTCGAGTCATCCGAGTCGTTACCGATTTAATGCAGGTCACAGCGGAACAAATCGCACAGATGTATAAAGCTCGATGGCAGATTGAGGTCTTTTTCCGTTGGATCAAGCAACATTTGAATATTCCAACGCTGTTTGGGAGAACCGAAAATGCGGTCTATGGGCAACTCTTTTGCGCGCTCATCGTTTATGTCCTGCTTAAATGGTTATTTGATGCCGCTCAAGGGGCGTGGCCCAAACATGCCATTCTTTCCTTTGCTCGATTTTCTCGTCTTTTTCTTCTGCAAAATCTACCGGTGGAATGGCTGATCCAGATTCAGCATGTTCTTCCTAAGCGTGTCTCTGCTTCTATTAATCAAATTACTTATTCTGGTTAATCAACAGACGTGGAATTAGATCAATGTAATGTTAGTAGTACAGCCTTTGACTCAAACAAGCTGGACTATCTAACATTATTATGTTGACGGTGATTGTGAGAAAACCAAATCATACCGTGGGCGCTTAATGACGCATCGTCAGTTTAATACTTTATTTTCCTATTCTACAACTTTATTTTTTTCGAACAATAAGAGCTATATAAGTTCAACTAATGATTTTAGGCTTAATGAGTTTTCGTAAGGAAGATTCCATGCGGACGCACAAACGGTTAATGATGGCCCATCTATCTTTGGAGATCTCGGCCACCGTATGATAAAACACATTGTTGATGACATCGGCTTTTAGCCATTTCCATAGCCCTTCGACTACGTTAAACTGCGGGCTATACGGGGGCAAAAAGGGGAACTTCAACCGATCTTTCTGCTCTTCCAGAAAAGGTTGCAGTAATTTCGCATGATGAATGCAGGCATTGTCCATCACCATCACCATTTTGCCTGTAGGGTATTTCAGGAAGGCTAAAAACGTTTCAGCTGTATATTGCTCATCTTCTTGCCATACGATTTCCCCGGTCATGTAGTCCACCATCGCGAGCAATTTCACGCCGCGATGTTTACCGATGGTCGGAATGACCCGTTGCTTGCCTTTCTCGAACCAGGTTCGCTGTAAGGCTTGATAGTCCCGGATCATGCAACAAATGATGGATTTCGTCGTTCATGAGTCTGTTTTTAACTGGGGGAACCGTTCGTGGACAAACTCCTTTGGCCTCACTTCATCGGCTGCTTCCAGAGTATAGGTTGGTTTGGTAAACCGCAGATCCAGTCGGTGCAGCAGTTTGGCCATGCCAGCAATGGTGTAGCTTCGTTCAAACTCACGCTTCACATAAGCGGCAGCCAGAGCGAGGGTCCAATTGTGCTTGGCGGGAAACCCGACTTCATGCGGAAGTTTTGTGATAATGAGCTGCTTGAGCTGCTGTTGCTGCTCGGCAGTCAACTGTTCGGGAGCGCCTGTGGAGACGCCCGTCACCAAGCCATCCAGTCCTTTCTCTTGATAGGATTTGATGTAGGTGTTCACCGTTACAGGACTTCTGCGAATGATCTCCGCAATTTCGGTCACCGACATCTGTTTCACAGCATGTAAGTAGATCGTCTGATAGCGTTCATACATCCGACGGTTTTTCTCTTGACCCAGCCGCCTTTCCAATTCTTGTTGATCCGTTGGTTGAATTTCCATCATCATCACTCGTCTCGTTGATTTTCCTTAATCTATTCGACGTGCGAATCGGAAATCCATTCCAAGATTCGTGAAACTTTAGTTGAACTTATATAGATTGAACTCGTAAAATTAAGAGCCCCAAAAAGGTGGCGATCCGAATGACGACGCAACACGAAACTATTTTGGGATACTGCTCCTTGCTTTCCAGGATACTTTCCATTACCGCGATTTCATGTTGTAGTGCTGCATTTTGTTGTTCGTATGCTGTTCCCATTGTCGTATCCCTCGGATTTCCCATTTAATGAAATACTAGATAGCGGATTTCTGCAAAATGCCACGCGTGACGGGCCGCTATCTCTGCCGAGGGATACTCTGGAGGAAGATGAGGACGTTTGTACGTCCTTTCTTTTTATTATGATCATATGAAAAGCCGTCTAGTAAAAGATAGCAAATTTCTCGATTATTTATATGCAAGATATCTTGCTATGCTAATTGTGTGATAACAAGATGTGCTGAAACAGGTCTTGTTCCTCCAGCGAGTGGAGTAATAGTAAGTGCAGTGGAATTGCCAGCAGGATTTCGAACAGTCAGTATGGAATTAATGACCGTCGTTTGCACTATAGCCATTTCTACGATTTGCGATGTACCTGTTGCACGTCCGACTACAGTATAGGCGAGATCCGCGCCATTGAGTGTCAAGATGAGTTGTCCAGCTTCGGTTACGCTAACCTGAGAGAGCACCTGATAAGTCCCTATTGCTGCTAAATTAAAAGAGCTAGGACCGGTTCGGGTAATAGTAGTCCCGCTGGTAGGGCCATTTTGCGGAAAACTTACGTCTGTACCCGGAGCAACAGTTGCTGCATTATCAGGAGGCATCAAGGCAAAAAAATCTGCAAATCCCAATACTCCCCCTGCTGCTCCTGTTGCGCCAGTGGCTCCCGCTGCTCCCGCCGCCCCTGCTGCTCCTGTTGCGCCGGTGGCTCCCGCTGCTCCCGCCGCCCCTGCTGCTCCTGTTGCGCCGGTGGCTCCTGTCGGTCCGACTGGACCGCCCGCTGGACCAGTTGGTCCTGTGGCTCCCGCTGGTCCCGCCGCCCCTGCTGCTCCTGTAGCGCCGGATGGTCCCGCCGCACCTACTGTTCCTGTTGCGCCAGTGGCACCTGTCGGTCCGACCGGACCGCCCGCTGGACCAGTTGGACCTGTAGCTCCGGATGGCCCAGCCGCCCCTACTGCTCCTGTAGCGCCAGGAAAGCCTTGTGGGCCTATAGCTCCAGCCGGTCCAGGTACTCCTTGAGAACCTTGTATGCCTTGTGGGCCCGTAGGACCAATAACTGTCGGAGTAGTAATATTCACTTCTGGTGGGGGACATTTTACCTTTACTATCTTCTTAATAACTTTTCGGCACTGTTCTTTTCTTTTTCTTTTCCAAGGGAATACAGTTTCTATTTTTCCTTTACGACATTTTTTTTTGTCTGAACAACTCAATGCGTACACCTCCCTATAAAGATAGTCCAGTGTATGCATATTGTTAGGTTTAGACATGGACGAACAACTAGTTTTTACTAGACTGGAACATATATCTAGAAAAAAGGCTATAAACCTGAGAGGATGGCCCATGAATACATTACAATGTCCACACCTTCTTCGCGTTCCGCAATATTCACCCATGTTCATATCCGGTGGACGCTATTTGTGCCAACGTTAGTTAGGCTGTCTGAATTGATTGGCCTGCCCTCTCCGCTACGAATGTTCCTGTACAACACGGGGCGGTTCGCTGTACTCCAATCATGGAGGTGGAGAAGGTAAATCCTCACGGGGCTGCGATGAAGAAAACGCACTCCCGCTTTTGAGGAACGCCTATCGTGGCTGAGTTGAGAAAGAATAGCTGCGGCCTGTAGCCAATCTCTCGAAAGCGAGACAGCACCAAACTGACGAAACCTAAGAAACATTGGGGATTCAATTGCAGGGGAGTCTATGAACACCGAAGAACCCACTTTACTAGACTAAAGGTTAGAAGAATGTTAGAAGATTGTCCAAAATCACAAAAAAACGCGGCCTCCAAAAAGCTTGGAAGCCGTGCTGTGCTTGAGTTTCATAGAATGCTGGTGAAGGGAATTGAACCCCCGGCCTACGCATTACGAGTGCGTTTAATCTCCGTTATCGCCCCGAAACCTAGACGTAGCCTATGACGGACATTCAGACGATGACCTACGGATTGTACGAAGCCCTACGGTTTGGTATTTTAGTACATAGCGATTATACCACGGGGATATTGTCGGAGCAACGCGTCCATAAACGAAGAAAAAGCGCCCGCCTCCGAAGAGACAGGCGCTAATTTATCGTTACATTGAATACAAGTCCGTAACGTAATAGTCCGTACAAAAACCACAGGATGATGCCGCCAATTATGAAACCGGAAATTAGTCTTGCGTATAGCTTATCGACTTTAAACGGAAACATGTCCCAAAAACTCGGATCGCCGTCGTCCTCTTCTTCGGCTGCTTTCGCCGCTACTGCGGATTCCTGATCTTTCAAACCGAATCTCCTCCGTCATCTCACGTTTACCTAAATAATACCATCGGACTAGTACGTTGTCACTAAAAGAAAAACGGACCCACCCGAAGGTAAGTCCGCCGCTCTTACCGGAAATTGTCCTTCCCAGCGATCAACTCGTCACGTATTTCTCGGTAATCCTTCCTAAGACGTATGAGCGAGCTAATCGCGGTCTCTACGTCTACAACCTTTCGTAAATCCTCCGTACTAAGTGCGTCGCGGGTTGCTTCGCCTTTTTCCAATCCGTACATCTCACGGAGTCCGACTGTGTCCGTATCCCACAAGACCTTATATACGAGATTCGTGAACGTTGCGTACTCAAGCCCTCTATCATTCTTGAGGCTGCCGTTATAAAACGATTGGATCGAATCCGTGAGGCGGCGACGTTCCCGTTTAGATATTTCGCGCTCGATCGCCCATTGACGTTGATCTGCGTCCGCAATTTCTTCCACGTTGAGGAGGTAGTTACGGATAGATTTGGCGACTTCTGATTCCGTAAGAAGCATACCAATACGGAGAAGGCCGCGCCGGGTAATTAACGTTAGTGAGGAAATGGATTTGAGCTCGGGTGCAAGATGCACCTGACCTTTAAATGCAGCTAAAGGCGCCCCTTTTAAGACTCTCAATTCCGCGTACTCATTGAACTCCGTACGGTTCCGTCTTACGATAGCCTTTACGGTGTCATGTGGGACCTCATAGTAATTCGCGGCCATCTCAATAGTAACTTCGGATGTTTCAGGTATTACGGTAACAAACTTTACCTTATCCATGACGTCATCCTTAAAAACCAAATCATCCCGCATGGACTTACTCTCCGTGAGGATGAGTTCGTTCCTCCCAGTAAGATCATACGAGACTTGCTGAACATTTTTCTTTCCTTTAGCCATATAGACACCTCCCCCAAATTGCTCACTATTTCGACAAAATGGGAGGATATACCTTCGGAACACACGTTCTAAATGAAACTTTTTTACCAAGTCTATAGAACTATAGGCAAGTCCGCATCATATTCGTTACTTCTTCGATACCTCACCCGTTTTAAACGTACTATACACACCCGTCCCGATTAACGCATATGAAACGATATCAACGCCGATTTGCCACGTTCCGAAATCCGGTGCGACTCCGTACTTTTCGAGGACTTGATACGCAAGGCTGACGACGGCTGCGATGAATAACGGATTAGTTAAACGCTGTTTAGCTCCGCCCATATTACGCTGCACCTCCTTTCGTAAACAACCCAGCGCGGTCGAGTACGGTAATCATCCGGTAGAAGTCGTAGCTACCATCGTTCGCGGTATCGAGTACCCCGACTGCCTTTGCGTTAACACACGCCTGTTCCGCCCACGCTGGCACCTTCGCGAGCTTATTCGTAGCTTCCAGCGCGATTACACGATCCTGCAACGCCTTAAATGCGGCCTTTTCTTCCGTTGTCATCTCTTCGTTCGCCTCCGTTTTATTAATCTTCACCATCGCTACGTCAAGTTGCGCTTGACTAGGACGCTTGCCTGCGCGGAATTGATCCGTAGTAAATCCGAAGATCATCTGTAAATGCGGCATATCTACGAATTTACGCCAATCACCGCCCCACTCGAAGCCGAGCCGCTTCGCTTCTTCGACAACTTCGTTCCAGTCCGGTAACGAATCCTTATCGTCGTCCTTCAACGTATCCCACGAGACGGACCGCCCATCGCGAAGTAGTAGCGCAAAGTCTACCGCGTATCCGAAGTTGTGAATCGAATAGCCTCCGCGTACTTTCGTTACGATCTGCCGCTTGTCCCCGTTGCGTCCTTGCGCGTACAACGCATCTTGCTCCGCATATGTCCGCAACCCCTGTGTAATTACGATCCACACGCCGCGCGCATAGCAACGGTCGATAAGCGCTTCGGCGGCGGCTTTGATTACGGGCGCTACGCCTTCGAGCCGTTTCGCGGATTTGACACGGACTTGTTCTAGCGTTAGATTGTTCGCCATATTACGTTATCCCTCCCGTTTAATTGCCGATTTGATATCGTTAACATCGATCGCAAGCGTCTCGTACTGGCCCGCCAACGTTTCGAATTGATGCGTAATGCCCTCCGCGAGTTTGAGCAGACGGTCCTCTCGTTCACGCGCTTCCGAGTTGATGCGGATCTCCCGCTCGGCTGCCTCGTCTTGGATGCGGGATTCGCGGGCCTTGCCGTCGTCTTGAATGCGCCGCGACTCGCGCAATTGATACAAAAAGAGCGCGACAAAAAGGACGGCGAAGATACCGTCCTTAAGTGCTGCGTTTATTAACGTTTGTTCCATGCGGTAATTTCACCGTCCTTTATTCGTAGGCCCACCATTCATAGGCGGATATTTTGGCGATGGGATTTCCGCCAGCGTACGCGTCTATCCGACTGCCGGACAGTTTTACGCTAAACCCTTGTATCGGAGGTTCGAGATATCCGACGTTGACGTAGTTATTACGCCATCCTTTAGCGGACTTGTTGTCGTTAAATACGCTGGAAGTCATAACAACGCCATCTACCTGTCGTGACGTGGATGTACCTTGCGTATCCTCCAACACAACACGTATAAACACGCGAGTAACGGTAAACGGCAAAGCGACAGATACGGTCATGTCCACCCCATTCGCGCTACTCGTAGCCTGTGCGCTCTGGCCGTTGAACGTACCGGACGCAAAACGTTTGACCGGAAGATTCGTTATTGCCGCAGCCAACTCCGCAAACGTGTTGCTGCCGCTTGCGTTGCCGCCTTTGCCGTTAATTGCGCCAGCAACAGCGCTTTTACCATCAACGACAGATTGCTTTAAATCGTTCAAAGTAGTGACCCCGGTTGATGTGGTGAAATGAACGTTAGACGCAGTAATCTCAAGTATGCCTTGGCCGCTAGTACCGTTGCCGCCGCTTGCGAGTATCCGAACGTCATAATCAATCGCAGCGGCTCCTGAATGGAAGTCGATGAACGCCGGGCCAGCACCGGGTACATTAGTACCGATTTCCACTGCCCTCACTGATTCCAGCCTTGGTTGTGCATTGTTTGAGGTTATTACCTCTACCCACGGCCTCCAGTTAGTTTCAGAAAACGACGAACGTATATACATTCTCGCGGGGTTATCATGAGTAGTGTACGTTTGTACGCACGCCCCACCGTTATAGTGAACGACAAGCTTCCCGTAAGTGTATGCTCCAGACGGATAGCCACTGTACCCTGTCCAAGAACTAAGACCTACGTTATAGTTACCCGACAAAAGCGCAGTATTCCAATCTGCTGGCACATTACCTCGGGCGCCGTAAACCGCAGCCAAGTCAGCTACGGTTTTCAACGCCTTGGCTGTCGGAGCTAATGTTTCGGACGTGTTATTCGTGGCGTTCGTGAGCTGCACGATCCCCTTTTGCGTTAGACTCGCGTCAACCGGGTCCTTTACGTTAAGCTGATCCGCAGGAACCTTTCCATCCGCACCAAGTACCGCGAGCCCACCCGCAACGCCCACCTTCGCGTCCACCGCCTCGGCCAGTGCATTCATGTCGCGTGGCACGTCTGCAGTCATGTTCGGCTCAATCAACGGAAGACCGAGTTTTTCCGTAGTTGCCATCATTAAAACCTCCGATTATATATGTCTTCGTACGTTTTTCCCGTTGCGGTGACCTCTCCGTACGTTTTCTCCGTTGCAAGCAGCTCCGCATACGTAAAAAAACGGAACACGTAGTCGATTGCGAGATGCGCCGGGATAATCTCGCGTAACGTCTCTTTCAAAATGTCGATCTGCGCAGGCACGCCAAAAACGCCTACGAACGTAACCGTAAGCGTGTAACTTGAGATATTCGGTGTTACGTCTACTTCTCCATTTGCGTACGCAGCCGCCACGTTTTCAATAAGCTCCGCGTTTACTCGTCCGACGCCGCGAAGTTTACCACGCAGAACCTCACGCCGCTGTTCGTACGTCTTCGTTGGGTCCGTTGTAATCCCGAATATGCGTTCCCAACGCGTAAGCCCCCACGTAGCCGAGCCGATGTAAAACTGGTCAAGTACGTCGTATGCGGACGCGCTTATACACGCCAGTTCCTCCGCTTCTCGGTCGATAATGTTTCCCGCGATACGAGACTCGTCGTAATAGCGTGGTAGGGAATCGCCCATAGACTGCCGTATTTGATCTACCGTGTTAGTCACGTAATTGTCACCGTCCCAAGCACCGCAACCTGTCCGTCTGCGACTATGACGTTGCCGGTCGTACCGTTTAACGTAAGCGACGCGTAATCTCTGACCGGAGGTAGGTCGATGACCACGTTGCCGATCTGATTAATACGGACGATCGGGTCCACGAAAGCCAGCGTTTCGAGGTACGCGCGAGATCCCGCGGTGACCAACGCTTTCACTTCGTCCAACGTTGCGCCGGGCGCTAAATCTACGTCTGCTACGATGTTAATCGGCACCTCTTCCGCGCCTACAACGGTAGCTACCGCACCGAGCGGAGCCTGGCCTTCGCCGCGTCCGTCTTGTGTCGGGTCAATATACGTCTGCGCGGCGTTAATTACTGCGGAATCTGGCGCTGTTTTATCGTCGCCGAGTAGTACGACTCTAACGGTGCCGGCTCCGTTCCAGACCGGATAAACGCGTGCATCCGTTACGCCGGGCACCTCACGCGCCCACTGCCGATAGTGATTCGCGTTACCGCTTGTAACTGGTCGCCGCGCCCGCTCGTAATACCGATCTCTGAACGCATCGTCCGATTCGCGGTCGACGCCACCTTCGAAATTTACTGGATTAGTGACCGTTACAATCCCGACAAGATCGCCTACCATCGTATTGACTGCGCCGATACTTACGTTGCCGGAGGCGCCTGCTTCTTCAGCTATAGCAGCGACTGTAACGCTAGACGCCGTAATTGTTGCTGCGACAGTTGTAACGAAATAAACCGGAACCGCCGCGCCCGTCGACGTAATGGTGCCCGCAGAAATAACCGTCCCTTCCGGTCCCGTGAACGTCAATGTACCCGTCGCTTTTACGGCTGCTTTGCGTGTTAGTCCGTAATCGGCTGCGCGACGGTCGAGATACTCATCCGAAGTGGTATCCGTAAAGCCCATCGTAAGAACCGTGTCCAACTCCGTGTAAAGTCCGGTCATTTCAATAGCCGATGGGCTCAACAAATCGTTAGTTACGGAGCCTTGCCGTTTGTCGATATCCTCCGGAGATGCGTCGAGCATCCGCTGCAATATCGCCTCTTTCGTTTGATCCTCGTACATTACACCGTCACCTCCATCGGCATTTCCTCTCCGTCCACGTCAACGTAAAAAGAGACGAACAAATTGTCCGCCTCCTTCGTTATGTCAAATCCGTATACATCGTCGATCCTGTCATCGTAAATAAGTGCTTCGGTTATGACGCGGGGAATCTCCGTTTCAAGCAGCTCCATCGGAACGTCTTGACCGATCAAGTCTTCGAGCTCACACCCGTAGTCCTCATCGTAAATCGAGAAATGAAATCGTGACGTCAATATCGCTTTGAGGATAAACTGGCGGATTGCCTCGCGCCCGTCGATTATCCCGCCGACTGCTCCGCTATCTAAATCCAACGCGTACGTCCGGCTCGGTTCCACGTCAGTTTCCGTAACTACGTCAAGGTCCTCGCTCAAATCAACGTCAACCGCCGATAATGGACTAAGCGCCATCGGCCGCACCTCCCATTCGCCCCAACACGATATAACGTTGTCCCGCGCCAAACGACGCAACGGCTACGCGGTCGCCCGCCTTCAGCGTGTCGTGAAACGTAATCTCGAACTCGCCGGACGTGAATCCGCCGATGTTAAACACGTCACTGAACGCCTTCGAATTGACAGGTGCGGACGACTCCGTTTCCTTTGTTACGCGCGTATAGCGGTTGAGTTCGAGCGTAGTCGGTGACAGCGACCCCGCGGAGCTTTTAACGGACACCTTCCGCGTATGTTCACGCAAATGCTCCGGTATGATTACGTCATCTCCGTCGAGTTCGATTTTCATATTATCGACTTGCACGCGGAGAGCTGGCGGAGGTGCGATGATCGTCGCGTATTCGATATCGACCTCTACGTTGTGGCCGAGTTGCTTAATGACGTCGCGGAATTGCGATACGCCGCCTCCGTCTATTCGTTCGATCATTTCGCACCTCCTCGTATGGATTCCATTTCAGATACGGTATCCAACACCTTCAGCGTGGTGCCGCCCGATGAAGCTTTCGTTGTTTTTTCCTTCGCTTTCTTTTTCTTCTTCTTGGCCGCTTCTTTCTTCGGTTCCGATTCTTCGTATTCCAATTTCGGAAGGTCGTCCGTTTTGCTCAACGTTAGCGACATCATGTGTGTACCGTTCGTAAACGTATGAGTATCCGCATTTACGTAATAGCCGCCAACAATAT
Source organism: Paenibacillus sp. RC73 (assembly GCF_044908085.1). Classification (NCBI taxonomy): domain Bacteria; kingdom Bacillati; phylum Bacillota; class Bacilli; order Caryophanales; family Paenibacillaceae; genus Paenibacillus; species Paenibacillus sp. RC73. The sequence continues at coordinate 306,268 of NZ_JBIYCV010000006.1, forward strand.
CCGTCATGCTCTCGAAGGCATAAACGGCAGTTCCCGCGACGACTTGCGTGATGCCTAACACATCCACGGATACGTCTTCGCCGACTTTGCCGAGTTCCTTCAGCTTTGCCTTTGCGAGCTGCTGAATTTGCGAAGCTGTTGCGTCACTGTCCGCAGACTCTACGTGCTGCATCATTCCATATTTTTTAATCAGCGCGGCATCCTTCGCCGTGGACGTAATCGGCTTTTCGTCCGTGCCGCCCTGCGCCTTGACCGCTGTCCGCATCTCCTCAATCGACTGAGACCGTCGCGCTGACGTAATGTTAACGCCATCTTCCAACATCCAGCGGACAATTTCGTCCTTCTTCTCACGCAAAAAAAGCTTACCCTCGCGCGAGTAAACGAAGAACTTACGGTTATTTTGCTTACGTGTTTCCGTTAAGGCCGTCGTTATCATATCCCACAACGACATATCGCGGAGGATGAGTTTCGGAATAACGTAGCCCGTGTTCGCGATAGTTCCGGCCGGGATTCCGAACGATTTACACAGCGAGGACACGATCGCACCAGCCGTTTTGCCAACGAATTTCTGCGTATCTACGTTTTTCGTAAGATACACGTTTTCATCGTACGCAGTAATCGTCGTGTCACCTCTATCGTCAATATCGTACGTAAAGATAACGCCGCGGAAGAGACCGACATCATCTACGTAAAAACGCAGTTCCTTCCCGAGTTCAAACGCGATCCGCTTGTCGTCCGCATTTAGTGTATTGGAATACGAGATAGACAACGTGCGGTGAGGCTGCGCTACATCTCCAGACCATGTTGCGGACTTGACGAGCGGCTCGATCCAATACTTTCCGTCGTATAACAGCTTAATTTGCGTAGCCATTACGGAATCACCAACTTTTGCCCCGGCTTAAGTACGTTTGGATTCGGCCCGATTGCGGACTTATTCTTCGCGTACAGTTCCCGCCACCTGTCGCCGTTGCCAAGTACGTCCGCTCGCTGCGCGATCTTCCATAGCGAGTCACCTGCCTTGACCGTATACGACTTTGCCTTAACGGTTGCGTTCGGACGCTTTGCCGCCGATGTAAGTTTCGGCATTGTTTTCGACGCGGAGCCCGTAAGCTTTTTATTGTCCGATTTCTTTGCGATGTCGATAAATACGTGCTCTTTGAGGGACAACGTATAATAGATATCGCCCGGCTCACCGCCGCGCTCCTCGTACTCAAAACTTCGGATAGTAACCGCGAAATTAACGGAGGTGCCCGTAATGATAAACCGCGCAGGCTTACCACTGCGCATCCAGCGTTCGATTATCGCGACGTATTCGCGCGGCTCTTTGAGGTTCGTATACGAACAATAGCCCGCGTTGTAATCGCGGGGAAAGAACGATGACATCGAGAACCCACGGAGGCGTTGATTGCCGATTATCGTGTACTCGCCGAGATTCGAAATCTCAACGTCCTCGTATCCGTGAGTCATCGTTGTTTGAATACTCTCGGGATTAACGGGGAGCCATAGGACTTCTGCTCCGTTGTTATACTTGAGCCAAAACTGCAAAACACCGCCTCCTATCTCGCTAATTGAACCGCTAGTTGGCGCGCTAGTTTATCGATATCCGCATCCTCGCGTATCGTCGTACCGTACATATTAATTACGACACCGCCCGCTCCGCCTCCGCGTTGCTGATCGCGCCATTCTGACGCCTCGTGCTTCGTTAAGACCGCTTCGTCTTTATGGAGACGCGCCTTAAATCCGTTATATGGAACGTTGTCGAGGCCGCTCGCCTTCCCGCTCCAACCGCTGCTTCCGGTGGTTTCGCTCCACCACTGCTTGACACTGCTCGTAAACCCCGACTCTTTAGTAGGAACCATCTCGGTTTTTCCTGAAAGTGCGGGGGTTCCTTTGGGTAAACTGTTCAGGTGTGCGTTGTACTCCAACAGACGTTCGCCTTTTGCGGAACCGCTGACTTCCTTTAGACCACCGCTCAGAAAGTCAATTGTCTTCTTAACCCACGGGGACGCAGTAATAGCGAGAGCTACGGTGAGCCCTATCGGGTTAGGTGCCTTACCTGCGATAAACAAACCGAGGATAAACGCAAACTCCGGATTATTGACAATCGTGCTCGCAAAGTTCTTTCCGATAGCCATTGCGGAGTCCTTCCCGAATTGCGCAAACTTTTCGGACGCGCCTCCGTTCCACCAATCGGATAACATCTTTTTCACGTCGTCGAACACAAACGCAATTTTACTCTTAATGTCCGGAAGCTTATTAAACTCCGGATTGTTTATAAAGTGCGTCTTCAAGTACGCTTTCGACGTATCGACTGCGCGTTGCATGGCGGCCGTAATTCGCGGAGTGTACTTAATAACGAGGTTAGACATTGCGTCCGCAAGTTTGGCAATGATCGGCATTGTCGGTATCAGGGCGGAAATCTGTAAGGTCTCTAAGGCTCCGGAAAATTGCTCCACACTTCCTGCTGCGCCTTCCATCTTCTTTTTCGCAACTTGGAGGGCGGTAACGTTCGCCATTTCCGTCTGAAACTTCTTGACGCCAGCCGCACCCTCCTTAAAGAGGATATTTCCAGCGCGGATCGCGTCGGACCCGAATATCTGATGCAAGTAGTATTGACGTTGCTCATTCGTAAGCTTGCCGAAACGGTTCTTCAGCAAATCCGCTACCTGCGCCAAGTCCTTAATTTCGCCCTTATTATCGTAGAAAGCGGAATGAATAAGATTACTCGCAGTCAGGAACTTCTTCGTTTCCTTCGCGGCCTTAGATGTACCCACCTTGAGTCCCGTCTGCGCTGCGACGTACTTCTCGATATCCTTCGTAACCGCTTGTACGGAGGTTCCGGTTGACTTAATGCCCTTTTTACTCATAAACGCAAGAGCATCCGTAGTATTTACGGTCAAGAGGTTGAAGTCTTCGAACATGCCGTACGCCTTGTCCGTTGCTGGAACCAAGTTCGATAACATCGTCTTCAGCGATGTACCCGCGTCTGCGCCCTTTAATCCGTTATTCGCGAACAGACCTAACGCTGTATTCGTATCCTTAAACGACATCCCTACGCCATCAGCGACGGAACCAACCGCAGCCAAGGAATAACGCAAATCGTGTACGTCAGTCGCGGATGCGTTCGCGGTACCGGCGAGAATATCCGCAGCTTGCGCCGCCTTTAGCCCATCTTTTTTGAAAGAATTGAGCGCGGTTGACATGATCTCCGCAGCCTCTGCCAATCCGAGACCGCCCGCTGTTGCGAGGTTGAGCGCCGCGTTAAGTCCGCCCTTCTTACCGACCTGTTCGACGCTCATACCTGCTTTGAGTAATTCCTCGATCCCTTGAGCGGCCTCAAGCGCGCTATATTTCGTTGCAGCGCCTTGTTCGAGCGCGAGTTGTTGCATAGCTTTCGTCTGCTCATCGGTCGCGCCCGTTAACGCCTGTACTGTCTTCATTTGAGCCTCGAAATCCATCGCCTTTTTGACGGAGTCCGCCGCGAACGCGATCCCTGTAGTAGCAACGCCAATCCCCGTTGCTGCTACTCCGAACTTGAGCATTCCGCCCATTGCTTTACGGAGCGGACGGGACATATCGTCAATCAGCCGCAAGTGTCCGATCAAATCGAATGAAATCGTAATTACCTCCTTCCTGCGTTAGTTCTGCCGTGCCTTCGCTTCCCGTTCAAGCTGGAGCATCATCGACGCGTACATAAACATCCGGTGCCTTCGTTCCTTTGCGTAAACCTCGTCGGGCGGAATCCCGTGGCGCTGGAAAATCTCGTGTAGCATGTACGCCTCCGGGTCGCCCGACTTGATTAGTTTTTTGCGTCTTCAACGAGCTCCGCGTCTCCCACGAAGCCGGACAGCGCCAATACCGCTTGAATCAATCGTGTCTGTTCACCGGGGAGTAGAGCCTTCTTCACGCAGTCCGCTGCGTCGGACGCTTCGTAATGATCTTTAAGCGCCTTGTCGTTGAAATCCGGATCGACCGCGCTCTTTACGATTAACAAGCGGTTTAATAGCGCATCATCTACGGAGCCGTCCTTGCCTGTGGTTGCCTGCGTGCGAGCCCGTTCGATTGCGTCCTCGTCGAGTGCTTTAATCGTGAAATGCGTTTTCAAACGCGGAATATAAATCTCTTCCTTCAAATCCGTCGTTGCTCCGAGTAATGCCTCTAAACCTTTAGCCATCTACGTCAACCTCCGTTTATTTTCGTAATTAAAAAGAGGCCCCGAAGGACCCCCGTATATTAAGCCGCGCGAATTTTGTCCATAACCTCGTAGCCGCTGAACAAGAACGTAAGCTCCTGCTCAACGATCGAACCGACCTCGTAGTTGATAATCGGAATCTTGTCGAACGTGACGTTTTTAAGCCGCACGCGATACGCACCAAACGATTCGGGGTCGTCCAGCTTGACGACGAGCTCCGTAGTAAATGCCGGACTCTTATCGTCGGTGACTTGCGCCATTTTTTCGATCCATTCCGAGGTCACCATATAGCTCCCGATTGAACCGGAGCCTTTGAGCGACGTGACCTTATTCCCGATCCAACGCGTACCAGCGAGCTTAACGTCCTCGAAACCAATCTCGATGTTCGCCTCGCACGAATAAACGTTGGACATCCAGTTACCGTCTGCGTCGTTTACCGCTCCGTACGCACCACTGATTACGCGTGTAGCGTCTAGTACCATCTATTTTCACCTTCCTTATACGTTCACTGTGATAAAGATGCGTTCCATACTGTCGACCTCTACGTAGCTAATTGCGAGGAATACTTGGTCACCTACGGATGGGAAATTCGGGTCAAGCCCGACGGCAGGTCCCGACAGTACACCCGAGATTTCCAAGCGTTCCAGGTACGCCTTAATCGCAACCATCAACGTGGCCTGACCGTCAGCGTTGTTATTGAGCTTGCCGATGTAATTGTCTTCCGCGGTTTTGGTAATGTCCGTAGAAATCGCCTGACGTGCACGCATATTGCGGACTTTTTGCTTCGATGTAACGAGACCTTGCTTAACCTTCACGCGAGTACCGTCGTTAACGAAAACAAACGAACCGGCTGTAAGCGCTGTGTCAAACTCCGTCTTGGTCAAGCGCCGAGTCACGTCGTCCGCCGGTACTTGCGCGTAAGTAGTCGAGCGGTTAATCGCAGTTCCCGCAATCAAGCCGGCCACCCACGGAGCGAACGCGGACGAAAGATACGTTTTGGTGCCGATAACCACTCCGCTAATCAAGTTGACGATGTAGTTGTCCGCGTTAAGTACGGACCGCGCATTACCAAGCGCAGGATCGGCGTCTGTTGCTGCATCGCCTCCGATTACGGAGATAAAGTGCTTGCCCTCCGTCCGATTACGGATTGTCCACGTCTTGGTTAACGCTTGCTCGTCCGCGTTAAATTCACCGTCGAAAACAAACACGTTAAATTCGCGAGCATCGTAAGCCGCACGCATATCCGTGTAGTCCTCGGCGACTGGCGTTTTCGGCATCGTATAGACGAGCACGTTTTTAGCACCGCCCTGCAACGCAAATAAGATCGACTGGATATTAGCGCTCCCGAACGTATCGGATGCGGCTTTCTCCGTTTCGACCGTGTAAAACGTCTTGGCGGTCGCCTTCGCACCGTAGTTAAGCAGCGGAATTGCGACCGTACCGCGTGCGCCTCCGTTAATCTGCGCTGCGGCCGCTTCGACATAATTGATGTACAGCCCCGGCTGAATTTCTAATGCAGTTGGATCCCACGAACCTCCGGACATCTAAAAACCTCCTTTGGAAATAAAAAAGAGCGCCCATTGGGACGCCCTGCTTACACGTAACGCGGATGTATGTGATTGATTTTGTCATATTGCTTTTGCGGCTTCTGCTCGCGTACCGTCGTCTGCAAAACACCGACCGTCGCGTATATCTTGTTCTCCGTCAGAACCGGTTGACTGAATCCGAAGCCCTCAAAGCGCATATGCACGTCAGGCAGTCCGCCCTCTGCGTAAATAGCCGCGCTCAACTCGGACATAATCGGCAGCGTCTCCTCCGCATACTTTGCGAAATGGATGATCTGGTAATCGCGGTCGATTCGGTAATGCATTCCGGTTTCAAGCGTCCGACCATCACGCAAAAAGCGGACAACAAAAAGCCCCGGCGTAGGCTGCTCCGGGACTGTCTGCTTCTCGTATGTTGCGGTCGTGTATTTCCGCTTTATGAACGCCTCTATCGCTTCAATCTCGCTAATCAGCGCCATATTACAGCCCCTTTCGCCTGATAGCCGCTTTAATTTGGCCCTCGATCATACGCTGCCACTCGCGCTCATTCTCTTCCGCAGGCTTATCCAAAAACCCCGGAACAGTTCCCGGCGTAGTTGGATTGCGGAAGGAGTCGCCGTGCTTTTTCGGAAACTCGTCGTTAAGATACGTAGCGTAATCGAACTTACGTTTACCTTTAACCTCGATCGCAGACGCGCTGATCTCGCCTACCCATTTATCGCCCTGCTTCGTAACGTCCGTCGATATAGACCGCCGCAACGTACCGGTCTTCAGCGGAGCAATGTCCGTAGACTCCCGCCGCCACTCGTCCATAACGTCTTGAACGCCTTGCTTCGAACCGTCGGCCACCGCGTTCTCCAGTCGCGAACCGTAGCCCTTGAAGAATCGTCCGATAACGCGCTTAATGAACGGAGCCCCGCGTGTGGCGTCAAAATCAAGTCTGTTTACCGCCATCTATACGTTCACCTCCGTTATTAGCGCCTTACCGGATAACCCGCGTTTAGGCTGGATTGCGATTGGCTTGCGCTTAATCGTTACGCCGAGTTCGTTTGTGTACGTAATCTCGTCGTCGTACGATACGTCCGCCAGCTTGTCGATTAATATCGTCATGCTTGATACCGTTTCGTCTCCGAACTGATTCGTAACTGTCTTCGTCTGCTCGGAAACGCGTGCGGATACTGTTACTTCTGCGCCAGGCGACGAGTGACCCCACCCGCTGCCTTTCGCAGCCTTCGTTATCGTTATTGTTTGCCGCATGGATACGAGTGGCACGTCACATCACCGCCCATTTCGCGGAACGCTTCGATATTTTAACGCCATTTTCCGCGCCGATAAGGTCGAGTGCAGTCTGCGGTATAAACTTACGTAGATCGTCGTAGGGCATCGTCGTACTTCCGTCCTTAAACGTCACGTTAAACACGCCGGTCAAGCCGAATGATGCGGTGCCCTGACGCTGGAGACGCCCGGTATCGTTGTAGAGTATCGAAAGTACATTCGCAAACTCGTATGTCGCCGCGTCCGGAATGACGTATTTCGGATAAGCTGTTGTGAGCGTTCGTCCTGCGACGTTTAACATTCGTTGTTTTCTCGCAGCGTCACTCGCTTGCCAATCCTCTACGTCAAGACAAGACGCGTTAATGTACGCATCTGCCGCTAATATCGTAGTTGCCACGGTAACACCTCCGTTTATTCGTCGGAGGTTTCCGCTTGCGCCTTCTTAGCGCGTGGTTTCTTCGGTTCCTCCGGTTCTTTTTCGTCAATACGGCTAATCCAAACAGGTACGAGCACGTCCAAACGTGCTATCTCGCCGGCATCCTCGGTTACATAAACTCCGCATACGTCAAACTCGATGCCGTCAAGGGAGTAATGAGGGCTTGCGTGGTACTTCGCCATTCGCGTAGTCACCTCCGTTAAATATAAAGAGGAGCCGAAGCTCCCCAATTAAGACACCGCTGTGCTAATGTTATCCAGGATTGCGATCTTCTCGCCCGCATTCTTGACTGTTACACCGTACTCGCCGCGAATCTGACGAGCAACAAAGTCAGCGCCCGGTACAGTAGCGTCCACGTCATGCAGCGCACGGCCGCTCAGTGCGTCGATGGACAGGATATCGCGGTCAAACAGTGCAATTTTATTTTTCGGAAAGTTCGGATCGACGATGACGGTTGCTACGGAGCCGCCCACGATATCAGAAACGAACGTTTGGATCTTATGGCCGGTAGCGGTGTCCGTGCGCTCAGTCCGAATCGTATCGGAAGCAAATTTCGTGATTTGACGAGCCCCCGCGGTGTTAGTCAAGATGGTGTTTACCGATCCGCCACGCAAGTAAATTTGTTCGGACAGGTCGTTCAGAAGCGCAGGGGTAACTTCCTTACCCTCGGCATTCTTTTTCGCAGCGCCTTTCTTGTCCGCAAAATAAAGCAATCCGCCAGTTGTACGAGGCATACCAGCGGCACCACCAATACGGCGACCATAAATCAACCAGTCATTCATCTCGCGTTGCATTTCTTTTAGACGCAATTGTACTTGGTAGTTCAGCTCATCCGTAACGTTATAGGTTCGCACGTTCTGTTGTGTACCAGACACTTGCGCATAACGCTCGATGATCTGCGTCACATTGTGATCTACGAGACGGTCATGACCTTCGTCGACACCGGGCAGCGCACCTTCCAACTGCGGACGGGCAACGATGCGAATCTCTCCGCCGGCTTCGATCGCTGCTGCGTTTGTGCCATCGTAACCACGGACAACGGTAATGACGTCACCAGCTACGGCAGTAACGCGCATATACTCCTCGCCAGAAACTACGATCGCATTGACGCGGAATTTGAGTCCATCGCCTTCGGCGACAGTAATTGCCGTAGCACCTACCGCAGCCGCGGAAGCGGCGGTCGCGCGGTTAGAGTTGAGGTTATCGGACATCCATTCGAACTTTGTTTGATACAGAGAGTTGGAGCCTAGCCCCACAATGCCGAGCAAGTTTGGTGCGTCCTCGATAATTAGGGAAATACCCGCTTCGAGCTGGCGCACTTGGTCCTGAAAATCGTAAGTTCTCAACATGTATAAACTTCCTCCTTATATTTGGGCAAAATAAAAAGCCTCGGATTTTCCGAAGCTTTAGCGCGTAAGTTTATTGGATAGCTCGACGACCTTTGCGAAGTCTCTGATTCGTTTTGCCTCCGCAAGTTGCTGCTCAAGTGTACGTGTTTCCTTGTCATACGGATTTCCACCGGAAGGGCCTCCGATTGGCAACGGTTCTTTTTTCGGCTGCTCAACCAGAAACGGTTTACTCGCGATTAACGCATTTACTACGTCCTTGACACCGTTGATACTTCCGTCATCCCCAACGGACGCAGTGCTCAAATCCGCCAGTACATACGCGTCGTCAATCGCGTCTGGTCTAACGTTTAACTCACGCGCCAACGTGCGAAATTCAGCCTTAATGAGGCGTTGATTAGCGGCTGTTAGCGCTTGGTCACGCTCAGCCCTCGCAGTCTCCGCGGCTTTCAGTGCTTCTGCTTTTTCCGCCTCAAGACGCTCAGTTGCGGTCATATCCGCCTTCTGCCGTTCTTCATCAGCAAGCTCAAACTCGGTCAATTTCGTCTTAAGCGCGTCGTAATCTGCATACTTCTTACGTTCACGGGCGATACGATCCGCTATGACCTGGTCGAGTTCGTCTTGTGTGAAGGTCTTTGGTGGTGTCGGATCAATCGGCGGGTCCGGCGTTGGGTCTGGATCGCCCTCCGCGAACAACTGAAGATTCAGCGGATACTTAGCGTTGATTGTTTTACTCATATGTCTCCCCGCGTTTAAGCGCCGCGTAGCGCATAGTATCCGTCAGTTTTAGGACGTATCGTAGGTCCGTAATTATTTCGGATTTCGTACGGGCATCAAGACGTGACGACAACGCGGATGAAAGATATCCCGTCGAGGTAAATCGCCGTAATACGGGTAATCGCCGGGGGCGTCCGGCGTTAGTTTGACAATCCGCCCCTCCCACTTACTGCAAGCGTCCTTCGCTCCGTGACTTGATATTTGCGCATAGTAAACACCGCGACTGAGTGCTTCGTTTATCGTAGCTTGCCGATGTGTCTCCGCCATCTTCGTACGGACGAGCATATCGACGTAAGCTTCCGGTTTCCAGCGGCGACCTTTTGCGTCAATGATCCCGGTATCGACCTCATCGCCGAGTACCTTACGCATTCGATCGAGCACGTCATGCTGAAGCGTCGTGTTTCCGTTTATTCCTTGCGATAGATTCGCGCGAAGCGACTCCGCAAGAGACTGGCGTATAGCCGCTTTCGTTTTGCGATCCATATTCGCAGTTACGGCGAGCACATCCGCGTGCGTGTCTTGTATTGCAGCCGCCAACATATCGCGATTAGCTCGGTTCAACTTCGCTTTTTCAGCAGCTTCAAGTAGCGTTTTAGCAGCGCCAAGATCAATTAATGCGCGCTTTACGCCATCCTGCGCGGCTTTCGTAAGATTGTCCTTCACCCATTCCTTAGATTCCGCGTTCAGTTTCGCGAGAGCTTCTGAAGCTTCCTTCGCGGCTGCATCCGCTGTCTTGCGGTTAGCTCCCCGCGTAAATAAGCGACTGACGGCGGAACCAATAGCCGAACGAGCACGCCGAAAAGCCCCGAGTAGTTTAGACACGGGGCCATCGTAATTCGGATCGTCCATTAGGCGTCACCACCTGGGTCGTCGTGATTAAAAATAGAAGCGTCAACAGTGCCCGAAACGCGCTGCTCGTCTTCGTCAATTCGACGGACAAGCTCGGCTGCCTGCGAGTCATCTACGCCGTCTAAATCTTTGATTGCGTCAGTAACCGACCATGTAGGTTTACCACCAGTGCGCAGGTTAGCGACCTCTGCCGCTTCTTTCTCGTCACGCGGAATCCCATCGCGCCAGGTAATCGTAGGGTACACTGCTTCGTACGCTGTGAAATCGTCGACGCCGTCGTTGGCGTGGTTCTCCAGTTTCATCGCCTTCCACAACGCATTACGTAGGCCCCGATCAACATGCGCTCTAATGCGCTTTACCTTGGACAAGATCGGCATAAACCGGGCTTTAATCGCGCCAGCGTCCGTATGTGATGTTCCTGTTCCGCCTTTATCAGAGGCAAGCGTCGTCCCAAACAGCCATTGCGGCGTCTCGCTGATTTGGTAAACAAGGCCAAGAAGAATATCGAGCTCTTTAAACGCGCCCTCCAGTTGAGAATTCCACGTCATATAACCAGGTGTTGCGTCGTCCTTGGTTACGGGAATATAGCGCCCGCCGCTGCGTACTGTCGCGTCGTCGTCCTCCTGAAAATCGGGTCCATACGCGGTTGGGTCGCTGTGCTTCCACAGGATATAGTCAATCTGTACTAATCGGTCGTTAATCGCAGCCAGAACGCTCTCCAGCTTTTCCGTACCGCTTTCCCCGCGCCAATCTGCGTCTGTCGTCTTATACGGGACATGCTCGACAAGCAATTCCGGCATGCCTGTCGGCACAACGTCCTGCTCCCGTCCTGTCGGAACTGACTCTCCGATGTTATACGTTGGAATAGGCGCTCCCCATCGGTCATCGACGCCCCGTTCCGTAAGCTCATACCTTTCGTACACGATATAGCCCGGTATATGACGCTCCACGTTTAGGTACGGCGTCTCTGTAGTCGGGATTCCGGATAAGAACGACATAATTCGGCTGCTATTCTCTATCTCCCACTCTACCCATGCGATATTTACCGCCTTAAATCGCTTCTTAGAGCCGCGGGACAGCTCCGGAAATACAATTGAAGCGTCTACGGGTTCGATAATCGGCTCCAGCGGTACGTCCGGCGCATCCAAACCGAGTTGCAGCGTCTCAGATACGTCCGCACGTTGTCCGTAGTACGTCTTGAGAAACGAATCGCCCCGAAAGCCTGCTCCGATTACAATCTCGTGGATCATCTGCGTTAGGTCGTTCTCTTCAACGATACGACTTAGCGCTGTCTGCTCGGGGGATTTCGGATCGTGTCCGGTCTCAAACGTGGGAGCCTCGCCGACCATCAAATCCGCGGGCTTCGTCAGCAACACGTCCATAAGGTTGACCGCGATAAATAACGTTTTGAGCTGCGGCGCAAACGGCGTATCTTTTAGGAGTCCGGAGGCGCGATCGTATATCTCAACGTGGCGCCCTTGATAAATAGCCCGTCCGCGTTCATACTTCGCCAAGCGAGGAATCTCATAAACCGGCGGATATTGAGCTCCGGTATAAAATAGTTTCGTTTCTCTTGCGTCATAAAACTCCGTCACAAAGATCCTCCTTTCGTGGTATAATTTCCCTATGATATAGAGGAGGGATATTTTTGAGCTTCTTTGATAGACTGGACAGCAAAATAGAAGAAATTGAAAGTGATCAAGACAGAAAACAAGCGATTGAAGACAGGAAACACCTTTTAAGTGAAATCAGAAGTGCTTTTCAAGAATTGCGAGAGGAGGCTGCAAACCAAAACGCGGATTTTAGCGTCACACCACCAGCATTAGGTACCGATACCACTTGGTTCGTACAATATCAAGGTCGCTCCTTTGCTGTATTCACTGATGAGGTTATGCACAACCTTAAAGAGAACCAAGGCACTGAGGTTAAGTCAGCTATCGAGAATATAATTATTTCAAAAATAAATTAGGTTACATCCATTTCGGCTTATTCCGGAGCTTCTTCCGCCCCGTCTTCGCAATACTTACGGCCATTTCGAGCGCATCCGGTAAGTCATCGTGGCTACCGGACCCGTACAACTCGAATTGCTCCAGTAATAACGAATGTTTCCGCGAAAACTGAATAGCGCCGCTCTCGATATCCGGGAGCAGCGCTTCTATACGGAGGTCCTTACGGGACCGTTGATGTATTTCCTTAACGCGGGTCTGAGCGGGATAGCCCGCAGTCCTTAACGCTTCCTTTAGCTTCTGGACGAAAAACTCCTGCGCAGCCTGCGCTTCCGCCGCGATTGCTGTCGGCTGGTATTTCAGCGTCTTCTCGACTATCACGCGCATAAACTCGTCTGGCTTAACGCGTTCCCCATACGCATCAATCACGTACTTCGTACCGGATGCTTTATGTCGCGCAATCGTAACCACGGCGGAGTAGTCGCCCCTTGTTTTGCCCATCGCGAAGTCAATTCCGAGGTAAACGTCATACTCGGGAACCGGGCGCGGATATTGCGAGAATACTTCGTCGAGTTTTCCGTCCCAATACGTAAAGGATTCCGGATTGAATATCATGGACTCCTCGTCTACTGGATTGTTCATATACTCCGTGTTGAACGCCTTCGTACCGTTATCCCATTTCCACGTCATCAACTTCCATAGCGGCTGCGCTTCTGGCCACAATACGGTAGCTCCGCGATCCATTTCCGCGCGGTTCATCTCGTAAAGAGAGCGCGCATCGACGGCTCGATTCGGGTTATCTCGGTCGGTATAAACGAGCCGACACGCTTCCCATAAATCCATACGTTCCGGCCATTCGATAACCGCGCGATAAACTCGTGACTTAAAGTCCGACCGCTTGTACAGTACGTTAACGAGTAGCGCCTCGTGATGGACCGTTGTTCCCATGTATACGAAGGCTGTACGCTTACCTTTCGGATCGCCTAGCGGTACGACCGTCTGTGCAAACCAGTCACGCATCTTCTGGCGGAGCTCCGGTGTGGCTGCGTTAGACTTGATGTCCTCCAAGTCGTCACATACGATCAAATCCGGACGGACACCGTTCCAGTTACGTCCACGGAGCGCCTGCCCGGTAGATGCCGCTTCAACCTTCGTGAGCATTTTCGGTATTCCGTTGTCTGTCGGCTCCCACGCGATAAACTCCGAGGAATTATCCTTCGGGTTCTCCTGCTGTTTCGGAGACAATAAAGGACCAAAGTCCCTCCGCAGCTTCTCGTTATGCTTGAGCTGCATTGATATCCAGTCCAGGTTACCGCTCGATACTGCCGGCGTCTCCGATATGATAATTTCGTACTTACGTTTCCGGTACACTATCTCGCGTAGGGGAAACGCCTTTGATAAATACGTTGATTTGGCGTGAGAACGGGGCGCAGCGACTGCGACCTTATCGTTGGTATTAACGTTAGATACATCGTCCATTATCACGGCGATTTCACGGTGAAAATCAGGCGCCTCGTTTACGTCTACGATATCGAAGCCGTCCCAGTTGCCCGCGTTACCCGGATTTTTAGCCTCCGAGAAGTATTCGAGCGCGAACGCAATCAAGTCCGTTTCGGCTTCGTTAATTACGCTTAGCCGCTCGTACTCCGAAAGCTGCGTCTCTATCTCGCGTTGATCCTCGTCACTCAAGGCGGCGATATCTACGCCATCAAGTGCGTCAATTAGCGCGGCCAGTTCGTCAATTTGCGCTTCCCGTTCGTCGCGACCGATCCATTTTCCGTTAACCCAAGCGATAGATACCGCCTCCTCCCTTAGTTTTGACGTAGATTTAGCGTGAAATGAGCCCGTTTCGTATTTTCCGAATAGTCTCGTTAGGGTCAACGTGTTTAAACGCTAATTTCACGTCAATTTATAGGCAAGTGCTGCGAACATAAGCGCGTCATTAGGGTCTGCCGCATATCCGTAGGCAAAATGAAACGGCTCCGACTTGCCGACTCTCGCGTAATACACCGGCCAGTCTTGATCGTAAGTAACGTAGGATTTCGGATGTAGCGTAAGCACCTCCGCCAAACTTTCGAAGTGTTCAGCGAACAATTTAGCGCGATCTTGCGGTGACATATCTCTAAGCTCGAACCAATCCATACGTTGCACCTCCGTAAAAGTCAAAAGTTAATTTTGATACGTGGATTATTTGCGCACCAGATTCCGGGCCGCGCGAGGGGGCGCTTGGGGGTACGGTGATCCTGCGTTGTATTAAAGCGTTAATCAAACGCAATTAAAGCGCAGACTCCCTTCTTCGTTCTCTATTCGTAAAGGTACCGATATACACGGGTATGCACGGACATGTTCACAAAATACACGGTTTTGTGAATATGTCTGCGTCCGGAACCCGCGCCATTACTGCGTTTATTTACGCTGCATAAATCCGCGTTATACATTGCATATACATTTCCAGCGCATAATACGGATAACCCGCGTTGCTATGCGGATTAGCCCCGTTACATACTGGAAGATTATACGTGTATTTCCCGTATCCCCTACCGCGTTTATGCACCGCTTATTCAACGAACATGTGTTCGAGATACGGTCGCATATTCGTAGAGTGACGCGGTGTTTCGGTGAAGTGTACGGGTGTAAATCGGAAAGTTTCGGAGGGGGCGTGCGCCAGGAGCTTCGTGTAGGTAAAACACACCCGATCCGAAAGTATCCGAAGGCACCACGCACAAATCGCTTCTTATATATACGCGCCTATTCCGTATCTTCGGAATCGCTACCCTTACGCACCTTAAACGCCTCAATCCGCGCCCTCAGCGCTTCTACATCCGTAGCATTCGCACCCTTCGTTTCAACCTCGACCTTATCCGTCAGCATCCCGTTAATTTGAAGCACGAGTTTAGCGGCTGCTGCGTTACCCTCACGGATAGCCCATTCCGCCATAGATTCGACTACTTCCGGTAGCTTAGCGCTATTGTTACGGATGATCGCACGCTTTAGCTCCGCATCAAATGTCGGTGTCTTACGCCAGTTCTCTAATGTACGCGCAGTAACTCCGCAGATAGCTGCGATCTCTTCGAACGTCTTACCGCCCTTATTCGGAATAGATAACCACTCGATAGCTACGTATTGTTCAGCCGTTATTTTCTTCGACATATATACGTCCTCCTTCCGTGTTTTTAACGTGTAAATAACGAAAAGAACCGCCTCTCCTACGCTCAGGCAAGGCGTAGAGTAAAGCGGCTCATTTCACGTTATTTTATCGGGTACTTCAACGCTGTATATTCCGTAATCTTATCGACTGTGGAAGCAATATCAATCCGGTTAAGATTGTACGCATATACTCCGTTCTCGTATGTTTCATCGTTACTGCCATCTGCGTTATGACTTACGAATACAAGCGCTGGTATTCCGTTGTTAAATACTAACGCAGGTTTGCCGTCTATTTCCGTCCATGTTGACCGTTCGATACTTACGCCCTCCCTTCGCTCACTGTGCGTTCGCTTTACGCTAGATACCGTATTGTTCACGCTGATTCATAGTGAATCTACGAGAACTAAAGAGATACTGCGCGTCGCTTCGCTCCTTGCCGTCGCCTACCGGCTCCGAACGCGTATAGAGATTATTTATCAATATACTTTTCTGCGTGATCCGCAAGGAACGAAGTGACGCAGCGCTTACCACGTAGTGTGTAAGATAAAGAGTTGCTCGACCCCTAAAACGGCTGAAACCCTTGGCGCTCTAAGGCGAAACCCATTTTTGAACTATGCAGTATTTGATACCCTTTTGGCTCTAACTATGCAGTATTTGATACCCCCTAAAATGGAAGGTCCTCGTCATCCCCGTCAAAAGCCGCTTCAGCAGCGCGTTTGTTCTGCGCAAACTCAAACCGTACACCTTGCGTATACTCGTCATTATCGAACTTCTTACGGTACATCACGTCCGGATTCATGCGGATAACGACCGCACCAAACGCTTCAGAACGCATGACGAAGCCGTTCTTACTCAGATCACGTAAGCCCCGTCGCGCAGTTTGATCGTCAACCCCGATGATTCGCGCGAGTGATGCCTGCGTAATGTGATCAAGCGTACTCACGTCTCTTTCGTCCGGATTCGTACAGAGGTAAAGCATTTCGTAGTGTACATACGGTATCATGCAATATAAAAGGCCCGCCGCCTGAACCGTTAAGTTCTTGACGTCGGACCTCGTTTTTGTTTGGTAAACTTTCGTAAATGATTCGCCTTGTTTAAGCGCGCGTCCGATCGAGTGGTACTCCGAATCGACGGCATATACCTTACGCCTGCCCTCTTTAGCTTCCGTAAGGACTCCGCACTTAGTTAGTGTCCCTATAAGCGCCACAGTCCAGCGTGTAACCTTTCCGATTGCTTTCGCTATCTCAGCGGAACCCATACGCTTTCCCTCGTAATAGAGGTCGCCACCCTTGTCCAATCGCATGTACGGAAGCAGTTTCATCACCGCTCCGAGTTCGTTCAACGAAAGCATTGACGTGAGATTGCGTACGCCGCCGTGGTATGACGTTACGTAGTGCTTCGTGTTGCGCGAGGCTGCGTCCGCTCTTTGCGCGTACTCGCGTTTCCTGGCGATTTCCTCTTCGGATTCAACACGGTAACCGTCAACTGGAACCTCTTGGACCCAACGGCCATCGTCGGTCAGATACGGTTTAATCTCGTTAGCCACCGGCACGCACCGCCTTTTGCGCCGCTTCAAGTTCCCGCAATGCCTGCGTAGCCTTCTTTGCTTCACGTTGGATCGCCTTCAGTCCGGCAAGTGCTTCGGACACATCTACGTTAATTCGCGCGCTGATTTCATTAGCCGCCATGTATACGTCATCCTTTCGTGTTCACGTTTTTACCGATGAGGCGTGCGGAGTGTACCCGCAACGTTCTACTTCCTCAATGTATATAGTCATGAAACCCCTAAAAAAGCAACCATAAGACGAAGGATTTTACGCAAATCCGTCGAAATATTTACGCATGAAAACGCTAATTACTGACGTAGATTTACTCTCCGTGGCACTCACACAAGCACGCGTTACAGTTTACGAAAAGGACGGACGAATTGCAGATTACGGAGGTTTGATCGAAAAGTATACGCCTGAAAGCGTAAAGATAGCGGGAACGTATTTTAGGCGTGGAGAATACGTGTTTAAGGCCGAGAGTGCACGAAAAAAGCCGGAATAACTCCGGCCTAGTGCGTTATAACAGCGTTGAAAGCTCCGCCCACTTCCCGGCGGCGATGCGCACGTACAAGCGGCCATTTGCGTAGCGTCCTGCGCAGAATTTACGTTTATTCATTGCGTAAGCACCTCCGCGTATTATTTATTTCGGAATACAATAACCGCGACAATTATCGAAGCGACTAAAGCCGCAATACCTACGATCCACGTTAACGTATCCATACGATTACCTCCTATAGAGGGGCCGTAGCCCCGTGTTATTAAACAACGCCACCCGCTCTAGAGAATTCTTCACATGCCGTTTGATACGCGCCTTGCCAAGCCAACAGTTCAACTTCCAAGCGTTCGATAATCGCTGCTGTTTCATCCTTATATTCTGCTGGGTACTTCGGATTCGCCAGGCGCTTACGTTCAAGCGTTAAATCAGACTTAATAGTTCCAATCCGCCCGCTTGCAATCCCCACCCTTTTGTCAGCCTCATATGCTGCCTCGCTAGCGAATATTACTGACCCTTGAAATCTTCCGTAGTTCACTGTAATTGTTCCCATATCCTTTATCCCTCCCGCGTAAGGCCGCCGCCAGATTGAGTGGCCGAAGCAACGTCTAAATGTGCTCTGTAGCAGCTATATATTCCTCAAAGCTAATTCCCACCGCATCACGAATTATCCGAGATGCAGAATCAAGCCCGATCATTTCACCAGCTCTTTGCCGATACTCATTTTTATCTGTTTCCTTTGATAAGGATTCGCGTATACGTTTTACTTCCTCATATCGTTCTGCAAGCAATTTTACCAATTCTAGTCCTGTTTCTTTGCACATTTCCAATCCCTCCAATCAATTAGTAGAAACTCAACTGCCAATATGTTAAGATTGGGTGGAGATGGCGCTATACTAGCCGCCACCTCGCAAAGGAATCCTTAACGTCTGCGCCCACCGCGTCGTTTACTGGTTCCTTTTTTCTCTGTCTTCTTACGGCTGGCGTTGTGTACTTGGAGTATAGCCAGTGCTGTGAATAGCTGTATGATTGCCGTAACAAGATTAACCCAATCCTTCATGATGCTGTTCTCCTTTCCGGTGACTCTTTGTATGTGTCACCCTTATATACACATTATACAATAATGTATAATCATTAGTCAATAGTTTTGACAAAAGTTTATTTTTCCTTTATATTAGGTATATAAAAATGTTCGGAGGAGTGGCATAATTGATTAAGGTGACCCCAAAGCTAAGCACTATATTGAAAGAACGCGGACTCACGCAAACTGAATTAGCAACGGCAGCGGGAATCCCGCAGGCAGCTATATCTAGGTTCGACCGAGCCAGCCAAGGAGCATACGCAAACATTATCGCCATTGCCCGCGCGTTAGATGTGTCAGTTGAAGAGTTGTTTGATATAGAAAACGAATAGAATAAATTATTGATTATTCACTTGTGTATAATGTATAATGTATAATTGACTTATGAAGTTAATTTTACTTTTGAAAGGAAGTTATACAATGGAAGAGATAAAGCAATTACTAACAGCCTTAATCGAAAGAGCTGACGTAACGAACGCCAAACTAGACGGTATCGAAATGCGTCTATCCACGTTGGAAGGCGAAGTAAAAGACGCGAAGGAAGAATTAGCAGACGTAAAGGGTAGCGTTGACTTCCTCGTCCACAAAATGGGCGAACACGATCGTGATCTCTACGTTATCAAAACGAAGCAAGGGTAAACAACGAGAGCGCCGCGTAAAAACGGCGCTCTTTTTATTTCCGTTGTATAGTACGGCTACGCTGCGTACAAATTAAGGATCGTAGTACTTTGCGTAAACTCCTCCGTTAGCTCTCCGTAGGTATCGTTAAGGTTGTACGTAATGACCGGACCGGGCGCAGTATCCTTGCGGTATTGTACGGCACGTACTTTATTACGAATCTTCGCGTTCTCGTCAACGTACATTAACTCATCGATGGTCCGAGTACGTCTATTTGGGTATCGGTAGTCCCTGCCGTCGGCTCCGACGCACTGAGCCGCTTCCAGCGATGTCTCCCCGGACATATTAGAATCTTGCCCGCGTCCTCCAAAGCGCCTACGGTCTAACTGCGTACCGCTCAAAATGGGATACTCGTTATGTTTAGTTTTGTGAGGGTTATTATCCCGCAGGTCGTCTAAAAGAATCAGATCGCTAATTCGGTCTAACTGCGTATGATCCGGGCGGCCTCCCGTATATTTTATATAGGCATCGATTATGTTTTCGGCTTTTCTTGTCCTATCTTCGTACGATGTCACAGACGCGCCGGCTAGGTGTAATAGTAAGGTGGTGTACTCCTCGAATTGCGACTTGTATTCCTCCGTAAACACATCGACTATTGACATGCCTCGCCGCTCCTTTGCGATTGTATGGCTTTTTGATATTCGGCATCCGCTTCCGCCCGGACGTAGGTAGCTATGATAAGTCCAGAATCCCCCGAGACATAGTACTTTTTCTTCTTAGCGGCATATTCGTTGATTTGAATGAGAGTAACCCCGCCCTCTTCATACAGAATAACACCGTCGAAACCTTCTTTTGGGTATTCGTAGTAGACCAGTTGTTTTTCTATTGACCGTTCCCGCCACAGTCTTTCTTGGTCACTAATCACTATGCCGCAGCCCCTTCCTCGGAATATTCGCACATAACTTCTCCGTAATCCCAACGCTGATACACCGCCACAATCTTGTCGACAGCTTCATCCGCTAGTTTCGCGACAGTCTGCCGCAGGACGCCCATAATAGCCGCCGCTTCCTTTTGCGTAAGGTCAACGCCATAAACCCACGCAATAGCTTCCGTTTGCCTCTCCGTCAAGCCTGCGGAATTAATAGCGCTATGCAGGTCGATGAGTATATCGCTAGCTGCCGTATCGCCACGGAAGCGCGCGGAGCTGATCCGGTGACGGTCGCGGAGTAAAGAACGTACCCCCGCCGCGTCGTTGAGTGCGTATTTTACCGCGTAGCTGCGGTCAGATTTTGCGATGTCTACTTTAACGTGCCCCATGTTATGCTGCCTCCTTTGTTTGTTGGCTAGCTGCTCGCCAAATCACAAGAACGGACGGGAAGGGTGCCGAGTTCTTAGCGTCACCGAACTTCAGCCGTCCACGAATGAACCTGAGTTCCGCCTTCCCATAACAATAGTCATGAAACCACGCAGTATCCGTCCGTGCAGGAAGAAGCCCAACTACGGTAGCACCAGATAATGACGATTCATACGCCTTCCTCACCCAATTATTGATTGTTCGCCCATAGGGTGGGTTCATCCAACATGTCCCCACCCATTCCTGCTTCAGTCCGTCCATTTCCGGAGAAAAGAACCTACGACACTTGGTGTTATCCGGGAGCGCACAGACGTCGACATCGAATGAAAACTCCGCGTCTATCTCGGCATAGAAGTCACGCGGTGTTGCGTGTAAATCTGTTTTCGAAGAGAACATTAGATCAGCATTGAACATCAGGCCGCCTCCTTTGTTTGTTGCGCTAGTCCTTCGTAATATTCGTCAACAATGCGATCCGCCCACGTGAAATCAAACGTACTTACTCCGTCAATTTCCTCGCCAGCCCCAAGCGTGAGCTCGTTCCAGCGATAGGGACCGTCCGGATACGTATTTGATGCGTCCCGGTAGCCATCGCATGTATCGTTACCATGCGAAAACATAAACGCTGACACGTCTTTAACGTCGTGCCACGACGGAATATGCGGATAAAGATTCTCGCGGACCAGCGTATCGGCAAAGTCTTCGAGCAACTCGTCAAGCTGCGTCCGACCGTCTCCCCATTCCAGCGGAGTTGGCGTGCCTTTACTGTCATAGCCAATGTCCGTAATCTTTGCGAAATAGGACGCCGGCTGCCCTGTGAGGAACTTCGCGTCAAACTGCGTAATATCATGACCCCCGCGTCGAAAATACGAAAACCAGCGCTTCGTGGCCGGCTCAACCATCGGAGTTCCTGGCGGTGCTTTCCGTACGATTAATATCTGCGTCTCAATCGTCGTACCCGTCAATGCGAATGTCTCGCCGGGCAACCCGATAGTCGCTACGTGCCAACACGTTTTATAGAGTAGTTGGCGCACCTTTTCCGCATAATTCGCGTAGTTGAGGCCTAACGGGAGCACGAACGCGATGTAGCCTCCGGGCTTGACCGCTTTGATTGCGAGTTCAATAAACGCGACCTCCGACTTGCCTTTCGCGCGGCCTTTCGTAATTCGCAATGTCTCGAACGTATCCGGTAGATCGGTCGCTGCTATATCGAGATTGACTCCGTACGGGGGGTTACCGATCACATAATCGTAGTAATCGCGCTGAGCGTGCAGGAACGCATCGCCTGTTATTACATCGGCGTGCGGATAAATAAGCGATGCCACCTTTGCGCTTGTTTCGTCCAGTTCTAGCGCTGTGATTTCCGTGTTGTCCGGCATATGTTCGATGAATACGCCGGAGCCTGCGGACGGTTCGAGAAAACGCGCAGCAGGTGGAAAAGAACCGCCGGATAACCCGCATAACGCTTCGACAATAAACCGTGCAACGTGCGTCGGCGTGTAAAACGCGCCTCCTGCGTATGCATTCGGCAATAACCCGCCAGTTGACGTGTAGTTATCGCGGAGAAACTGAACGTCCTCCTCCGTTATTTCTTCGCGCGGCTTCGCAACAATCGCCATTGAACGGACGTTACCGTCCCATCTTGCTCGCGATGCTTTTCCCACTAAGCCGCCTCCTCTTCCGAAGCTTCGACGCGTGATCGGATAATCTCTACGTATTCCGGCTCGCGTTCAACCCCGATAAATCCGAAGCCCTCACGCTTGGCCGAAACTAGCGTGGAGCCGCTCCCTGCGAACGGATCGAGAACAGTACCGCCGGGCGGCGTTACCAAGCGCACGAGCCACGCCATGAGGTCGGTCGGCTTGACAGTTGGATGCGTATTGCCTACGCCTCTATCGCGTTTGCTCGCCTTTTTGCTGACGCTTTGCGGTGCTACATTGAAGTACGGAGAGTAAAACGCGTCGTCGCCCGTTGTGACGCAATTTGCGGGGAACCGCCCGGAGTCATGGGTCGTGTACGCCAGTCTTTCCGCAAACTTACCGTAAATTCCGGCGGTTACATCCGAGGGTTCGTCACCGCTAACACCGTATTCGGTACGGTCGCCTTCTACCCGCCCGATTCTGCATCCGTCAATATTAATTACACCCGTGCCGAACTTCTCGACCGTTTCCGCGACGGTTCCGGCGAGCGGCTTTCTGGCGACTATGATCGGTTCGTGTGCGGGCTTGAGCGCCGTTCCCCACCCGTCCCATTTGCGAGCGAGATCGGTCGTTCGTGAACGGATAAGCTTATCGTTAAATGAGAACCTATGATCTCCGAAACCTCCCGGAGTTCCCGCGTACTCCCCCACAATCTCGGCATTTTCCCACGCGTCGCCCGGCTTACCCTTACGACCATTCAGTCGCCAAACTTCCGCGTCCATTTTGTCAGATAAGAATAAGAACTCTTTGAGAAACATGTACTTATCCCATGGCGGTACTTGCGTGTTTCTATGAGGACTAAACCAGTATTGGGAGACGTTAGACGTTCCGAAGTGGTCGTCGATAGCCGTTCGAGTTTTACCGCTCGCTTCTAGCTTTTCGCGTAAATACACCGCGACGGACCGAATCGCCTCCGAGTCCTCCTTTCGTCTCCGGTCGAACGCCTTCCCGACGTCCATAGACTTCGGAAATCCGCTGAAATAAAGCCATTCGATAACGTCGCGGATCTCGAATCCACCGAGTCGCAACGCAATCGTCATCAAGTCCTGCGTTCGGGTTCCGGCGAATACCAACGCATGGCCACCTGGCTTGAGGACGCGGTAAACCTCTTTCCAAACGTCCGGATGCGGCACGAACGAATCCCACGACTTACCCATGAATCCACCGTGTCCGTGATCGTATGGCTCACCGGCTATCCATTTCGTGAGGACTTCCGTTATATTCGGTTCTTTAGAGAGGCCATACGGCGGGTCGGCTACGACCGAATCCACGCTATTGCTCGGCATCTCTCGCAAAACTTCGAGACAATCGCCTTGTATCACCTTACCGTTCACTTCCATATAAGCGCCTCCCCTTTTTCCGTAACGAGCGCGGCATCAACATACTTACGCTAAGTCACTAAGTACGCCGAGCCGCCGCTAGTCTATTGCGAATTATTCATACGTTGATTTTTGCAAATACTTTACGTGACTTCTCCGTTCTTGCCCGCGACGCCACGCTCATGTACTACGTTACACTCGACCCAGGCGTGTTCACACGAGCTATGCACGAGGATAGGCTCCGGGTCGTATACGCTAGTTACCGAAGCACCTACGTATATCTCGCCGCCACACCAAGCGCAGTGAGCGGAAATACGCGGCTCGTCGCGCAGGCCCGGCGGCTGAAAGCGATCAAACGCGCTCATATCACGCCGCCTCCTGCAAATCCTGCGCCAAGGCTGCATTAAGTTGCCCCGCCAGCGCGACTCCGATTAGGTAGGAGACGCGCGATGCGACTCCGTTACCGACTATGCGGTATTGAGCGCTTAGAGATATATCCGAAGGCAGTACGTACCAGTCAGGTACGGATTGGATACGTAAGCACTCGCGGACGGTAAAGCGGCGTGTTTGCGGTTTTGATTCCGGGTGTACGCCTTCATTACGAGCGTGCCCGCCGACTGTAGCGCCCGGCGTATCCCACGAAGCCTGACGATTAGCCTTTTCGTATGTCCAGTCGGGGTTTACGTTATCGAACAGGTGTCCCTCGTGATTGTCCGGTCCCGGATGTATTTCGGCGTGATCCAATCGGTTCGTACATACTGTTTTAGCGGGCGTATCCCAATCCGCCTTATATGCGCGTTGGTTGTATATGCCCTCCGCACGCTTAACCGTTGTAGCCTGCGTTTGAATATGCGCATTAACGCCCGTATTCGGCTCCGGTAAATCCCCAATCACATCACGCAATACCTGTGTCCGATATTCCCCCGCACTCGGCTCCGGAAACTTGAACGTGAATCCCAAGTCCTTACGGATTCCCACCGCAATCACGCGTTCGCGCTTTTGGGCTACCCCGTAGTCCCAGGCATTAACTACTCGCCAAGAAACGTCGTAGTTAATAGATTCAAAATATGCGAGTAGAGCGTCAAAAGTAGGGCGGTGCTTTTTAGATACGAGTCCCTTGACGTTCTCGAATACGAATGCTTTCGGCTGCTTACGTTCGATAATCGACAGGTACGTCCAAACGAGCTTACCGCGCTCGCCCTCTTCGCCTGCGCCCGTTCCTGCGACGCTGTAGTCCTGGCACGGCGGCCCTCCTGCGATAATGTCAGCGTCAGGTATCTGCGATTGGATATCGTCACTCGTTATGTCTCCACACACAGCGTGATCGCCTATGTTATGCGCGTAGGCTTGCGCCGCCCGTTTATCGAAATCGTTAGCGAATGTTAGCGTGTAGCCTGCGGATTTAAGACCGACCGCCATGAGACCACCGCCGCAGAATAGCTCGGCAACCGTTAAGCCGTTCGAAGGCAATTGAGGAGTTACGTTGTAGTTTCGTATGGATACCGTCTCCTTTCCGTTTGGTAGTACAAGTCCGTTCGGAGCGCCCTTTGCCCATTGCGTAAGCACCGCAGGACTCGGCTGGTCGAACGTGGCAATTGGGTGCTTACGTATATAGTCCGCGTATCCACCCTCCGCGAATTTATCCGCCACATGTTCGCTCAGCGGTTTCGGATCGTGATTCGCTATCATCCTCGCTGCCCCCCTTCCCGTAAACACTACGCAGGGCAGCCGCATAGCCCACACCATACCCTACGTCATATCCACGTGAATATCCGTTGTTAGCCGCTTCTTCTACCGCTTTGCGTACACGCTCCTCAAACGTAGTCATTCCGGCCACTCTCCGGACAAGTACGCGACGATCTCGTCAATCTGCGCATGGAGTGCGTCGAGGCTCCCGCTGTTGTCGACCGTGAAGTCCGCTGCGAAACCGTCGAGTGCCGTTTCCGTGTCATGCGCGAGGTCAGCGTAGTTAAACACGTCGCCAGATTTGATAGCGCGGTCGATACGTACGGCGTCTGGTGCTTCGACGCGGATGAGTACGTAACCTGCGGACTGGAGCGCTGCGTATTCGTTTGGCTGTCTGCAATCGCTGACGACTGCGTGGAATGGACGAGCAGGTACGGAAAGCACGACCTCACCGTTCGTTACAAAATCGTGGGCTCTCCGTAGCTCCTCCGGAATGCTGTCGCGGTTCTGCTCGATCGCTTCGAAACACTTGCGGACCCAAATGTCCGGATCACGCTCACGCATCGTCTGTCCGAACCACTGGTAAAGTTCGCGCGGCTTCTCATCGGGCGCAGGCTCACCGAATAATTCGTGAGCGTAACGTTTAAGTTCGTCGCCAAACACGAATTGCGTGTAACCGTAGTTATCCGAAATATAACGAGCTACTTCGTCCTTGCCGCTTCGGAGGCGTCCGAGAAGTCCGATGTTAGGTAGCGTAGTCATTCCGCTCAAGCTGCCTCCTCCTCGCGGGTGTCGTCGATAACTCTTACATACTTAGCGAATGACCACACGCCGCCGTCCCTACGGCTAGCGCGAACACTTGGGAAGAGGACTCCATGCTGTCCATCATCGCGGTAATCAATCTCGTCAACATAACCGGATGCGTCGGCTCCGAATCCGAACGTACCTTTAACGAAGTCACCAACGCGAACCTCTGTAGGCTGCGGTACGTTCAGGTACTCCGCAGGTACTTCGAGACCAAGCGCACGATACAGCGCTATTACCTTACCGATGTGCGTGTTAAATACGTCGCCGGATGTGCACTTTGCTACGCCGCGATAATCCACTCTGTGGCTGTCGAGATAGCGTATTAAAGCGATGACTGTACGTTTATTCCGATCTACAACGTAATCTACGTAGTGAAGCGGAGTTGCTCCGTATTTCTCGCAACCTCGCGGCCAGAATGAGGAGGCCCCCTCGCACGCAAACCACGACTGTTGCTTGTTTTCCAACCGCTCAACGTCAGCCTTCGCGCGCTCAACGATATCGTCCCGACGTTGTTGACGCTCAGACCTTGACACGCTAACCTCCGCAGGCGTCGCGGGTTGCGTTTTTAATTCTTTCAGCGCAGCAACTCTCGTTTCGAGTTTTCGAACATCGTACGCAACGGCTTCGTCCATAATGTCGATATCCTCACGCGCCACTTTAACCTGTGTCTCAAGCGTTGACACACGCTCACTCAACGCATCTAGTCGTAAGGCTAACGCGCCGATCGTAGCGGCCGCTTGATCTTGCGCAGACTGTTCGGATAGGAGTGGCGCGGTGGTTAACGGTTCAAGTACGCGATAATCTCCGTCAAGAATGTACCAACCGTTAACGCCCGCCCGGTCAGGCAAGCGCGAATCTACGTCTCCGATTTCACCGATCGTGTGGCGGAAGTAACAACCCGCTGACTTCGTTTTATTCGAGCTAACGATGATTACGCGCTCTCCCGACGTTGCCTTACGGTCGACCATGCGGAATCGTTCCGTACCGCTGGTACGTTCCTTAATCGGAAGGTGTACGATATCCGTCGGTTCGAGGACTACGTAATCGTCATGACTCGGGTTCAACACGGAACCGTCCTTCCACTTTCCGGTTGTTTTTACGTTGAGGACAAATACGTCCGTCACCTCATGTATTGTTCCGCGGAAATCCTGTCCAAAGAAGGCGCCGCGGCCCGCTGTAACTTTAATACGTTCACCTTCGGTTGCTTTCCGTTTAACTTCGCGATATTCGCGCTCGATGCCGCCGAGGGATTCGTCTGGCAAAACCGTTATATTCCCGCTGCCCTCGTCCGTTTCAAGTATGAACCAGTTACGGTAACTGTCCCCACCGGAGTCCGGAAGCTTCGTGTAGCCCCCGAAACCACGGATCGTATATAAACGATCATCTTCGTGAATAATCTCGTAACGCTCACCTACCGTTTGTCCAGCTACACCAGCCGTGTGACAACGCAAATACTTCGTCATATAATCCGCTCCTTTATGGTTTCCGATATATTAAATAAGGGGGAATAGCAATGAATGAAAAAGAAGAAGAGAAAATTAATAGGATTAAATTGATTTGTAAGAATTATGAAACGACGAGTGATTCAGACTTAAAAGTTCTCGAAAAGTATTACCTTGCTGAGGAAGATTCAGCGAAACAAATGTCCTTGTTAGGGTCTTTGATAGCATACGTGATACCGCTAGTGTTACTTACCGTGAATAGGCTCTTAGGCGACGGACGAGACTGGACTGCGATATTCATAGCTGCCGCTTTTTTCGTAGGGGTATTCGGAACTCTAGTAACAGCAACGGGTCTTCATTGGAGAGCTGCGACAAGCCTACGCGCTGTCCAACTCGTTATTGAAGAACGCGAACGTTTAGCCGCCGCTTCCCAAAAACAACCGCCCGCCGAATATCCTTTACGTAGACGTCGATATGTCCGTCAGTAATCCGACCACCTCGGTCCCAACACGTTCGAACTCCGACGCCTTCGATATCAACACGTGTACCGAACGGAATGGACTTCGGACAAGCTGCGGTTACTCTGTTCTTGACGCGCCTACCTGATGCAGTAATGCCGTGTGTTGGCGTGAATCCATCACCAAGCGCGTACGCAGTGACTACGTAAGTAGAAGACGGGGAATTGCCTGTTTTCTCCGTCTTTACTACGGGCGTGGGTGTCGGCTCGTACGGTGGATTGATTGCGACTACTGCTGCGATTATAAGTTCGATGAATGTACGCGAGACTACGCCACCTCCTTGAATTGCGCCTCCACTTGCGCAAGGATTGCGACTTTCGCTTCGGCTGGCGTAACTTTTCCGCAAGTGCGCACCCACGCCGGGTGTGTCGGATTTAGAACGGGGCAGACACGTAGTGAAAGCTCGTCATCGTCCGGATCTATGCTGTCAATGACAACGATGTCTCCCACGGCTAGTTTTTCCGAACCGCCCGTATTGATCACACGCGCATAATCGCCGACCTTCAGCGTCTTCTCGTCCGCTAACTTCGCTTCGAGTTCCGCTATGGTTGCGATAATATTAGCGAGTTCTTCACGTCTGGCTTCGAGGAGAGTTTCCGTTGAGGCTTCGCACGGCTCATACACGTTAAAATCATGTGCGTACGCTCCGTAGACTCCCGCAGCTTCGCCGCCACGTCCCACATCGGTTATTACGCGGACGTCTCCCGCGTTGTCCGTGAATGACGCATTACCTTCATATAAGCGGTCAATTAGAAAGCAGTCTCCTTTATCAATGTCCCAATAATCGCCTGAGGACACCACGATATCTCCTACCTTCGCCATACCCTTCACGTTAACGAATTTAACGCCTTCATACTCAATTACGCGAGGCTCTACTCCCCGAATAACTCCGTTTAACTTCGCCATTCTCCCCACGCTCCTATTCGAATAAATTTACGTCGACCGTTTCGATAATCCGCGAATCGTTCAAATCGTTGACGAGTACGCTATTTTCCCGTGAATTAACGTTGACCGCCGCTGTTAACGTATCACCGTCGAGTCGGTCTGATCCGAGCCCTGCGATGATGACGCCGCTAATCTCACCGCGCCGAGCTGCGGCCACCCAAGCTTCGAGTACGTCGGCGACTGCGTTTGGAAACGGGATGACTTCGGCTAGTTGCGGCTCGGTTACGGGCTCAATCTCGAATACGCTTCGCAACAAATACGACATTTCCGATTGTGACTTCGAGACTGACGTACCCTGCGTAGGATTCTCCGCTTTGAAGTATGACGCGTAGACGCCTCCGCCGGAAGCTCCGCCCTTGTGTTCGATACCCGTTGATAGCTGAATTTCGTCTCCAACACGCCAGTCAGCGAAAGTCTTAGCGCGAGTCTTACGTTTAATGGCCGCGATTTTGTACCGTGCGCTTGTTAACGTTATTTCGTTCATATTACGCCTCCTATCGTGTAGCCTCGTGAATTACAAACGCCCAAAACAACGCGCAGCCTGCGAGAACTGCTGTGCGGATGAATCCGATTGATGCTCGTTTCAATTAACCGTCGCCTCCTGCCAAGTTTCGGAAGCTTTGCGCAAACCCTCGATAGCTTCTTCCGCTGTAACCCCCGTATGTCCGAAGCCGCCCGTCTCGATGAGATTGATGCGAGGAATCGGAAGAATGAACGCCTGAGCTACGCGATCGCCTTTGCGGATGATACATTCGCCGCTGAGCAGATTAACCCCAACGGCCTCACTTCCGTCAATAAACGTCGGTGTCGTCGATGATTACACAGTCCTCGATACGTGCCCAATACTCGAACCCATCCGAGAGGAGATGCGTAAACCCACTCTCCGGGCTATCAAACCGATGTCCAGTTGCTGCTCGATGCGTTGGCCTAACCGCATGCACGGTAACTTTCTCGCGAACCGCCTGAGATAGGACAATATGTCCTCTGCGTAAATCATCCGGTTTCGGCGCGTCCGTATACACGCTCGGCACCGTCAGGCCCAACGCGCGGCGGAGTGCGATCGCCTTGCCGATTTCTGCGTGGAATACGTCGTCAGGCGCAGCTTTTGCGATGCCTTTTTCGAAGATTTCGTTGCCGTAGATGCCCCGCACCAGTGCGGTAACAACGCGTTTATCTCGGTTAACGTGAAATTCCGGCTTTGAAGTGAGCATATTAAACGTACGGTTCCCGTCTGAATTAGCGCGATCACTACACATTTTCCGAGCCAACTCCGCAACGTCAGCACGTGCCTTTTCGATAACGGCTGCGCGGGTTAATACGGCTGGCTCCGTTTTAGTTACGTTAGATGCGCTGTCTCCGAGAATAGTGCGAATCGTATCGGCGTTGTCGCGGATGAATTGCGTAAAAGCGTCGGCTAGGGCTTCGTCAGAACCTAACGTCGCTACCGGTTCGAGTACGACGTATTCCCGATGAAAGACGCCGCGTCTGTTTCCGTTGATGTTGACGAATACTCCGCTACCTTCGACTTTAAGGACAGTTCCCTCGTCGCCATCTCCGTAGCCGTGCGCGAATTGCGGATTCACGATCTTGATCCGTTCTCCTACGGTTGCCTTACGGTTAACCTCACGATAATTCGTCATAATGCGAATCGCCTCCGTTTTAGTTATTCGGCGGTTGTTTCCGCCTTACACTACGTTTGTTTCCAGCGGAATGTATTTCGCACAGTTGAGCGTAATGTTTTCCGCCTTTCATCTACTTCAACGGATGAGAAATGCGTCTCGCACACTTTTACGAAAATAAAAAAAAAAAACGGAGAAGCCCGAAGGCCCTCCGTTTACTTCCGACGCTTATCCGGTGCTCTCGCTGGTACCATCCGCATTAGCGCGTCAATCTTCCGCAGCTCTGCATCTGTTAGGTCGTCAAACTCCGATGCGTGGCGGAGAAACGGGTGTAACCGGAACGTCCGTAACATCTCGCACATAATTACCGAAGACATACGCATACCTCCGTTTATCTAATCGGACACGCGCCGCCCTCACATCCGTCCATCCCGTCAAGGTCGGATTCGCCCGTGGTTTCGTAACGTTGTAGCAGCGCCATATCGAACGGTCGCATAGCCGCGGAGAGCTCCTCGTACTTCTCGCGCGTAATCGCTTCGTACGGTGCGAGGTCGTATGACCCACCGTCTAGCGCCAGGAAAGACACCGCCGTAAACTCGTCCCAACGCGAATATACGATTTCCTCGGCGATCTCCCACTCGTGCGGGCGCACCGTGATCGTATTAGACGAATTATGTTCGGTATAATAACGCTGAAAATCGAAATACGTATCGAGTTGTTCCGCTGCGCTGACGTCATCCTTCGTACGTGTTGCGCCAGAAGCGACCGGAAAGTCGATGACGTACGTACGGGCATTTCTCATCCGCTCGTCATGTGTTTCGCCAGGCGTACCGACTTCGGGGTTTACCGTCCAGCCGAGGTCGATAACGGCTTTAGCAAGTGGGTCAGCCGCGTTAATGCGAATACGGCGAATGTAATACGGTGAGTGCGACCAATGTAAACCGGACGAGACCCCGCCAGCTACCTGTGAAATCGTCCCTTCCGGCTTGACCGTCGTAATGAGGAGCGGTGCAGATACGCGGAGTTCTTTTGCGTAACGGTCGGCTTCAGTACGCGCGATTGCGCCTAGTTCTTCTAACGTCTCCGCCTCGTACCCGTTAACCTCTCGCGCTACTGCGGCAAACGCGTCCTTAACGCCTGTGAGTGATGTTCCGAGTAGCCTATCGCGCTGTTGAACTGTATCCCAATGCGGGATCTCAAGCTCCGCGAGGGTCATACGCATACCACATCGAGCGGACAAAGCTAGCGCCTCCTTCAGCGCGTCCCAATCGAATGTTGCATCTGCGCGCACAAACGCCGTCATGTTAACCGTCGTTAAGTTACATACGCCGTACGAGTCGAGGAGTATTTCCGCACATGGGTTTAAGCCTTCCGCATTCGGACGACGTCTACGCGCTTCCTCCAGATTTACGAAGCCCGGCTCGCCTTCCGCCTGCATCATCGTGAATACAAGGTTAAGGAACTCACGCGAAGGTTGCTCCGTAAATGCGATCGAGTTATTCGACATCCGGCGATGATGCAACGGACGGGCATTCGGATCGAACGTCGGTAAGCTCTCCAGGAATCGCGCCTCCTTTTCGAGACCGAGCGCGCGAGTCTTTTCGATTACCTTCGCGTGCTTATCTGCGTCCCAAATACCGTTGAGTCCGTACTTTGCGAAGATACATTCGTAGTCATCTGCGTCCATAAGGAAGATTTCCGCAGTACGTCGCACGCCCCCGACCACAACGTTATTACCGATGAGATTACCGATATCGAGAATATGGATCGGACGTACTCGCTGGTACCACATTGGGTGTCCGTGCTGTAGCGTCAGCCCCGTCGGCTCGTGGTAAAACGGAACCATTAAGTCATCTAGCGGAGCCAGCCCCGGATCGATTTCGTTTTTAAGTACGCGATCAATCCCTGCGAACATTTCACGTAAAGGCTCCGGACCGGATGCCGTACCTCCGAAAGTGTTCAAACGCTCACCGTTAGGGCGTACGGAATTGTACGAAATCTTGATCGTATGAATGTGTTCATACTCGCGTTTCGTCAAGATATCGAGGTACACGCGCAGAGATTCGACCCATCCTTCCTTCGAGTCGCCGACGTAAATCTTCGCGTATCCGTTCTCCATGTCTCGAAGCTGCGTCTGCTCGTAGCGTGCGGCCTTTGGAACGGGCTCATACTCCGAATGAAGTAGCGTTGTGTTAGTACGGATAGGTGCGAGATTGGCCGCCATTTCCTTCGTACATTTGAAGCCGGTACCGGTGCCGACAAGCAACAAGTAAAACATATCACCGAGGTCCGACCACGACACAATATTAAGGAAAGAACAGTTAAAATTCGCCAGTGGGAACTTCTCGGCTACACCGTTCTCCGCACCACCTACCCACAATGTCCGTCCACTGAGGAACTGCCGCAAATGGAACATATTTTCGAATAGTAGCTCCGCTTCTTTCCGATGCCACTCGAAGTCCGCACCGTATCCGATTTGGTCCATATGCTTAACGCCGAGGCCGACGTTATATTCCGTAGCGCGTCTGACGGTTTCTTTCCACGTTTCGCGTCGGCCTTGTTCCGGGAGCCAGCGCGAGTATGTTCGTAAGTAAACGAAATGGCCGAGCGGATTCATTTCCGCAGGAAAGTCCGGGTATCGTCCAATAAACTCATCCGTTAATAATTGCATGTTAGCGCATCTCTCCCATTCTCTTTTCTACTTCCGCAAGCTTTGCGCGTGTCTCCGCCAGTTGGCGCTCGTACTCCGCGACGTCGAGTCTCTTATAAACAAGCGCGTGTGTAAGCCTGCCGATCTGCTGGTGTAGGCTAAGTGCATAGCGTACGTAAACGTCCTCTTCCTCCGTCATGACAGCGCCACATCCGCGTACTTCCGCACTAACGGACGGATAACTCGCGCAATATCCTCGTCAGCCATTGCGTTCAGCTCTGGCGTGTCCGTCAACTCTTCGAATCTTACGATTTCAGCTTCGGTAAGGACTTCGGACGGGTCGCCGCCTACGTCCTGAAGCGTAGACGATAACGCTCCGCAAATAATCAACGCGTGTAATTTTTCGTCAGATATTACGTTACTCATTCCGCAACAGCCTCCCGTAGTAAATTACGTACAGCTTCCTCCGCATCCTCAACACGGCCGGGAACGCGGATATACACATCCAAGTAACCGCCGGACTTCGTATACACTTTCGCACCTATTCGAGTGCCTGTCGTCACGCCACGCAGGACCCTCGTGGTTCCCGCGCATATCTCGGCAACGTCATAGTCAATTTCGGTAACGTAAATTCTCGCACTCACGCCGCAATCCCCTCCGTATCTATTAAACCCTCACGTATCAAATACGCCAGCGCCACCGCACACGCATCGCTATCGTCATAACCCGTTTTAAACGCGTAATCCTCACCTAGCCGTAACAGTCTCCGCACAGCCGCCGCTACTTCCGCCTTCTCCGCTTTACCGCTGCCGGCGACTAGATGTTTAACTGACGTAGGCGCTAACGCAGGCTTTAAGTCCGCCGCCTGGTATCCGTAGGCGTACAGCGCACGATCCGCCGCAGCCCACGAAGAAAATATCGTTTGCGTAGCGCGTTTATTGCGGCCTGACGTAAAGTCCTCGCGGACAACGTGGTCAAACGGACGATATTCGCGTACAAATTGCGCTACGAACGACTCAACGATATAATTACGGACCGCGTCCGGGTCGTCCGTAGATGTAGCAACGGAAGAACACGCGACGAGGTACGGTTGTCTATTTCGTACCTCAATCGCAGCAATGCCAGGCGATAACGATAGGTCGAGCCCGAGCACACGTAACGGCTTAGGCCGCGTCGTCTTCGCCAATTCGCAACACCTCCGCTAATTTCTCGCGGATGAGTTCCGCCATCATCTCTAGCTGCTCCTCCGCGGTGCACGCCTTCTCAAGCCGCGCTCCGATATCGTACAGCGTGTCCGCATCTGATTCGGGTAACAGTCCGCGTAAGTCTCCGCCATGTTGGCCGTACGCTATCAGTAGCGCAGGGAGAACCAGGTACTCGCGTGTTTCATTCGTGGCTTCGACTTGTCTGCGTTCTTCCAACCGTTTACGCGCTTCCTCTTTCTCTTGACGCGAGGGTTTGAATACTCCGTCATTCTTCGGTTTATCCTCGGATTCCCCCTCCACGAATCCCACTACGAAAGCCCAAATCGCAAGTAGTGCGAAGAAGATACGCATCCGCCAATCCGAGTCCTCTCCGAAAATTAACGCCAAAGCGAATAGACCGCCGAGTAATACCGAGAAGACCTCACCTACGTACATAACTCCGTTGCTGATTCTTCGTCCGTATTTCATTTACGCAGCCTCCTTCGTTTGGCTTTCCGCCGCTTCCGATCTAATCCGTAAGATGTCCGCCAACGCCTCGCTCGGTCCGCGCTTCTTCCAGTCCGGTAGACTTGAGTGGTTAATCGCGATTACCTTACGTTCCAACTTCGCAATCTCCGCTTCGGATAGGGACAACGCGATCGTGCGCTTGAAGTCGTTAAACGTCCACTTATCGAGGTCAAGTTCCGGAGGATTCCCCTCCCGTGCGGCTTTTACGATATCCGCAAAGTGGTCGAGGACTTCGTTACGCATCTCGTCCGTAATGTGTAGGCCGAACACGGCAATATCCGGATTCTTTGCGAACTCCTCTGGCGTCATATTCCACGCCTTACGCGATCCATTTACGTAGAGGATAATGAAGTAATCGAGATCGTACATTTTCGAATAACATATCGTCTGCTTCACGTGATCCTCTTTTGGGCCGTTACGCGTTGAGTAACCCGACGTCATGGCGTACGTTGTCTGCTTCGATTTAACTTCAAGACCGACACGGATGACTTCGCCATCCTTCGACATGTAGCGCATAACGCCGTCCCCTGTTCCGTATAACGCGAACGTTTTACCACGGTGTTCAACGATATGTCCTTTTTTCGCGAAGTCTTCAAACATCGGTTCGCCGAGTTCGTTACGTTCGAAGCTGAATCGCGGCTCCTCTCCGATTGCCTTGGCGTAATGTTTCTCCGCGAACAGAATATCGCGTTGGATTAGGTCGCCGATTGCGGTTCCGATACGAACTTGGCGGCCCTGGTGCGGAGGTTTCGACGATATTTCCTTCTTGGCTCCCCGCATCTTTTCGTAGAGACCGCGTGAATCTGCGTTAGCTGACGAAGGAGAGAAATACGGAATGCCTCGCGGCGGCCATAGCTTGCGAGATTTGTCTGTTAGGAAATCCGCATACCAACGATGGATCTGCGCGTCGAGAGCGTCGTCGTACACTTCCGGAGCTGCGTGCCAGGAATTAAGGAATTGCGTAAAGTCTTGCGCGATTTTATTTGCGAGTTCTTGCGACAGTTAAACCGCCTCCTTTTGATAATCGTAAATGCCGAGCCTGCCCGTTTCCGTTACGTAAGCAATTGCGTAGCAGCCGACCGAGTAACCGGGACTATCGAATCCACCACAGTGTTGGTACGCGCAGGTTACGCCGAAATAGAACCTAACCACGTCAACCGCATGACGGCATATTTCCTCTCCGCCAAAATCCGGGTTTGCTTCCGCGCTCGCTATTGCATCGGCTATTTTTAATCGTATGTGCGCTTCAGTAGCCACTACGCAACCTCCTTCGTTATTACCTTCCAGCTGTAAGCGGAGCCCTTCTTCGTTTCCTCTAGCGTACGACTCGTCAATTGAACTCCGTTAATGAAATCAAATACACCGGACATATAGAGCGGATAACGCTGGCCCGATCGCGTGTCCTCGACAATAAGTCCCGCGCTTGACCGCGAACTGAACCAGTCAACAATCGTGAAGTCACCGAAGACTTGGCGTTTGTCTCTCGTAGCCTTGTAACAGCGGCAACGGCAATCGTAGCAATATCCGCGTTCATACTCGTTGCCACATGTAGGGCACATGTAAACGTTGATTTTTCCGTTAGCCACTTACGCAGCCTCCTCGTATTTGTTCTCATACTCTGGTAACGGGCAGCAATTATCGAAATCCCACTCATCTGCTCCGTACTCCATCATCCAGCGCGGTTCAATCACTATATCCGTAACAAGTGGCACACTGAACGTTACTGTCTGCGTCATAATCTCGTCGATAAGCGCGATCGTCTCTCGCGTTAATTGCTCGTTAGGTATCGAATTTTTAATTTCATCGTGAATGGATGCGTTGAACTCCCAGCCCCGCGCTCGACACTCTTGGGCGTTACGGATGCCGATACGCTTCAGCACGTCAGCCCCCGTTCCTTGAATCACGGCATTAAATGAAGCACGTTCCCAATATCCGATTAGTCCGCGTTTCTCGGACAATACGTCGATTTCGTCTTGAATACCCTGTAACTTCGCGGAGTCTAACGCACTGAGCTTCGTACTATTGCGCAACGCCTTCCGTTCCGTATATAACCGGATTAACCGCTGCTCGTTCTTGGCCGCCGCTGCTGCGACGCTCTTGTAATCCGGAAACCTCCGCTTACGTCCGTCCAGGGTTTCGACATATCCGTGTTTCCGCATAAACTCGCGGATATCGGCCACCATCGTTTTAAATGACGGAAATGTACGGTCGAAATTATCGAAGAACATCGCGGCTACGTCATCACTAACGCCCATCTTCTTCGCAAATGACTTCGGCGACTGGTCGTACGATACCGCAAGTTGGCCCGTCTTCATCATCTTCCGAGGCTGGAACGTATGTGTCGGGTCGTACGCCTTGTCGACGCAGTACTCTTGCGGTAAGTTGAACGTCATCATCGCCATTGTCGTATAAAGGTCAACGCCGTCAACGAAGATTTGGCGCATCGAGTTATCGCCGTATCTCGTGTACATGATGTGCGCCATGATGCGCGGCTCAATCTGGCCGAGGTCAGCGCCGACGAACGTAGAGCCAGGGCGGGGTATAAACTGATTACGTACGGAAGTTCCTGCGCCCTTTGACGGCATATTCTGCAAATTCGTGCCTTTAGGGACTTTGCGCTCGTCAGTGATGAGCTTACGGACGATAGCGTGGTAATTTGCATCAGTTATCGTGACCAAATGGCATACCGTCCTTATCGTAGAGTGGTGACATGCCTCCTATTCCGTTCGATGTAGTACTAGAACTTAGCGCTGCGTAATAAATGCCCGTCTCCTTATCTCTTACAGTAGTTATCACGGTAGTTGTATCTATAAAATCCCGACTTATAAACTCGAATTGTATGTTCATAGCAGTTTTTTCTTTAACGCTATCCGTACTCTCGCCACAAGCTGTCAGTCCGAACGTTAGTAATAGCGCTACTAACCCGAAAACCATCTTCTTCATATTCGTTCCTCCGTTTCAAACTCACGTAATATATCGACTGGACGTCCGCTATAACCCGACGAACTATAACGTCCGGTCGCGGTCCCTCCTGATTTAAACTCCGTGTGAATCCGACCGTCTGCTTCAAGAGCTTGTGGTATTTTCATCACGTACGTATTTAGAAGCTTCTCATAAGCAGCCACGGTCGCGAGCGGCTTTAACGCTTCTTCTTCCTGGTAATACGCCTCCATAACGTCGGCCGCAGTGCTCCGCGTTTTACCGCGCTTGAACTGTCCGGTCCGATCACGTATACCGAGATGGTCATAGATGAGATACGCCAGATGATTACCGTTCGTAATTGAAAACTCCGTAACGAACAAAGGCGCGTGTTCTTCATCTGCCGGCGCTAACTCTTCCGCCCCTAACTCCGCGAGACGTGCGACTGCGTTCGTGTACTTCTTCAGCGAAGTTTTCCCTGCCGCTTTACATTCCGCGATAATTGCACGCTGTTTCTCGGTCGCTTCCTTATTACGTGCGATCCGCCGACGTTGCTTTTCGATCCAGTCCGTAATCTTACTTGCGTTTAACGTACGGTCCATCTTACGTACAAACTCAGGTCCGATATCATACGAAGTAATTACGTCCTCACGCGCTTGCTCGAGTAACGGCGTAAATTCCGCTTCGAGCTTCGCAAGCCCGTCGAGGTCAACGACGAACCCGGACCGCGCTAAGAATACGTCTGTTTCCGGTAGCTTGGAGTCAATCATCGCGTAACAATCGAGTAGCTTACCGGAACCATCTGCGGAAGCTGCTTGCGTCATTTGCTTGTACTGCCACTCCGTAAGAGCCCATCCGTACAGAACGTCTTTTATCGCATAGATTCCGACAAGTTCGATACTAAATGGAGCCGGCGAACGGTTTCCGAACATGTCCTCGAACGTGTAGATAGGTCCGTTAATTCCGAAGAATCTTCCGTACTTTGCGGTTAGCGGCTTGAGGCCGAATGACTCTTCGTGTTCGTTAAGCATTCGCATCGCATCTAGCGAGTCCCATACACAGCCGTGAATCTCGTAGCCGTCCTTAATAGCAACGTGTAAATCGTAACGCGCCGATCCCATATGAAACGATTTGCCGTGGTTAGGTTGCGATAAATACGGAGAAATCGCCGCAAGCACTTTCGAACGCGTTAGTTGACTGTCCGTAGATTTGTGCGCACTCATATCGTCGAAAAATTCGAAGCCGGCTTCGCCGCGCATGTCGACGTGACCATACGGAATGTAATAACCTTCGTTGAGTAACGGAAGCCACACGGAGTAACCGATCGAAACGTCAATGTACGTATCAACGCCGGTACCTTCGAAGTCATTCGCGGTCATCGACTTTACGCCAAGTTTCGTCCACCTACACGGCCACTCTCGCATTTGATGGCGGCACTCTTCCCGCAAGCGCTCAACAAACGTTGGCAACTCGGAATCGCACGTTAAGATGTGAAAGTTATCCGGCTTGGTTCGTAACGTCTCTGCTATCCTTTCCGTACGTTCCTCACGTTGCCTATCCGCCAAGATACGCACACCCGCCGCAACTACGTCAGCCTTCGTTATAGAACCTCCGCCGGAGCGGAAAGACGGGAACTTGCCTGTTTCTCCCGTCTCCCTCACCGCTTCAACTGCCTTACGTTCACGCTCCGTCAACGACATTGCGCTAATACGTTCGACTGCTTCGGCTGGCGTTTCTTCTGCGGCTTTCTTACGTTTGGCTGCGTCGGCTACACGTTCGGCTATGTCCGGGTCTGCGGTTGGCTGGCGGAGATTAAGCGTTAATTTAACGTCAGCCATGAATGCGACACCTCCTTACGCTGCGGCTTTCGTAGCCTCAAGTTCCATCCGGTCAAAGCGTTGTTCGACCGGAGTGACTAGCGCCGATACTGATACGAGCCAACCGACTTCGGTTACGCTAACCGACTCAGCACCCCCATTGTCTCGACGTACAGTCACAAGCTGTCCACGTTTCAACGGCGCTCCATACGGTCTATCTACGACGACAACATCGCCCGCCTTAAACTCGTTCACCTTACGGCCAATCGCAGCCCACTTCGCAGTCTCTGCGTCAACGCGTTCGAGTTCGTCCTGCGTGTAGTAATGGTGCGCACTTCCGCCAACTACTACGGACCTAAACGGATTACAATCCTCGTCATCTCGCACGACCATCACGATAGAGCCCGTCGGAATGCAGGCTTTCGCAACGAGAGTACGCGCATATTCGCCGACTTTGAAACGTACGGGCTCCGGTTGTGGCTGCTCCTTCTCCCCGTCAGAAACGAGAGTCAATTCGGTTAGTAGTGCGATCCAGCGTTTTTGCGCCGGGAAATCCACGTAAGCTAAACCGGCTGCAATATCACGTACTGTGCCGATATCTCCGTTGCTTACCTTGCCCCATTTGTAGCGCGGAGTCTTGCCCTCTTCGATCGTAAGGCGGACGGTAGAACCGACTTCAATCGTGAGTTTTGCGAGCTGTTCCGGTTTTGCGTAACCGTAAGGGATATCACCGCCGACAAGCTGAATGACAGGCGCGTGACCGTGCGTTTCGCAAAATGGCGTATCAACTTCGTAAATTCCTCCGTTGTCGTATCCGTTCAGCGGATGTTTACCGCCACCGCTAATCAAACGCACCTTCTCGCCTACTGCGAACTGACTCCGCGGGTCCGTAGTAGTCGTTTCAGCCGCAAGTTTACGTTTAGCTTGCGCTACCTCTTCGTCGGTTGCGCGGACTACGCTGCTCGCAAACAACCACCCTGCGTATTTTCCCGATAATGATGCGAGTTTGTACGGGACTGGGCTGCGGTCGTCCTCTTCGATTACGTAAATCCCGCCGATAATTGCGAAGCCATTTCCGGATGTAGCTTTCACGTGATCTCCGACCTTTAGTCGAGTTTGCGCCAGGAACCCCGCTTCTGTTGCGGGCTCGTGCTCGTCCGGACCGAACCAGTCCCTGGATACGCCACGATCGTCAGCGGTTTCGCCCCGGTACGGAAGGAACTCAGACTCGTCGTCCTCTACGATTTTTACGATCTCGCCGATTTTAAATCCGTGCCCGCGAATCTCGCCCGTGATCTTAGCGTAATCCCCAACGGTCAGCCATCTAGGTGCGGGTTCCTCGGCTGTTACGGGTTCAAGCACGACGTACTCCCGATGAGCAATGACCGCACGCTCCCCATTAATAACCGCCCACACGCGCCCATCCTTCGGATCGGCCTCAGCTACCGTAAGCTCAGCGCCATTATCGTACGGATCGGACGCTAGCATTCTATCGATGATACGGATACGTTCGCCTACTTTGGCGTAACGTTTAACCTCGCGATAGGCAGTGCCGATCTCCGATACTTTCGCATACACTTTGAACTCTTCGCCGCAAAGGTCGTGGTTGTCACCGTCGTTATCTTCAATTTGCGGGTCACCGCAACCGTCAATCTCTGTCACCGCGTAAAATGCGCCTTTCGTAACGTAGTCATCCTCGTCGTCGTATCGGATGATATCGCCAACTTGCGCGTCACGGTCGACTTTACGGTACTTAACGCCATTTACCTCTA
The DNA here is from genome assembly GCF_044908085.1 of Paenibacillus sp. RC73. NCBI lineage: Bacteria > Bacillati > Bacillota > Bacilli > Caryophanales > Paenibacillaceae > Paenibacillus > Paenibacillus sp. RC73. Next base: position 347,776 of record NZ_JBIYCV010000006.1, read on the forward strand.
CGTCCACAGCCGGTACAGTTACGTTCAATTTCGCCATTTAATCGGTCTCCTTTAGGGGCTCGTTGGCCCGCGTTTTATTGGACTTGCGTAATCTTCCGTAAACTACGACTAAGCTACGAGTGCTAACGCTGGCGCGTCCGGCTCGGGTTCGTCAAGATTCCGATTCAACGCGATGGACAACTCGACCCAACGCTCGGACGCCCGTGCCTCGCTGCACCAATACTCGCTCAGGCATCGGTTCTCGAACATGAACACACGCGGAGTCTCGCCATCGACCGCCCACACGCCAACGATATAGTCAGCGTCGGCTCGATCGTACGTCGTGCCGTTGCCTTTCTTCGCGTAAACTACGAGGTCCGCGATTCCGTCACTGCGCTCGCGATCCGAACGTCGACGCACCGTCTTGACTTGGATCTTAACGTGGCGGCCCGTAAGTGGCTCCGTCGCTAATACGTCGTAAGCTTCCGCTGTTTCCGACGTGTGGATGGTCCACCCGTTAGCCAACAGCGCAAGACGCGCCGCCAGCTCCGAATACTTGCCGGTAATTTCCGTTTGATGTGCCGTATTACTCACCTCCTTTACGTAACAACCCGCCGACAATAGTGATGATGACGATGAGGCCCGCCGCGTTCAGAAATCCGAAACTGAACCCGAATACGAACGAAATCAGGAACGCCAGCACCCACGAAAGAAAGGCGTAAGCTCCGAATGTCAGCAAGATCGTGAGTAAGAACGCTTGCCACGGACTGAGTTTACTGAGCATATTCCGCGCCCCTTTCCGGATAATTTACCGTGCCCACAACGTCGTCAATCTCTAACGTCGGACGAGCTACGGTAATTTTGACGTAACCTCTGCCGCGAAGTGCGTTGGTATAGCCCTCCGCGTCCTGCTCCGTTACTCGGTACGCGACCGGTTGCCTGCCGTCATTTTTGTCCGCGATTAACCAAACATTGCCCATACACGCATCTCCCTTCGTAATTAAAACGGCAAGTCCTCTTCGCTGATATCGATAGGCGCATCCGTTTGTTGCGGCTCGGTCGGCGGAGTTTGTGCGGCTGCTCCGATAGACAAGCCCAAGCGTGAGATATCGAAGCCCGCGATAACGAGGTTCTTTATCTGTTCCTCCTTGTCGGCTACGTACAAGCACGTCTCGAACGATTCCATATCGAAAGGTGCGTCCGCCAGCTTTTCGAAGTTCTTACGTTCCTCGTCCGTCAGGTCTTCGTCTGCGTCGATAATCGGAGACAACGCAACGACTGCGTTTGTGCTCGTACCTGTCTTCGAAAGTTCGAACGCGATCGTGCCGAGTTTCTTTGCGTACTTTTCGATAACGGCTTTGAGCGTTTTCTCTTGCTTCGGACTCAGGTCAACTACGATGTCCTTGCCCGTCGTCAAGTCGAAAAATGCACGCAGGAACCGTTGTTTACCGCGATACAGATACGCTTCATCCGTGATCTTCTTGACTGCGCCCTCGCTCGCGCCGCCGTCTTTCGCAGTTTTAGCGTCGGCATACAGTAGTTCAGCCGCCTGATCCCAAACCGTCGCACCGGACTCGATGTATCCGCGAGCATTACGTACAGCTCCGTTTTTCGGAACGAACGTGTTTACCTTCTTGAACACGCTGTAACCGTAATACTCCGCGACGTCGTTGACGGACTTGACTCCGACTTTGAACGTCGTACCGGACTTGAACGATACAATCGGGCTTTCTTGCGTGCCTCCATCGTTATTCGTCGCTGCCGCTTCGCCTTTACGTGTGAAAATGGACATCCAATCACGTTCCCCTCGGTTAATTTTCGGACTGTATTCTTACGTCCGCTACACGGCACCGACGTATTTGGCAACGGGCCCCACCCCGTACGTCAATACCGCGTAGCCGGCGTAAGAAATTCCGGCTTTCTTCCTATTAAATAGCGTAGTCATACAACGTAAGCTGCGACCGCCTTCGCTACCTTGCGTTTCTCGTGGCGGATGTTTTCGATATCCGCGTCAATTTGCGTAAAGTATTCGTCTATTGCAGAAACACGAGCCTGCATTGCGAGCTTGACGGATTGGCTACGAGACTTCTCAGCGCGCAATAAACACGAAGCCCGTTCGACTGCCAATTCGAGCTTAGCGATTGTATTGCGCTTCATCGTCGCGACCTCTTTGCGCTCAATCCTACGCAGCTCCCGCATTACAAGCGCTTCAACTTTACTCCGGATTGGGGCGGCGACCTGATCGCTTGGGTAAAGCGTGATGACTGCGTCTTGATCTGGCGCAACAATAAATGTAACGTGATTCTTCGCGAATAATCGTGACGGCTTACCCTCCTCGGAAACAACCGACGCCACAAAACGAGCTTGACGTAAGCCGCTCCGTATCCATTCCTCGGCAATGCGTTTATCTACGCGAAACGCAGATATCGCTTTATCAATCGCGTGCTGACTTACGGAAATTTTCACGCGATCACCCGGCCTTTTAGCAGCGGATGGATATCGAAAATGTCCGAAAAATCTTCGTAAGTCGAGACGTTTCCGTTATATAAAACGTTTGGAAATCGTTTATATTGCGAATTTACGTTGTTATACGTATTTAAATTACGGTCATATTTGCGTTTCATTTTAAACACCTCCGGGTATAATAACGTTGACAACCGTTATCAATGCTGGTATTATGCTAAATGTGTGGTAAGCGAATTACCAGAAAAAATACATAATGCATATACAACGATTTTGTTTAGTGAATGATTCATTGTGTTATAATGCATTTAAGGGATAGTCGGGCCTCATGCCTGAAGCTCCGACTCCCTCTGTTATACCGCCAAATATTCGCCTATCTCACCGAAACGATTAGCGTCGTATCGTCGTGATAGCTTGCGTAATTTGCGGCTAACAGTCTCGTGGTGTATTCCTAGCGCTTTAGCGAGCGCCGTGATGGAATCGTACTGCGAAAACTTCGTTACGATTAGCGTCGTAACATCATCGACCTGGGTAGGGTCCGAAAGATAGGCGATCAGTTGACGCTGATCGTCTTCTTTCTTTAATACTCTGTCTTCAACTAGCTCACTATCCGCGATATTGAGTGTTAGCGCACTCTCTTCGGATGAATCAATGCTTAATTCAAAACTCTCGGAACGGCGAAGTTCAGACCTGAGAAAATCTATCCTTGCGTTTTTCAATGATCTGGATACCAACTTACCAAAATTTAACGCTCCGTCTCTAGCTGTTAGTTTTAAGATCACCGAGTCAAGTATCTCGTCGGCATCATCTATACTACCGAGACCCGTTGAGGTTACCCTTCGTCTATTTTGTCTTTGAAATTCTTCAATAACTTCTTGATATACGTTATTGAAGTTTTCCGGGGTCTTGGAGACAAAGAACTCATTGGCTTTTTTATTTAGTTTTTCAAAACTCAAGGTTACTCACTCCTTAGTTATGGCTTACATATACTACAACGGATGAGAAATACGTTTCGCACACTTTTAAGAAAAACTTTTAAATTTATTTGGAGGCATTTATGGCTTATACAGTCATTAAATGCCTGCTCGGAAACTTGCTTGATGATGTTGAAATGACACAAGCGGAATTATCGCGACGGACCGGTATCCACAAAAGCCAGATTAGTGCGTATATAAACATGCGCTACAATAAAAGCATGGAAATTGCACACGCACGTCGTATAGCGGAAGCTCTCGGTGTAGAGAACCCTTACGATCTGTACGAATGGAATAACGGTCAACCGAGCGGGCGCACAGACGATTAATTCGATCTGTGTGCCGTAAATGGACGTGATTCACGTCCGACTTGTCGCCCGTATAGCTTCCCCGGTCCAGTGACTATGTTGACTCTTTTAGTTTCGCGATGACGCCGCGCTTAGTGGCGCCCTCACATAATGCGTTAACCCTCGCAGTATCTCCAATCTCATTTAGGTCCTTGGCCGGGTTTGGTACGTAAACATCGTATAACTCACAATACCCACGCATCTTATCAGCTACCTCTTCGCGTAGTTTTACGCCCGCCGCGTCATTATCCGTCCCGATTAACAGTGTCTTTACCGGAGACCTGCGCAACAATTCTGCTTTCGCATCTGTAAACGCAGACCCTCCGACTGCTATCGCCGGTACGCCGCAGCTCCATGCGTACAACGCGTCTATTTCCGATTCTACGAGTAACACACGTTCAATCATACGTGAATAAACGATGTGTATCCCGTATATCATATTCCGGACTGGAGCGCCGCCACGCGCATACCAAAACGCCTTACTCCACGTCGCTCGCCATTTCACGTTTATTGACGTCCCGTCCGGAGAGTGCCACGGCATAACCACCGCATTTTTCGCGCGATCAAATCCGCAACCGAACATACGTTGTATTTCTGGCGATATGCCTCGGCCTGTTAAGTACGGGATTTCCTCCGTGCGGTACAGCGACAGATCAATCGGTTTCGGTTTAGGCGGCGGCTCCAATGGTACTAGCTTTAGGCGCAGTCTCGGCGGGCCTGCTTCTTCCACGATTCCGGTCGTAAGCTCCTCGCGGGATTCCTCGTACGTAATATTCCTTATAAACGCGTACAGCTTGATTGGACCACCGCGCGACCACTCCGCGTCCTCTGCGCCAAGATCCGTCCAACATCCGAAAGCGGGCGATTCTGGATCGGTAATAAGCGAAAATGACGGCGTGCTATCTTCACGCATGCCGAAAGGTGATGTTGCGTTGAGGCGTCCGCGATTATTCGGTTGAATACTGCGCCAATCATAGGACCAAATTGCGGATAAGAACGTGTCGGCGTTTATGGCGCGCACATTGTTCGTCCTCCTTTCTTATTGCTTTTCGTTCTCATTTGTTGTATCCTTTGCATAAAGCATTTTTTGAACTTTAAGTTCATAGCTACATCATATGGAACTTAAAGTTCAAAGTCAACCCTTCGGAGGAAAAATAATGAATAAATTCTCAGAACGTTTTGAACAACTTAGGATAGAAATGAATCTCTCGTACCAAGATGTCGCGAACGCTTTGAATATAGGAGAGCGGGCCGTACGTTACTACGTGTCCGGAAAAAGACTACCAACTGTTGAGGGCCTGTGTATCCTCGCTAACATGTTCGGCGTGAGTACCGACTTCCTTCTCGGATTGTCTGACGAGAAGTAGGCGCTAAAACCCGGCCACTCCCGCAAACTGCTCCGTCAGTGCCTTGCGATCAGGCTCACGCAAAACTCCGTAATCCATTAGCGCTATTAAGTCTATCGTAAACCCTTCGCCGCCGTTCCTCCCCTTTTCAACTCCGATTTTGCCGTTGCCGTTCGTCGCATCGAACGCAAACAGGTTCGTGGCAATCTCCAGTACAGCTCCCGTTGTCTTTACTTGGTCGCGTTTTGGTAGCTTTATCTCGCGATCCTCGCCTGCCTCGACTTCCTGTTTCTCTGAACGCGCCTGGATCGTGTATATACCCACAACGTCATGTGCGCCAATGATCGCCTCAAGTCTACGCGCAGCCTGTTCCGCAGCGCCGCCTGTGGTCTTGTTTGAGTTGCGACCGTAAACATCCGCGAGCCCGTAGAACGGATCAACGACTACGGCGTTTATTTCTGGATGTTCCGTAAGCTCCCGATCTAACTCGTCCAAAGTACGCGTTAAATCATTGTCGCCCTTTGCCTGTAGAATCAAATTACCCGGATAGTAGTCGTTCACTTTTGCGGCCATCTCTAGCAGATACTCCTCGACATCACCTTCGAGTCTGCCCGAAAGTATGTCCTTATTCGGAACTCCAACTTTCACTATAAACTCTGAGGAAGATATTGCCTCCTCGCGCGCAGTAATGATTGAAAGTAGGCGAGAGAACCAGGGATACCACTTTACTTCGTATGTTTTCACGAGAACATTGGCACCTTGTCGAAGTAATTCGTCAACAAAGACAGCGGAGAGATACGTTTTCCCACGGCCCGATTCCGCCATGATCCCGTAAATGTCCCCGGAGTACAGACCGCCAATCTCCGCATTCAGTGACTCGAAAGGGGTGCGCCAAAGTGTGAACGACTTCCCGGCCTTCCTTTTTTGGTACTCTTCCGAAAACGCACCGGCGAGGGTATCGAAGGTATTCCCCGCCGTTTTACGAACACCTGTTCCCGTTTCCAGTTTAATCCGTTCGACCCGTTTCGTCAACCACTCCGTTAGTTCTGTGAATGGGACGTTCCCAAACTTTTCGCCTAATTCATCGTTAATCATTTTCGCAAACTCGCGATTGCCTACGTCTTCCTTCATCTTCCCGACTAGATATTCGTAACTGTCGGTAACTCCGGGTATATACTCAACGTCCGGACAATTCGCGACAAAGGTTGCATATGAAGGCGTTTTCCCTTCGTTCTCCACGGCGAACCCATTGATGAAGTCGAATGCCTGACGCTCGCTCTGCGTTGGAAAATCCGTGCGCTTTACGTTGTATTTCTCGATAGCTAACGAATTTCCCGAATCAATTAACCGCGACATAAATTGCTGACTAATTATTGACATTACTCACACCTCCTGTTTTACAACATCCTTAACCCTACGTCAAAGTCGATTTGGGACGATTTTACTATGTTACCACTTCGACAAAATAGTAATTATACGTAAATAATTGGACACATTTAGGTAAAGACGCATACATAGATGTGCAAACATGTGTAATCTTTCGACAAACCGTGTCGAAATAAGGCTTGGAAGATTAATGTAACTCGTATTTACGCCGTTTTTCTCACGTTTACGTTTCTTAACCCGCGTTTACTCCCGCCTACAAACGGCACCACTACGCACATGTCCTGTACTCTATCGGCTAGTCTTGCGTCAAACACCGTATTCAAGTCGTCGATTGTTACGTTAGACGTGTATATCGTCGGTAAGCCGTTCGCCGTGCGGTAATTGACGATGCTGTGTAAATCTGCGCGAAATGCATCGGTTGCCGACCGTACACCTATATCGTCCAATACTACGAATGGCGTGCGGCAGGCGCATAACTCCATTGCGTAATATTCGGCTGCGTGGCGTTCCGCTGTTTCCGCTGGCACGTGTGATCGATTGAACCCGAGGAATAACGTTTGCCAAGCGTTAACATCGAGAAAGTATGCGCACCTTTCCAGCGGCTGCCTGTCCCGCTGGAGCGATCCGATATAGTGGCGCACGACGTACTCGTGTAAAACCGCGCTCGCCGACGTAGTTTTTCCGGTGCCAGGAGATTCCGAATAGAGGTATAGCGATTTTATACGCTCCGTTGCAACATCGAATTGCCGCTTGAACGTGTTAACGTACGCGTCGATGACCTTATAAGCCCCCGCTTGATCCTCTCTTGCCGGAGAGTTTTGGAGCGTTACGCCTGCGTACTCTTTCGGGACACCTGCCGCTGCGATTCGCCCACCTGTTCCGTTGAATCCGTGAACTGCGATCCAGGACGAACAGAGGTTATTACAGCTTGTTCCACCTGCCTGAGAGCAATGCGTAGAAAGTATGCACTTGTCTGCGTTAGACATTGCGTTCCTCCTCACATATTTAGTTTAGCATCTTTTAAGAATTTGTCCGCAACTATTCATATGATACGAATATTTATTGACTTATGAATAAAAATGTGCTAAAGCCATTCGGCGAGTTCCTCCGCAGCCATCCCGCCGTTAACTACGGTCGCCTCCGCTTTTTCCTTGCGCTGCCTGTCCGCAAGGATACGGGGAATTACCGCGTTTAAACGGTAGCTAATAGCGAACCCTGCCGTAAGTATCGGATAGTCCGGTACGGGCTTATATTCACGGAAAATCAACGTGAAGGCTTCGTGCAAAACGTCTGCTCCGTGCTCTGCCAAAGCACGTTTAATTGCGCCTTGTTCAAACCCCCAGTTACGCATCGGTAGGTACATCTCGACCCCGAAGTGCTCGCGATTCAGATCGGCGAACATCGCGTGTACAGTTCGTACGTTCCATTGTGAGTGCGGTAATGTGCGCCAGGCTGTACGGTCGATTTTTTGCCTTGTCACTTTCTCCCCTCGCTTTCTATGATACTCTCACTTAAAGAAATTTCTTGTTCGCATAAAATACGAACACTCATCATAATAACGATAATCCATTGTTAAATGAATCATTTTCGCGTATGTGAAGGGTGAAATTAAGCATATAGAACTATCTGCTTAGGTATCTTTTCGCGGACCCTATCGCGTAATCTGTACCGCTCGACATGCGTACTTGACGGAGGTCTCCTCGATTAATCGCGTCTACCAATCCGTGCAACAACCCCTCAGTAGCGATTGCCCTACGAATTGCTTCCGGCCAGCCTTCGCGTGCCTCTGTGAAAAATAGCGCGTCCTCCGTTCGAGCGAATCTTCCGATTAAGCCATCCGGAAGTCTATCGTCAATATACTCGCAGAATACTTCCGAATCCCCAATACACATCGTTGCCCCTTCGGTCGCCGCCCCGCATATCGCTAAGTCTGCGTTTAATTCTCGCATTTCGTTACCGCCTCCGTATTATAGATTGATAGGGTAATCCTAGTAAAACCGCAAATTCAGCGATTACCGAAAAATAACTACAAGCTCGGGATGTACGCAAAAGCGAACTTATGTATACTTAAATATACATATGTTTCCTTAAGCGTACCTAATTACATCGAAAATAGGTATTTTGTGCTCACTGTTTGTTAGCCTCTTACTGTAAAATTCTCCGCCATACTACCGTTTTCTCACGTTTTCATTTTGCATAAATTATCACGGTAAAATGACGGTAGAAATCGGTCTTTATCACGACTGCTCCAGGACGTCAATACCAAGCATATCGAGTGTGTACTTGATGCCGTCCGCGAACGCGTAATCCTCGGGAAACGTGTCGTATCTTCCGGTACCTTCGCTATGCCGTTGGTGAGTGCGCGCGATCTCCGCCCGCATCTGCTTTCGTGCTTGCTCTTCCGTTATCTCACACTCATACCCGTTCACCAGCGCGGTCAGTATCGTTGTGAATGGAATCGAGCGGAGGGTAACGATAGACGGACCGTTGAACACCTTCTCATCCAGTACCACACGCAAGAGCCCTTCCGTATTATCTGCGCCAAGTATGCCACGTACTTTCTCGATCGCATCCGCAACCTCCGCAGGTATTACTGGTTTATTGACGTTTGACATTTACGCTATCCCCTTCCGTATTTTTATTGCCGCGATACCATTCGAGGATATCGTCGACCGTTTCGAATTTTGCGTTATTCATGTTGCGATCAACCTTTCGTTATAAAATCACACGGCTTCGTCAAATTTACATCCTGCCCGTTCCTCAAATGCCTGCCGTTGCTTAAAGCGCTGGTACGCCTCCTGAGCGCTACGAGCGCGGGATATCGGCGCACCTACCCGCAAACATTCCGCAATAAATCCGTAATCCGTGTCGCTATATGGAAGCCCCGACGTACACAAACGCCAATGGACTAGCTCATGTAATAGTGACCCGATTACGGCTTCTTCGGATCGAGACGCATTTACTACGGCTGACATGCGTACCTCACGCAAGGAGTCATCCTCGGTGGTAGATCTAAAGCACGCCCACCTATTCCGCCAAGGACGATTAACCAATACGAGAGTTCCCGTATAATCAACGCCCCAATGCTTGCGCGCTAACTCGTTCGCAATCGAAAGTAGCCGCGCCTGTTCCGCGAGTAATTCCGCTTTCTTCATCAACATTCGCCTCCTAGTCCCACCACGGTATCCGTCGTTGAATACGAGTAACAGCGTCCGGGTTTAGTTTAAGGTAGTTAGCTACGTACCTATCCGCGTCACTTCGGTCACTAAAAACACGTAATTTTCGTTCTTTTGTACGTCCGAATAACCCCTTCCGCATTTCGTAAACAACGTACTCCCAACCCACGCTGTCACCCCCACGTAATATCAAGCGCCTGTACGTTCTCGAATATATAAGCCTGCGGGCCGTATTTACGTTGCGCCCACTCGCCCGCCTGACTCCGAGACTCAGCTTAAACAACCTCCTTGATTTCGGTACCTACGTAAACTACGAATGTATTTTGTGCCATCGGTTTACCTACGCGTATCATTAAGCGGCCTCCCTTCCGTCGGGGTTAATTCGTATGATGATTGGTGAGTGTGCCGCTTTCTCCGCATACTCTATACAGTTGCCGGTTCCGCCTTTTGTTCCGTCCCATACCGCAATCACGAGACCGGAATTATCCACCATCCACGCGTTACGTCGCTGCATCTTCCAAGCAGCGTAACCCGGATCACAAACGTACTGTACGTCATCGCACCGTGCTATAATATCAGACCAGCGTACACGCGACGCTTGCGGCCACTTGCCTTCTTGCCCCTCGAACGGAACCGCAGCCACTAGGCGTATACGTGCCGAAGTAGTAGCTCGCAGTTTCAATACGATTTCCGCTGCGACCATATCGACGCCCAAAGCCATGCCGCTAATGAACGTATCATACCCTTGCTCAATGACGTTCCTTATCCCCCGCTCAAGATCAGATTTGACACGTACCATAGTCGGATTCGACTCGTCATAGCCGCCTAACTTATTCGGGCGATGTCCCGTAAAACATACCGTTTTGCTTCGTATCATTTCCCCGTCTCCTTTACGTTAAATTAGCGCCTTTACCCGTTACCCTACCGAATACCCTCGCATGACCGTTACGCGCCTAATCTGACGTTAAACTCAGGCGTTAATCCAGCGTTAATCGCATCGGCAAGCTCCTGCGTAGTCTGTCGCAAAAGGCTGCCGATTTCCGCAAGGCTGGACGCGCCTGAAGCTGCGACAGTACGCATACGGACCGAATCGAGTAACGCCGCCAAGCCGCCGGACGTTAACGGATAGTAGCCGACGTCGTCCCAACGTTCGCGGAGTTCCGGAGCTGGCGCGCCTTCGACCGCTTTATAACCGGGCGCTTTCGTGGGGTCGACGAGCTTGCGTTGACTGACGATAAACTGCGTTCCATCTGAGCGTAGTGCGAAATTAGCGGTTAGTTGTACGTTCATTAAGTAAAACACCTCCGAGATTATTGTGAGGAAACGTGTACGCGTCGAGTACACACACGACGAGACAGAAGAAAGATAACGTTACGGATGCGAGTAATACGGCGGTTATTTTCATACGCGATTACCCCCGTTTACGCGGACTTAGAACGTTTGCGCGACCGCTTCGACTTCCGTATAGCCGTTCCCATTGATGCCGCCTTGTCTATCTCGCGTTGGATAACCTCTACGAACGCCTCTGTGTACCCATCCTCTATTAGCGTATAGACTTTCCGACCTTCTGGGTGAAGATATTTGAAAACAGTTTTCTCACGAGGTCTGTAGCCTGTAGCGGCTTCTAATTTGTCGAACATAATCTTATAGACTACTCCGAAGCTCTTATCATCTGTACTTAGGTTGCGGACATCGGCGTATTTATAAAGAAGCCTCGCTACTTTACATCTGCTCTTTTCTCTGACTTGATCTTCAGGACTCAAGTCGTCAACGTTGTCCGGAGCTCCATAATGGGGCTCTACTTTGTACCCCTTAATGCCTGACTCACCTGTAGCGGTGAACTTAAAGGACGTAGCTCCGTCTTGCATGGACTTTAAAATAGAAGTAGCTTCAAATAATTCCCGACGCATCTCGGACAGGTCATCATGAAACGTGACAAATTGCGATTCCTGCCGAACTACGATACTTCGCAAAACTTCGTTCTCCTGAATAAGCGTCCCTACCTTAGTCGACAGTTCCGTAATCTCTCTTTTATTTCCCGTAAAAAATTCCATATTAACACTCCCCCTCGATAATATTGTAGTCAGCGTCAATAACGTCAGTCCGGGCGTATTGCCCATTCGGGAACACGGATACTAGGTCTCGTAACGCACTGACCGCTTCCGTATACTCACGTGCAGTTAGCGGGTCTAATGTCACAATAGCGCTATTGTACTGCGCCATATAAGCGTACCTTTTCGCAAAGTCGCGTACGGCTCGGCTGAACGACATTACTGACGCGGTTAAGTCCTGCGTGTTGGTAGCGAACGCGGCCCGCCCCAAATCGTCAATGTCTCCGTACCTCTCCTCGTACTTTCGTAGCCGTTCGGATATGTTCGGATCGGCCACGTACTCCGTTCTTGGCGGTTGCGCACGCACAGCTTCGAGCGTATCGCACATAAGGCCGTAATCGTCCTCCGCCTTCTCAGCGCGCGCCTCCGCTTGTTCTCGTGCCTCGCGTTCGACCTTCAGCGCGGCTTTGACTTCGCGCAGTTCACGGACGGTCATTTCGTCGACGGTTTTAGTCGCGCCAGTTGACGGAACAGTGTGTAGAGACGATACAAAAGATGTGCGGTCGATGTCGGATGGCAATCTCGAAATTTCATCCAGTATTCCCATCGAAATACTTCCCGACGTCGGGAACTTTGTATCTCCAAGACGCTCAGCTATCTTCAAAAATCGGTCTGCCTGTGAAGATGACATTTCGATTTGCCGTAACCATACTGTCCAGCCACCGTGTGACTCAGTAAGTTTGGTTTCTTTAACGTGTTTTAATCGGCGTCCGATTTCGAAGATAGCTTCGCCTGCGACGCGCTTGTATGCGTTGATTTCCGCAGTTATCGTAGGTAAATCCGTTGATAGAGTTGCGACTTCACTCACGTTGACTCCTCCTTTAGTTTTAGTTTGCGGTGATTACGTCAGGTCATCGAAAATCGCGATACGCCTTGACCGTAGCAATAATGAGATACAGCGCCCACATTCCGAGAGCGATACTGATCCACGTAGCGGCTTCTTCCGACGCGACAATAACCATTTGTACGAACCTCCTAATTTGTGGTATAATTTACCTAACCTTCGAACCGTGGACGAATTAGTGATCATGCCTGAATCCCTAATTTCAGTTTGCGTGAGAGGAGGCGAGAGAATGCTAATACATACGGCGGGTCTTACCTTTTGGTTAGACGCTGACGTTATTACCTCTACCTTGGGGTACGTCAGTCACTTCGCATGTTGTTTAGCCGCGAGACCCTTTATCCGAAGACTCTTTGGATAGGGTCTTTTCTCTCTTCTACTGCACTAAGCTCGTAATTCGCTTCGCTCATTCTCGCCGTCGACTCTCGTCTCCGTACATCTTTTACGCGTGATAATCTTTTTATTAACTTACGCCGCGTAGTATGAAAGGAGGCAACGCCGACTGAATAGCGAAGCGTATGTTTTATCTAGTTCTTAGTGGCTCTTGCTAAAGGTGGTTATAGTTAGTGTCTTCGATAGCCATGTCGGTAATCACCATGTCGGTATTCGCGGACATGGACGCGCCTAACCGGTATCTAACACGTCCGGCTCCGCGTCGAATATCGCGAGTTGACTGATCGGCAGCACCGTATACCGCGTATTCTGCCACGTACCAGTTGGCGACCTCTCCCGTACTGCACGAATAACTGGACGTCCGTTCCAGCGGTATTCCGTTAGCTTTTTGACGTAGCGGTTCGCAGTCTGTCGATTGACTCCGAGATACCTTGCGATCTGATCTTGCGTAGGGTAACAGTTACCGGCCGCATCCATGAACGAAGCGATAACGCAGAGTGTCGTCCAATTTTGCGCACCCATGCTTGCGATGAGTCCCGCTTTAGCTGCGTCGACGTACATCTTAACGAAGATACGCGTTTCGGTTGCGCCGGATGTGATGGAATATTCCGTTTGTGATTCGACGCTGACGAGGCGTTGTGTATCGGTCATGCTGCGTCCTCCCTTCTGTAGGATACCGAAGCTATAAACGCCTCCATATCCGCAATTAAATCCGTACGTCCCACGCTTCTCAGAGGTGGGTATAACGCTGTTACATGAACAACTGTCGCAATCCCGATTTGTTCCGCTACCGGCTCGCCTCTTGCGTAATATACGGTTAGGTTATCCGTCTCCTTTGCGTACTTCTCGAGCGTCCTACACCTCGGGTCGAGTATCGAATTGGCGCTTAGCTTGGCGTCGATCCACTCCGTTTCATTAGCGATGAAGTCCGGAATGCACACGCCTACTTTGACGTGATATCTGACGTCTGGATAAATAGCACGTAATATCTCGCCGAGTCTTCGTTCAAATTCGTGTCCGAGCGGGATGGAGTCGCGGCCTTTGTATCTCTGACTAAGTGCGTATTTGTACGAGACTTTGTACGCCGCAAGAAATTTCTTATATGTTCCGTAGTGCTTACGCAGGTACCCGTAAAGTTTCGGATAAGTCTCCCGCAAAACTCGCGTAGGTAGATTATCAAACGGGTAGTGTTCACGGTAGAAATCGTCTAGCGCGTCAATCTCTACTCGTTCCTTAATCTCCTGCGATACTTTACGAAAAGTGAAGTAGTCTAAGTTGTAAATATCGCACACATGCGTAACATCAGCCGTTTCTACTACTCGGAAATCGTCGGTTATTTCAAAACACCGTTGAAGCTCGACTTCGCTAGGTGTTCCGTTGCATTCGTATAGTCCGTATTCACGAAGCGCTTGCGTGTAGCTCCCGAACGAACGCAGCGCCTGCTTGCGGATGCTGCCGTACTCCTTTGCGGAAAGTTCCTTCGAAATGTTGGTAACGTCGATTCCGCGATCTATTAACTCGTCGATCTTTGAAAGCACTCGCTCCTTACCACCCATTTAATCGCCCCTCACTACGTTTTTCCCCATCAAAGTAATCCCGCACAACTTCGTAATAATTCCGCCTTCAGTTACTACAACGGATGAGAAGTACGTTTCGCACATTTAAAAAAAAAATAACGCCCACCTCCGAAGAGATGGGCGTTATCGTCCGTATTATTAACGTCTCTTTCCTACGCGAGACATTCCGAGTCGTGAAAGTGGGGAATATTGCGCGTGACTATCACGCATAGCGCCCTCGTTTACCTTGACGTACCCCTGCGTGGTCTTAATATCAGCGTGCGCTACGATCCGCTGTAATGTGAAGAGGTCTCCGCCGTTAAGTAGGTAATTTGTGCAGAAGTAATCGCGGAATCGGTGCGGAGACACCGGTGTTGCTTTCCGATCAATACCTACTTTGTCCGCGTACTGGCTTAGTCTCTTTCGGAATTGGTCAGCTTTTAACGGATCACCGTAATTCGCCAGAAATATGAAGTCCGTATCAAAGTAAGCGCGGTTCTCTTCCATGAGCTTAATCAACTCACGTAAAACACTCGACGAAACCGGAACAATTCGCGGCTTCCTATTCTTGTTCATATGGCCGGGTAATCGAATGCAACGTGAAGCGATGTCCAGGTGGGCCGACTCTAACCGCAAAGCCTCGTTAATTCGCAACCCCGTATCCGCAAGTAACAACATAAGCGTACGGTCGCGGAAGCCCGCAAATGTATCAACGTCGGCAGCTTCGATTAAAGCTCGGAGTTGTCCGTCGACGATTACACTTTTCTCCTCGGTATCCTTGCGCGGTGACTTCAGCTTCTCCGCCGGGTCCTCTTTCATTAATCCTTCCGACATCCAAAATTTACACATTGTTTTCAACGCGCGGAGCCTTGACGCTACTGTGACGGGTGAAAGATTGCACCCTTCTACTCGCCGTTCTGCGACCCCATCGTATTTTGTCCGTTCGTAGGACATGTAGTTCATATACTCGCGTAAAAGAGCCGTATCAAGTTGCCCTACTTCATTTATCTCCGAATGGCTCCCTATAAGCCACTCCCGAAAATAACGCCAGTAGCTTTGATAGTCTTCGAGTGTTCGCTTCCGTAACTTCTCCGCTCGTTTAGCGTTGTAGAATAAGTCGAACCCCAACTCAAGCCCGATGACACCGGCTCCTTTTTCAGACCGCCCATTACGTCGTTTAGCGGTGACCGCCTTACCCTTACGCGGATCAATCGACATAGCAAAAAAAACCTCCTACAAAATACCGTAGGAGGCTCCGTGTATACCGCATTTCAGCGCCGACGTTCGTCTGATTTATCGCTAGGAAAACGTTGACCTAGCGTCTGCCTATCCGGAACATTCAACGAGTGACAAACGTTGATATGACGGGAAATTCTAACGAAGGATGCTGGTGAAGGGAATTGAACCCCCGGCCTACGCATTACGAGTGCGTTGCTCTACCCCTGAGCTACACCAGCAGGTCAGTGTAACTGACAACAAAAACTATTATACTCTTACTTACATAAAAATCAATCACTTACATCCACTTTTTCAACTAGGATTTGGATTTAGTTCGGTAACGTTTCCTGTTGCGGTGCCAGACAGTTTATCTGCGACGGAACGAAGCTTTTGGCGACTGGAGGAAGGCTTGTCACGGCGATCATCAATTTTGACCGAGGTGGAAACGCGCTTGGCTCCTGACAGGAATGGCGCTTCGTGCAGCGCAGCAATAGCGGTGAACACATCATCCAACGAACCTTCAATAATCGTACTCATGGAGGTAAGCTCATAGGTAATTCCTTTTTGCGTTTTCAACACTTTTTGCATCTGGGCAACGTAGTCGCTCAGGCTCGTACTCCCCGTTCCAATCGGGATCACTGTCACTTCTGCAAT
This sequence comes from Paenibacillus sp. RC73, assembly GCF_044908085.1. NCBI lineage: Bacteria > Bacillati > Bacillota > Bacilli > Caryophanales > Paenibacillaceae > Paenibacillus > Paenibacillus sp. RC73. The sequence goes on from NZ_JBIYCV010000006.1 coordinate 364,220, forward strand.
GGTCATCGCCAAGTTCCTCCTTTAATTTAAAATCTTCACTTCTTTAAAAATCTAAAACCTCTGTCCGATAAAGCAACCTTATTTCATAAAAACAGTCCATATGTATGCTGCTTGTTTCTGTAGGAAACATCTTTATCATTCATTGTACCGTTCACAAAGCCTCAATTCAAATGCAGCCCGCGACTTCTCTGCAAATTTTGAGTTTCCATTCCTTTTCCTTTACGTATGGCTTCAAATGTTGCTATAATACTCCTTGCGCTTATTTGAAATTTTAAGTTTCTCGACACAACATGTTGGGTTAAATATTTGTAAGACGTCTAAATGTAGTGATGTAGCCGATAAATCGTACGGGAACCATCTTCCCCCCCTTCATTGGCAAGCGCATCGCTATTTCTATGTTATTGGATTACATACAGCCCCAAAATGCTGTCTGAACCAAGCAAGTAACCCGGGAATTTTCAGCGTCGTTTTTCATTTTCACTGTCATTTATTTTCAAGTTTATCTCCCAAGTCAGGAAAGCGAGGAATTAATCCCATGCCACAACTCGTAACGAAACCAAACAACCGCCAGTTGGCTTTTGATGAAATACGCATTTCCGTATATGCCGACCGTGTGCTCAGCGGATTGGACAAGCTGGATAAAGATCGCCTGATTCGCGGTGTGGTCAGCAAGCTGCGCCGGGACGAAGTCACGGGCGACGAAATCAGCAACGCGTTTGCGATGGCTGCGCTTGAACTGGTCAGCAAGGAAGAACCGGACTGGAAATTCGCCGCTGCGCGCGCTTTGCTCACTTCCTTATATAAAAAAGCGGCTACTCACCGCCGTTACAAATCCTATGCGGACGAGCCTTACGGCGCTTTTTATCCGCTGATTACCGAGCTGGTCAAGAAAGGCATCTATCGTCAAGAGCTGCTCGACTACTACACCAAGGAGCAAATTGACGAGTTGGGTGCATCCATTTTGCCGAAAAATGACCTGCTGTTCGATTATATCGGGCTGTTGACGCTGTCCGAGCGTTATCTGGCGAACGATTTTGACGGACGGGTGATGGAGCTGCCGCAGGAACGTTATATGATCATTGCAATGTACCTGATGCACAAGGAGCCTGCCGACAAGCGTATGGAGCTGGTGAAGGAAGCTTACTGGGCGATGAGCAACATGTACATGACGGCGGCTACGCCAACCATGTCCAATGCCGGGAAAAAGGTCGCCGGACAGCTCTCCAGTTGCTTCATCGACACTGTAGATGACTCGCTGGAAGGCATTTTCGATTCCAACACCGATGTAGCCCGTCTCAGCAAAATGGGCGGCGGCATTGGCGTATACCTCGGTAAAGTACGGGCACGTGGCTCCGACATCCGTGGACACAAAAATACAAGCTCCGGCGTCATCCCGTGGATTCGCCAGCTAAACAATACAGCGGTCAGCGTAGACCAACTGGGTACACGTAAAGGCGCAATTGCCGTCTATCTGGACGTATTCCACAAAGATATTCTTGCGTTCCTCGATCTGAAGCTGAACAACGGTGACGAGCGCATGCGTGCACATGATGTTTTCCATGGCGTATGTCTGCCCGATCTGTTCATGGAGCGGGTGGAAGCACGTGGCGAATGGAACCTGTTCTGCCCGCATGAAGTGAAGAAGGTCATGGGCTGGAAAGATGACAACGGCCGTCCACTGGGGCTGGAGGATTTTTACGATGAAGGCTTTGGTACAGGTTCCTTCCGCGAGAAGTATGAGGAAGCGTCACAGCATCCAATTCTCTCCCGCATTACGGTGCCTGCTATCGACATCATGAAGCGCCTGATGAAATCGCAGTTGGAAACAGGTACTCCGTACATGTTTTACCGCGATACTGTAAACCGTGCGAACCCGAACCGCGCCCACGGTATGGTATATTCTTCCAACCTGTGCACGGAAATTATGCAAAACCAATCGGCGACCGTGGTGGAAAAAGAGGAATTAGTCACCAAGGATGGACAAACACGCATTGTCATTTCAAAAATTCCTGGCGATTTTGTCGTCTGCAACCTGAACTCCATCCATCTGGCTCGCGCTGTTCCGGCAGGTGTGCTGGATCGTCTCGTACCGATTCAGGTACGCATGCTGGATAACGTCATTGATATCAACAACATTGAGGTGCTGCAAGCACAATATACGAACAGCCAATATCGCGCAGTCGGTCTGGGTACATTCGGACTGCATCATCTGCTCGCACTCGAAGGCATCCGTTGGGAATCCGATGAAGCGGTAACCTATAACGATCATTTATACGAAAAAATTAACTATTTGGCTGTAAAATCGAGCATGGAGCTGGCGAAGGAAAAAGGCCGTTATGCCAAATTTGAAGGCTCCGACTGGTCTACCGGGCATTATTTCACGTCCCGTGGCTATACAGACGGTACTCGTGAAGGCAAATTTGTCACCACGTCCGAGTGGAGTGAGCTTGCGGAAGAAGTCAAACAAAACGGTGTCCGCAACGCATGGCTGTTCGCCATTGCGCCTAACGGTTCCACGTCCATCATTGCAGGTTCTACGGCCAGCATTGATCCATTGTATGAGCTGCTTTCCTATGAAGAGAAAACAACCTACAAGATCGCTAACCCTGCACCGGACTTAAACGAAAAAACGATCTGGTACTACAAAACGGCTTTCCTGCTGGATCAGCATGCTTCGATCAACATGGCCTCTGCCCGTCAGCGTCATATTGACCAGGGCCAAAGCTTTAATCTGTATGTGCGCCCGGATATCAAAGCTACTGAATTCCTGGAACTGCACATCCATGCCTGGAAATCAGGTATGAAATCAACCTATTATGTACGCAGTCGCGCACTGACGATTGAAGAATGCGATAGCTGTGCATCCTAATATAAAGAAGGAGAGAATCTCCCATGCAGTTACAAAAGATTTTTAACACGGAAGCACCTAACCGCTCTACCCGCATTATTGAAGGCGAAAACTCCGGCATTCTGAATTGGAACGATATTCGCATGCCGCATATGTACAAGCTGTACAAGGTGCTGCTGCTCAACCACTGGATTCCGGATGAAATCCCGATGTCCAAGGACGCATCCCAATTCCCAACACTGGATGCCGAAGAACAGCGCACGTTCAAAATCAACATCGGCCTGCTGGCCGTGCTGGATTCCATGCAAACGATGTTTGTCGGGGATGTAAAACGCTACTTTACCGATTCCTCACTGGAAGCTGTGTCGGCCATTATCGGGCAGCAGGAAGTCGTGCATAACCAGTCCTACTCCTACGTGCTGTCCTCTCTGGTATCGGATCAGGAGCAGAAGGAAATTTTTGAATACTGGAAAAATGATCCTGTATTGCTGGAGCGTAATACATTCATCTCGGACATTTACCAGGAGTTCCGTGATGAGCAAAATCCGCAAACCTTTTTCCAGGCGATGGTGGCGGACCTGATTCTGGAGGGCATTTTCTTCTATAGTACGTTCGCTTTCTTCTACAATCTGGCCCGTGACCAGAAGATGATGTCGACCAGCCAAATGATCTCGTATATTCAGCGGGATGAAAATCAGCATTGCTACTTTTTTGCCGAAGTGTTCAAGCAATTGCTGTCTGATTTCCCTGAGCTGGACACGAAGGAAAATACGGATTATGTCTACCGCATGATTGACCGCGCAGTGGAGCTGGAAACAAACTGGGCGCATTACACGCTCAAAGAGGTTCGCGGCATCGACTTGAACGAGCTGGGCGATTATATCAAGTACATGGCGAACATGCGCCTGAGACTGCTCGGTATGGACAAAGCCTACGAAGGAGTAGACGTAAATTGTATGCCTTGGATCAAGCCGTTCTCGGATGAAGCGCTGAACGCGACAAAAACAGACTTTTTTGAAGCAAAATCGCGCAATTACGGCAAGGTCGGAGACGACAACGGATTTGACGATTTGTAAGAATAGCTGTAGATCATAAGTATAAAATAAGGAAGTGTCTCACAGGCCATCTATGGTTAGAGGCACTTCTTTTCTTTTACCTACTAAACATGCATCTGTGCTGGTTGTCCGTGATTGGCTATTTGCAGCTTCAGCTCATCCATGATGCATTCGGCCGCTTCCTCGCCAGCCTCGACACATTCAGGCCATTTTGTAAAATCAAACGCCGCAATATGTCCGACTTCAGGGCGAATGACAACGTCTGCAAGCCGGAGACTATTATACTTTCGCTCGGCGGTCATCAAGCTGTAAGAGCGGTATACAACTTCCACCATATTGCGCGGCGGCTTCTTTTCATGTCCCCGTGCCACATCAACAGCAATCACTAAACAATCTGCTTCCCGACTCATCTCTTCTACAGGCAAATTGTTTAATACCCCTCCGTTGACCAGCATCTTGCCTTCATGCATCACAGGAGCGAATAAGCCGGGAAACGCCATCGTAGCCCGCAGTGCTGTCACCAAATCACCTTGTTCAAAAATGAATTGCTTGCCTTCCAGTAAATCGACAGAAACAGCTTTAAAACGGATAGGAAGATCCTCGATCTTCTGCGTATGCTGTCCATGCTGTTGCAGCAGCTCATTCACCACCGTATTCATGCTGTTACCGGCAATTAAACCACGATGGCGTATGCCGATATCCAACAGACGGTATTTAGGTGTCTTTTTAATACAATCCAAAAGAGCATCCGCAGGAACACCCGCCGCATAAAGTCCGCCAACAATGCCGCCCATACTCGTACCGACGATACAATCGACCTGAATCCCGTGTCTTTCGAACGCTCTCAGTACCCCCAAATGAGCAAGTCCTTTGACTGCTCCCCCACCCAAAACCAATCCTGCCTTCGGCATATGCGCAACCCCTTTACATGTATTTACTGTATGCATACATACACAAAAGACCCAAAAACTAAACGTAAGGAGGCAGCTTCCTCTCCCCACGAATGATTCATTCCTGTTATATTCAAAAATGAAAAGCCTCGCTTAGAAAATCGGAAAGCAACCCTTTTTCCTCGTCAGAAAGATCCGAAATGGATTGCAGAAAACGGGAAACCAGCTCCGTAATTTCAAGGCCCAGTTCATCGTTCATCGTTTGTACGGCCATACCCAACACACTGCCAACAAACATGGTCATGCCCATTTCCTTGCTTGGCGCTGTGAGGACAATCTGCTGAATCCAGGGACCTCTTTTACCTCCCAGCTTCTTCAAGTACATCAAAAGCAGCCCTATAATATAGGCGCAAAAATTGATTCTGACACTGGCTTCAGGAATTTCAGCCCAAATTTTTCGGACCGCCTCATTGGGACTTGTGTTGTTCAAATCCTTGAGCAGTCCCGAGATATTCTCGACGGTTTTTTTCCAATCCACCAGATCCACTAATTCATTCCGGGACTGGTTGAACAAATCCGAAGCTTTATCTGTAGGCACAAATACAACCTGAGATCGTCCGGTTACCTTGGCATTCACCTCGTAGCTGCGCGTAATAAAACCAAGCTTTTCAATTTCTTTCAGCATGTCATAGGCCGTCCATTTGCTAACGCCTAATGATTTAGCCAAGGCTTCGTAATGAATGGGTAAATTCGTTTTTTGATACAAATCCACTAATGTATGCAGAAATTGCAGACGACGTTTAGTAAGTGACACGGTAGCGTTGTATACCTCCCTGTGTATCCCCTGCGAATAGGTTCTTGGGTTTTTTGTGTCTAAATCTTAGCACTGAATATCTATATAATCAAGAAGCAGGATCACTCCAGGTTCCTCCGTACAGCAAGCTGCTCTTTGCATATTTTCTTTTTCATCCGACTGTGTTATATTTTTATCCATACTGTTTTTTGGTTTTTTTGGTCTTTACGGTCTTTTGTGTGATTATTTCTTTGGAGGGAAACATAAATGCAATCAGCTCTCAACCTGAACGGGATTACAATTACAGGTACCGGATTCTACGTTCCGACATCCCTGGTAACCAATTTGGAATTAGCCGCATCTCTGGACACATCCGATGAATGGATCAGCCAACGAACAGGCATCCGTCAGCGATATATTGCAGAAGCATCCACGGACACCTCTGACCTTGCCGTCGTTGCTGCAACCCAGGCTTTAAGCCGTGCCCAATTATCCCCGGAAGACGTGGATCTCATTGTTGTGGCGACTTCAACTCCTGATTATGCCTTCCCCTCCACAGCCATGCTGGTCAAGCAAAAGCTCGGAAGCCGCGCACCTGCATTCGACTTATCGGCAGCCTGCTCCGGTTTTGTGTACGCCCTTTCGGTCAGCAGCGACATGATGAAATCGGCCGCCTACCACAACGCTCTGGTGATTGGAGCAGACAAGTTCTCCAAAATCATAGATTGGCAGGACCGTAATACTGCTGTCCTGTTTGGAGATGGGGCAGGCGCTGTCGTCCTTCAATCTCGTCCTGGTGCTTTCCCATGCTTCTCCTTGTTAGGCTCGGAAGAAGGTGGGGCAGAAGCGCTGACATCCCCGGTTACAGGCCCCATCACCATGCAAGGTCGAGAGGTTTTCAAGTTTGGGGTGCGTATTGTGGAATCTATGCTAACTAAAGCTCTGGAAACATTGAAATTAAGCATTGATGATATTGCTTTAATCATTCCACATCAAGCCAATATTCGAATCATCGAGAGTGCCGCTGGCAAGATGAATATTCCTCTGGATAAATTTTTTGTGAATATCGAAAATTACGGAAATACGTCAGCGGCTTCTATTCCCATTGCGCTTGCGGAAGCCATGGAACAACAGCGCATTCATGCCGGTGATATTGTGATGCTGGTCGGATTCGGCGCGGGTTTGGCATGGGGCGTACAAGTCATTCAGATCGCATGAATTCTCTACTTAACAGAAAAGGCCTTGGCCCAGTTCTATGAACCAGCTTCGCCCTTTGGGGATGGGTTCAACAGAAACGGGCTAAGGCTTTTTTGCATAAAAAAATCAATCAAATATATGATTATCTATTCATTTTTAGTTCATTCTGCTTATCCCTTTGATTGTCATCAGCGGCTTTATTTTATGGACCACCAAACATTCCATCAAGAACGCATCCTTATCCACCTTGCAGCAAAATAACGAAGCTCTCGTGACCAACATCGCCAAGCTGATGAAAATAAGAGAGTTGTCCGAAGTATCCCACAATCTGACGATCCTGTCTGACAATTTTAAAATAGTCGCATGCCCAGAACCTGAGAAGTTCACTTTCGTCCGATATGGTGCATACATATACCCTAGAACCGTATAATCCAATCCATAGCTCCACAGTGTATCAACGCTGCTCACGATGGAGGCATTAACGCTGTTTTCACTTGCTTTGTATAGGAAGGATAGCCGCCCGTATGCTGGAGCATTTCGATTTCACGCAAAATACGCGGCAAGTCAGCGACCGAGTTCATGACGATGTGGGCTCCTGCCCTTTTTAATCCGTATACGCTCTGTCTGCGCCGTTCCTCAGCCACTCTGTCGTCGGATTCACGGCTAGTTGCTTGCGACGTGGTCAGCGCACCTTCGCTATGATTCAACACACCTATTGTCCACACACCGGCATTCCTGCCCTCTTGCATATCAGCTGCCGTATCTCCTACTTTCACAATATCGCTAAGCGGGAAAACCTGTAAGCGGTGTGCAATCTCATAGATCATCCATGGATAAGGACGCCCTTGCGAAACTTCACAGGGAGCTACTGTGCAATCCAGTGCATATGGGGACTGTGCAGGCGTAAAAACGTTGCCCAGCATCTCCATCGGGCAAGATGCGGTAGCGCCTGACTGAATCCGCCGATCCTGCAGCTCATTCAGCGCTTTATCGATACCGAAAGTGGGCTCAGCTCCCTGGATCAAAGAACGGAGAACAGGCACAAGCTCAAGATAAATATGCTCAATATCCGTTCTCCCGGGATGCGTACCGAAGCAATCTAGCCATTTTTTCCGAACCTCTGAAAGTGCCAGCACATTCGCAATATGATCACGGATCGGTAATCCTCGCCCATAAGATGCCTGTTCTTCGGTTACCTGAACACCCTTCCATCTGAAAATATCACGTATTCCCTGGATTAAGCCTCGTCCTCCGGGGTCCAACAATGTACTTTCGAGATTAAAAATAACCGCTTGTATCATGCAATCCCCGCCTCTCCGTAACGCGGCTATCCGCTGTCATTATTTCTTAGGACCATGATACACAGCTAACGTAAAATGAAATGCCATAAAGCGTCAGCGGAGTGTAATTGAAAATAAATTCCTTGATTGGTTGCAGATTACTGATTGTAATGAAGTGTACTAAGGAGGAATCGCAACATGAGACATCCATGGAATGAATATAATCCCAAGATGCCTTGGCGGATGGAGCTGGGTTGTTATGCGCTGAATAAACTGGCTTGCGGAGGGCTGGTGTTTGGCCTGATATGGGCCTATTGCTATATAGCAGAGGCGATGACGGGGATTCCTGTAGCCATAGCAGGCAATAACGGTGAGCTGACCGCGCAGCTGTGGGCATATGGTTTTGCCCTACCGGCAGCTCTTGCCGCCGATGCGCTGCACGACCTCTTGCCCTGGCTGCGAAAGCCGGAGCGGCTCATCCTGTACCTTGCCGCAGGATTCAGTATCTTCCTCCTGCTTGGTTCTTTTATATCCCCTGAAGGAGCGGGCATCTCATGGAGCAACGGCATCGCGGGTACCGTGATTACATTACTGTATTATCGGGGAAGGCATTATGCGGGAAGACCCCGGCTGAGTAGTGGATTTGGGGTACAGATCATCCTGGCCTTCCTCCTGCCCTTGCTGTTATGGTCTATAGGGCTTCAATAATATCACCCGCAATGACCGAGGCGGCATGCTGGCGATGACGCGCGGCTGTTTCTCCAGCCGCGCCGTGCAAGTACACGCCAAAGGCTGCTGCCTGTGAAGCGTTCAAGCCCTGCGCCAGCAAGCCTGCGATGATCCCTGTCAGCACATCACCCGCGCCGCCTGTCGCCATCCCGGCGTGGCCTGTCGTGTTGACATAAACCGTACCGTCCGGGCACGCAATGACGGTACGCGCTCCCTTGAGCACCAGCGTGACCCCGCGTGTCCGGGCATACTGCCGGGCATGAGCGATGCGGTCACGCTGCACCTCGGCCGTCGATAGGCCCAGCAGACGAGCCATCTCGCCGGGGTGCGGCGTCAGTACAACCGCCGCGCCTCTCGGCTTCCAAGCCTCAAGCTCTGGCCCCGCCGCAGCGAGGATGTTCAGGGCGTCCGCATCGAGTACGAGCGGGCCGCCGTATTCTTCCCACAGGCGGCGCAGCCAGCCGGTGTCTCCCGCGAAGCGGCCGAGGCCGGGGCCGACGGCCAGCACATCGCGCGCCTGCGCGAGCTGAAGCAGCTCATCCGCGGAGCCGGCGTTCCACTCGCCGTCTCCACCTGCGGCTGCGGCAGCGAGCATCAGCTCCGGCGCGGCTCCGATGAGTCGCGGCAGCAGCGCCTCGGGCACCGCCCACGTCACTAGGCCGCTGCCGATGCGCAGGGCGGCACGTGCGGCCAGCAGGCCCGCGCCGCTCATGCGCAGGCTTCCCGCGGCGACGAGAACGTGCCCGTAGGTGCCCTTGTGCCCGTCCGGCACGCGGCTGCGGCTCACGTCCACGCCCAGCGCTTCGCGCAGCATGTCGCGGGTCAGGAGCCGTAGCTGTACGCCGCGCTCACGGGCAAGCCCGGGCGGAACGCCGATGTAGCGTACCGTTACATCGCCTGCGGCCTCGGCGCCCGGGTATTGGACGAGCCCACACTTCAGGCAGGCGAGGCATACGGTGACGCGTGCGCGAATGCACGGCTCGTACAGTGCACCTGTGTCGGCATCGAGGCCGCTGGGCACATCTACCGACACAAGCGGCACGCCGCTGGCATTGGCCTCGCGAATCAGCGAGGCGTAGGGTTCGCGCGGCGGGCCTTGTGTGCCCGTGCCCAGCAGGGCATCGACGATGCCGGAGGCGTCGCGCAGGTCGAAGGCATCCCGGCCGTAGACAAGGACCGGGATGTGCAGAGCCGCGATGGTATCGCGTTGCGCTGCTGCTTCGCTGCGCAGCGTGTCCGGCGACTCGGCGTACACGACGGTGACGCGCAGACCCGCATCCGTCAAATGACGGGCCGCCACCAGTCCGTCACCGCCGTTGTTGCCTTTGCCTACGAGAATATACCAATGCTCCCGTTCCCACACGGCATGTCGCCCGTGGCTCCAAGGCTCCGTCCGAATAACACCACCATGTCCCGGCGTATCCCCAGGACCTGAGTGGGCGACCTGTTCACCATAGGCTGGACCTTCATCATATCCTTGCTTGGCAGCATCTTGCCCCACTATATATCTGCGTTCCATACCGTATGCTGAATCCACGTGGCTTTCCGAGAAGCCCTTATGGCTCCATCCACTTTCCAGAGCGTAGAGCTTCAATACCTCGTCAGCTACCGCACGCCCGGCATTTTCCATCAAGGTAAGGGCCGGGATGCCCAGCTTGTCAATCGTATACCGATCCAGTTGCCGCATTTCTTCGGCGGTCACAATATACATACTTCTTCGCCTCCCGTAGTGCCATCCTTTTTTTAATATCCAACCGTAAAACGAGAATTTACAAATTCCCCTTCTACCAGCTCATCAATCAGGGCTACTGCATAATCCTCAACCGAGATGCGGCTGTGACCCAATTCATCAACAACTACATGGTCCAAGCCAATGCGAAACTGCCCTGTACGCCGTCCCGGCTCAATGATTGCGGCAGGACTGCAATATGTCCAGTCCACATCCGCAGCACAATACAGCTCCAGTGCATCGGCATGTGCGGCTGCCAGTGGCTTGACTTCCTCCGGAAACTCGGCGGTATCCATCAGACGTTCACCGTTTTCCGTTTTCAGGCTACCGGCTCCGCCAACCACCAGTATGCGCTCTGCGCCGGAACGCCGGGTTCCTTCCAGTAAAGAACGGGTTGCTTCGAGCAATTCTTCCTCAGCTCCAAACTTGGGACCATAAGCGCTGATCATGGCATCATGTCCTTTAGCCACGGCTGTTACGGAATCAGGATTCAGAATATCCGCTTGAACAACCTTCAAATACTCACTTTGCTCCGTTACACGCTGCGGATCACGCACCGCCGCCGTCACCTGGTACTTGCGCTTGATGGCCTCCTTCACCAATGCTTGACCAATGGTTCCTGTTGCTCCAAAAATAATGACTTTCATCTGTCCTTGCCTTCTTCCTGTCTATGATTTACTTACTATTACTTATCCGCTTTAGCCTCAGCTTAAACCTGCTTCTCTTACAGCCCGCCCGGCTGCCGCCAGTACATTCCTTCCGATCCAGGACTGACCAATTGGAAGCCATATTGCGCATACAAGCGGTCGGCTGGCTTGTCTGCGATCAGCGTCGCAAAGCTACCCGCCGGAACCTCACGTTTCAAATAGGACATAACCTCTTCCATAAGCATACGCCCGTAACCTTTTCCCTGATGGGAGGGCTTGACTGCAATATCCGTAACCAGAAAGAAAACACCGCCATCACCGCTCACCCGGCCCATGCCGATCAATTCCTGCCCGATCCGCAGCGTCACCGCAAACAGGCTGTTCGGCAGGCCCTTGGCTGCTGCTGCTTCCGTAATCTGCGTCAGACCCGCCTCCTTTCGCAGTGCCCGATACTCCTCTACAGATGGAATGACGTACTCCACGCGAAGCTGCCCGTCCGGGTGATTCGATCCTCTATGTTGTTCTGCGGTATTTTCTATATACTCGTTCATGCTGAATCTCCCCTCCCTGCTTGTAATCTTGTCTATTTTACCAAAAAATACTTCATATATCTCTGTCAGACGTGACCAAGCCCTTGAAATGCCTGTGTAGTCTGTGCAATAGTGTAGAAAGAACAATGGAAGGAGGGATTGCGGGTGTCCCCGACGGACTTCGCGGCATTGGCCGCATATATCTCACCCGGTCTGATTGCCGTCCTGCTGGCATTGGCTTTGCTGGTATGGCTGTATGTTCACAGCGCAGCCCAGCTTCGAAATTCGCGTCAGCAGCGGCTGAATGAATTACAGGAATCGCTACGTATCTACGGACGGTTGGCAGGCTATCTCCAAACCTCTACTCAGTACAGCTTAAGCAGCAACGAAACACGCCAGCATCAGAGTGGACTGATTCATGCCCTTCAGGAAGCGAAGGCTGCTCCCTATTTAACCCCTCACCTTCAGGAACAGGTTCAGGCATCTCTAAGAGAATGTGACGCATTCCGCAGGGAGTTGCTTCTCAAATCACTGGAGCGCGAAATGAGCAAATTGATCGACGAACGTCGGCTTGTTCTGCTGGAATCGCATGCTCCGGGCTGGGGTACGGCTTTATGGAAGCTGCTGCGTCCCGCAGCCGGGCCGTTGGCGCTGGCGGGTATAGTGTGGCTAATCTCACGGCTGATTGTGGAACTAATGTCGTATAGTACTATCTATCCTGGTCTGCCCGAAGCCGTGCCATCTGCCTCATGGCTCATAGGGTGTACATGGATGAGATTTGTTTCCGGCTTGATCGCCCTGCTGTACGTATATCGGTTGATGACCCTGCGCAGACAAAATGATCTGGATGTGACGGCATCCCATTTTCCAACGAGCCTGTTGTCCATGGTGATCGCCGCCGTTGCCCTGTTTCAATGGATCGGACCGGAAGCTTCTCCCTACATACTGGCTGTGCAGCTTGTCTTGTTTTTGATCGGCTTCCGGCTCACCCGGGGCCGCTCACGGAGTGATCGCCCTTATGCCGGTCATCCTGGCTTGATGAAGGCCGATCCTTCTCAACATCAGGAAATGCACACGACAGACAAAGACAACACGTCCGACTCTTCTTTGGCGGAGGAACATAGCCGTTCCTAGACGGCAAGCGATGCAAGATCGTTTACAGCATGAACGTTAAAACCACATCCCATCACAGGACATCCCGACAGACACCGAATGGTTTTATGGGGTGTCCTGTTTTTTGAACAATTTTAGACTTTTTGAAGGGTTAAGCTTGTGCCAGCAATCAAGGAAAGGGTATATTGTTTATATAAATGTAAATCATATCGTTTTTTATGTATGAATATTTGAAAAAAATCCATATATGTTAAACTATCATCAATTGTTGATGTGCGTTAGAATTGGAGGAACTATGCAACTGGACATTTCTGAAAAATCACTTCCCGTATATGAAGCGCTGGCCAGTGAGGTTCGGCTGAACATGATTGTTCTGCTTGCGGAGAAGCCTATGAATATACGCGAGCTGGCGGAAGCACTGGGACTAAGCAGTGCCATCATGACCATGCATGTCAAAAAGCTGGAGAGAGCGTCCATTATTTCGACCAAAATGCTGCCCGGGCGCGGTGGCGTTCAGAAAGTATGCTCACTGGCTACGGACAAAATTGAAATAGCTATGCCCCGCTATCAGCAGGATGTACGGCAATTTCATCAGACGGAGATTTCCGTCGGGCACTTTACGGATTTTGAAATTCAGCCGACCTGCGGGCTGGCTACCGTCGAGAAAATTATCGGAGAATTCGACGAGCCTCGTTCGTTCCTGGACCCTGAGCGCTTCAATTCCAAAATTCTGTGGTTTAGTCAAGGATATATGGATTATAAAGTACCAAATTTCCTCCTGTCCAGCCAAAAGGCCGAGGAGCTGGAAATTTCGATGGAACTATCGTCCGAGGCCCCTTTTACCAACGACAACTGGCCTTCGGACATTACCTTTTTCCTGAACGATGTGAATCTGGGGACTTGGACCAGCCCGGGAGATTTCGGCGATAACCGTGGGAAATACACACCTGCATGGTGGCCTGATTTTATCAACCAATACGGTCTGCTCAAAAGACTTCGCGTTACATCTAAGGGTACCTTTATGGACGGCAAGCAAATATCCGATGTGACCTTAAGCCAGCTGCTGATTGATCAGAAACAATGGAAATTCCGCATTGCCATTCTGGATGATGCCCAGCATGTTGGAGGAGTTACCCTGTTCGGTACTGGATTCGGTAACTACAATCAGGACATTCTGTTCCGCTTGTACTACAAGCCTGCGGAAAACCATACGAAAACAGCAACAGTAGAAGCTGGCGACAGCAGCAAATAAACATTCAGAGCCTGTTCTTCTCAGACCCTAAAACACGGCCCTTTGCCCCATGCGTTCATGGCAAGCAAAGCGCCGGGTTTTTATTTTTTTATCTTCTTCTAACGTGCCTTTTTGCCATACGCTATGACTGCCGCACAGGCTCAATACACACGGGTGAAGGAACTTCCAGCACATATCCTGTTCGAGTCAATCGTCCGTCTTCGCTATGAATAGCAAAGGATACGATGTTATTTCCGTCCTGATTCGCGACAACCAGATACCCGGACAGGATGTTGAAGTTACGCGGCGTGCTGCCAAAAGTCTCCACCCATTCAACCGTCTCCAGCTTGCCGCTGTCCAGATCGACATGGTACAGCACGATGCTGTTATGCCCTCGGTTTGACACATACAGATAGCGTCCACAAGGCGTAATCCGAATGTCTGCGGCTGTATTTTCCACATTTATGATGCCTTCCGGCAGCGTGGACAAGCTTTGCAGCAATTGAAGCTCCCCGTTGCGTTCGTTGTAGCTAAATACAGCGGCAGTATTATTCAGCTCGTTAGCCACAAAGGCATAGGGACGCGAAGGATGAAAAACCAGATGACGCGGACCGGAACCGGGCGGCAACTCTGCCTCACGATGGGTCACCAGCTTCCCGTCTTCCGTCAAACGGTATACCACAATCTGATCCAGCCCCAAATCACATACCATTGCGTACTGCCCTGAAGGATCAGGAATAATCGAATGCGGATGTGCCGCATCCTGACGGTCCTGGCGAATACCTGAGCCGGTATGCTGGACCTGCCCCGACATTTCCGCCAACCCGCCAGCTTCCGTCACCGGGAATACCACGGCATTGCCGCCTGAATAATTGGAAGCCAGCACATACCGTCCATCCGCTGTCACTGAGACATAGCAAGTGTGCGCCCCTCCGCTCCCTTTTCGATCCAATGGGTGCAACTCTCCCGTCTGCGCATGTACCTGATACGCATACAGCTCGCCTTCCTCTGTCTCACTGGCGGCATACAGCTTGGTCCCATCCGGGTGCAACGCCAGAAATGAAGGCCGCTCGATTCCTTCCACGCCTCCAATGATACGCAAATCACCGTTTTCAACACGTAAAGCGCATACATAAATTCCTCTCTCATGGCGAGGCGCATAAGTTCCTGTATAAAATAGCTGTTCATTCCACTCTTTCATCGGCTCTCGTCTCCTTTGGGCTGTTGCCCAGATTTTTTCGAGCTATATCTCATTTCTGTGTCTTCCTTGTAAACTTACCATGCATTATTACCCACGAAGCAGTCGTTTCATTAACCATTTCTCTATGTATACCAAAAATAGTCTCCTTCGGCGCGACCCGTGGTTCACAAGAACGTCACAGATCGCACCAAAAGAGACTATGTTTACAGGAAAAATAACATTAAACCGCTGTCGTTTGTGTACCTTTGCTGTTCCATTTTACAGCCAGTCCCAAACTAAGGATGAGAATAACCGCCCCGAAAATGTACGGCAGATTGATATGCACCTCAAACAACGTACCCGCCAGCGCAGGTCCCAAAATGTTACCGATACTCATATAGGCATTATTCATCCCGGCTGCAACTCCCTGTTCATCCCCGGCCATTTTGGATAAAGCCGTATTAATGGCTGGTCGCAGCAGCGACGTTGCAGTAAAGAAGATGAGCGATACCCCGAGTACATAATAAAAGTTGCCAGAGAGCAGCATAAGCACAAGAGAAATCGCGGAAAACAGAAAAGAGCCGATAATAACACCTTTTTCGCCAAAACGATTCAACAACGGACTGATCACAACCGCCTGAATTACCGTTCCGACCAGTGCCCCTACCGTAATAATGATCGCAATATCGCGCTCATTGTAATGAAACTTGCCTGTCACGAAGAAAGGAAACATCGTTTCAAAATGCGTCAGCCCAAAGGTTAGGGTGAAAATCATAATCAACAGCATGAAGTACGGCTTGCGAAAAGAAAGTGCAAACTGCTTAATGACATTGTCGCGTTTGACTTTGACATTCCGGAATTTCAACTGTTTCTCCATCGACAAGGTTTCGGGCAGCAAAATCAACGAAACCAGGGCAGCTACACCCGATACTCCAGCCGAAACGTACAAAGGCGTGCGTATCGAAATATCTGCCAGCAAGCCGCCCACACCAGGACCGATAACAAACCCGAGAGACATGGCCGCGCCCAACAAACCCATTCCCCGACCGCGATTGTGTACCGTCGTAATGTCGGCAATATAAGCCATCATCGGAGGAATCATAAAGGCAGCCCCTGCGCCTCCGAGCAAACGGGATATATACAGCATCGTCAACGAATGCCCTATGGCAAATAATACTGAAGAAATCGTCATGATCACCAAACCGATAATGATCATTTTTTTGCGTCCATATTTATCGGACCATTCACCAGCCAACGGTGAAAACAGAAACTGGGTCAAGCCGAATACGGCAACCAGGTAGCCTCCCGTTTCACCAGTGCCTCCGAGGGAACCCATGAATTTGGGGAGGATCGGAATGATGAGGCCAATTCCCAGCATGGCAATAAACATATTAATCATTAAAATGACCAACGGCCCCATTTTCAATTGTGATTCTGACATGTTGCGTGTTGTCCTCCTAAGGTTATTTATTTCGCATACGAAAATCTTATTTTGCAACTATTAGTTCAAAACTCTTCACTATATTAATAGACCCACGAGCAAATAACAATCATAAATCACACTTAAATATTATCAATAATCTGAAATAGTCTTAGCAGCTTGCATTTGGCATCGTGGAGCAGGTAGATAACTCTTCTGCATTAATTATATACAAACATGCGTTCTATATACAATGCACAAAAAAAGGAACTACCAGGATAATACTGGAAGAACCCTAATTTTAAATTTCATGCAAAGGCGCTTGATCCCAATCTGCTATATGCAATTCGTAAAAGTTACCTATCGTGCCATTCCGTCCATTAAGTTTTCCATGTACATTTTTTAATTCAGCTTACATATTTGACTATGACTACAGGCATTCCATTCTTTTTAGTTCCACTTGGCATTTCAATCCACGCACTCATATAGAGTGCGACTCGAACATCATCGCAACCTCACCGCGATAGTCCATTTCAATTCACGCACTCATATAGAGTGCGACCTACGCCACCAATTGGGACAGTTACCGCCTCTTTAGTAATTTCAATCCACGCACTCATATAGAGTGCGACGTAGCCCACGGCCCCATCGGTTTTCGTCCACTTCAATTTCAATCCACGCACTCATATAGAGTGCGACTTTGGATTGTCAACAGTAAATCAAACAACTTTTTTAAGGGCTGCAAGGCGATACTGAATAGGCGTCATATAGCCTAAAGTTCCATGAATGCGATGTT